>JAKBCE010000238.1 GCA_021808195.1 Pseudomonadota bacterium
ATGATGCTTGCCACCCTCTGCATTGCCAATGTCGGTATTTTGCGCTGGTGAGGCAATGACCTCGATAGACTCCTCGGTGACGGATATTGGGGGAGCTGGGTCCAGCTGTACGTCGGTGATTTCCTTGTGATCCTGATGCTGGGTGCCTGCGATCTGGTCAGCCGCCGCCGGCTCCATTCGGCTTACATCCTCGCAGCGGCTTGGGCGATCGGATACGAGTTCGTTGCGTTCTGCCTGAATGTGAGTCCGTGGAGGAAGCCGATGGCGACCGTGCTCATAGGCCGTTGAATGAACAGCGAGCTGCAAACTCCGGAGAGCGAGCGGGGCTGGATCTTTGGTCTGCTCATCGCGCCCTACGGGGTGTTGTTGCAAGGCATCGTTCAGGGAGGCGTCCTGGGGTACCTTCTGAGCCGCGAGGGGGCCGGCAGCGCGATGCAGGCTCACATCATCGGCTTGCTGTCGCTTCCGACCAGTCTGTACTTCCTTTGGAGTCCGATTACGGATTTTTTCGTGCGTCGGCGCACCTGGCTTCTCGGCAGCGCGCTCATGGCCGCGTTGCTCATCGGGCTGAGCTTCGAGCAACCGCGGCTGTCCTCGAACGGCGCGATAGCGCTCGCGTTCCTTGCCGCATGCATTGGTCAACTCATCGTCTCGAGCGCCGGTGGCATGTTGGGAGTCCTGCAATCCGAACGGACCCGACGCATCGCGAGCAGCCTGTTTCAGGCCGGAGCGATGGGTTTCGGAGCACTCTCGGCGTGGATGCTCATCTATCTCAGCGCACGTGTGAGCCGCGACTCGCTGGCGCTGCTGGCGGCTGCCCTGATCGCCGTTCCGGCGTTCGTGGTGTTCGGGGCGCCTCGACAGGCGCTAATCAGCGGGGATACTTTCCGGGCAACGATGCGGCGGATCTCGGGAGAATTCAAGAGAACTTTCTTTCGCCCGGATGCCTTGCCGTACATCGCATGCATGACCTTTCCCATGGGGAGCGGCGCTGCGATCGGGCTGCTCCCCGGCGTCGCCCGGGAGTACGGCGTCAATGGCGATCAGGTCGCCTGGATCAACGGCCTGCTCGGCGGCTTACTGATCGCCGCGGGAGCGGCAGCGATGTCTCTGATCCGTCGGCGCATCAGGGCTCCGGTGCTTTACATGATCGTCGCAATCGTGAACTGCTTGTGTCTGTCGGTCCTCTGGCTCGGACCTATGCGCCCGGCGACCTATGGCGTTGGCGCTCTGCTGTATCTGTTCACCGTTGGTTGCTGCTACGCGATGTTTACGGCGGTGGTCCTGGAGTTCCTGGGCGATTCCGGCAAGAGCGGCAGCACGCGCTACAGCATCATCAACTCGCTTGGAAATATCCCGGTGCTCTACATGCTGCAGGTGGACGGGTGGGGCGGCGAGTACTGGGGTGGTCGTGGACTGGCAGGCGCGGAAGCGCTGGTGGGTGGCATCGGCGCGCTGGCACTGCTCACATGGCTGCTGATCCGCAAGCCCTCGCGTGAGTCTTTCGCAGACGAGCACGCAATTGTCCTCGAACCTTAAGGAGCAGCCACCAGCATTCACGCCCCGCAGCCGCCAGTCATTCAGGTCGCTGCTCGCTCGCACCGATGGTCAGGTACCCGGTACGGGCGCGGTCAAAAATTCAACATGATCCGGATCAGCCCGAGTACCGTGTCGGGCGTGTCCCGGCCGCCGGGATGCTGCCAATACTCGACGTCGGGCTGGAAGGTCCAGCCGTGCGACATGGTGATCTGGTAGTAGGTCTCGATCTCGCTCTCGAAGCCGTGCGTGAAACCGGCGTGTGCCGCGAGGAGGCTGTCGCTGTAGGCGATGCCAAACTCGTCCCGCGGGCGAGCCGACCACGGCCCGGTCCACACCAGACCCGCTCCGAAGTGTCGACGTACGGGCGCGAGGGTTGCCGGTGTGTCGCCGTACTGGACGAACGCGCCGATGCCCCGATGGTCTCCGCCCGGCGCGCGCCAAAGCCTGCCGCTCGCGACCAAGTAGGTCCCCGCCGCGCGATGCGTCACGCCGCCCGTGAATCGCTCAAACCGGCCAGTGTCGATCCAGCCGCCGACCTGCAGCCGCACGGGCAGGCCGTGCCAGCGACCGTGCACCGCCTCCTCCGAGATGATCAGATCTCCGCCGGGCTGATATGCAAGCTCTGTCTCCCGGTCGCGGAACACGCCCAATGAGACGGAGACACGGGGGAGCGGTTGGGCGAACAGGTCCGCGCCCCAGGCGCCCTTTGGGTAAGTGGGTAGCACAAAGGTGCTGATCGAGGCGTCCGAAGAGAAATCCAGGGATACGAAGTTCTCGCCAAACGGGACGGTGAAGAAGCGGTCGTCGACGTACATCAGGCCGAGCTGCACGCGTACGCGACTTGCGAGCAGGTCCTGCTCGAACCATGCGCGGTCCACGGAAGTCTCCGCGTAGGCATCCATATTGTCCGGATCGGCAATCGCCGGGACTTGATGCGGAATCACACTGGCGCCACTGTGGCTCTGTGCATCGAGGAACAACGTTCCGCCTCGCCAGCCCAACAACTTGTCCGTGTCGACCGTAACCGACAGATCGAGCAACCGCTGGACATCGAGAGCAAGCGGATGCGGGACTCCCCCGGAAAGAACGTGCGAGCCATCGAGCTGGGCAAAGCCGCTGATCGAGAGGCCCCGTGCATCGAGAGCCTCGCGAGCGCGTGCCAGTTCTACGAGGAGTCCCGGGCGTGGCGCTGCGGTGCTGTCGGCGGCCGTTGCGGGGACCACATGGATGCCACAAGTAAGCGCTAGCAGGCCGAGCGGTGCAACGAGCGACTTGCGGTGCGTGCTGCGACCCGACACGCTCATCTGGGGGGAGCGGCCGCGCTGTCGGGGGCGTTCGCACCGGGCTGCTCGAATCGGCCCGATTCGCCAGAGCGCGGATGATGGAGCGGATGCTTCGTGGTGATCATGACGGTCATCTTGAGAGACGCCCCTGGCCAGCAGGATTGCGGCTCTGGCTGTGCGCCGGCGCACCGATTATCGAAACTCGACACCCCACGGTCAAACCTCCGGTTGCACGCAGCCCTGGACGGATCGCTTGTCCCCGATCGAAGCCGCCACGTCGAGTGCGCAGCGTCGTTCTGAGGCGTTTTGCGCTGCGAGATCGGTCCGCGTGGCGCTCCGGCCGCGGCCCGGCCAGCGGATGAGGCCACGGGCGCAGGCCCTCTAGCGATCGACGCAGGTGCGCCCGCCGAGCTGCGCTGCGGCGGCCCGTTCGCGTGCGACGAAGGACTCGAAGCTCGGACCGCGTGCCGTGCGTTCCAGGCGGCGCGCCTGCGTATCGAGGCGCCGCAGGGCGTCGAGTTGCTCCGTGCGGCCGAGTCGAGCCTGACTCACCGCAAGCTTCAGGATGCGCAGCGTTTCGTCATAAACCTTCAGTGGCACCGGAAACGGATGACCGTCCTTGCCGCCGTGCGCGAGTGAGAAGCGTGCCGGGTCCGAGAAGCGGGCGGGCGTGCCGTGCACGACCTCGGCCACGAGCGCGAGAGCCTCGACCGTGCGGGCGCCGACTCCGGGCGTGAGGAGCAGGTCGGCATAGTCGCGCGGGCCACGCTCGGCGGCCGCCGCGAGTGCACCGTGCAGCCGGCGCAGCACGATGTCGGAGCCTAAAATCTCGTGCCGGGCCGGCAGGCTCAGGCGGGGGAGGGGATCAGGCTGGGACAGGGGCGACGCTCGCGTCGCGCCCGGCGCTGGCGGGAACAGACTCAGGGTCCGGCCGCGCTGCCCGCTGAGCTCGCGCAGCACACCCAGTGTCCGCTCAGGACCCGCTTGGGCGAGTTCGAGTCCGGCCGCCCGAGCGGCCCGCGCCCGGGCATCGGCGAGGTTGATGATCTCACCGACGTTGCCGCCCTCGATCGCCGCATGCGGTGAGTCGAGAAAGCTCTTCAGCCCCT
>JAKBCE010000239.1 GCA_021808195.1 Pseudomonadota bacterium
ACACGCGATGTGGCAATCCTGCGCGCGATCATCGACATGGCCCGCTCGATCGGGGCGCGGGTCGTTGCCGAAGGGGTCGAAGATCCTCGCCAGCGGGAGCTGCTCGCCGCCGCCGGTTGCGACGAGTACCAGGGCTTTCTCATCGCCCGGCCGATGGACGCAGCGCGGCTGCAGGTCTGGCTCACGCGACACCGCGGCGAAGCCGGCGCGGCCTAGCGGCATCCCCCGACACCGCCCGTTCGTCGCGCCGCGGGCGCGCGACGCTCAGGCTGCCTTGCCGGGTGCCGCCGCGCGGTGCGCCCAGTGCGCGAACTGAGTCGCCCCCATTGGCCGCGCCACGAGGAACCCCTGGCATTCATCGCAGCCGGCCGTGCCGATCGCATGAAACTGCTCGGAGGTCTCGACGCCTTCTGCCACCACGCGTGAGCCGAGCACGTGACCGATGTCGACGATGGCGGCGAGAATGGTCGCATCGCGCGGGTATGCCGGGAGACGCGAAATCAGCGACCGGTCGAGCTTGATCGCGCTCAGGGGCAGTCGCCCGAGCTGGGCGAGATTCGAATACCCGGTGCCGAAATCATCGAGGGCCAGGCGCACCCCGAGCCGTGCGAGCTCCGAGAGATGATCGAAGGCCGCACCGTGATCCTCCATTAGTGCCGTCTCCGTGATCTCGCACTCGAGCAGCTGTGCCGGTAGCGCGTGTCGCTCGAGCGCGTGCACGATCCGCTCGACCGTGCAAGGTGAATGCAGCTGCGTCGGCGAGAGGTTGATCGCAACCGGCACTCTCGGCCCGGAATGTTCATGCCAGTCCTGCAGTTGACGGCATGCTGCGTCGATCACCCAATCCCCGAGCGGCATGATCAGGCCAGTCTGCTCCGCGATGGGGATGAACTCCGACGGCTGGACGAGGCCGCGCTCCGCGCACCGCCAGCGCAGCAGTGCCTCGACGCCGCACAGTCTGCCCGTGCGAACCGCGATCTTCGGTTGGTAATGCAGCTCGAAGCGTCCCGCCTCGATCGCTTCGCGCAACTGCGCCTCGAGACTCACCCGCCGCAGCGCTGCGTCACGCATGTGGGCCGAATAGAACTGCAGTGGGGGGTGGGTGCCTGCCTGGGTGTGGTGCAAGGCGGTCTCCGCATGGCAGAGCAGTTCGCTGCCGTGTGCGCCGTGTTCGGGAGACATCGCGATGCCGATGCGGGCGGTCACAGCCAGCGGCTGACCGTTGACGTGGTGGCAGCGGCCGATCAATTCGATGAGCCGAGCCGCCTCCTGGGCGACATCCGCGGCCGGACGATTGGGTATAACGAGGACGAACCGCTGCTCGGCGCAGCGCTCGACCCAGCCGTCGCAGATGCTGCCGCGCGCCAGCGATCGGGCCACCTGCGCGAGCATGGCATCGCCGAAGTCGCGGCCGAGACTGTCGATGATGTGCTCGATGCCCTGCAGCTCGATGGACAGAACGGCCAGCATCTGGTGTGCCGCAGGGCGGCGCGTCGCCTCGATGCGCAGCTCGAGCGTCTTGCGGTCCACTGCAGGGGCAAGTCCGGCAGGGGCCACCGCGCACAATGCACTCTGGATCCGTTCCTGCGGGTAAACCGGCGCAGCCGGTCCATCCGGGTCCGGGATGCCGGAGGGCGGTGTCAATGTGATCGATGCACCTGTCGCGGCGTGTGCGGGTTCCCTCAGCAGGCCGCGCAACAGCTCGATCCGTTCGTCCGCACCGATGGTGGGCATCGATCCACCGCCGAGCATGTCCACCAATGCTGCAGCGTGCTGCAGATCTTCGTGCGCGCTGAGATAGCGCCGGGACAATCGGACCCAGCGGCGCAGATAAGCGAATTGCAGATCGGACGGCCCCTCGGCGCGGAGGGCAGGCTCCAGCCGTTCCGCGACACGAAGGACGACGGAGGCGTACGTCAGAAGACCGGCAGCGCGTGCCGAACGTGCCAGATGGTGCAGACTTGTGCGCATGCAATCGCAGGAGAGCGTCACGGGCGCGGCATCCGGCTTCGATGCGACCGGGCGTGTATCGTTGGCGAGCGTTGCGAGCAGTGCGAGGAGTTCCGGAGCGTACCCGGATTGACGGCGAGGCGGGGTCACTCGCACGCCTGCCAGCCGTGTTCGGCGGTCTGCACGAACAGACGCGAGCGAGACAGGTCTCCGACCTCGTCGTACTCGCGCAGCTGAATTACCGGCTTGCCGCGCTCCCGGGATAACTCGAGGGAAAATACGGCTTCGAAGAACCAGATGCGCCGGCCATCGCTCCATGAGCGCCAGACGGAGTCCTCGCCGTCGATCAGTCGGCTCAGTCGGCGCAGCGGCGCCGGCAACTCGGCCGCCGAGGTGATGCGGTTGGCTCGCTCGGGAATGAAGCGGTCCGAGTCGAGCAATGAATCGAGCAATCTGCCTACGCGTCTGGGATGTTGAACAGAACGCAGCCGTTGGGTTTCCACGATGGCACAGTTACCGCGGGCATCAATTGCCACACGGTCCTCAGTCAGGGTGAGGGGCGAAGCGTGGGCCCCGGAGAGAATCCGGTCGCAGGGGTCGGGCGGGTCGAGCGCGGCCGGCGAAGGACTGGCGCGCGAGGCACACGGGGACTAGGTGAGCCAACTCCGATTTATCATACTAAATTCCCAATCCCGTACCGTGCGCCGCTTCGCGTTTTCCGTGACCGGTCGGGCTGGACGCCGTGGTGTACAGCGTGTTGACCGACTCGAGCGTCAGCAGCAGCGCACCCGCAAGCTCGCCCAGCCGTGTGCGGCGTGTTCTGGCGGCCCTGCGGAGGACTTCGAATGCCTGTTGCCGCGTAAGCCGCAACCGCTCCATCAGGACGCCGGTCGCTGCACTGATCGTGCGTGCCTGCTCCAGGGCGGCTTTGAGTTGTTCAGTGCGGTGGAGCAGTTGGCGCATCGCTGCGTGACGATCGATCGCCGAGCAGATCGCCGGAATGCACATCGGCAGGTTCTCATAACGGCTGGCGAACACCGCCAGGGCGCCGTGGTGGGCACCCGCCAGGACGAGCCTTTCGTCCCAGCATTGCGTGATCAGGAGAAACGGAATTTCCTGGCGTTCGGGCGATTCTGCCGCGAACCGCAGGGCTGACTCGACGTCGGGTCCGGCACAGAAGATGATGAGGTCTGGCCGTGGATCGGCCGTCGCCTCCGGCAGATCTGACGGACGCTGAAGGACGTGCGCCTGGTGTGACCGTGCAGCGAGTAATTCCTGCAGACGAGTCGGGACAGAAGTGTCCTCACCGACCAGAACGATGCGCCACTGCTTGGAGTCTGTCATGGTGGGCCTCGACAGCCCTTACCGTACTCCCAATCCGACGCTGTTGCCAAGGTGGTCCAGGCCGCGGCATTCTGTCGAGCACCTGTCATTGGCTACGGTCAAGGCGCAGATCCAACACCGCTCGTGGCCATTCCTGGGGGCGGCACCGCGATCGCAGTGCCGCCGCCGGCCCGTTCGACGTGGATGCTCAGCCCCCGCAGAGGGGCTGCCCGACCGGATTGCGATGCAGCACGTCCGGCGAGTACGTCGGCGTTCGGAAGGCATGCGCCGCGTGCTCGAACGCGTAGGCCAGACGGATCAGACGGGCTTCGGACCACTTCATCCCGATGAACGACAGTCCCACCGGCAGACCCTGCACCTGCCCCATCGGCACCGTAATATAGGGATACCCGGCAATGGCCGGCAGCGTGCTGTCCCCGCCGCCGATGCCGGCATCGCCGTTGACCAGATCGATGACCGACGCCGGATCCTGCGTCGGGGAGATCAACGCGACGACGTGATGTTCTCTGAGCAGCCGCTCGATGCCCTGCGGTCCGGCGAGCCGCCGGTTCGTGGCGCGGGCGCGCAGGTAAGCCGGATCCTTAAGTCCCTTGGTGCGCTCGGCGGCGAGGAACAGACTCTGTCCGAACCAGCG
>JAKBCE010000240.1 GCA_021808195.1 Pseudomonadota bacterium
CTCTGGGACCAGGAGCACTACGAGAACCAGTTCACCGAGGAAATCCGGCTCGCATTCAAGCGGGTCTGGGGGATGAGCGGCACGTTCGGTGCGTTCTATGCGCGCACCCGCTCGCTGCTGGCGATCCCGCCGACCTACGCGCAGGGCCTCGTCGAGGCAACCCGCACCAATACGGTCGTCGGCCCCTGGCCGAACGACCTGTTGTGGACCGATTACAATCCGGCCTTGCAGCGCGATGTCGCGCTGTTCGGGCAACTCTACGTGCCGCTCGGACACAGACTGACGCTCACACTCGGAGCGCGCCAGTACTGGCTGCGCCAATCATCCGACTTCACCGCCAACGGTTTCAATAATTTCGGTCTCACGCCGAGCGCTCCGCAATCGAGCCGCCAGTCTGGCGTCGATCCGAAGTTCGCCCTGTCGTACCGCTTCAAACGCCACGCACTCGTGTACGCCTCGGCCGCTGAAGGGTTCCGCGCCGGCGCGGCTCAGACCTATCTGCCCTTCTGCGCGCTGCCGACGCTGCCGATCGGCGACATCACCCATCTGAAATCCGACACGCTCTGGAGCTACGAGGTGGGTGGCAAGACGCCCGTGCCGGGTACGGGACTGTTGGCCTCGGCGGCCGCGTTTCACATCGATTGGCGCAATCCGCAGCAGCAGGTCGCCCTTCCCTGCGAGGCGATCTTCGACATCAATGGCCGGCGCGCGCTGATCAATGGCGCGGAACTCGAGCTCGACGGCCACGTGACCCCGCCGCTGCAGCTGCGGGCCGGGATCGGGTACGAGAAGACTGATATCAGCGAACCGGGTCCGCTTGCCATCGTCGGGATCGAACCCGGATCGAGCGTCCTCGGCACACCGGCCTGGACCGCGTCACTCTCGGGCATCTACACGCACACGCTCACCGCTACTGTCCAGGGATTTGTCGAAGCAGACGCGAGTTACACCGGACACAGCCACGCGCTGCTCAACGGCGGCAACGGCACGTTCGCGAGCCGCGGATCGTACGTGCTGGTCGATTTTCGGCTCGGGGTGCGCCGGGCGCGCAGCGCGGTGTCGATCAACGTGCGTAACGCCACCAATGCCCGGCCGAACCTCGGGGACATCGGCTACATCGGCTACGCGCAATACACGCCCAATGGAACGGTGATCCCGCAGGTCGCGACGCTGGAGCCTCTGACGGTGCTGCTCGAGTACCGCCACCGGTTCTGAGCATCGGGCAAGGTTCGCCCGCGCTACCTCAGCGGCCGTAGAGCTTCGCCAGCAGCCGCGGTGGAACACCGAGGAAATAGAGCGCGAGACAGCCGAGGTTGCGCCCGCTGCGGCGATACCAGCCATCTCGCTGCCAACGCTCGGCCGAGGTGTGTGCAAACGCGGGCAGTACGGTCAGCCGCCGCCGGCCAATGCGGCGCACCAGCTCGACGTCTTCCATCAGAGGCCAGGCTGGAAACCCACCCAGGGCGTGGTAGAACGCCCGGTGCACGAGTAAACCCTGATCCCCATAGGCGAGGCCCAACGCCCGCACCCGCCAGGCAACGCCGCGCTCCAAACGGCGGGCACGCGGCCCGGGATCATCAAGGGCGAACTGAAACGTCGCGGCACGTTCACGATTGGCCGGCTCAGCGATGAATGCCCGCACCGCCTCGCGCCACGCCTCGCTCAACACCGTATCGGCATGCAGAAACAGCAACCACTGTCCCCGTGCCTGCAGGGCTCCGCGCTGAAGTTGGATGCCGCGCCCGCGCGGACTAATGACCACGCGCGCCCCGTTTTGCACAGCCCTCGCGACCGTCTCATCGGAGGAACCGCCATCCACGACGAGGGTCTCACGCGCGCCGGTACATGCCGCGAGCGTCTTCGGCAGATGGTGCGCCACATTCAGTGCCGGAATGATGACCGACACGTCGAGCGTCATCGCACCGAGCTCATGCAAGTCTGACACGAGGCGTCACGGCAAGCGCAGCAGCAGTCTCACTAGACGCCGCGGCCCCGGACTGAACAGCTTCGGGGCAAAGAACGCGCTGGCGCTCGCCTTGGAAATTTCCCCCAGCGTCGGGTACGGGAAAATGACTCCGGTGAGCGCTGCGAGCTTCAGCCGCCGGGTGATGGCGAGCGCCCACAGACCGACCAGTTCCCCGGCATGTGCGCCGAGCAGATCCGCACCCAGAATCCGGCCGCGCCGGTCCGTGATCACCTGGATGCCACCGCAGGTCTGTCCTTCGGCACGCGCGCGGTCGTTGTCGGCAAAATCCGACCGCACCACCTGGATGGCCGGGCCAAAACGTTCACGCGCTTGCGCCTCCGTCAGACCCACATGGGCCAGCTCCGGATCCGTATAGGTCACCCACGGCAACGCCCGATAATCGACGCGCGCTGGCAGCCGAAACAGCGCGTTGCGGATGACGATGCCCGCCTGATAGCCCGCCGTATGCGTAAATTGGGGTCGCCCGAGCACGTCCCCGAGCGCGTAGACGCGTCGATTCGTGGTGCGCAACCGCTGGTCTACGGTGATGCCCTCGGGTCCGTACGCAACCCCGGCACTCTCCAGGCCGAGCCCGACAAGCCGCGGCGCGCGTCCGGCGGCCACGAGCAGATGCGAGCCGCGGACCTCCACGCCGTCGGCGCACCGCACCGTGATCGTTTGACCCGATCGGGTGAGCGCACTCACCGTGGCGTGCTCGCGCACCGTGACGCCCTCGCTGCGCAGCTGATCGCGCAGAATCGCCGCGAACTCTGGCGCATCGCGCGGCAGCAGAGCAGCACGCTCGAAGAGCGTGACGCGGCTGCCGAGGCGAACGAAGGCCTGCGCCATTTCGACGCCGATCGGCCCGCCGCCGAGGATCAGCAGGTGTTCAGGACGCTCGGTCAGGGCGAACAGAGTCTCATTGGTGAGCGCGCCAAGCCCCTCAAGACCCTCGATCCGCGGCAGCACCGCCGCAGAGCCGGTGGCAATCACGCTGCGCCGGGCGCGCACCGTGATGCCCCCGCCGCTGAGCTGATCGCGTCCCGTAAAGGCGGCGCTGGCTCGGATCACGCGCACGCCGAGTCCTTCGAGCCGCTCGACGGAATCGTGCGGCGCAATCTGGGCAATCACTGCATGGACGTGCCGCATGACCGCGGCAAAGTCGACCGGACCGGATGCCGATGCAATGCCCAGGTGCGTCGAGTGGGTACGGGTATAGGCGGCGTGCGCCGCCGCAAGCAGCGCCTTGGAAGGAACGCAACCGTAGTTCAGACAGTCCCCGCCCATCGACCCGCGCTCAAACAGGACGGTGCGCGCGCCGAGCTGAGCAGCGCCCGCCGCCACGGACAGTCCGGCCGCGCCGGCGCCGATCACGCACACGTCACACTCCAGCACCGAACTCATTGACCACCCCCTTGCACTACGGACCCGAGACCCGGCACCGACACAGCACTCGCGGACCGCTCGGCGCCGGTTCTTGCGATGAACGCCGAGCCCATCGCATCGGTCCGCAGCACCAGTACCGTGCCGGCGGCCGCCTCGGCATCGGCGGTGTCGTGGGTCACGAGCAGCACCGGCAACGCCGCCGCCGCCGCGTGTTCGAACACGAACCGCCGAAACTCCGCGCGCAGCGCCGTATCGAGCTTATTGAACGGCTCATCGAGCAGCAACACCTGCGGTTCGGCGAGCAGCAGTCGCAACAGCCCAACGCGCGCCCGCTGACCGCCGGAGAGCGTGGCCGGATCGCGCGGCGCGAACCCCTCGAGCCCGGCTTGCGTCAAGACTGCCGCGATGCGTGCCGCACGTGCTCTGCGGCCGCGCACCGTGCGCGTCAGTCCGAAGGCCAGATTCTCCCCTACCGTCAGATGGGGAAAGAGGAGGTCATCCTGAAACAACGTGCCGATGCGGCGCCGCTCGGCGGCCACGGCGGTGACCTCGCGC
>JAKBCE010000021.1 GCA_021808195.1 Pseudomonadota bacterium
CTCTGCGTACAGTGCCGCAACGGGTGACGTGACGGTCTGGAAGGGCTTTCAGCGCTCCTTTGCCGTAGGGCTCACGCTGCGCCGAGCGGCAGCTGTGCCGGTGCACTGAATCGTGAACGGATGAGGGGCACCCATGCGGGAGGGGGCTGCCGCGGTGCAGCGTTTCCCGTGACTGGAGTCACGCTCCGATACGAAGACGCGTGAACGGCAGCCGGCTTCCGAGCTGCCGAGTTGCCCTGTCTGAGCGGGAGGACTACGATTTATTTGCGTTAATAACTAAATGAGTGTTCGTCGTCTGCGGCGGGGGCATGACGAACAGCCTGGTCGGATCGGCTTGGGATCAGTCTCCCCGGTGGTTCGAAACGCCCTATGGATTACTGGACGCGCCGCCTCAATGCACGTGTGACCGGGAACGGTTCACGGACCATTGTATTCGGCCATGGTCTGGGCACTGAGCAGGGCTGCTGGCGACGGCAGATTGAGGCTCTGCCGGACGAATACCGGGTAGTGACGCTGGATTTTCCGGGGGCCACTGCGGCGACGCTTGCGGCCTTCGACCCGGGGCGACACGCATCGCTGTTCGGCTTCGCGGAAGACCTTTCGCTGCTGATGCAGGAGTTGGGGGTCCGCGGAGCGACCTACGTCGGTCATTCGATGGGGGGCATGGCAGGCATTCTCACCGCTAATGGCTGCCCTGGGGTATTCGGCGCCGTCATTACGCTGGGGGCCTCGGCCTGCTACCTCGACGATCCCAAGACGGGCTACATCGGTGGATTCACCCGCACAGCGCTCGAGGCGCTGCTGAGGGAGATGCGAGCCGATTTTGCCGCCTGGGCAAACGGCTTCGCTTCGGCGATGGTTGGGGAATCCAATCGCTACCTGAGCGCGTATGAATTCACGCAGATGTTGCTGCAACTGCGTGTCGATGTGGCGAGTGCGGCTCTCAATGCGACGCTGAACTCGGATTATCGGTCCGACGTCGACGAATTGAGCACGCCGCTTTTCGTTATCGCGCCGCGGCACGATCCGGCAGTACCTCCCCCCGCGGCACGGTGGCTGGCGCAGCACGGCGGTGCGCAGAGAATGCTCGATATCGACGCGCACGGACATCTGCCGCACCTGACGGCACCTGAGAAGGTGAACGGCGCTTTGCTCGAGTGTCTGCGGGAGATCGACCGTGCCTAGCATCGCCTTGCCCATGCATGCGAGGCATCTGCTCGAGCGGACGGGGGCCACCTCGGTCTGCTTCTGGCGCGCGGGTTCAGATGGTGTGGCGCACCCGCTGGAGTGCCTGCCGGCGGGCTGGATCGAGCGGCCGTTCGTGCTGAATCCGCCGGACCAGGACATTGCGCTGTACGCGGATTCAGCGGAAGTCGCGGCCCATTTGCCCTTCGCGTTGCGGGCACGGACGCGGGTGGCACTGCCGGCAGCACTTGCAGTGGCCCGACATCGCTTCAAGAACGGAGATTCGGTGGGCGTGCATCTGGCCTGGAGTACTGCGCAACCAGCTTCCACCTCATTCGCCGCAGATACCGAAACGCAGCGTTTCCTCCTGCAGCCCTTTGCCCTGTTGGATTCCGCCGGTCTGCGCTCGGCCAGTCCCGTCAGTGCATGGGAAATCGCCGATTCGCTGTCGCAGGCCGTTGTGCTGCTTGTGCCGGAGGTCTTCTGCGGGTACCTGAACGGTGCCGCTGGCGCGTTGCTCGGCATGCCCGCGGGATTTGCCAGCTTGAGTGAGTTAGCGCGGGGATTGCGCGGGCTCGTGAGTCGGGCGCAGAACGAGGCCGCTCTGCGCGAGCAGCTAAAACCAGCTTTTGCGGGACGAATGCCCGAAACCGCCTCGTCGATGACTTGGCGTTTTGCCGATGCTCCACGTGCGCTGCGTGTGACGTTCTCTCCTCTACAAGCGGCCGTGCAGCGCGGTTGGCTCTGGATTTTCGAAGACGTCTCGACGGAAGTGGAGCTGCATGATCGCATCCAGCGCGAGGAGCGGAAGTTCCACGCTTTCTACGAGAACCTGACTGATGCCATCGTTCAGTACGGTCTTGAGGGCACGGCGCGGGAATGTAATGACAGTTATGCCAGGCTGTTTGGCAAGGAGGTCGGGGCGGCAGTATTCCACCGTCGCCCGATCGGTGCCGAGGGCTCCGGCAAGCAGACCATCGAATGGGACGAAATCGTTTCCGAGTGTGTCGCACACGACGCTTTTGGTCCGTACGAGAGCGAGTGCATGCTGGCAGATGGTCGACGCATGCTGCTCGAGAGCTCCGCGGTCTTGCACCGCGAGGCCGGGGCGGGCGGTGCGATCTGGGAGGTGCATCGGGACGTCACTCAGCGCAAGCGTGCCGAAGCGGAGCTGATTCTGGCCGCCGAAGCGTTCGCGCACCACAGTGATGGAGTGCTGCTCACGGACGCGGCGGGGTTGATTCTGACGGCCAACCAGGCAATGTGCCGCATGTCGGGATATGCGCCAGGAAGCCTGCAGGACAGAAGTGTCGAGATTTTGCATTCGGACGCACACGACGGGCAATCCTTCTCGAAACTGCAAGGCCGGCTTTTGCGTCAGGGCGGATGGCAGGGAGGAGTGTGGAGTCGGGGGTTCGATGGCGAGCGATTCTTCAAATGGGTGAGCGTCACCGCCGTGCACAATGCCGGTGGTGACGTGACGCACTATGTGCACGTCTATCGCGACATCGAGGTGGTTCGCGGGGCGCAAAATCGTATCGAGTACCTCGCCACTCACGACGAACTGACTCGGCTGCCCAACCGGGTGCTGTTCGAGGATCGGCTCGCTGCCACGATGCGAAAGAGCGAGTCTTCCGGAACGATCATCGGTGTCTTGCGTATCGATGTGACGGAGATGAAGCACCTCAATACGGTGATGGGACACGATGCGGGTGATCGGCTGGTGCGCCGGATCGCCAGACGTCTCGAGCGCGTTACACCGCAGACCTTTCTCGTGGCTCGTCTCGGCGGGGATCAGTTTGCCGTGATGGCGCCGGTTGGTACGCCGTCGGAACTGACGAATTACTGCGAACACGTCCTTCAGCAGTTGGCGCGGCCACACCGGTTGAACGGCGTTGAAGTAGTGGTGCCAGCCGTTATTGGGGCGTGCATATGCCCTGGTGATGGGTCCATCGCCAATGAACTGCTGATCAAGGCCGATGCGGCACTGCATAGGGCTAAACAGTCGGGGCATTCTGAGGTTCAGTTTTTCACGCCCGAGATCCTCGAACAGATGCGTGCGCGCTTCACGATCGAGAATGGCTTGCGCCGGGCAATCGAGCACAGCGAACTGCATCTGGTCTTTCAACCTCAGTTTGACGCTCGCGATGGCCTGGTGCAAAGCTGTGAGGCGCTGCTGCGCTGGGCACTGCAGGGTGAGCCGTGTCCGCCGGCGACATTCATTCCGATTGCCGAGCAAGCCGGTCTCATTGTTCCGCTCACGGAATGGGTGCTGCGCAGCGTTTGCGCCGAAATACGTGAGACCGACGCCGCCGGGTGTGCGATTGGCTCGTTCAGCGTCAACATCTCCGCGATGCACTTTCAGCAAGCGAATATGCTCGAGGCGCTGCTGCGTATCCTGGATGAGGAGCGGGTCTCGCCGGCGCGGTTCTGCCTTGAGGTGACCGAGAGCGCGCTGGTGAACGCTGAACGCGGGGAACGGGCGCTCTGTGCGGCGAAGGAAGCCGGATTCGGCATCAGCATCGATGATTTCGGGACGGGCTTCTCTTCGCTGGCCTATCTCAAGCGGTTCCGGATCGATGAGCTGAAAATCGACCGCAGCTTCGTGCAGGGTATCGAGACGGATGCGAGAGATCGGGCCATCGTGGGCGCCAGCATCGCCATGGGACACAGTCTGGGCATGCGGGTGGTCGCCGAAGGGGTGGAAAGCGAGGCACAACGTGATTTTTTGTGCCGGCAGGGCTGTGACCTGCTGCAGGGTTACGGGTTGAGCAGGCCGCTGGGAAGCGATGCCCTGCGGGCGTTTCTGCATCGAGGCCAACTGGAGCGCGCGGCGGTGTAGGTCTGACCCGAGCACCCGCTGAGGAGCCGAAACGTGCGTGGGCGGCGGACGGCTCGAGAACCGCTCAGAGCGAGCTCTCGGCGTCCCGCGAGATGTACTCGAGAGACCGACATTCTCTTCGCAGCGGATTTGCGCAGGAGCGGGCAGCCGGCGCGCTGTGCGGGATCTTATTTTGCGGTGCGCGCGGCCGGGACTGGGAACTGCCGCCGCCGGACCGTGCTCGAGCCCGGGCGGTACAGAGCAAATCGGCGGGTCGAGGCCGGTGCGTTGCTGAAGCCTCGGCGGGCGAGCCGCGTTTGGGGGTCGCTGCCCATCGGCAGTATCCTAATCCGTGACCGACCGCTGGGTCGGAACCTCGGCTGGCGTGGTCGAATGCGGCCTCGGCGCGCAGACGGTGAGGCCGGTGAACGCGCTGCTCTAGCCGCGTGAGGTCTTATGCTGAACTCAGTATCGAAAAGCCGCATCCCTGCGTTCGTCGTCATGGTTGCGTTGCTCACCGTCCTGGCGATGCCGGGCGCACACGCTTCGAGCGGAGCGTCCGCCATGAATTTCGGTCTCTCGCTGCGCGCCGGCACACTCGGTGCCGGACTCGATCTCGACGCCGCGCTGAACCGCTCCTTTACGGTGCGGATCGGCTACAGCGGATTCACGCTCAACCACTCGCTCAATACCACCGATGTCAATTACCACGGTTCGCTCAAACTGAGCACCGTCACGGCGCTGCTCGACTGGTACCCATTCAAGGGGGGCTTTCATCTCACCGCAGGTGTGGCGGGGGAGAACACCCGCCTGGATGTCACCGGCGAGCCCGTGGCGGGGACCTTTACGATCAATGGTCAGACCTATACGAGCAGCCAATTGGTTGCGCTCACCGGGCGGGCAAAGTTCAGCCAGTCGGCCGCGCCGTACATCGGCCTAGGCTGGGGAAATCCGGTCGGCACCAACTCCAGGCTGCACTTTCTGTTCGATATCGGGGCGATCTACACGGGTCACCCCGTGGTCACTCTGAACGCACAATGCGGTTCGCTCGCGCCGGCAGGCAGTCCGCTCTGCAGTGAGATTCAGACCAATGCGGCGAACGAGCAGCGCGTTCTGTACAACAAGATCAATAAGTTTCAGTGGTATCCGGTCGTCGATCTGGGTGTGGCGGTACGGTTCTGAGCAGCAAGACGTGATGCCTCCTGAGCGAGAGACTCCAGCCTGCTGAGCGCAGCGGCGCACCCTGTGCAGCGCGGCCGCTGCTGTGCTCGTTCTTGAACTGCAACGCCCGTTGCACTAATTTGGGCCAGCGGTCTGCGACCTTGCCTCGTTCTTCGCCAGGCTGCGGTTCGGAGCAGCGGATCTGGCCGTGCGGGTAGGGCGGTGCAAGGGGCCACGCGACGCGTGCGCCCGTCGAGGATCGCCTGAGGTTCCCGGTCGCGATGCGCGATCGCGTGTTTCACTGCAATGGAGTTCAAATCGTGACTGACGGGATCCAGGGTAAGGTCATTGTCATCACCGGAGCGAGCAGCGGATTGGGGGCGGCGGCCGCTCGGCTCCTGGCGCGCGAAGGGGCGCGTGTGGTTCTTGGTGCGCGGCGCCACGATCGTCTGCTCGCCCTGGCGGCTGAAATTGGACTGACGAGCGAGGCGGTCGTCCAGACAGACGTGACCCGCAGCGAGCAGGTGAAGGAGCTGGTCGAGCGGGCGGTGCAATTGCATGGACGTATCGACGTTCTGGTCAATAATGCCGGACTGATGCCGCACTCGCTGCTGGAGCGATGCAAGGTGCAGGATTGGGACCGGATGATCGACGTGAACATAAAGGGCGTGCTGTACGGCATCGCGGCTGCTCTGCCACATATGAAGAATCAGAAAAGCGGACACATCATCAATGTGTCTTCGGTGGCCGGTCATAAGGTGCGCCCGGGTAGCGCGGTATATGCGGCGACCAAGACGGCCGTGCGGGTGATCTCGGAAGGGCTGCGCCAGGAAGTCAAACCCTACAATATCCGCACGACTATCATCTCGCCGGGAGCGGTCGAGTCGGAATTGCCGCTGAGTGTCACGGAGGCCGACGTAGCCAGGAACATCCAAGAGTTCTATTCAGCGGTTGCCATTCCCGCGGAGTCGTTTGCGCGTGTGGTTGCCTTTGCGATCAGTCAGCCCGATGAAGTAGACGTCAATGAAATCCTCTTCCGGCCGACGAAGCAGGAACTTTGAATCACGGCTAGCTGAGGTGACGTTGTCCCGGACGCGGCG
This sequence comes from Pseudomonadota bacterium, assembly GCA_021808195.1. Next base: position 6,268 of record JAKBCE010000021.1, read on the forward strand.
CGCTGGCGCCGCGCATTCGAAGGCGAGCCCAAGGGGGCGACGGCAGCGCTGCAGCAACAGAGAATCGGGTGGCGCAGTCCTTGCGCTTCAGTCATTGACCGCAATGAGAACGTGAGAGGCTTTGACGAGCGCGCAACAGGCGCTGCCCTCGCTCAGTTCAAGTTCGTTGAGTGCCTCATTGGTAATGATGGCGGTCAGGGTGCGCTCGCCGGCGAGACGGATCTTCACTTTGCTGTTGACCGCACCGATCTCCACGGCGCTGACGATGCCACACAGTCGGTTGCGGGCGCTGACGCGCACGGTCGGGTCGTCGGTTAGCACCACGAAGCTCGACTTGATCAGTGCAAATGCGTGACGCCCGGGGCGCAGCTCGAGCTCATCGACGGCTTCATTCGTGATTGACGCGAACACTTCCAGTCCATCGCCGACGTCGAGTATCACATCGGCATTGACCGCTCCCTTGCGGACGGTCTTAACGGTGCCGCGAAGTTCATTGCGCGCGCTGGTTCGCACGGTGAGAGCCCTCATCAGGGTGTTCAGTTGTTCGAAATCGCCGAGCTCGGCCTGCATGCGTGTCAACAGCTGTTGCCAGCCGCTCTCGAGCAGTCGGTACAGTTGCACCAATCGCCTGCCGTGCTCGGTCAGCCCGCTATGACCGCCCGCGCGGCCACCCGCGCTGCGAACAACCAGCGGCTTCTCGGCAAGATTGTTCATCGCGTCGACTGCATCCCATGCAGCCTTATAACTCAGGCCAACGTCTTTCGCCGCCTGCGTCAGAGTTCCGGTGCGCTCGATGCTCTCGAGCAGGTCGATGCGATAGCCGCCAAGAAGAGTTTGGCCTTTTCGGCCGAGCCACAGATTTCCGCTGACCTGTAACGGCGGGAGTTTCTCCCTGCTCATGATGTGCTCGGCCTCGGCAAGATGCAGTTTCCAGTGTACTCGATCGCGCAGCGAGGACGCCAATGTGGTGCTCTCTCGTGGAGGGAAGATCATGGCGCTGCACGGGAAGGAGTCCCATGGCGGGGAGGTATGACGCACGCTCGTGGCGGGGCCGGCGCCGACAGCGGCACGGTATGGCTCGCCGCGCAGCCGGCCGGCGGCAAGATCCAGACATAGCGGGCGGTGCGCGCGGTGTTGCACCGACCTTGCACGATTGCGGGTGCCGTGAAGCGATTGGTGCGTCTGTGGCCGGGCGATGTGGGATTTTGTGACTCGAGTTCACGGCTCCTCGGGTCTGCGGTGGCATGGCCCGAGGAACTCATCGACTGGAGTATCCGGAATTTGTTGGGTGCCGATTGCCCGCGGGGACGCGAGCGTGCGCACAATGGGCGCTGACCCTTCAGTTTGCCCCGCTTCCGGTGGGGTGATCGGGCGCCGCTCCGTGCCCCTTCGTATAGGTATGAGCTCAAAGCTCGCCAGCATGACCGCCACGAGCGGACCCGATGCAGAAAGGCGCAACGGCTGATTTCTGGATAATCCGACGTAGCACGTCGAACGGCGAGACGTGCGCTCCGAATCCGCCGATCGACCTGGGCAGTTGGTGGGTGGGTCGATGCACGGCCGTCGTGCCTCGTGCCAGCGGACGCGTAGCGCCCCCCATGGGGGCTCGGGCGAGTCGATTCGGCGGTTCGATGCGCGGCGCGCGGGGTTGATGCTAGAGTTCATCGTGTGAAGCTCAGGGGTGCCGGACATGAAGAATCCACGCTCGACGCACACGCTGGACGTGCAGGCGGCATTGGCGGAGATCACCTCGATTCGGGGTCAGGTCGCCCGTTCGACCACGTTTCGCGGCTATGGTCCCGGTTCGCTCGCCGCAACGGGAGGTTTGGCGTTCCTGAGCGCGTGGATCCAGGCTCAGCGGCTCATCGAGCCGCTCCGTGACATCCCGGCGTATCTGATCCTCTGGGTCACCACCGCGGCGCTCGCTCTGACCTTCGTCGCCATTCAGACGGCTGCGCGTGCCCGGCGGATGCATGCAGATCTGCTCGTCGAGATGCTGCACAGCGCCGTTGAGCCATTCATTCCGGCTTTGATTGCCGGCGGCCTCCTCACGGTCGTATTGCTTCGTTTCGCACGCTGGGAGCTGTGGATGCTGCCGGGGCTGTGGCAGATCTTGTTCAGCTTCGGGGTGTTTTCATCCTGTCGCCTGCTGCCAAAACCGACTTTCGTCGTAGGAGTCTGGTATCTCGCCTGCGGCCTGACCTGTCTGGCGCTCGGTCATGCGCCACGGCCGCTGGCGCCATGGGAGATGGGAGTGCCGTTTGGCGTCGGACACCTGCTGTTGGCTGCCATTCTCCACTTCGACTATGCGCGAGACGTTCAGGATGTCTGAATTGCCTCGTAACAGCGTCCGTCGCTTCGCGTATGCGGGGCTCGACCGGCTGTTCCATGAACATGCCCGCTTAAGCGTGCTAAGTTCCCTGCTGGCACACCGCAAAGGGCTGTCTTTCGGCACTATCAGAAATCTCTGCGCCCTCACCGACGGCAATCTCAGTCGGCACCTCGAGGTGCTCGAATCGGCAGGCCTCATCCGGATCGTCAAAGTCATGGAGTCGAACCGGCCGCAGACACTGTGCCGGATCACTGCCAGCGGCCGGCAGCGATTCCTCGCCTACCTGTCCGTGTTGGAGCAGGTTCTGCACGACGCCGAGAACGCCTCCGAACAGGATCAGAAACTGGCGGACTCCGCGGGAAGCGAACTGGCCGATTGACGGTGCCGCGAATCGGGCAGCCGGTTCTGGCGAGGCAGGCGGAACAGGACTGAAGTCCGTCCGCGAACATTCCCGCGCGGCTCTGCGGCGTCTGGGCTCGGCAGTGAGGTGATGCTTCTCTCGCCGACTTGCCGGCGGATTGGCCGCACTGCCGCCCGCAAGGCGTGTGCGCGGTTGCCCGGCGATTGGGCGAGTCGGCCAGTGCTGGCCAAGCGGTGCGCATATTCCGGGGCGCCGGCGGCGCAGGCTGTCTGAGCGCTCCTGTCTACCCGAGGGGCGGTGGTCCGGGCGGCATTGCAGTTTTGTGCGGAAATTGAGAGGCTTTCAGTTGCGGCGTCTTGCCGTGCCGGTTTCGATGTGCAACGGCGGTGCGCCATGGGTGAGCGGAAGGCATTGGGACCACTTGAGCACCGGGTGCTCGCAGTGCTGTGGGAGCGCGGGCGGGCGGTGACCGTGAAGCAGATGCAGCCGTCATTCCCGCGACTGGCTTATACGACCCTGATGACGACGCTCGACCGGCTGTATCGAAAAGGGGTGCTGCGGCGCTGCCGGCTGGGGCGTGCCTTCGGCTACGAGCCGCGCTGTTCGCGCGAGGAACTGTTCGGTCAGATGGTTTGCGGACAGGTCACCGATCTGCTGGCAGTGTGCGGTGATGCGAGCGCAATGCTTTCCACCCTTGTGCAGGCCGTGGGCCATGCCGATATCGAGTTGCTCGATGAACTCGAGGCGCTGGTGCGGGCCGAGCGCGCTCGACTCGGGGGGAAGACGGAGTGAACTTCGCACTGACGTTATCCCTGGTTCTGCTGGCAAGCTATGGCTTGGCGAATTTGTTGATTTCCGTCCTGGTTGCGCTCGGCTGGCGGATGGGGCTGTTTCGCGCAGCGATGCAGGCCGACACGCTGCTTGGCGTGCGGTGGGTACCGACGATGGGCTCGGCGCTGCTCGTCCTGACCGTGGTGCTGCCGGCATTCCTGCTGTACGAGCCTCTGCATGCTCACGATAAGCCGGGTGCGCTGCTGGTGGTCTGCGCCGCTCTGACGCTCGCCATGGCGGGCGACGGCGTGCGCCGGCTCTGGCGCTCCTGGCGGGCGACTGCCACGTTCGTGCGCTCGGTCCGGCCTCTGGCCACACACTCCCTCGATGCGGGCGCCGATGTGACCGTAATCAATGTCGGTCAACCGCTCGTGGCGCTCGTTGGCGGCTGGCAGGAGCGAATCGTGGCTTCGCGTTCCGTGGCGGCGGCCTGTGACGGAGAGGAGTTCCGGCAGGTCATCGCGCACGAGACTGCACACCGGCAAGCACGGGATAATCTGAAATATCTCATGATGGTGGCGATGCCCGACGTGCTGGCATGGCTGCCGGCGGCGGCGGCACTGGTTGCGCAGTGGCGCGCGGCGAGCGAACTGGAAGCCGATGAGCGGGCGAGCGGAGCGGATCCGCACAAACGGGTTGCACTCGCCTCGGCCTTGATTAAGGTGGCCCGCCTGTCTGTCGGGGGGGCGGCGCCGGAGCGGCTGAAGCGCAATCGCGGCCACATCGAGGGCCTTGAAGTGCGCATCCGGCGGTTGCTTGCGCCCTCGCCGGGCAGTGTTCCCGCCTTCCCGGGCCGGCGGATCCTGACTTCTGCATTGCTGCTCCCGCTATTGGCCATGCCGTTGTATGCGGTGATTCACAGACTGATCGAAGTGCTGGTCGCCTTTGGCCGTTGAGCCGGGCCGGACTGGTTGTCCGGCGGGTGCGCGGCGCCGCTCGAGTCGTGCGCCGACCGGCGCAGCGCGAGGGACTCGGGCCGCCTGCGTGAGGCGGTGCCCGCACAGCGTCGCCCCGGCATGTGCTCGGCGAAAATGAGAACCACTGCCGCATTTGGCGCTCAAGTTCCCCAGCGGCGCACCGACGGCTCGCTCGGTGGGAACGCGGGCCGACTCGACGCTTAAGTAAAAGGCGCCGCGGTCGATCTTGTTGAGCATGCGATATCTCGAATCCAAGGAGCAGAGTGCCGAGTTTTTACGGCTCACGCTGCCGCTGATGGTGCGACAGGCGGCCGCCTATCATCCCGTCAGCTACACGATCTGGTATGAGCATGTCGCGGGCATCAATCCGCCCTTGAGCACAGCGCTCACGGCACGCCTCGCATCGAACGAACCGCTGACTGATGAGGAGGCGTATCGGCTCTATGCACGTCACGTGTCGGAGCGCGATGCGGCGGTGCTCGATAATCTGCAGGAACGTTTGCAGAGCCTGCTCGATGACACGGCACAGACGTTCAATAGCGCCGGGGAGGATACCGGTCATTTCAGCCGCACGCTGCGCGAGAGCCGTGCGGACCTGTCCGGTGAAGCCACGGTGGCGAAGATCCAGCAGGTGATCTCCCGCCTGCTGAGCGAGGCGTTGCGCATGGAAACCATGACGCAGGTTCTCGCCGAGAAGCTCGAGGGCAGGACGCAGGAGGTCAAAGCGCTGACGGAGCAGTTGCAGCGGGCGCAGACCGATGCCGTCGTTGATCCGCTGTGCGGTATCTACAATCGCCGCGGCTTCCTGCGCGAAGCCAAGGCGATGCTCGAATCCACCTCCGGTCTGGATGGCAGCGCGCTGGTGCTTGCCGACGTGGATCACTTCAAGCAGATCAACGACACCTACGGGCACCTGCTCGGCGACAAGGTGCTGCGTTCGGTTGGGGAGATTTTTCAGGAGAACGCGAAAGGCAACGAGATCGCGGCCCGGGTCGGTGGCGAGGAGTTCGCGCTGCTGTTGCCACAGACGAAACTGGAGGGCGCGCGCGCGGTTGCCGAGCGGATTCGTGCCGCGGTCTCCCGCGGACGGATCTTGCGCGATGGGAATCAGGCAGAGGTTGGCTCGATCACCGTCTCACTCGGTATCGCCGTCGGTGCCCCCGGTGAGACCCTCGATATGCTCATGTTCCGCGCCGACCGCGCCCTCTATGCGGCCAAGAGCGCCGGCCGCAATCGCGTCTGTGTCGAGACTCCCAGTCTGGTGTAGTGCGCACGGGCGACCCTGGGGCGCGCCGCGCGGTCCCGGCGCAGCACTGTTCCATAGAGCGAACAGATGACCGGCACGAGTCATTGCGAAGCAGGAAGGCAGCTGTCTGCAGGCACCTGGAGCATACTGGACGGATGCGACACTGGCGGGCGTGCAGCCCGGAGAGTCTTGTGGTGGAGACACAATGATGTCAGACGCGCCGTCTGAGACGATATTTCCGGCCAATGCGGGCCTCGGCGGAGCGGTCCAGAAGGACGATGCACGCCTGGTGAATGATATTGCGGCTCGCGTCGGCTCACTTGGCGTCGAGGTCGCCGATGTCGCGGGAAATCTGGAGGATCTGTCCGCCCGCGTCTCAGGCCAGGCTGCCCAGTTCGAGGAGTTGCATCAGGCAACCGAGGCGATGGTTGCCGGAAACCGTGACATCGATCAAGCCGCCCACGAGGCGCAGCAGGCCGCTTCCACTGCAGGGGACGAGATCTCCGAGTCGCGGGCGTTACTCGGCAAGGCACTCGAGCATATCGGGTTGCTGAACGCTGCGGTCCGGCGCATCGAGGAGCGGCTGGGCTCGTTCGGCGGTGTGCTGAAGGAGATCAGCTCCGTCGCCTCGTCCATCGAGACGATTGCCAAGCAGACCCGTCTGCTGTCGCTGAATGCCGGTATCGAGGCGGCCCGCGCGGGCGAGGCCGGGCGTGGTTTCGCGGTAGTGGCCGGAGAGGTCAAGAATCTCGCCGAAGGCACCCGCGCCGCGACCGACCGCATCAGCAGCACCGTTCGTTCGCTGGCGACGCAGATCGAAGGGCTGATCGGCGAGAGCGGGGAGGCGGCGAAACATGCCGACCACGCGGGCCACGGCGCGCAGGAAGTTCACGGTGTCGTGATCCGTGCAAATGAGGCGTTCTCTACCGTGCGGCGCGCGATCGATTCGATTGCCCACACGACCTCCGCGAATCTCGAGGCCTGCAATGCGACGCTCGAGGAATTGGGAGCGCTGGCGGAGGGCGTGCAGTTGTCCTCGGCGAATCTCGCACAGGCCGACAAACGCATCGAGCGTCTGCTCGGCGTCAGCGAGGATCTGATCGCACTGATCGCCGAAAGCGGTCTGGAGACGGCCGATACGCCCATTATTCGGCTCGGCATCGATACCGCTCGGCAGATCAGCCGGCTGTTCGAGACGGCGGTTGCGCGTGGTGAAATTACTGAGGCCCAGCTGTTTGATGAGCGCTACCGGGAAATTCCCGGCACCAACCCGAAGCAGTTCATGACCGACTACGTCGAGTTCACCGATCGTGTGCTACCGCCGGTGCAGGACCCGCTGCAAAAGGCGGATCCGCGCATCATTTTCAGCGTTGCTTGGGCCAAGGGCGGATATCTGCCGACGCACAATCCCGCTTACCGTCAGCCACAGAGCAAGGATCCGGTGTGGAATGCCGCGAACTGCCGCAACCGGCGCGTGTTCAATGACCGTGCGGTACAGAAAGTTGCCCGCAACACCAAATCGTTCCTGCTGCAGACGTACCGGCGCGACATGGGCGGCGGACAGTTCGCCCTGATGAAGGATCTGTCGGCGCCGATCTGGGTCAACGGCCGGCATTGGGGAGCATTTCGCATCGGCTATCGCCATCAATAAGCTGACCGCGCTCCCTCCCTCACAGGTGGCGCAGGATGTCGACGGCGAGCTTGAGCGAGTCCCAGACGATGCCGACGGCGATGCGCACCCCGGTCGAGGTGATATCGATGACCCCATGCAGGGCGAACCGTCCGGCCTCCGCAACGAGTCCATTGGGATGGCGCTTGGCGTACTCGAAGGCGATGTGCTCGTCGGTGCGCGCGGCCTGTCGTTGTGCTGCCGTCAGGTCCGCCGCTGGGATCGCCTGGACCTCGACCGGCGCGGTCCCCTCGAGGTAGAAGCCAAGCTGCCGTGCGACGGCGGGGGTCGCATCGACAATCCGCTGCCCATAGAAGGGCCCGCGGTCATCCACCATGGCCACTGCGGCCCGGCCATTGCGCAGATTGTGAATTTCGACCCAGGTACCGAACGGCAAGGTTTTGCTGGCGATGCGCATCGCGTGCGGATCAAACGGGACCCCGCTGGCGGTCGGCCGGCCAGCGGAATGCAACCCGTACCAAGAGGCACGGCCGCGCACCTGGTAACCGGCTGCCGAGGCGAGTACTTGATAACAGCCATGGTGAGCGACGCAGTAGCCATCCGGCGGAGTTCGTCTCGGGGGGCTTGTAGCACACCCTCCAAGGAGGCATGCAGCGAGCGTGCCGCAGCCGATCACGCACCAGTGGGTCCGGCCGTGTGGCTCTGGGGTCTGCGCCGTCGTCGCGCTCGGATCAGTGCACGTAGGACGCCGCGTTGACATCAATGGTGCAACCCGTCGCGTGGTCAGCGAGCCCGCTCGCCAGGAACACAACGATCGGTGCAATATCATTCGGCTCGGTCATGCGTGTGAGAGCAATGTCGGACGTTGCGTAATCCTCACCGTACTGGCTGATGAAATCCCCCGCCATGTCCGTGCGGGTGAACCCGGGCGCGACGTTGAATGCCAGCACGCCGGACTTGCCGAAGCCGCGCGCAATCGAGCGGGTAAGCGCTACGAGTCCGGCCTTGGAGGCGGCATACGCGAAATAATGGGGCTGGTCGCCCCGAAAGGCAGCGCGCGAACTGATGTTGATGATGCGTCCGCCGCCACGGTCCGCAAAGTGCGCGACCGCTAGTTTGCACAGTATCCCCGGGGCGCGCAGGTTGGTCGCGAGGGTTGCGTCCCAGTCTTTGACCCAGGGGTCGATGGCCGCATCGAGCGCCGAAGAGATGGCCACTGCGGCGTTGTTCACCAGCGTATCGACCTGTCCGAACCGGGCGACCACTGCACTCCAGAGGTCGGCGCACTCGTCTGCGTCCGCTAGATCTGCCTGGAATATCTCGGCGCCGTGTCCGATTTGGCCAGCGAGGCTCTCGGCCTGTGCGCGGTGTTCGCGGTAATGCACGGCGACGCGGGCCCCGGCGCTGCCCATTGCCCGGGCGATGGCCGCGCCGATGCCCCGGCTGGCGCCGGTGACGAGTACGCATGTATTCCTCAAGTCGATCTGCATGAGCCGGTCTCCTGAATCGGTAGCGCTTCGGGCAGTCTAGCACCGAGCGGCGGCACTACGACGCCTCAGCTTTCGCTCGAGGCGGGAGGGCATTGTGGCGCCCGGGACTGGCGTGCGGCGCCGAGCCTCGCTCGCTAGGGCGCTGCAAGTGCGATGGACGGCTTCGGCGGCGGATGGGCGCAGTCCGCGCCCGTGCGACTGCGCAACATGTTGCGTTCGTGTTGCGGTAAAAAAAATCGGATTGCAGACGTCAATCGTTACAAATCATCAAGTTGAATGATCTTCTGGGCTGGCATGGTTGTTGCTCGGAGAGCTGTGCAGCCAGGATCCGACGTTTTTCATTGGAGAGTGGCCGCGCAGTGTTTCGCGACTTCTGTCAGCTCATATCAGGAGAGAATTCAATGAAGACCAATCGATTGATTGCCATGGCAGTGACTGTGGCTTTGGCGTCGGCGTCCGGACTGGCGTTGGCCAGCACTGGGCAAAATGGCGGTCCACCCAGCCAGACACAAAACATCAACAAGGCAAATACCCAGAGCGGAAACGGAAGTCCCCAGGCGAGCATGGGATCCTCTGTGTACCTCAGCAGTTTCAATCCGACCACGACCTCAACCGTCACGAACGACACCTGGAACACGACGGTTGCCGCGACGTCGAATCTGAGTGCAACGGTGTCCGGAAACACTGTCGCTGGAATTGGTAACACGGCTTGGAATACGGGTGCGGCCAATGGTGGGTCGGGCGCAGTGGGCGGCAAGGGTGGTGCCGGATATGGTGGGGCAAGCGGCAGTTCGGCGCCCACGATGAATACTTCCGGCGGCGACGGTGCGCAGGGCGCAGTCGGTGCATCCGGTGGCTCGGTAGTCAACGGTAACACCCGCAACGGCAGTGCCACAAACGGTAGTGCGACCGCCGGCAACGGCGGCTCCGGAGGAGATGCTGGCTTTGTCAAGACCGGCTCCGGCGGTGGCGGCTCCGGCACCGGCGGCGCGGCATTCGGCGGCTCGAGCTTTGCGTCCGCCGGCGGTGGTGGCGGCGGCTCGGGTGGCGGTTCAGGCGGGGGCTCCACGCCGTTTGCGACGAGCAACTTTGGCACGCCGAGTTCTGCCGGACCCAGTGCAACGAGCGGCAACGGCGGCAATGGGTCGGCCGGTAATGGCTCGGGTGCGAGCTCGGCGAATACGGTGGCGAGCACCACCACCGCGGGCAATGGTGGAGGCGGTGGTGCGGCGAGCAACGGCGGGGCGGCAAACGGGAGTGCGACGGCCTCTCTCGGCAGCGCCGGCAATGGCGGCAGCGGCGGCAGTGGCGGCAATGGTGGCACTGGCAACGGTGGGACTCAGAATACGACTACCGGTGTCGGCGGCATGGGCAACGGTGCGATTGGCGGCGCCGGAGGTGCCGGCGGGGCGGGCGGTGCCAACACCGTCACTGCGGGCACGTTCGACATGTCCAACAACATCAGCAATGCCTTCACGAATGGCGCCGGGATCACCGTGGCCAGCCAGAACACTGGCATGGCGGCGCTGGTCCAGCAGAACGTCAACGTGCAGGCCAACATGTCGCTGTCGGCGACCGGCCACTAGCAGCGGGAGCGTTCCGGAGCGCAGCGCGGCAACGCGCTCGCTCCGGACGTTTTGGGAGATCACCATGAATCATCGCAGCGCACTCACCGGGCTCATCGCGGCGAGCGGATTGCTTGGGATGGCCGGGACGCACGCCGGCGCCACTGTTGCGCCGCTCCAGCGACCGGCGCACAGCAGCGCACACAGAGTTGCCGGCAGTGCAACCCCCAGTGCTCCGGTGCGCCATGGCACGCCGGCTGCACCGGCCGGGCAGCGAGCGCAGCGGCAGGCAGTGAGCTCTGAGCAGAGGCGTGCGGCACTGCTGAGCGCCGCAGTCATCGCCGATCGGCAGCTTGCCAATGCACGCGGCGGTACGGAGACGCACGTGAACCAGAATACAGCGACCGGCGCGGTTGCGGGCAACGTCGCCTCGCAGCTGACCACCGGCTCGAATGCGATCAGCAATAGTGCCTTTTCGAACACAGCCGGAATTCCGATCGTCATCCAGAACACCGGCAACAACGTGCTGATTCAGAACTCAACCATCCTCAATCTGCAGCTGACCAATCCGCAATAGGAGCCGTCGGGTGCGCAGGATCATCGTTACACTGCTCGTCACGCTCGCGGGGCTCGCTTGCTCGCCGCTGCGGTCATGGGCGGCGGGCGGCTGGGTGCAGGTGGGGGCGCTCTATGCGTATCACGTGCCGGTCCGGTCTCTGAAGGAAATGCGCTTTATCTGGGCATTTCGCCGCACGGTACACCAGCAGTATGACTTCAGCTGCGGTTCGGCAGCCGTGGCTACGCTGCTTACGTATCAGTACGGTCGCCCGACGACCGAGGCGAACGTCTTTCAGGCGATGTTCGCGGTCGGCAACCGCAGCGAAATCCAGCGGGAGGGCTTCTCGCTGCTGGACATGAAGCGCTATCTCGACAGCATCGGCTACCTCGCCGATGGCGTGCGTGTGCCGCTGCGGACCCTGGTGCGAATTGGCATTCCAGCGATTGCGCTCATCACCGATCATGGTTATCGACACTTCGTGGTGGTCAAGGGAGCGGATGCCTCGCAGGTGGTGCTGGGCGACCCGGCGGTCGGCCGAAGGGTGATGTCGCGGCGGGCATTCGAGGCGGCGCGCATCGGTAATCTGTTCTTCGTCATTCGCAGCGATCTGCGCGCCGCTCAGTTCAATCTGCGCGCAGACTGGACCAGTCCGACCGCCCCGCCCCTGGCTACGGCGGTTGATCGTCATTCCCTCGCGCTGGAGTTTCTCGAGATCCCGGACGCCAGCCGATTCTGAGTTTGTGGAGAGTTCCATGTACGCGTTCAAACCAGTCTTTGTCGGCTTGTGCCTGACGGCCGGTGCCACCGCGTTTGCGGCACCGCTGCCTTTACCGTTGGCACGGGTCGCTGTGGCGTCCTGGCCGAGGGTATCCGACCGGCTGCTCGATCGGTTGCGTGGTGGCATGGATCTGAATCAGAGCGGCCTGGTCGGTTACTTCGCCATTGAGCGTGCGGTACAGGTCAACGGGCAGTTGGTTGCGCAGGTGCAGCTGGTCATCTCGAACCTTGACCGGCTGGCCGCAGGTGGATTGCCTACCGTGACGGTGTCCGGACCGCTGGCTCAGCTGGTGCAGGTCATGAATGCGCAGGGGATCCCCAGCGTGGTATCGAGCGCTGGTGCATCGGCGGCAGCCGTATTGGCCTCCGCGGCAGCAGCGCCTGCGCCGGCACTGGCGAGTGCCGTTGCCCCGGCTGCGGTTGCCCCGGCCGCGGTGGCCCCGGCTGCGGGGGCACCCGCTGCGGTGGCGCCCGCTGCGGTGGCGCCCGCTGCGGTGAGTGCGGTTGTGCCGACTGCGGCGCCGGCGCCGCAATCAAGCGGGTCGATTGGCTCGAGCGGCACGCGCACCGGTTCGATTGCGCAATTCGGCAGCGCATTGAATAGCGCAGTGAGTGCGGCAGTGGGGGCGCTGGGCAGCGCCAGCGGCGGGACCGGAAGCGCGCCCGCGCCGGCGGCGAGCTCGACGAGTACCGGGGCAGCACCGAGTACTCCGGTGAGTTCTGTCGGTGCCACGCCTGCTGCGGCGGTGGCTTCGAGCGTCTCGGCACCGTCGAGCGCTCCGAGCGTCACTGTCAGCCCGCCCGCTCAGATCACCCCTGCCGTGGCGGGCGGAGCACCGCTCGGTACGGGCGCCGCGCCGGTCATCGTGATCAGCAATCTGCCCAATGCCACCGCAATCGCGACCGCGGTGCAGAACGACGTGCGCGGCGCGGAGATTCAGGCACAGACCACGATTACTGCGACGCTGAACAGTCTGGCGGCGCTGAAATCGCTGACGCTCGCGAGCGCCATCCAGGCGCAGGTGGCGGCGGCGGTCGGTCGCTGAGCGGCGCAGGGATTTACAGCGTGACCGGCAAGCGCACTGTCGCTTCGAGATCCGGGGTGTCGCGGGTGACTCCGATGCCGATCGTGATGTTGAGCAGCGTCTTGGGGTTCACCTGATAGGTCACGCCAAAGCGCAACGTGCCGAGCTGCAGTGTGCCGACCCGACTGAGCGCACGACCGGTTGCCGGGGTAGTTTGATTCGTTTGCGCGACGACGCTCTGCTGGTACCCGATGCTGAAGGCGGATCGCTCGTTGAGCGTGAGACCCATGCCGATGGTCAGGTCGATAATGCCGCCGGGATGGACGTAGCCGTAGCCGTAGCCGACGTTGCGTCCGAAGCTGTACGTGTATGCCGCACCGCCAAAAAATACCGCCGGGTCCGACGGCAGCAGGAATGTGACTCCAGGCTGTACCGCATAGAATCCGGAGCCGGTCGCGAGGCGCGTCTGCAGGCCGGAGGTTGGATCCACCGGCTCCTGGAACACACTGGTGCCGGTGCGCGATTTGACCCGCAGCGAGCCGATCCACACCATGTTGTTGCCGCGGAATTCGTTGAGCTGGGCGCGCAGCGCGAGTTCAACGTCACCAATGCCGTTACCGGTGGAGTCGAAGAACGAGTTCACGCTCGAGGCGGTGGCGAGTGGTCGAGTTTCGGTGGTCGTGTTCTCAACCACGTAGGGCACGCGCACCTCGAGCTCGAGGCGCGAGAGCAGGCCGTAGCGGGCTGTCAAACTGACGGTGGAGAGATTGCTTTCGATGCGCTGGATGTCGATCAGGCCAATTGTCAACGCTGGTAACACCGTGTATCCGAGCAGGGCGACCTGGTTGTTGGTCGAGTGCACATATTGGATATCGGGCTCGATGACGAGCGTGCCGCGGGGAGTGAGCACCGTGGGCTCGGCGAAAATCTGTGCCGCGGGCGCGGGGGCCGAGGGCGTCTTCGGCGCCTGACCGACGGGCGCGGGGGCCGGTGGGCTCTCTGTGGCCACTGCCGGCAGGGCTCCGCCGAGTAGGGTCGAGACCATGGCGAGTGCGGGCAGAGTGTGGCGGGTGCGCATGGTTTTTTCTCTTCTCGTGAGGGGGCGTTCAGGGTTCGTGCAGGGAAGCATTACTGCGGGGTCTGATGTGCAATCGGCGCAGCATCCGATAGAGCGTGACGCGCGAGACCCCGAGTTCGCGTGCCGCAGCGGTGATGTTGTGTCCGCTGCGTTTCAATGCGGCCTCGATCAGGCCGCGATCGGTTCCGGCGCGGGCATGGGCGAGTGATCGGCTGGCGAGCGGCGCACTCGAGGTGTTCAGTTGCAGATCCGCTACGGTGATGAGCGGACCATCGGACATCACCATGGCATGCTGGATGCGGTTGCGCAGTTCGCGCACGTTGCCCGGCCAGGAATGTTGCCGGATCGCCGCGAGGGCGCCGGCGGAAAATCCGCGCAGGCCCGGGGCGCGGCCACCGCCGCCGTGCGCGAAGAAGTGCTGCGCGAGCAACAGGCTGTCGTCGCCGCGCTCGCGCAGGGGTGGAATGTCCACGGTCAGCACGTTGAGTCGGTAGTACAGATCGTCGCGGAAGCGACCGGCCCGCGCCGCGGCGTGCAGATCGACGTGCGTGGCAGCAATGATGCGCGTATCGATGCGCAGCTCGCGGGTGGAGCCGACCCGCATGATGGTGGACTCCTGCAAGAAGCGCAGGAGACTCGCCTGTGCCGATAGCGGCAGATCGCCGATCTCATCGAGAAAGATACTGCCGTTGTCGGCCGCCTCGATCGAGCCGATCTGGCGCTCATGCGCTCCGGTGAAGGCGCCCCGTTCGTGACCGAACAGCAGACTCTCAACCAGTGTCGCGGGCATCGCGCCGCAATTGACCGGCACGAACGGACCGGCGGCGCGGCTCGATCCGAGGTGAACCGCGCGGGCAGCGAGTTCTTTGCCGACGCCGCTCTCGCCGGTCAGCAGCAACGGTGCGTTCGCCCGCATGACCTTCTCGAGCTGGGCATAGAGGGTGAGCATGCGGGTGCTCTCGCCGATCATGCCGTAGCGGCCGTCGGTGCCGGTGGCGATCGGCGGGGTGGTACGGCGCAGCAGCGCCTTGCCGTAGGCGTGCCCTACGGAGTAGAGCAGTCGCGCCTCATCGAGCGGCAGGGTGTGATAGTCGAAAAAGCTGCCGCTCAGTGCACGTGCCATGTCCGGATCGAGTGTCTGGTGAGATGGCACGATCGCCACCCATTCCATTCCCGAGTCCTCGGCGATACGCGCAAGTTCACCTGGCGTGCATTGCAGCGCCGCATCGAACACCGCAACACCTACGTGGCAGTCTGGGTCGAGCAGCGCAGCGGTGAGCTGCTGCGGATGCGTTGCGCGGAGCAACTGCCAGTGCTGAGCGGCGAGCACAGGCCCTAGTTTGGCCGGAGAGTCGGAGGCTTGCAGGAGGAGGACGCTGCGGGACATTGCGGGCCTCTGCGGGCGCGGTTGCGCTGCGCCGGACTATAGCGAGGGGCTCGCCGCGGACACTTCGTGCTTCTACCTAGGATGTCCTACCAGAGGAGGCGCCCGCTCCTGTGCACCGCGACGTGTTGAGTCGTGCTGCACCCACGGGCCGAGATCGGCCTGCTAAGATTCCGCGATGCAAGCGTGGCAGTTCTGGATCGATCGTGGGGGTACCTTTACCGACGTCATTGGGCTGGCGCCCGATGGGCAGCTGCACGTGCGCAAGGTGCTCTCACGCCAGGTGGAGTCCGCCGCGTGCAGCGATACGGGTATCGTCGGGATGCGCCGGATTCTCGAGGCGCAACTCGGCCCACGCAGTTCATTCGCCGGGTGTATCGGCACGGTGAAGGTCGGCACCACCGTTGCGACGAATGCGCTGCTCGAGCGCCGGGGCGAGCCGGTACTTCTGGTGGTCACGGCCGGCTTCGCCGATGCACTGCAGATCGGCTACCAGAGCCGCCCAGATATCTTCGCCCGGCACATCGAGCTGCCGCAGCGGCTGTATACGCGGGTGATTGAGGCCGAGGAGCGCATGGACGCGCAAGGCGAGGAACGGGTTCCGCTCGACACCGAACGGCTCGAGCGGGCACTCGCTGAGGCTTTGCAGGCGGGCCTGCGCGCGGTCGCGATTGTATTTGTGCATGGCTGGCAGTATCCCGGGCACGAGCGTCAGGCGGCTGAGATTGCCCGGCGAATGGGTTTCGATGAGGTGTCGGTCTCGCACGAACTCTCGCCGCTGGTGCGTTTTGTGGCGCGTGGCGAGACGACCGTATTGAATGCTTATCTGGCGCCGCCGCTGCGTGCGTATCTCGAGGGCGTACGCGAGCAGCTGCGCCAGCTCGATCCGGCGGCCCGACTGGAGCTGATGCAGAGCAACGGCGGGCTGGCCGCCGTGGAGCGCTTCCGGGCGCTCTCGAGCGTGCTGTCCGGTCCGGCCGGCGGGCTGATCGGGATGGCCTGGATTGGCGAACGCACGGGATTCGAGCGGCTCATCGGGTTTGACATGGGAGGGACCTCCACCGACGTTTCGCTGCTCGAGGGGGAATTGCCGCGGCGATTCGAGCACCTCATCGCTGGCGTGCGACTGCAGCAGACCATGCTGGACGTACACACCATCGCCGCGGGCGGCGGCTCGATCCTGGCCGCTCGCGATGGCCGCCTGATGGTTGGGCCGGCTTCGGCCGGTTCGGTGCCTGGACCAGCGTGCTACGGACGCGGCGGCCCACTCACGCTCACCGACGTGCAGGTGCTCCTCGGACGGCTGCGGCCCGATACGCTGCCGGCGGTGTTCGGTTCCGATGGCTGTTCCCGGATCGATGCGGCGCGGGTCATCGAGGCGTTTGCGCAGTTCGCGCAGGCCGGGGAGTGCGGTGCGGTGCGGTCTGCCGAGGCGCTCGCTGGCGCGTTCCTGGAGGTGGCGGTGGAGTCGATGGCCAACGCCATTCGGCAGGTCTCGACGCGTCAGGGACTCGATGCGGATGAGTTCACCCTGTTCTGCTTCGGTGGTGCAGCGGGCCAGCACGCCTGTCGGGTGGCCGCGGCTGCTGGTATGCACCGGGTCCTGGTGCACCCGCTCGCCAGTGTCCTGTCGGCCTTCGGTATCGGTGTGGCCGACCGCCTTGCCGTCCGCCGTGCGAGCCTGCGTCAACGCCTGAGCGATGTGGCACTGGAGTCGGCAGGCGAGCTGCTCGGTGACCTCGAACGTTCGGCACGTGGCGAGCTCGAGCCGTATGACGGGGATGCCGGGACGTTTGAGGTGACGCTGATGCTCGAGGTGCGCGCCGGCGACAGCGACACCACGCTCTCGGTGCCCATGGGCCCTATGCCGGCCGTGCGCGCTGCATTTCACGGCGCGCACCGGCGCCGCTTCGGCTTCGAGACACATGCGCTCGAGATCATCATCGAGGCGGTGCGGGTCGAGGTACGCATGCGCTCGCTGCCGTGCGGGACGGTGCGGTTGCCCGCACAGTCTCATGCTCAGCATCTGCCCGCGCGCGCGCCGGTCTGGTTCGAGGGACAGTGGCGGCACGTGCCGCTCGTGCCGGCGGACGGCCCCGACGAGCGGATCGAGGGTCCGGCGCTCATTGTCGCGCCGCACTCGACACTCGTGCTCGAGCCGCTCTGGCGTGCCCGGCGATTGCCCGGCGGTGAGTGGCTGCTCGAACGCGAGTCCCTCGAGGAAGCCGCTCACCCGCAGGGCCTGCCGAGTGACGAGGTAGAGGCTCATCCGGCCCGGATCGAAATCTTCAACAACCTGTACATGCATATCGCCGAGCAGATGGGCGAGGTGTTGAAGGCCACCGCTCAGTCGGTGAACATCAAGGAGCGTCTCGACTATTCGTGCGCGCTGTTCGACGCAGACGGAGGGCTTATTGCCAATGCGCCGCACATGCCCGTGCACCTCGGCTCGATGGGCGCCAGCGTCCGTGCGGTCATCGCTGCCCGGCGCGGTCAGCTGCGCCGCGGCGAGGCGTGGCTGCTCAACAGTCCCTATCACGGCGGCACGCATCTGCCGGACATGACCGTGGTGTCGCCTGTGTTTCTCAGCGCTTCACCGCAGCCGGATTGCTTCGTCGCCTCGCGCGCCCATCACGCCGATATCGGCGGCAGCACGCCCGGATCCATGCCGCCGTTCAGTCGCACCATCGAGGAGGAGGGTGTGCTGTTCGAGTGCTTCCAGCTGCTTGCAGAGGGACGGCTGCGCGAGCCACAACTGCGTGCTGCGCTCGGCTCGGCCCGTTATCCGGCGCGTCGACCGGATCAGAACGTTGCCGATCTGCGTGCGCAGCTCGCTGCCAACGCGCGCGGCATCGCCGAGATCGAACGAGCCGTGGCGCGGCACGGTCTGGCTGTGGTGCGCGCCTACATGCGGCATGTCCAGGTCAACGCGGCGCAGTGCATGCGCGAGGCGATCGCGCGTCTGCGTTCTGGGCAGTTTCGATACGAGCTCGACGACGGGCAGGTGATCGCTGTGCGCGTGAGCATCGAGGCCGGCGGCGCGCACATAGATTTCACCGGCACCTCGGGTGTGCATGCGGGTAATTTCAACGCGCCGCGTGCGGTGTGCATCGCCGCGGTGGTCTATGTTTTCCGCACCCTTATCGATCGGCCGATTCCACTCAACGAAGGCTGTCTCGAGCCGCTCACGATCACGATTCCGGCCGGCTCACTGCTCGCGCCGGTCTATCCCGCAGCGGTGGCCGCGGGCAATGTGGAGACGTCGCAGTGCATCGCCGATGCGCTCTATGGCGCGCTTGGGGTGCTCGCCGCTTCGCAGGGCACGATGAACAATCTCACGTTCGGCAACGCGCAGTTGCAGTACTACGAGACGATTGCCGGGGGGGCTGGCGCGGGTGATGGCTTCGCCGGCTGCGACGCGGTGCAGACGCACATGACCAACTCCCGACTCACCGATCCGGAAATACTCGAAGCGCGATTCCCGGTGCTGCTGCGGGAATTTAGCATCCGGCGCGGATCCGGAGGGAGCGGTCAGTACCGCGGCGGCGACGGCGTGGTGCGACGCCTCGAGTTCTGCGCGCCGCTCACGGGAGCTCTGCTCGCCAACCACCGGCGTATTCGACCCTTCGGCCTCGCCGGGGGTGAGCCAGGCGCTGCCGGATATGGCGAGCTGAAGCACCTCGGCGGTGCGGTCGAGGTGCTCGGTGCAACGGCGAGCTTCGAGGTCGGCCCGGGCGACCTGCTCAGCATCTTCACTCCGGGTGGCGGCGGATTCGGCAGACGCACATGAATCTCTGGCCGCTGCTCGGGATCGCGGTGCTCGTGGCCGGCTTTGCCACCGGCCTGAACCCGCTCATCGTCATCCTGGCCACCGCACTCGTCGCCGGGTTTGCCGCCGGAATTGCGCCCCTGCAGCTGCTTGCAGCGCTCGGGCGGGCGTACAACGACACCCGCTATGTGTCGCTGATCTGGCTGATCCTGCCGGTCATCGGCCTGCTCGAGCACGAGGGACTGCGTGAGCGGGCGCGGATGCTGATCGGACGGATGCGCGCGGCGAGTGCCGGTCGGATCATTCTGATTTACCTGGTGGTGCGGCAGATCACCGCAGCGCTCGGACTGACCTCGCTGGGCGGACCGGCACAGATGGTGCGCCCGATTGTGGCTCCGATGGCCGAGGGGGCACTCGAGAGCCGCTTCGGCTCGGTCCCGGATCGCGTTCGGCATGTGGTGCGCGCCTATGCGGCGAGCGCGGACAACGTCGGCGCATTCTTCGGCGAGGACATCTTCATCGCGATTTCCTCCATCCTGCTGATCAAGGGGTTTCTGGCCCAGAGTGGCTATGACATCGCGCCCTTCCGCCTGTCGGTCTGGGCGATGCCGACCGCGCTGCTCGCCTTGCTCATCCACGGCGTGCGCCTCTGGCGGCTCGACGCCAAGGTGCGGCGCATGCTGAGCGAGGAGCGACCCTGATCGGATTGAACGACATTTACGCACTTGCCGGCGCGATGTTCGCCGGCTTCGCGTTGCTCAGCACCCGTGACCGCAGCAATCCAAAGCGCTGGGGCAACGGGGCGTTCTGGGCCCTGCTCGCCGTGAGTTTCCTGTTCGGCTCGGACATCGGCAGCATCGCCAATGGCGTGCTGGTCGTGGCGTTGGCGGTGCTCGGCGGCAGCGGTGCGATGGGACGCTCCTCGGGCGAGCGCAGTTCGCCCGAGGAGCGAGCAGCGCGTGCGCGCCGGCGCGGCAACGCGCTGTTCGTCCCCGCGCTGCTCATTCCACTCATCGCTGTGGCCGGCACGTTCACGCTCGGTCGGATCGGATTCGGCGGCCGGCCGCTGGCCGATCCCGAACAAGTCACCCTGATTGCGCTTGCGCTCGGGATCCTCGTTGCGCTCATCACCGCACTCGGGCAGGCGAGGGCTCCGCTCCGCGCGTCGCTCGATGAGGGACGACGGCTCGCGGACATGATGGGCTGGGCGCTGATTCTGCCGCAGCTGCTCGCCGCGCTCGGCGCCGTGTTTGCTCTGGCGGGAGTCGGGGCGGCCGTGGGGCATCTCGCCACCGCCTGGCTGCCACTCGGTCAGCCCTTCGCGGCAGTGCTCGTCTACTGCGTGGGCATGGCGCTGTTTACCATGGTGATGGGCAATGCTTTCGCCGCCTTTCCGGTGATGACCGCTGCGGTCGGGGTGCCGCTCATTGTGCAGCGGTTCGGCGGCGACCCGGCGGTCATGGGCGCTGTCGGAATGCTCTCGGGATTCTGCGGAACCCTCGTCACTCCGATGGCTGCAAATTTCAACATCGTGCCGGCGGTGCTGCTCGAGCTGCCCGACAGAAATGCCGTGATCAAGGTGCAGATACCGACGGCGGTCGTGCTGCTCGCCTGCAACGTGGCGCTGATGTACGTACTGGTGTTTAGATTTTGACTGAGGGGTTGGTATGCCTGTCGCGCTCAACGCTGATCTCGCCGCGCAGTTTGCGCATATCGCGCTGGGTCACATCGCGCGTGAATATCCAAACAAGCTCGACCACGTGCTCAGCGCAGCGTCGGATATCAGCAGTCCGCGCGAGCTGCACCCGATTTTCTTCGGCAGCTTCGACTGGCACTCGTGTGTGCACGCGCACTGGCTGCTCGCCCGCGTGTGCAGGCGCTTCCCGCAGTTGCCGGTGTCCGAACAGATCCGGGCGCTGTTCGAGGCCCAATTCACCGAGGCGAAGGTTGCCGGCGAACTGGCTTATCTCGCACCGGCCGCGAGCCGCGGGTTTGAGCGGCCGTACGGCTGGGCGTGGCTGCTGATGCTCGCGGGCGAGCTGCTGCGCCATGAGAGTGAGCAGGGGCGCCGTTGGGCACAACGGCTGGCGCCGCTCGCGAGCGCATTCGAGCAGCGCTTCGAGGCATTCCTGCCGCTCGCCACCTACCCGATCCGCGCCGGTGTGCACTCCAATACGGCATTTGCTCTGCTGCTGGCACGTGACTACGCCCGGGCAGCACGCCACGATACGTTCGCGGATCTTTGCGCCGAGAGTGCGCGGCGCTGGTACTCGGCCGATCGAGCGTGTCCCGCCTGGGAGCCCTCACAGGACGAATTTCTATCGCCGGCGTTGATCGAAGCGGCATTGATGGCCGATGTGCTCGAAGCGGGAGCGTTTGCGGCGTGGTTTGGAGAATTCCTGCCGGCGGCGGCGCACGCGACGCCGCGCACGCTGTTCACGCCTGCCACCGTGAGTGATCGCAGCGATGGGAAAATCGCCCACCTCGACGGGCTCAATCTGTCGCGCGCCTGGTGCTGGCGGCGCATCATGGATGCGTTACCCGGATCCGGCTCGCTCCATCAGGTCGTCAGGCAGGCGATCGAGGTCCATCTGAGTAGCGCACTCGAGCACGTGGCCGGCGATTACATGGGGGAGCATTGGCTCGCCAGCTTCGCATTACTCGCACTCGATCCGGTGAGTGATTGATTCGCGCCGGCCTTGTCCTCTGCAGGGTGAGATCCCCTGCAGAGCTTGCGAGGCCGCTTCCCATCGTCAAGCCGCGCGATGCGCGCAGGCTCAACCTCAGTTTGGCATCATCGACAGCGGAATGTCGCCGAGGTACTCGCGCTTGCCGATCTCCACGCCGCAGTGACGCAGAATTCCATACGCGGTGCTGATATGGAAGTAGAAGTTCGGTAGGACGAAGTGATTGAGATAGTCTGCGCCGCGCATGCGCCCCTTGTTCTCCCGTCCCAGCGGAAAGACGATGTCCCGCTCCGCGCATGCATCGATCTTTGCCGGATCGAGCGTCTTGACGAAGGCGACCGTCTTGGCGATGCGCGCCTGCAGCTCGCCGAGCGACTGCTCGAGGTCCTCGTGTTTAGGCGGTTCGAGCCCGGCGAGGCGCGCGCCCCCATTCTTGGCCAGATCGCACGCGATCTGCACCTGTCGGGTCAGTGGGAACATGTCCGGAAACAATCGCGTGTTGAGCAATACGGCCGCATCAATCTTGCGCGCCGCGGCGTACGACTCGGCTTTGGCGAGCAGGCCGGAGAGTGCGTTGAGGCCGATCTCGAAAGTGGTTATGGCGGCGCGTGACATCGACATGAATTTACCTCGCTGTGCAAATCGGCAGGCCGAAGCCGGGTGACTCCGGGCGGCTCCGTGATGCGGCTGTTGTTCGCTGTCGTGAGGATACCCTTGTCGATTGCCCCTTGTCTTGTCTCGCACTCGAGTGCCGCCGGCGACAACTGGCGTCGGCACCGCGGCGCGCACAGACGCGTGCCGCTCCGGTCTGCAGCAGCAGGATGGCGCGGAGAGTCGCGCAGGCCTCCCGGCGAGGCGCGCGTCACGGGGGAGTGAGGGTGTGCTCCCGATCGGCAGGGGGCGCCGGGGCGGGGCGTGAGACCGTCTCGCCGGTCCTGGGACCCCCTCGGCACGTGCGAGCCGCCTTGGCGCACGCCGTCGGGGTGCGCCAAGGCGGGTCGGCTTCATTGCATTTGTAACTTTTCCCCCGGGGCGACCGAATATCGAGCACAGGAGAGCGATTCGTGGCTCTCGTGAGGCTTTCTGGAGTCCGCTCTGTGCTGAACCTTGATCCGTGCCTGAATGCGCTGCGCGCGCTGCCCCCCGCGGTCGGCGCTTCCCCGGGACCGCGCCCGCCAGCAGACCGTGATGCTAGGGCGTAGGCTACAATGGCCGGCATACCCGAAGTGGTCTTGCATCGCTGCGATGCGCACCGCGAGCAATGCGGTCGGTAGAGGGGGACTCACTTGGCGGATGATCACTGGCGAGTGCTGATGATGGCGGCGCAAACGGGCGACGCCGCAGCCTATCGGCGCCTGCTTACCGAGGCGAGTTCGTGGCTGAAGTCATACTATTCGAGGCGCTTGCCGCCCTCGATGGTCGACGACGTGGCGCAGGAGGTGCTTTTGTCTCTGCACACCAAGCGACATACGTACGACCCGGCGAAGCCGTTCGGCCCGTGGCTGGCGGCGATTGCGCGCTACAAGTGGATAGACCGGCTGCGCGCGATGCGGGACTCCGCAACCGACGAATTGCCCGAGGATCTGCCGGCGCGCGACCACGCCGAAGCCGTGCAGAGTGCGCATGTTCTCGAGGCGCTGTTGGCGCGATTGAAGCCCGCACAGGCGAACGCCATTCGCCTGGTCAAGATCGAAGGACTCAGTATCAAGGAGGCTGCACAGCGTCTGGATCAGACGATTTCGCTGGTGAAGGTGAATATTCACAGAGGCTTGCGGGAGCTGAGCTCGCTGGCGCAGGAGGAAGGCTATGAGGCTTGACTCCCTGATCGAGCAGCTGACCGAAGATCTTGCGCCCGTACGACCCCGGCGTCTGTGGCTGGACGGCGCCATCGTGGCACTCATAGCGGCCGTCGAACTGGCTCTGCTGTTCGCGATTGGCTTTGCGCGCCTCGACATGCATCGCATGATGACCCAGCCCACCATGAGCTGGCGGCTCGGCAGTTTCAGCCTGATTTCAGTGGTGAGCGGTTGGCTTGCCATTCGCTCGTTCGATCCGACTTACTCGGTTCGGGGCGCGCTGCGCTGGCTGCTGCTGATCATCGCGATCTGTGCGGTCTGCGGAATGTTTCTAAGCGGTGCGCCCGCGGGGGTTGTCAGCATCATCAGCCGGCTGGATTGGAGGAGCGGGGTGGACTGCGCTTCGAAGATCGTCCTGTTGTCTGTGCCGCCGCTGGTGGGTCTTGCGCTGCTGGGGCGTCGCGGTGCACCCACTGACATGCGCCGTACGCCGCTACTGGTCGGGGTTTCGGCCGCGGCGTGGGGCGCGTTCGCGTTCGTGTTCTCCTGCCCGTTCAATGACCCGCTGTACATCGTGGTGTGGTACGGAATCGGCTGCGGACTCGTCACGCTCGTGTCCCGCTTCGTACTGCCGCGGTTCGCGCGCTGGTGAGCGGGCCGGAGATCTTGCTCAGGACCGGCAACCGCCAAGTATCTGCGTAGCACCCAAGGGAACGACACCATGACTACTCGCATCCCGCGCATCGCGCCCTCGGAAATCACCCCGCCGGAGGCCTATTTCGACCGTCGCCGATTTATTACTGGGGCGCTGGCTGCGAGCGCCGGAGCGGTGCTGGCGAGAGCCGGTGCGGCGGTCCTGCCAAGTGCCGCTGGCGCGCCCCTGCAGTATACGCAGGATGCAGCCGAGTCAGTCGGTGCGCTGGTGCATGCTCCGGATCAGGACGAAAAGCCGAACAGCTGGGAGCAGATCACCCACTACAACAACTACTACGAGTTCGGCACCAGCAAGAGCGATCCGGCGGAATATGCCGGGCAATTGCAGGTTCGACCCTGGAGCATCGCGGTGGCCGGGGAGGCCGAACGCACCGGGAACTTCGCGTTGGAGGATTTTCTCAAACCCTATGCACTCGAGGAGCGCATCTACCGATTCCGCTGCGTGGAGGCCTGGTCCATGGTCATCCCGTGGGTCGGCTTCCCACTGGCGCAGCTGCTGCAGCAGTTCAAGCCGACCTCGCGCGCGAAGTACGTCGCCTTCGAGACGCTCTATCGGCCCAGTCAGATGCCTGGGCAGCGCGTGCCGATTCTGCAATGGCCGTATCGGGAGGGACTGCGCATCGATGAGGCGATGAACCCGCTCGCCTTCATGGTGGTCGGACTCTACGGCCGGGTGCTGCCGAACCAGAGCGGCGCGCCGCTGCGGCTTATCGTGCCGTGGAAATACGGCTTCAAGAGCATCAAGGCAATCGTGCGTATCGTGTTCACAGAACGGCAGCCCGTGACGACCTGGAGCCAGGCGGCGCCCAACGAATACGGCTTTTACGCCAACGTCAACCCGCAGGTTCCGCACCCGCGCTGGAGTCAGGCCAGCGAGCGGCGCATCGGTGCGCCGCTGTTTCACGAGCGCCAGGCGACCTTGATGTTCAACGGCTATGCCGATGAGGTCGCCTACCTGTACAAGGGCATGAACCTGCATCAGTATTTTTGAAACCTCGAGCGCATCTGCCATGACGGCCCATCCACTTCTCCCGCCCAAGCGCTTCCCCGGCCTCTCGGTCGAGCGGCGCTATCGTTTCATCTATAAGCCCGTGGTATTTCTGGCCTGTCTGGTGCCGCTCGCCTGGATGGCCTGCAGCGTGTTCGGCTGGCTGGGCGTCAACCCGCCGGTCGATGCCGTGAAATTCCTCGAGCTGCGCTGCGGCAAGACTGCACTCAATCTGCTGATGTTGACCCTGATGGTCACCCCGGTCCGTGAGCTCGCCCGTCTGCCGAACCTGCTGCGCCTGCGACGCATGCTCGGGCTGTTTGCATTCTTCTATGTGGCTCTGCACTTCACGGTGTATCTGCTCCTGGATGTGGATCTCGATTGGCATCAGGTGGCCGCCGACATTCTCAAGCGTCCCTACATCACCGTCGGGTTCATCGCGCTGGTGCTGCTGGTGCCGCTCGCAGTGACTTCGACGAACCGCATGATGCGCCGGCTGGGCCGGCGCTGGACGCGCTTGCATCGGCTGATTTATCCGATCAGTGCGCTCGGCATCTGCCACTTCTATTGGCAGGAAAAAATCGACGTTCGCGAGCCGCTGGTGTACGCCGGAGTGCTGCTGCTGCTGTTCGGTTACCGCTGGGTCCGCAGTCCGAAGATGTGGGCGGTTCTGGTGCCGCGCCGTGCACCACGTCCCCGGGCGGCACGCCGAGCCAGTTCCGCTCCGGCCTCGCAACCCCTACGGCCTTCGGCATAACGCCGATACTACGCGCATGCTGATCGCCGCAGTGCACCGTCCGGCCGTACTGCTGCCAGTCATTGCGTGGCGAGCGATCCAAGCACAGCCGTGTGCTGCTCGATCATCCGGCCGTGAGGCGCGCGCCCGCCGGGTCAGGGTCTCGCGGCGTCAGGTAGCGTCAGTTTCCTGGCGAGACCTGTCATAAGATCCGAGGCCGGGTTTGAACGCCTTTTCGTCGATGAACTGGTGAATACCGGCTTTGCGGCCCTCGTTGTCGAAGAAGTTTGCCGCTTCTTGAGCTCGCACCAGATAGTCCTCAGCATTGTCATAGGTCATCTCGCCGACGCGCCGAATGGCATCCTTGGTGGCCTTCAGGGCCGTCGGATTCTTCTTCAGTAGCGTCTTGGCGACGGCGGTGACGCGCTGTTCGAGCTGCTCGCGGGGCAGGGCCTCATTGACAAGGCCCCACTGCGCCGCAGTGCGGCCGTCGATAGTCTCGCCCGTCAGCGCGTGATACATGGCGCGCCGGAACGTGAGCAACTCGCGCGCCACCTTGCTGGCTCCGCCGCCGGGGAGAATGCCCCAGTTGATCTCCGAGAGCCCGAATTGGGCCTCCTCGGCTGCGAAGGCGAGATCACAGGCAAAGAGCGGTCCATATCCGCCTCCGAAGCACCATCCGTTCACCATGGCGATGGTGGGCTTCTGGTACCAGCGCAGACGCCGCCACCATCCGTACGCCTCGCGCTGAGCCCGGCGTACGGCACCGAGGCCTTCAGCTTCGGTTTCGCGGAAGTACGCCTTCAGATCCATTCCCGCAGACCACGCAGTTCCCTCCCCGGTGAGCACGAGCACCCCGACATCGGTCCGGTACTCGAGTTCATCGAGCACCTGCATCATCTGCCGGTTGAGCTCGGGGCTCATGCAGTTGCGCTTCTCGGGTCGGTTGAAGCGTACCCAGGCGATGTTCTCGCGGACGGAAAATTTGACGGTCGCGGCTGCGGTTTGCTCGCTGCTCATAGCTCACCCATGTGCTCTGTTGTGACCCGGTGCCGACTGTGCGCAGTTCAAAATGGGAATTGTCCCGGCAAGGTCTCGACCGTGATCCAGCGCAACTCGGTGAACTGATCGATGCCGGCCGCGCCGCCGAAGCGTCCGTAACCGGACGCACCAACCCCTCCGAAGGGCATCTGCGCCTCATCGTGGACGGTGGGCCCGTTGATGTGGCACATCCCGGAGCGGATGCGCCGGGCGACCCGCATGCCGCGAGCCGCATCTGCCGTGAAGACTGCTGCCGATAGACCGTATTCACTGTCGTTCGCCAGGCGGATGGCGTCCGCCTCATCGGTGGCGCGGATGATGGCAACGATCGGGCCGAAACTCTCCTCGCGATACAGACGCATCGCCGGGGTCACCCCATCGATCACTGTCGCCGGCATGATCACCCCCGTGGCCTTGCCGCCGACCAGGATCCTCGCGCCGGCGGACACCGCATCGTCGATCAGAGCGTTGACGTGATCGACCGTGCGCTGGTCCACGACGGCACCGAGGGCGGTTTTCCCTTCACGCGGGTCACCGCTTTTCAGCGAGGCGGCCTTCGCAGCGAACCGGCGCGAGAATTCATCGGCGATGGCGGCGACCGGGATGATCCGCTCGGTCGACATGCAGATCTGCCCCTGGTTCATGAATGCACCGAACGCGGCCGCTTTGACGGCCTCGTCGAGGTTCGCATCCTCGAGCACGAGCAGCGGTGCTTTGCCGCCGAGTTCCAGCAGGCACGGCTTGAGATTCTCGGCGCAGCGCTTGGCGATGATGCGACCGACGGCGGTCGAGCCAGTGAAATTGATACGGCGCACCGCCGGATGATCGATCAGCGCACCAACCACCTCACCGGCGTCTTTCGGATGGTTGGTGACGAGATTCACGGTCCCTTCGGGAAATCCGGCGCTCGCAAACGCCTCGATGATCAATTGATGCGTGCGCGGACAGAGCTCGGATGCCTTGAGGATCACGGCATTGCCGCAGGCGAGCGGAGTTGCGATGGCGCGCACACCGAGAATGATCGGAGCGTTCCACGGGGCGATTCCCAGCACCACGCCGACGGGTTCACGCACCGAGATCGCGAGGCAGCCCGGCTTGTCAGAGGGGATGACCTCACCGCCGACACGGGTGGTGAGTGCGGCAGCTTCGCGCGTCATGCTGGCGGCAAGCATCAAATTGAAGCCGGCCCAGCCGGCGGTGGCTCCAACCTCATCAATCATGGCCTCGATGAACGCATCGCGGCGCTGCTCGAGTGCGTCGGCCGCGCGGCTGAGCACGGCGCGGCGCGCATTCGGTCCCATCTCGGCCCAGGCGTTGAATGCCGCACCGGCACGGTCCGCGACACGCGAGGCCTCGGCAGCGGTCATGGCGGGAGCGCTGCTAGCAACGCGGCCGGTGAGCGGGCTGATTCGATCAAAGTTCATGGAAAGTCCCCTTCTTCTGGCGCCCACGATAACTATCAAATATAGCAGTCTGTGCGGCCTGATCAAGCAGCACGAACGAGATTCTGGGAAAATGCTGGCATGATCGATGATCCAGTCAAGACTCTACCGGGCTACGCATTGCGGCGAGTATCGGCGACCGTTATGGCAAGGCTGGCGGTGCGGCTCGAGCGCTTCCAGCTGCGCCCAGCGGAAGCGACTGTTCTGCTGGTGATCGGCGCCAATCCGGGCGTGAAACAGAGCCAGATCGGTCGACTGCTCGATATCGCCAGCGCGAACATGGCGCCCCTGACGGCCCGGCTCGCCGATCGAGGCCTGATCATCCGCCAAGCGGTCGATGGCCGCTCACAGGGCCTGAGGCTTTCCGAGGCCGGACGACGCATGGCCCACAAGGCACGCACGACCATGGAAGAAGTTGAGGCGGACCTGCTTGCGCGAATTCCCGAAGACGATCGGGAGGGTTTTCTGCGCGGATTGGTTGCGCTGTCGGGCCGTATCGATGATTGAGCCGACGGGCCGGCGGAGCAAACGGCGACTCGCGAGCATCGTGACGGCGCGCGCCCGCTCCAGTGCCGTAGGGTTAGCGTTCGGAGCGATTCGGCTCTGGCGGCGGGGATGAGGGGCCTGCCGCGTCGCGCATGCTCAACGCATCGCGGTGGCGAAAAGCACGCGGGGACAGGCCCATGCGGCGGGTGAAGAACCGGCTGAAGTAGGCGGGATCCTCGAAACCAAGATGGTATGCCACCTGCGTCACCGACATCGAGGTGTAGCGCAGTTGCCGTTCCGCCTCGATCAGCACGCGCCGGTGTACGAGTTCCAGTGGAGACTCTCCGGTCACCGCAAGACAGGCACGCAGCAGACGCGCTTCCGAGGCCTGCAGTCGTGCGGCATATTCACCGATCCCCATATGGGAGCGAAAGTGCTGCTCCACCTGCGCGCGAAAGCGCGCGACCAGGTCTCGTTCGGGTGCCCAGACGCTGTTGCTGTTCAGGCCGGGATCGGGCAGAAGCCGCTGCAGATTTGCGAGCAGGGCACCGAGCAGGCCGGCAAGTGCGAGTCGACGGCCGGGTGCGAGACGGCCGAACTCGCGCAGGAGCATCTCGCTCAGCCGGAGCAGGTCCGTCTGGGCCATCGCGGCGCGCGGCAGGGCGAGCGCCGCTGGCCGCTCCAGAAACTCAGGGAGCTTCGTGCTGCGCTCCTGCAGGCCTTGGGGTGCCGCCGCGGCAAACGAGATAACCACCCCGGCAGTATCCGGTTGAAACTGAAACGCATGGATGGTACCCGGTGGAACGATGACCGCCGCCGGGGCACGCAGCCCGGCGGCCCGACCGTCGAGGCGTGCTTGCAGGCGCCCGTGCTGGATGAGCAGAACTTGATGCAGGTCGCGATGGCGATGCGCATTGATGGTCCAGTCATGCAGACGGCTGCGCGCGGCAATCGTCTCGATGTGAACCAGGCGCTCATCGGGCGGGCGCAGCGGCTCGCCATAGAGAAAGAAGGCCGGAACCAGAACCCGAGGGTTCGGTGCCGCTTCGGCCTCCGGTTGGCGTCGCTTGGGCATGGTGAAAAAGTACAAGTCCGCACGGGCCGAGTCCATCCCCATGCCGGGAATTCTTCCCTGCGCCGCAGGCCGAGTGTCCGAGGCTCGTGCAAATGCGCAACAGTCATTTTCTCCCCTCCACGCTAAGAACGTCCGGCGCAGTGTCGTTGTGACCGTGTCCGCGTGAGCCAGCGTGCAACGGATGTTCGAGACAGCGCGTACGTAACCGCAGCGACTCGGCCCTGTCATTCGGTGCGCTCTCGTGGAATTCGCCAATGGCCGTCTGCGTGCAGTTGAACCCTACATAAAAGAACGACATCGCGTCCCGGGTGCTGCGTACGGCATCCAATCCGTCGTGTCGCCCCGTTTCGTGGCGGCCGATCACTCACAGAAGGCGGCGAGCGACCGCCGAATCAGCATGCGGAGGACGTAAGGCCTCACTCGTCATGTTCGACCGGTGGAGGCGGTCACTTCCGGGGTCTTGCAGAGGCGCCTTGAGGTCCGTGACCGAAGAGAGGGTCGGGCCCGGGCGCTCGATGTCGAATTTCTGCAACGGCCCGCCGAGGCCGATTCATGGTCTCGTGACGTCGTTGACAATCGTATGTAGTGCTTGCAAAATCGATATATGACATAGCAGTATGCTGATCGACGTGGCTCTATTGTGTCACTACCGCCACGGTCAGCTCGTTGAGAACAAGCACGGCAGTCGAAGCTGTCGGCGGTTGCAGACCAGTCAGGTCCGAGGGGGTTGCTATGAGAAGATTCAGTGAGAGTCGGTCAAGCCACGCCCTGCATGGGGCGATCTTGGCTTGCGTCATGATGCTCGCCGTGAGCGTGCTGATACCGCCGGCGCGAGCGTCGGTTGGACGTACGGCCGGCACTCTGGTGAGCAGGTGTCAGCATCTTGCGGCCGCCGCCAACGAGCATTTGCTGATATCCACGGCCCAGTGGCAAGCGGCCGGCCCTCTGCCGGCGAGCGACACGCGCATGATGCCGATGCTCGCCCGGATGAAATTCCCAGCCAACTGTCTGGTGCGAGGCGTACTCGATCCGCGTGTCGGGGTGGGCGGCGTGAAGTATGGTCTGGGCTTTGAGTTGCGCATGCCGGCTCACTGGAACGGACGCTTTCTCTTTCAGGGTGGCGGTGGCCTCGATGGCTTCGTCGCGCCGGCAATCGGCATGATTCAGCCGGGTTACGCGCCGGCGCTCGACCGTGGATTCGCGGTCATATCGAGCGACGGCGGTCACGAAGGGATGAGCGCGGCCTTCGCTGCGGATCAACAGGCGCGGCTCGACTACGCTTACGCCGGCCTTGGGCCGGTGGCGAAGCTCGCCAAACGCCTAATCAGACGCTACTACGGCAGGCCCGTGAGTGACTCGTATTTCGCCGGCTGCTCCAACGGGGGTAGGGAGGCGATGATGGTCGCCGAGCGCGATCCGACGTTATTCAACGGTGTCGTGGCAGGCGATCCGGGCTTTAACTTGGCGCGCGCCGCGATTGCCGAGATGTGGAATGTGAAGCACCTGGAGGCGGTGGCACCGAAGAATGCGCAGGGTCAGCCGATTCTGAGCGAAGCGTTGACGAGGGCAGATCTGCAACTCGTCTCGCACGCAATCCTCAAGACGTGCGACGCGCTGGATGGATTGCGCGACGGCATGGTAAATAATTTCACCGCCTGTCAGAAGCGATTCAAAGTCCAGTCATTGATGTGCAGGACCGGTCAGCACGCTCACTGTCTGAGCGCCGAGAAGGTCGAAGCGTTGGAGGCGATCTTCGGCGGTCCGCATGACTCCGCCGGCCATCCGCTCTATGCAGGTTGGCCATACGATGCGGGCGTAGATACTGCCGGATGGCGCGTCTGGAAGCTCGGAACTTCGCGTACTGGGCTCCCGAATGCGCTCGATGCGACGCTCGGACTGGCAGCGATGCGCTATTACTTCATGACGCCGCCGGACCCGGGGGTTACGCCGCAGACATTTGATTTCAACCGGGCTTTGCAGGCCACTGCGCAGATTCGGGCGCTGAATGATGCAACGGGAACGTTCTTCTCGAGTTTCATCGCTCATGGCGGCAAGCTCATCATCTATCAAGGCCTGAGCGATCCGGTGTTTTCCCCGGACGCGATTATCGCCTGGTACCGCAAGCTGATGAGCCAGTACAACCAGCCCCAGCAGTGGGCGCGGCTGTTCCTCGTTCCGGGTATGAACCACTGCTTCGGCGGGCCGGCGACGGACGAGTTCGATGCGCTGAGTGCGATCGTGCGCTGGACGGAAGCGAACCGGGCGCCGAGGCGGATGGTGGCTCATGGACCGTCATTTCCGGGCGTTACGCGCCCGCTCTGTCCCTATCCGAAATACGCCCGCTACCGCGGCGGCAATCCGCACAGCGCGAAGAGCTTCGTCTGTGCCAAGAGTTCATGACCTCACGCAGCGCAGGCCGCAGGGCTTGAGCATCGTGAGGATCACACATGCCTGACAAAAACAGTAACCGGTATGGGGGAACGCTATGAGCAAACGAGAATTCGAGGTAGTTCAGCACCGCGGTGCGCTACGGCGGCGCCCACAGGTCGATCGAGCCATAGCGCTGACACTCGCCGCAGCAGTGCTGTCAGGCGGAGCAGTGGTGGCTCACGCGGCGTCCGCAGCGGCTCCACATGGCGCTGCGGGTACAGGCCACACTTCATCGAGAACGCCCGGCGCGGTTGGTGACGGAGTCCTGCACGACATCGTAATTACCGCCGAGCGGCGCCGGGAGAATCTGCAGACCACCGCAATCTCGGCAACTGTATTTGATGCCAAGGATCTGATCCGTAAAGGGGTGGTGTCGCTTGCTGACCTGCAGAATGCCTCGCCCGCGCTGTCGATCACGGCGGCCGGTCTGACGGCGAATGTCAACATCAGAGGCATAGGGCTCGATAGCGGTTCGCCGTCGGTGGTCCCGGGTGTCGCCGAATACCGCGATGGCCTCTGGCAGCCGCCGATCACGACCGGCGGATCACTGTATGACATTGCCAGTGTCCAGGTGCTCAGAGGACCGCAGGGTACATTCGTGGGCTCCAACTCGACTGGCGGGGCGATTTTCATCGATAGTCGCGATCCGGATTTCAACGGCGTGCATGGCTACGCGCAGTTGCAGATTGCGAATTATTCCGAACAGGCACTGCAAGGCGCGGTCAATCTGCCGATCAGCCCGCACTGGGCGGCGAGAGTGGCGGTGGACATGGAGCAGCGCGGCAGCTTCTACAAGGACATTGGATCGGCCTCGAGGTTGACGCAAAGTCCACAGCAATTTGGTCACCCGGGTTCCATGGACGAGAAGAACTTCCGCATCGGAGTGCTGGGCGAGCCGTCTCGCGATCTCAAGGTCCTCCTGAAGGTGGAGGTTGATAATGTGAGCACCGGGGGCTATGCGTGGAAGCCGGTGCCCGGCACGCAGTACGCGCCGTATGCGAGTTCCGATCCATTTACGCTCAACTACGATCAGAGCACGATCAACGACGAGTTGTCCGTCAGACCGAGTCTGCGGATCGACTGGAACATCGCCGGTAGTGGCATCGACTTGCGCTCGATTACCGGAGAGCAGTTCATGCGTGTACACAATCTCGAGGATTCGGATGCGACATCAGTCACGCTGCCGGTCGCCCCGGCGCTGTCTACTGCGCAGGCGATTATCGAGCGGCCGATCACCCAGGAGTTTGACTTGATTTCCCCATCCGGCAGGCGGCTCAGCTGGGTGGCCGGCGCGTTCTACCTGCACGACATCCGCGAGATCGAACTCGATATCAAGAGCCAGGCCGTGCCCGCGAACGTGTTGCCGAATTTCACGCAGATCCTGCAATCCGTGGCGGCATTCGGGCAAGTGAGCTACAAGCTGACGCCGCGGTTGCAGATTCAGGCTGGGTTGCGCTACACGCGCGACTGGAATGAGGTGGGGGCCGGCGGTCACGTGACGATCGATTTGGGAATTCCCGGCGTGCCGCCGATCTACGTCAATCAAGCCGGGATTGAGACCGATTCTGCAACCACCGGCAAGGTGGCGCTCAACTGGACAGTGAGCAAGGAGAACTATCTATACGCGTTCGTCGCCAAGGGCTTCAAGGCCGGAGGATTCAATCCTGCGACAGCGAATGGACCGCAGTCGAATTTCTCGCCCGAAACCGTCTGGGACTACGAGATTGGCTGGAAGGGTCAGTACTTCGACGGCCATCTCGCAACGAGCCTGGATGGGTTCTGGGACGACTACAACAACCTGCAGGTCAATGCATTCATCCCCTCGACAGGGCAGACGTCGTTGCTGAATACGGGTAAATCGACCATCAAGGGCGGGGAAGCGGAGCTGCACGGACGGTTCGGCGCGCTCAGCCTCGACATGGGCGCAGGCTACGTCAATTCTCAGCTGGGTGCGATCCAGCTGGTCAATACAGAAGCGCTGCCGCCCGGTGTCACGGCACAGGATCTGCCGCAGTGCAGCTCTGCGGCGGTGACGGCGGGA
Source organism: Pseudomonadota bacterium (assembly GCA_021808195.1). The sequence continues at coordinate 40,668 of JAKBCE010000021.1, forward strand.
TGCTTCGATTACTTGCCCTACACGGTCAATCTTTCCGGAAGCCAGAATCCGTACTCCCCAGAGTGGACATTCAATGCTGGTGTCCAATATGCGCTACCCGTTGGCAATTCCGGGACGCTGACCCCGCGCATCAATTACTCCTACATCGGTTCGCAGTGGACGACGCTGTTCGAGAAGCCGGTGACGGACTATCTGCCGTCCTACGGTTTGTGGAACGCAAGTGTGACCTATGCGATTGGCCGGTGGACGATTCAGGCTTATGGGCTGAATCTGGCCGACAAAGTTTATGTTTCGGGCCAGGCGGCAGCCGGTACCAATCCGGATAACGAGTTCTTCGGAAATCCGCGCCAGTTCGGTATACGCATCACGCGCAGCTTCGGCGCGGAATGAGATGGACAGCGTCCCCTGCGGCGCCCTGACGGGCGCCGCAGGGTTGGCGAGCGGGGAGTGCGCCCGCGTGCTGATCGATATTCCTGAGGCATACGATCAATTCGACCGGCACCCGGCGTCGGTTCGTGGGCAACTTGTTGCGCGCCGCCTCTGGCAATGACTTGATGGGTGCCGCTGTCGAGTCGCGAAAGACGCATCGAAGCATTTTGCCGCTGGCAGCGTGAGGCCGGTAACCATCGGCAAAAAAACTGCAGTTCGCTTCGGCGGCTGTGAGCGCGCCCTGGACGTCGCTTGATGGCGGCGTCGCGGCTTCGGCACCAGCAGGGTGATAGGGTGAGTACTGCGCACCGCACATCGGTGCTCTCGGGCCTCAGTGTTGAGGCCACGTACGAGAATTTCCTGAATCAAAGAGAAATTCGGCGCGGAGCATCCTGCTCGCCGGCGCGCCGGGAGCTGCGGTGGGTTGCGGCCAGGGACGTTCCGGATGCAGCGCCCGCTGTGCTTTGCAGAGGCCGATATCTGCTTAAAACGTGCGCTCTGAGCAGGCACTTGTCGAACCGAAGGTCGGTCTTCTCCGGCAGCGTCGCATGAGAGAGTGGAACGATGCGGCCCATTGGCATACGGGCGCTACAAGCGGCGTGGGTTGATACACGAGAATGGTATCTGGGTTGACTGCAGCGGTGCTGCCGGTCGAGCGATCCAGGCAGCGTCTCGGTCCCGCCCCCATTGAGCCCTCAAGAGCGACTGGGACTCTCGGTGCGCGGTGCAGTTGATCGGATTCGGCCTCTGTGCCGGGGTCCCGGCCGCACGGCGCCCGGGGGAAGATCCCGGTGGCGCAGCCGCAAACTGTGCGGCTGCGCCACCGGGAGCGAGGATCGATCAGGACCCACTCGGCGGCAATGCCGGCGGGTTGTTCAAATTGACCGGCGTGCCGGTCGGCAGCGTGCTGACCCCTGCGGCGTAGGCTGCGCTGTTCCAGTGCTTCACCTGACTCAGCACCGAGCCGTTGTAGCGAGTCAGCAGTTGCTCGACTCGCGCGCGATCGGTGCGGATCAACGTGAGCAGCTGGGCACGCGGCGGCTCGCCCCACAGACCTGCGCTCAACCCGTAGAGTGTCTCGATGCGCCGGTGCAGGTGCGAGAAGTGACGCAGGAAATCCTCCTCCGCGTTGTGCTGCGTATGTGAGTTCCACAGCACGTTCTGATAAGCGCTGAGCGTCTTCTCGAGCTGCTTGCCCTGCTTCAGCAGTGCCGCGTGCTGCTCGGCCCAGGTCGGATCGCTCTTGCCCCGGGTGAGCACCGCGGCGAGCGCTGTACGCATGGCCGATACATGGTTCAGCAGTCGATTCACCGCAGACAGCTCGGCGCGCGCGGCGAGGCCCGCCCGCGCATCGGCTCGGTCCGTGGCCAGACTGACCTGATACCGCGGATCGGATTCGACCTTGAGCGTCACGTGCTGCATGGTGGTACCGGCGTGCAGAGTGGCCGTGTACTGTCCAGGCAGAGCGGCTGGACCAAATCCGCCGCCATGCCCCGCCCGGCCGAGCGGTGGGTCGAGTTTAGCCGGCCCTTTGTAGCTCAGGTTCCACACGACGGCATTGAATCCTGCCTTGCCCGGTCCATGCAGGGTCGTCACCAAAGTGCCGGCTGCATCACGAACGGTGATGCGTACTGGACCATGGTGGGCCGCCTTCTCAGCAGGCGTGGGTTTCAACGCCTTACTCAGGTGGTAGCTGATCACAGCTCCGGTGGGAGCATTCGGTGCGAGAAACGCGCTCGGTCCCACCCCGTTGGTATGCGTCCGGTACAGCAGCACCCCTGGGGAGGCGCTGAACGCATGGAACGGTGCGTTCGCGAGGGCAGTGTCGTACTGCTCGAGGGGCCGCAGATTATCGAGTACCCAGATGCCGCGGCCGTGCGTGGCGAGCAGCAGGCCGCGATGATCCGGTGCGAAGGTCAGATCCCACACGGACAGGCCGTGCGGCAAATTGGCATGCAGCGGCTGCCAGTGTCCGCCGTCATCGAACGACACGTACAGACCGGCCGAGATCGTGCCGGCAAACAGCAGTCCGGCGTGATTGGGGTCCTCGGCGACCACCTCCACGCTGCTGTTGGGCAGACCGGAGTTGATGCGCGTCCAGTGCCTGCCGTAGTCGGTCGTGCGATACACGTACGGCGCATCGTTGCCGATCTCGTGTCCGTCAAACGCCGCATAGGCAGTTCCTGCCGAGAACGGCGAGGGCTCGACATGGTACACGCGCGCCCACTGCGGGGCTCCTGGCGGAGTCACTTTGCTCCAGTGCGCGCCGGCATCGCGGCTGACCCAGACCCAGCCGTCATCCGTCCCGACCCAGATGACCTTCGGGTCGGTGGGCGCCAGGGCCAGCGACTGGATGGTGTCGTAGGTTTCCGCGCCGCTCATGTCGTGCTGAAGGGGCCCGCCGCTCGGCTGTTGCTTGGATTTGACGTTGCGCGTCAGATCGGGGCTGATCACGGTCCAGTGTTTGCCACCGTCGGTGCTGTGAAACACAACATCGGCGGCGGTGTAGACGTCCATGGGATGGCGCGGTGAGACCGCCACCGGCGTAGTCCAGTCGAAGCGGTACTTCTGGGCGTAGGGAGGCTTGCCCGAGAGCAGCAGGCCGGCCAGTACGTCGCGCAGGTAGGGGTTGATCTCACGCTTGCGCCCGGTGGCGCGGTTCAGCACCGTGGCGAACCCGTCGTCGGTGGTTGAATAGATGATCGAGGCGTTGCTCGGGGCTGGCACGACGTACTGCCCGTCACCCCCGGAGACGTCGAACCCGTCCTGCGCACCGGTGACCCCGCCGCGGTCGTAATCGCTGCTCGCTCCGCACCAGGCGTCGTTGTCCTGCAGCCCCCCGCATACCAGATAAGGCCAGGGATGGTCCGTGGCGCTCGCGGCCACTTGGTAGAACTGCTCGATGGGCAGATTGTCGAGATGCCGCCAGTGCTTGCCGGCATCGAGCGACAGATACACCCCGCCGTCGTTGCCCTGGATGATGCGGTCGGGGTTGTGCGGATCAATCCAGATGGTGTGGTGATCGACGTGCACGCCCTTATCCGCGTAGAACACCTGTTTTCCGCCGTCTTTGCTCTCCATCATCTTCATCGACAGGAGGAACAGGCGTTGCGGGTTGTTCGGCATCACTGCGAGCTGCGTAAAGTAGAAGGGCCGCACGTCGCTGTTGTGATTGTCGCTGACCTTGCTCCAGTGGCTGCCGAGGTCATGTGAGACCCACAGCACGCCGCCTTTGGCCTGCAGCACCGCGTACACCGTGCGCGGTTGGCTGGGGGCGAAGGCGACCGCACTGCGGCCGATGCCGCTCGCCGGCAGTCCATGGGTGAGCTTCTTCCAGTGCAGGCCGCCGTCGGTGGAGCGGTACAGGCCGCCGCTCTTGCCGCCGCTGGTGAGCATCCAGGCGCGCCGCTGCAGCGGCCACATGCCGGCGATCAGTACCTTCGGGTTGCCCGGCTCGAACGCGAGGGTGCTGCATCCGGTGTGATCGTTCAGATACAGCACGCGGCGCCAATGCGCGCCGTCGTCGGTGCTCATGTAGATACCGCGCTGTGGGCCGCGCTTCCAGAGATTGCCCTCGGCACAGGCAAACACCGTCTGGGTGTTCTGGGGATCGACTGCAATGGCGGCGATTTGTCCGGCTCTGTGCAGTCCCTTGTCGACCCAGGTTGCCCCGCCGTCCGGGCTGAAGTAGACCCCGTCGCCGTCGAGCACGTCGTTGCGCGGGTTGGCCTCACCGGTGCCCACCCATAGCCAGTTGGGGTTACCACCAGCGAGCGCGAGCGAGCCGATGGACTGGGTCGGCTCGTGGGTGAATATCGCCTTCCAGCTCATGCCCCCATCCTGGGTCTTCCAGACCCCGCCGCCGGCGGTGCCGACGTAGTAAAGAGCAGGATTGCCGGCCACGCCGAGCACGCTGGTGACGCGTCCGCCCGCCACGGCCGGGCCCAGATCACGGAACTTCAGACCCTGGAACGGGCCTGCCTGCTTGGGCGCAGCTGCGGGGGCTGCGAAGGCTGCCAGGCTCGTGCCGAGGAGCGCGGCGGTCGCCAATGCCAGAATCGGGCGCATTGCAGATCTCCAAAAAAGTGATCGGTCTGGGACCGACACGGTAACGATTTGTTCAGGCCGTCGGGCGCTCATTTGGCACGGTCCGTCGCCTCAGGAACTCCGCTGCACGCAAAGTCGCGCGGCCGGCTATCATCGCGCGGGCACGGTCGTTGCGGCCGAGGAGCCGAGGCCGAAACGGCAAAGACACAGCAGGTGCACACCATGAATCGATTGATCAGGCATCTCGGTTGGATCGTGCTGCTCGGGGGTGCGATCGGATTGGCGGCGGCCGCCACCGTGCACGTGCGCCTCAGCGGCGCGCAGGAGGTGCCGGCGATTCACAGCACCGCGCGGGGCGAGGGGATCATCACCGTGCTGCCAAACCATGATCTGCGCGCCGAGGTCATCGTCCACGGCATCAATCCGACCATGGTGCACATCCATGAGGGAGCGGCCGGTCACAATGGACCGCCCATCATCTGGCTGAAGCAGGCCGGAGCGCATCGCTGGCGAGTGCCGCCCGGAACGAAGCTCACCGCGGCCGAATACCAGGCGTTCCGCGCCGGAAAGCTGTACTTCAACGTACACAGCAAACGCGATCCGGCCGGTGAACTGCGCGGACAGATCAAGCCGTAACACGGCCGGATGCCCGTTGCGCACAGCGAGTTCCCGCGGCGGATCGAGGGTGAAGGCGGTGGGATTGGGGCGCTGAGGGGCCCCTCTGATGGCATGAGCATCACCGGCCGTGCGGGGTCGGTGCGCGGGCCGTCGCGTATGCCGGATCGCCAGTGTGATCAGTGGCGGGCACTATTGCAGGCCGGCGGCCGGATTGCACGGTGTGCGGAATGCAATGAATTGAATTTATTGATTTAATTTGCCCCGGGACGGTGAAGCGACGGGATCTGTGGACCTTGCTGCCGTTCTCATCCGTCATTTCCGATATGACTTATGCTTTTTAGATGACCTTGCGCCTGAGCCTCGACGCCTTACCAGATTCGATTTACGCCGCGGAGTTGCAGAAGGATCCGCCGAGTACCCGTTTTCCCGGTGCGCTCGAGGAGCAGTTCGTGCGCAGCACCCTGCGCGACAGCCGTTCCATCGTGCGCTTCGCATGTACCCTGACGGTGCTGCTGATCGCAGTGCGCGGCGTTCAGATGCTGATCAACCATCAGGCGTTGCCGCTCAATGGGGGAATCGCCCCAATGGTCGGTGTCTCCAGTATCGTGCTGGCGTGGCTCGCCTGGAGCCGTCGTTACGAGCGTTGGTACTTGCCGGTTGCGTGGGTGCTCGTCCCCCTGCGCAATATCCTCATCGCCGTCCAGGCGGTGCATGTGGCCATGGCGGGCGAGCCGGATGGGCTGATGGCGATTCCGCTGCTCATCATCGGCCCATTTTATTTCCTGGGTCTGCCGTTTCGCGCCGGGCTGGTCGCCGCCACGCTCGCCGTGGTGGCAGAGCTGCTCGCGGCGCATCTGGTGCGCCTGCCGCCCGAGATCGCCACGGGGGCCGCAGGATTTCTACTCACGACACTCGCGGCGTGCGCGGTGGCCGCGCGGCTGATTGAGCGGCACACGCGCCGGGCTTTCCTCGAGAGGCAGCTGATCGGTGAGCTGGCACAGCAGGATGTGCTCACCTGGACCAAGAACCGGCGCATGTTCGACGAAAGCCTCGCACAACTGTGGCGGCAGGCGGCGACCGATGGGCGACCTCTGTCGATCTTTCTCATCGACATCGATTACTTCAAGGCCTACAACGATCGCTACGGCCATCAGGCCGGCGATGAGGCGCTGCGCCAGGCGGCGCAGGCGATCCAGGGCTGTGCGCGCCGGCCGCTCGACCTGGTGGCCCGTTACGGCGGGGAGGAGTTCGGCGCCATTCTGTACGACACCGGCCGTACGGGCGCGCAGGAAACCGCTGAGGCCATGCGTCGCTCGGTGCAGGCGCTCTCGATCGAACATGATGGCTCGCGGTGTGGCGAGGTGTTGACCATCAGCGTGGGTGTGGCGGTCGTCGAGCCGACCGCATGGCGTAATCCGTACGGGGCGCTGCAGCTGGCGGACGAGGCGCTCTATCAGGCCAAATCGAAGGGCCGAAATCGGGTCGAGCTGATGGATGACGTGGCGCACCGGCTGTTGGTGACCGGCGAGTTCTCCAAGGACATCATCGCGCATCTGAAGCGCGATGTGCGGGCAGGCTGATTCGGCGGCTCAGGCCCCCTGGCGAGCGGTACGTCCCGCTCCGGTGCCGACGAGCAGGGCCGTGGAGCGCCCGCATCTGACCGGCGCGCCAGGCTGCGTTACGAAGTGCGCTTGGTGCCGATCGGGCTGATTTAATATACAGTCAAATTGAGGGACGTTGCTCGAGTCGAGTGGCGCTGGCCGGTGGCAATGCCGCAGCCGCCTCGCAGAAGCGTCGGCTGCCGCACATCCCGCGCGGCTGTGGTGCGCCGCACGGCACATAAGTCATATGCGAAAGCGCGCTAAAATAATTAACAGAATAGATGCTGCGCAGGCACGTCGGCATGAGTTCGAGTGAGCCCGAAACGAGCCATCAGGGGGCCGATCTGGAGCGGCTGCGCCTCGTTTACGGCAATTTCCCTTTCATGCTGACCGGGGCCATGACCGCCGCCTGCGTTCTGGTCGCGATGCTCTACCGTGCCGAGCCGCGGCCCGTGCTGGCGGTCTGGCTCGGGCTCGTTACGCTGCTCTCGCTGTCGCGCCAGATCGAGAGTCGCACGTTTCGGCGTGATCCGTATGCACGCTCTGCCGCGCAGTGGATCCGGCGGCTCGAGATTTCGACCGCCATCTCGGGGCTGATCTGGGGCGCTGGGGCTGCGGTGTTCATGCCCCGTGGTGATGTGGCGCACCAGATGCTCACCGTGCTGCTGTTTACGGGCGTCATTGCGGGAGCCATGACCTCCTACGGGGCGATGTGGCGCTGCTACATGATCTTCATGATCCCCGTGGCCTCGATGATTGAGTGGCGCCTGCTCACCGATGGGCTCGCGCTGCACTATCTGCTGGCATTCGTGAACATCGTGTACGTGGCCGTCGTGGCCTACTCGGCCTACAAGACGGATCGGACCATCGGCAAGGTGCTCGATGTCACCGCCGAAAATGCTCAGTTAACTCGCGCGCTGCAGTATCAGGCCACGCACGACGCGCTCGTCGATCTGGTCAATCACCGTGAGTTCAACGTGCGATTGCGCGAAGTCGCCGAACTCGGGCGCGAGCCCTGCGCGCTGGTGTTCATCGACCTCGATCGATTCAAGGAGATCAACGATCTCGGCGGACATGCTGCCGGCGATGAGGCGCTGCGGCGGGTGAGCGAGATTCTCAAGGCGCAAGTGCGCTCGACCGACACCGCGGCACGACTGGGCGGGGATGAGTTCGCGTTGCTGCTGCCGGGCTGTCCGCGCGAGCGTGCCGAGCAGGTGGCGGCAGCGGCACTGACGGCGATCGAGCAGTTCGTGCTGCACTGGGAAGGTGGGCAATATTTCCGCGTCGGCGCGAGCATGGGAGTCGCCTATTGCGCCGCTGGCGAGGCGGATGCGGCGGCGCTGCTGCGCGTGGCGGATGCGGCCTGCTATGCGGCGAAGAATGCAGGCCGCGGTCGGATCGAGGTGCGCCGTGCCGAGCGGCTGCGCGAGCCGAGTCATTTCGAACTCGAGGTGTTGCGCTCATCGAGTTGAGCGTGGCGGGCAGGCCTGCGCTCGTGGGCGGGAATCAGGTATGCGATCGTCGGTCCGTGCCGCTACACTTCACCCCGGCAGCGCCCCCGTAGCTCAGTGGATAGAGCGACCGCCTCCTAAGCGGTAGGTCGTCGGTTCAACTCCGGCCGGGGGCGCCATCTGCCGAGGGCTGAGAGTCTGAGCTGCGCTGCGCCGGCCCGTCAGCTTCCACTTCGCCCTCGAGGGTCGCCTCCGGCGGCCGGGACTGACGCTCGCCGGCGGTGAAAGCCGCCCAGATGATGCACACGATCCACACGGGTAGAAAGATGACGGCATTGATGTGCAGGCCGAGCAGGATCGGCACCAGTACTGCTGCACTGACCACCAGCATGACCGCGGCGCCGATGCGGCTCGAGTACGCCAGGCCGATGGGCCCGAAGAAAAAGGCGAGGGCGATGGCGGTGAGCAGGGGCTTCCCGGACCTCTCCCGAATGGGGCTGACGTCACTGCGACTCATGAGGGGGCTCGCGCGTGCGGATCGGTACGGGGCACTATACTCCTTCGCATGATGCCGCCGCCCCTCATCGGCAGAGCCCAGGGCCGCACTGCGCAGGCGAGCCGCTGCGATCGGCATCACAGTTCGCAGCGCTGCAGGCGGAGCGGCGCGGGCCACGCCCTACAATCCGGCCTGGAGCTGCCGTCACCCCTTCATTGTGCCGAGATTCCCTCCCGAGCGCGCGCGCCGCGCCCACCCGTCGCAGTTAGAGCTCGAGCGGCGCAGCGAGCCGGACCGGCGCATCAGTGTGGTGCGCGCGCTGCTCTACGGCAGCGTGCGACCGCGCCGCCGGGGGCCGCGCCGCAGCGGCGAGCAGCGCATCGGGGCGGTCGATTGGCACCATCCCTGGTGGCTCGCGATCGGCGTGCTGGTCGTGGCGCTCTCCTGTGCCGATGCGGCCCTGACGCTGCTGTTGATCGACAGCGGAGCCTACGAGGTCAACCCGCTGCTGGCCCCTCTGGTGCGCGGCTCGGCCGTGGCGTTCATCCTGTTCAAAGTGGCGCTCACTGGCGGCGGCATCGTCTGTTTGACGCTGCTTGCCCGGGCGAAGCTCTTCGGTCGCTTGCCGGTGAGACTCATCTTCTACGGCATATTGCTCGGATACATCGTACTAATTCTCTACGAGCTGTCGCTGCTCGGCATGCTGTGAGGCGGCGTGCGCAAATGCGGACCAAACCTGAATCGGAGTTAAACTTCAACCGCTGAGGGCAGATTTCATGTTCCTCGCCTGTGCCGTTTCCGTTACACTAGCGACTCGTAGTTGCATCTCCCAGCATGCTTGAACCTACACCCCTTTTCGGCGGCAACGCCGACTTCCTGGATACTCTCTACGAGCAGTACCTTCGTGACCCAGCAAGCGTAGAGGAACGCTGGCGTCGCTATTTCGAGAGCCTGCCGGGCTTGACGGGCGGTGAGCAGCCGCGAGGCCCGATCGAGGCGCAGATCGCCGCGCGGGCCCGCCAGCCACGAGCGTTGGTCGACTCCGCCGGCGGGCGCGGCGCCGATGTCCGCCAGGCAGCGGTCTCGCGTTTGATTCAGATCTGGATCAATCGCGGCCATCTCGTTGCCAAGATCGACCCGCTGGGGCTCACGCAACGTCCGCGGCCGCACGTGCTCGAGCTTGCCTACTTCAAGCTCTCCGAGGCGGACCTCGACAGCGAGTTCTACACCGGCAGCCGCATCGAGGCGGTGCCGAAGCGCATGAAGCTGCGTGAGATCCTGCGCGAGCTCGAGATCATCTACGGTGGTTCGGTGGGAGCGGAGTTTGCGCACATCTCCGACTCGAACGAGCGGCTGTGGCTGCAGGATCACTACCAAGCCGGCCGACTGAAGCAGCAGTTCAGTTCCGAAGAGAAGCGCAATATCCTCTGGCAGCTCACCGCTGCGGAGGGACACGAGCGTTATCTGCATACTAAATACGTCGGTCAGAAGCGCTTCTCGCTCGAAGGCGGTGAGACGCTGATTCCGATGCTCGATGACCTGATCCAGAGGGCCGGCAGCGTGGCGGTCGAGGAGGTGGTCATCGGGATGGCGCACCGCGGCCGTCTCAATGTCCTGGTCAATCTGCTCGGCAAACCCCCCTCACTGCTGTTCTCCGAGTTCGAAGGCAATTATGACCTGAGCCATCTGAAGGGCTCGGGCGATGTGAAGTACCACAAGGGCTTCTCGGCCGATCTGCGCACGCCGGCGGGCAACGTGCATACCGTGCTCGCGTTCAATCCCTCGCATCTGGAGGTCGTCAACCCCGTGGTGGAGGGCTCGGTGCGCGCCCGCCAGGAGCGGCGTGAGGACGAGCAGGGAGAGCGCGTGCTGCCCGTGTTGATTCACGGCGATGCGGCGTTCGCGGGACAGGGCGTGGTGATGGAGACACTGCAGCTCTCGCAGGCACGGGGCTACCGCACCGGCGGCACGCTGCACCTGGTGATCAACAACCAGGTGGGCTTCACGACCTCTGATCCGAATGATGCGCGCTCGACGCTCTATTGCAGCGACGTCGCCAAGATGCTCGAGGCGCCGATATTCCACGTCAACGGGGACGATCCGGAGGCGGCGGTGTTCGTGACGCGCCTCGCGCTCGAGTACCGCATGCGCTTTCGCAAGGACGTCGTGATCGACCTGGTGTGCTATCGCCGCCTGGGACACAACGAAGCGGACGAGCCGGCTGCCACGCAGCCGCAGATGTATCAGATCATCCGCCAGCATCCGACCACACGGGTGCTCTATGCGGATCGGTTGATTGCCGAAGGGGTGGTGCAGAAGTCCGATCCGGATGCGCTCGTGGCGCAGTATCGCGAGGGGCTCGATCAGGGTAAGCCCCTGGCGCGCGCCGCGCTCGGTATGATCGGCAATCAGTTCACGGTGGACTGGTCACGCTACGCGCAATCGGATTGGACCGAGAAGGTGGGCACCGGCGTTGAGATGAAACGCCTGAAGTCCCTTGGCGAGCGTCTCACGCAGTTGCCGCAGTGGCTGTCGCTGCATCCGCGCGTCGCTCACATCATGAAGAACCGGGTGCAGATGCATGCCGGGGAGTTGGCACTCGACTGGGGCTGCGCCGAAACGCTGGCATATGCCTCGCTGGTCGAGGACGGTTATTCGGTGCGCTTGAGCGGTCAGGACTGCGGCCGCGGCACATTCTTCCATCGTCACGCGGTGCTGCACGATCAGGGCAGTCCCCAGGTGTACATCCCGCTGCAGCATCTGGCCGATCGCCAGCCGCGTGTGCAGATCATCGACTCGGTGCTCTCCGAAGAGGCGGTGATGGGCTTCGAGTACGGTTACTCGACCACTGAGCCGGGGTGTCTGACGATCTGGGAGGGACAGTTCGGCGATTTCGCCAACGGTGCACAGGTCATCATTGACCAGTTCATCAGCTCCGGTGAGGCCAAGTGGGAACGGTACTGCGGCCTGGTGCTGTTCCTGCCGCATGGATACGAAGGACAGGGACCGGAGCACTCCTCGGCGCGCCTGGAGCGATTCCTGCAGCTGTGCGCCGAGTCGAACATGCAGGTGTGCGTGCCCTCGACCCCGGCGCAGATGTTCCACATGCTGCGCCGGCAGATGCTCCAACCGTTCCGTAAGCCGCTGATCGTGATGACCCCGAAGAGCCTGCTGCGCCACGAATTGTCGGTCTCGGCGCTGGAGGATCTGGCGAGTGGTGGATTCGCCCGCGTGATCGATGAGGTCGATGACATCGAGGCGCGCGAGGTGCGCCGCGCGGTGTTCTGCAGCGGCAAGGTGTACTTCGACCTGCTCAAGGCGCGGCGCGCTTCGGGCATCCGCGACGTGGCGCTGGTACGCATCGAGCAGCTCTACCCGTTCCCCACCGAAGAGTACCGGGCAGTGCTCGATCGCTACCCGAATCTGCGCGAGGTGGTCTGGTGTCAGGAAGAGCCGCAGAACCAGGGCGCGTGGTATCAGATCCGCCACCGGCTGGAGGAGCCGCTCGATAAGGGCGCCGAAGTGCTCTATGCCGGCCGCGCGCCGGCTGCCGCGCCGGCCACCGGCATCGGCAAGTCCCACGAGCGCGAGCAGCAGACACTGGTCGATGCGGCGCTGCACGCGACGACCACGGAGAATTCGGCGCGCAAGACCCCGCGCCTGACGCACGCCCGCGGCCGCAAGAGCAGCGCGGCCCCGATGAGAAAGAGCTCATGACGACTGAAATCAAAGTTCCGCAACTTCCGGAATCCGTTTCTGACGCAACGCTGGTGGCCTGGCACAAGAAGCCGGGTGATTCGGTGCGGCGCGACGAGAACCTTGCCGATCTCGAGACCGACAAAGTGGTGCTCGAGGTTCCCTCCCCGGCCGACGGGGTGCTGCGCGAGCTGAAGGTGGCCGGCGGCACGGTGGTGAATAGCGGCCAGGTGCTGGCGTTGATCGAGGAGGGCGCGGTGCAGAGCGCGGCCCCGGCGCCCGCTGCGGCGCCCGAGCCCGCGGGCAAGCCCGGTGGCAGCGCCACGGCTGTGCCGGCGGGTAAGGTCGAGGCCGGCGCAGAGAAGGACAAAGAGAAGTTGAGTCCCGCCGTGCGTCGTCTGGTGGAGGAGAACCGCATCGATCCGGGTGCGATACCCGCGAGCGGCCGCGACGGCCGGTTGACCAAGTCCGATGTGGTCGGATTTCTCGGCAAGCAGCAGCCGGCCGCTGCGGCTGGGGTGGCTGCCGCCGGGGCTCGTGCCGAACAGCGTGTGCCGATGACGCGCCTGCGGCAGCGGATCGCTCAGCGCATGGTCGAAGCCCAGTCAACGCAGGCTCTGCTGACGTCCTTCAACGAGGTGGATCTGACAGCGGTGCAGCAGCTGCGGGCCCGCCACAAGGACCGGTTCGAGAAGGAGCATGGCGTGAAGCTCGGCTTCATGTCCTTCTTCGTCAAAGCGTGCATCGAGGCGCTGAAGAAGTTCCCGGTGGTCAATGCATCGGTGGACGGTACCGATATCGTCTATCACGAGTTCTACGACATCGGCGTGGCGGTGTCGACCGATCGGGGTCTGGTGGTGCCGATCGTGCGCGACGCGGATGCGAAGGGCTTTGCGGCCATCGAGAAGGAGATCGGCGAGTACGCGAAGAAGGCGCGCGCCGGTGCAATTTCTTTGGAGGATCTGACCGGCGGCACCTTTACGATCACCAACGGCGGGGTGTTCGGCTCGCTGATGTCCACGCCGATCGTCAATGCCCCGCAGAGCGCCATTCTCGGCATGCACAAGATCCAGGACCGGCCGATGGTCGTCGACGGCCAGATCGCGATTCGGCCGATGATGTACATCGCCATTACTTACGACCATCGCATCATCGATGGACGTGAAGCGGTGCAGTTCCTGGTCACCGTCAAGGAGTGCCTGGAGGATCCGGGCCGCATGCTGTTGGGGATTTGATCATGGCAGACTCATTCGACGTCATCGTGATCGGCGGTGGACCGGCCGGCTATCCGGCGGCAATCCGCGCCGGCCAGAACAAACTAACCGTGGCGTGCATCGATCAGTGGCGCAATCGGGATGGCAGTTATGCCTTTGGCGGGACCTGCCTCAATGCCGGCTGCATCCCATCGAAGGCGCTACTCGAGTCGAGTGAGCTCTACACCCGTGCTCGCGAGGAGTTCGCCGTGCACGGGATCCAGGTGGCGGATGTCGGCTTTGACGTTGCGCAGATGCAGAAGCGCAAATCCGGCATCGTCAAGACCAGCACCCAGGGGATCAACGCGCTGTTCAAGGCGAGTGGCGTCACTGCGCTGCAGGGCCACGGCAAGCTGCTACCCGGCCGGCGCGTGCAGTTCACCGCCGCCGACGGGACCCGGCGCGAGCTGACCGCCAAACACGTCATTCTCGCCTCCGGTTCGGAGCCGGCGGAGCTGAAAGTTGCGCCTTTCAAGGCACCGCACATCATCGATTCATGGGGCGCGCTCGATCTGCAGTCCGTCCCGAAGCGCCTCGGGGTCATCGGGGCGGGGGTGATCGGACTCGAGCTCGGCAGCGTCTGGCGTCGACTCGGCAGCCAGGTGACGGTGCTCGAGGCGCTGCCGGAGTTCCTCTCGATCGCCGACCAACAGCTCGCCAAGGAGGCGGCACGTCACTTCAAGAAGCAGGGACTCGAGATCCGTCTCGGCGCGAAGGTGAGTGGCGCGAAGGTGAGCGGCGATGCGGTCGAGGTGAGTTTCGAGGATGCCCAGGGCAAGCACAGCCTCACCGTCGATCGGTTGATCGTGGCCGCCGGCCGGCGACCGTTCACGGCGGATCTGCTCGCCGAAGGCACCGGTGTGGCGCTCGATCCGCGCGGCTTCATACAGGTCGATGAGCATTGCCGCACGGGCGCCGAGGGCGTGTGGGCGGTCGGGGATTGCGTGCGCGGCCCGATGCTCGCGCACAAGGGCAAGGAGGAGGGGGTGATGGTGGCCGATCTGATCGCCGGCCACTACGGCGAGGTCAATTACAAGACCATCCCGTCGGTGATTTACACCGTTCCGGAGATTGCCTGGGTCGGGCTCACCGAAGAGCAGGTCAAATCGAGCGCGCGTGCCTACAAAGTCGGCGTGTTCCCGTTCCTCGCGAGCGGCCGCGCCCGCGCCATGGAGCAGGCCCAGGGGTTCGCCAAGATCATCGCCGCACAGGACGATGATGAGATTCTCGGGGTGCACATCATCGGGCCGATGGCCGGTGAGCTGATCGCCGAGGCGGTGCTGGCCATGGAATTCTCCGCCAGCAGCGAGGATCTGCAGCGCACCATCCATGCCCATCCGACCCTGTCCGAGGCGCTGCATGAGGCGGCGCTGGCCGCCGATAAGCGCGCGATCGACTCGATCAATCGCTAACGGGTGCGACGCACGGCGCGCACGTTCGGCACTGCGCCGAGGCGCTGCAGCACCCGCTGCAATTGCGCATCGTCATCGACCGCGACGCTGAGCACAATGTCAGCAGTGCCGCTGTTGCGGTCGGTGGTGGTGGACATGTCCTGGATGCTCAGATGCTCGAACGCCAGCACGTCGGTCAGATCGCGCACCAGTCCACGCCGGTCGTAGGCATGTACCGCGATCTGCACGGGTAGCTCCCCCGGCTGGCTCGAGCTCCACTCCACTTGCAGTACCCGCTCCGGACGTACCGTGCGCATGCGCGTGAAGCTCGGGCAGCCACGGCGATGAATGGTCACGCCCCGGCCGACCGTCACGTAACCGACGATGGGTTGCGGGCGCAGCGGGGCGCAGCAGCGCGCAAGCGTTACGGGCAGATCCCCAACGCCCTCGATCTCAACCGGGGAGCCGCCGCGGGCCGGGCGCGGCCGCGGCCCGGTGGGGGGCGCGGGCGGATGCGGTTTGCTGAACAGCCGCTCGGCCGCGTGCGCCAGCTGCGCCACGGTGATCTCGCCCTCGCCGAACAACTGATAGAAGTGATCCGTGTCGCGGGCACTCAGTGCAGCCAGCAGCTGCGGCAGTTGCGCCGGGGCGACCCCGAGGCGCGTCACCTCCCGCTCGGCGATGGTGCGTCCGGCGGCGCGGTTGTCGGCGGCATCGAGCTTGCGGAACCAGGCGCGCACCTTGCCGCGGTTGCGCGCCGAGGCGAGATAGCCGAGCTCCGGCGCGAGCCAGTCGCGGCTCGGCGCCTCTTGCTTGGCCGTGATGATCTCGACGATTTCCCCGTTGGCGAGCGGCTGGGTGAGGGGAATGATCCGTCCGTTGACCTTCGCGCCGCGGCAGCGATGCCCGAGCGAGGAGTGTACGGTGTAGGCGTAATCGAGCGCGGTCGCGCCGTGGGGCAGATCGATGACCTCGCCCTTCGGCGAGAGCGCGTACACCCGGTCCTGGAACAGCTCGGTGCTCACCTGCTCGAGGAATTCGCGGTCGGTGTCCTCGCCTGCATCGGCACCGATCGGCTCGAGCAAGCGGCGCACCGCCTCGATCTTGCGCTGATAATGAGTGTCGGCGGAGCCGCCTTCCTTGTATGTCCAATGCGCTGCGACGCCGAGCTCGGCGTGTTCGTGCATCTCGGCGGTGCGGATCTGCACCTCGACGCTCTTGTTCTCCGGGCCGATGACCGCGGTGTGGATCGAGCGATAGAAGTTGCCCTTGGGTGTCGCGACGTAGTCATCGAACTCCCCGGGAATGTAGCGCCACCTGCCGTGCACCACCCCGAGGGCGGCATAGCAGTCCGGAATCGACTCGACGATGATCCGCACCGCCCGCACGTCGAACAGCTGGTCGAAGGCGAGATGCTTGCGCTGCATCTTGCGATGAATGCTGTACATGTGCTTCGGCCGCCCGTAGACCTGCGCCGTGATGCCGCTCTGGGTGAGTGCGGCGCGCAGCTCGGCACAGAATGCCTCGATGTAGCGCTCGCGGTCGGTGCGCCGCTCGTTCAGTTCGGCCGCAATCTGTCGGTAGGCCTCAGGCTCGAGATAGCGGAAGGCGAGGTCCTCGAGCTCCCACTTCAACTGCCAGATGCCGAGCCGGTTGGCGAGCGGAGCGAATATCGCGCGGGTCTCGAGCGCCAGGCGCTCGCGCTGCTCGGCTGCGCTCTCGCGGGCGTGGCGCAGTGCGACGAGCTGCTCGGCGAGCCGTGCCAGGATCAGACGCGGGTCACTGACCACCGCCAGCAACATCTTGCGCAGCGTCTCGGCCTGTCGGGCATTGAGTCCGTGCTCGGGTGACCAGTGAGCCGGGAGCCCCACTTCGCCGAGTTTTCCGAGCGCCACGGCAGTGGCGTACGCGGCGGGTCCGGCCACACGTGCCAGCGCCTCCGGCCTCAGCGCCGTTGCGCCGAGAAGGGGCTTGACGAGCAGCGCGAGCGTCAGGTCCGCATCCTCAGTGAGCGCCCCAATGACCTCGGCGGCTTCGGCGCCATGATCGAGCTGCTCGGTCAGACCCGAAGCGGTGCCGCCGGCGTTGGCGCCAGGGGCTGCGGCCGCTGCAGCGCGCACCGCCGTGCGCCCGCTGCTCGGGGCGGGGCCCGCATCGGCGGGATGAGCCGCACGTACCTCGGCCTCGAGCGTCCGCCTCAGGACGCCGATCGACTCGAGCAGGGCGGCTGGGCAGTGCTGCGTCGTCTCCAAGGGGCCGTCAATGCCTGGGGGAGGGTTCACGGCTATGATAACGGCACGGCGGGGGGGCGACGATCCTGAGTGCAGGGGTTGTGCCGTGCGGTTCCGTGACTGTATATTTTCACATGGTGTTGATTCCACCCGACGTGCAGACGATGCGCTTCGAGGGGTACGGCCCGCAGGGCGCGGTGGTGCTCGTCGAATGCCTCACCGCTGATCCCGGGCGGACTCGTGAGCAGCTGCGTCGGGTGTTTCGGGCGCACGAGGGCTTTCTGGCCGCCGAGGGCGCCGTGAGCTATTTGTTCGATCGGGTCGGTTGGCTGCGATTCGCTCCGGGCACGGATCGTGCGCCGCTCGCCGAGGTGGCCTATGCCGCTGGTGCGGAGGATGTCGCCGGCACCAGCCGCGAGGGGCTCGAGGTCCGAACCGATCCGGAAGAGTTCGAGGCGATTCGCCGGGCGCTCGCGCGCCGGGGATGGGTGCCGGTCGCCGCCGGGGTGAGCGAACGGGCCACGCTCACCGTTCCGCTGGCGGGCGCTGCGGCGTGCCGGTGGCGGGAACTGCTGCAGGCCCTCGCAGAGGTCGATGGCGTGCGCCACGTGTATTCGAATGTCGAGATATCCGACGCGCTCCTGGCGGGCGTTTGATCCGCAGCGCGCGGCGGCCGCCGCCCCGGCGACCGCCGCGCCCAGCCTGCCCGAGGGACTGCGCGTGCTCGGTCTCGATCCGGGCTCGCGCACCACGGGATTCGGTCTGATCGAATGGCGCAGCGGTCAATGGCGGCACCACGCACACGGCTGCATCGCTCTGCCGCCATCAGCGGCGCTCGCGCAGCGCTTGCGGCTCATTTACGAGCATCTGAGCGAGCTGGTCGCGCAGCATCGGCCCGCGGAGGTGGCCATCGAGCGGGTGTTCGTCAATCGCAACGTCGACAGCGCGCTGAAGCTCGGTCAGGCCCGTGGGGCGGCGCTCGCCGCCATACCCCACGGGCTGGCGGTATTCGAGTATGCTCCCCGCGCCATCAAGCTGGCCTTGGTTGGAGCGGGTGGGGCGGAAAAGCAGCAGGTGGCCCACATGGTGCGCATTCTGCTCGCTCTCGAGGGGCGACTCGCGGCCGATGCGGCCGATGCGCTCGCCGTGGCGTTGTGTCACGCCCACTCGCGTCAACTTGCCCAGATCGCAGCCGTCCATGGCGCGGCACCGACCGGGAGCGGCATGAGGAGATGATCGGCTCGATCCGTGGACAGATTGTTGCCAAGACGCCCCCGCACCTGACGGTCGAGACGGGCGGGCTGGGCTATGAGCTCGAGGCGCCGATGTCGACTTATTTCCACCTTCCGGCGGTCGGCGAGGAAGTGCGCCTGTTGACGCATCTGGTCATTCGCGAGGACGCACATGTGCTCTATGCGTTCGGCACCGATGCCGAGCGTCGCCTGTTTCGGGCGCTCATCAAAGTCTCGGGGGTTGGGCCGAAGATCGCGCTTGCCCTGCTCTCGGGGATCAGTGTCGAGGCGTTCACCCAGTGCGTGCACGCGCATGACGTCAGTGCGCTCACCCGGGTACCCGGTATCGGTCGCAAAACCGCCGAACGGCTGGTCGTCGAGATGCGCGACCGGCTCGAAGAGGGCTCCGCCACAGGGCTGGTGAGCGCGCCGGTGGCCGGCGCGGCGAGCGAGGCGTTTGATGCGCTGATCGCCCTCGGCTACAAGCCCGCCGAGGCGACCCGTCTGCTGAAGGGCTCCGGCGCCGAGGCGCACTCGACCGAGGAACTCATTCGCCGTGCGCTGCAGAGCGCGGCGCGGGAGTAGGGTGCATGGACTCTGAGCGCACCGTCGTCAGTCCCCAGGCCAGTGGCGAGGACGAGGCCGCCGAGCGGGCCATCCGGCCACGCCGGCTCGCCGAGTACGTCGGCCAGCCCAAGGCGCGCGAGCAGCTCGAGATCTTCATTGGCGCGGCGCGCCAGCGCGCCGAGGCGCTCGATCACGTCCTGGTGTTCGGTCCGCCAGGGCTCGGCAAAACCACCCTCGCGCACATCATCGCCGCAGAGCTCGGCGTGAATCTGCGGCAGACCTCCGGTCCGGTGCTCGAGCGACCGGGCGATCTGGCGGCGATCCTCACCAATCTGCAGCCGCGCGACGTGCTGTTCGTCGATGAGATTCACCGCCTCTCGGCAGTGGTCGAGGAAGTGCTCTATCCGGCGATGGAGGACTGCCAGCTCGACATCATGATCGGTGAAGGCCCCGCGGCGCGCTCGATCAAATTGAATCTGCCGCCGTTCACCCTGGTCGGGGCCACCACGCGGGCCGGTCTGCTGACCTCGCCGCTGCGCGATCGGTTCGGCATCGTGCAGCGGCTGGAGTTCTACGGCGTTGATGATCTCGAGCACATCGTGCGCCGCTCAGCGTCCATTCTGGCGGTGCCGATCGATGCGTTCGGCGCCAGACGCATCGCGGAGCGGGCCCGCGGCACCCCGCGCATCGCCAACCGGCTGCTGCGGCGCGTGCGCGATTACGCTCAGGTTAAGGCAGACGGGCGTATCGTCGCTGCCGTGGCCGAAGCGGCCCTCGATCTTCTGGAGGTCGACCCGCTGGGTTTCGACACGCTCGACCGCAAGTTGCTCACCACGGTGATCGACAAGTTCGATGGCGGCCCGGTGGGCATCGACAGCATTGCCGCGGCGGTCGGGGAGGAGCGCGGAACGCTGGAGGATGTGATCGAACCGTATCTGATCCAGCAGGGCTTCCTGGTGCGTACCGCGCGCGGTCGCATGGCCACGCGCACCGCCTACGAGCATTTCGGGCGTACGCCCCCGGAGCGACTCGTCGGACCGCTGCCGTTGTTCGAGGAGAATCCATGAGGGAGTTCAGCTGGCCGGTGCGGGTCTATTGGGAGGATACCGACGGCGGTGGCATCGTTTATTATGCCAATTACCTGCGTTTTCTCGAGCGATCGCGCACCGAGTGGCTGCGCTCGCTCGGTTTCTCGCAGCAGGCGCTCGCTCGGGAACCCGGCGTGCTGTTCGCGGTCGTGAACGTATCGGTGCAGTACCGCCGGCCGGCGCGGCTCGACGATGAACTCATCGTCACCTGTGAGCCGCGCGCCGACGGTTCGGTGTGCATCAGCTTCGCCCAGCGCATACTGCGCGCGGTCGATGGCGAGCCGCTGGTGAGCGCCGAGGTGAGGGTGGCGTGTGTCGATGCGCGCACTTTCAGGCCGACGAAACTGCCCGAACCGCTGTGCGCGGCATTGAAGTAACTCAGGAGTAGGCCGACACGTCATGACTGGACATCTGTCGCTGATTCAGCTCGTCGTGCAGGCGAGCATCGTGGTGCAAATCGTCATCGGGCTGCTGATGCTGGCCTCGCTCACATCCTGGGCGATCATATTCCGCAAACGCCTGCTGCTCGGGCGGGCGCGCCGCGAGACCGATCAGTTTGAAAGCAATTTCTGGTCCGGCGGTGACCTCGCCCAGCTGTACCGGGCGGTCGAGTCCCACGGCGGGTCGACTGGCATGGCGAGCATCTTCGAGATGGGATTTCGCGAGTTCGCCCGGCAGCGCCAGCAGGGCGCCGGCTCACCGGATCTGGTGCTCGAGGGATCGCGCCGTGCGATGCGCGTGGCGCAGCTGAAGGAGATCGACCGGCTCGAGTTCAGTCTGGCCACCCTCGCCACCGTGGGCTCGACGAGTCCCTATGTCGGTCTGTTCGGCACGGTGTGGGGCATCATGAGCGCGTTTTCCTCGCTCGGCGATGTGCGCCAGGCGACCCTGGCGGCGGTCGCCCCGGGTATCTCCGAGGCGCTGGTAACCACCGCCATCGGTCTGTTTGCGGCGATTCCGGCGGTGGTGGCCTACAACCGCTTTGCCGACCAGGTCGGACGGCTCGAGGTGCGTTTCGATGCGTTCATGGAGGAGTTCTCCACCATTCTGCAGCGGCATGCGACCCGCGGCATCGCTGCGGCTCCGACCGTAAGCGCGGCCGGTGCGCCGAGCCCGACTGCGCCGGTGACCCCGGGCGGTAAGACCCGCTAGGAGCGGTGCATGGCGCAAGTGTCGCGCGGACGCAGGCTGATGGGTGAGATCAACGTCGTGCCCTACATCGACGTGATGCTGGTGCTGCTGATCATTTTCATGATCACCGCGCCGCTGATGACCCAGGGCGTGAAAGTCAATCTGCCGCACGCGGCCGCCAAGACGCTGCCGACCGGCAAGCGCAGCCCCATCGTGCTGTCGGTGACCCGCAGCGGCGGGCTGTATCTGGCGGTGGGCACGCGGCCGGAATTCGGTCCGGCGAGCGCCAATGACATCGAGTCGCACGTCGCCGCCGCGCTGCAGTCTGACCCGAGCCGCCCGGTGATGATCCGCGCCGACACGTCGGTCTCCTATGGAGTGATCGTCCGGGCGATGGTGCTCCTGCAGAACGCCGGGGCGCGCAAGGTGGGGTTCATGACTCAGCCGCCGGCCGCCCAGACGGGTTCCTGACGGGACGCAACACCATGTCCGAACCCGCGAGTGACCGCTGGCTGTCGATCGCAATGTCCGTGCTCCTGCACGGCACGATCATCGGGCTGCTGGCCTATGGCTGGTGGCACTACGAGCACCGACCGATCACCCCGTCGGTCTCGATCAGTGCGACGGTGGTCGATGCGCATACTCTGCAGGGGCTCGGCGTGTCCCCCAAGAGTGTCCCGAAGCCCCCGCCGCCACAGCCGGTGAGCCCGCCGCAGGGTCCGCCGGCGCCGACGCCGCAGGAGCTGGCGCTGCGTCAGCAGGCGGCCCAGGCCGAGGCTGAGCGGCTGGCGGCTGCTCAGGCCGAACAGCAGCGACTGAAGCAGCAGCAGTCGGTGGCACAGGCTGAGGCGAAGGCGCAGGCACGAGCGAAAGCCCAGGCGCAGGAGAAGAAAAAAGCGCGGGCGGCGGAACGCGCAAAGGCCCAAGCGCGGGCCAGGGCGAAGGCGCTGGCGCGCAAGCAAGCCGAAGCCCGCAAACTCGCCGAAGCGCGGCGCAGGCGGGAAGCGGCGAAGCAGGCTGCTGAGGCGCGTAAGCTCGCGGCGGAGCGTGCCGCCAAAGCACGCGCGGCACGCATTGCGCAGCTGCAGCAGGCGCTGAAGGAGGACGCCCAGTCGAATGCCCAGACGCGGGCGGCCGTGGCCGGTTGGGTAAACGCCGTGACACAGCGAGTCGAGGCAGCCTGGATCAAGCCGCCCACGGCGCGTTCGAACCTCAGTTGCACCATCCGTGTCGTCCTCGTCCCGGGCGGGGCGGTGAGCAGCGTGAGTCTGGGGCAGTGCAATGGGGATGAAGCGGTGCGCGAGTCCATTGAAGCGGCCGTCTACCGCGCCTCGCCCCTGCCACCCCTGCCGGATGCCGATTTGTACAACCAACCGATCGATTTCGTGTTTACGCCCGAATCACCGTGAGAGCCATGAAACGCATACTCAGAGCTGAATGGATACGCTTCGCCGCAGCGGCAGCCCTGCTCATCGGCGCCGGTCTGCCGTGCGCGCATGCTCAGCTGACCATCCGCATTACCTCGGGGGTCACCCATCCGGTGCCGATCGCCATCGTGCCGTTTGCCGAGGCCCCGAACGCCGCAGTCGATGTGGCCGGTGTGGTGCAACACGATCTGAACGGCAGCGGCCGCTTCAGCGGGCTTGCCCGCGCACAGATGCCGGCGACCCCGCACCGTGCCGCGCAGGTTGCCTTCCCGCTGTGGAAGAGCACTGGCGTCGATTACATGGTGGTGGGGCGGGTCCGGCCGATCGGCGGCGGTGAGCTGGCGGTGGATTTCAATCTGCTCAACGTGCTCACCGGCCAGAGCGTCGTGCGCAAGCGCTTCACGGGTACACCGGCAGCGCTGCGCAATGCGGCGCACCGGGTGAGCGATGCGGTGTTTCAGGCGATCACGGGTATCCGCGGTGCCTTCGACACCCGCATCGCCTATGTTGCGCTGATCGGAGCGGGCAAGACCGAGCGCTTCCAGTTGGTGGTGGCCGATGCGGATGGCTACAATCAGCACCTCATACTCGAGTCGCGCTTTCCGATCATGTCGCCCGAGTGGTCGCCGAATGGAAAATGGCTTACCTACGTCTCCTTCGAAGATCACCTCTCCGCGGTGTACGTGCAGCGGGTGCAAACCGGTCAGCGCTACCGGGTCTCGGCGCAGGCCGGGGAAAATGGCGCACCGTCATTCTCACCCAATGGCCAGGAGCTGGCGCTCACCCTGAGCGGAACGTCGGGCTACCCGCAGATCTATGTGCTCAATCTGCACACGCGCAAGCTCACCCGAGTCACGTATACGCCGGCGATCAACACCGGAGCGGTTTGGGCCCCGGATGGGCGCTCGCTGTATTTCACTTCCGATCGGGCCGGCTCGCCGCAGATCTACCGCAAGTCCCTCGCGCCCGGAAGTCTGCCGCAGCGGATCACGTTCACGGGCAGCTACAACGCCAGTCCGCGCATTTCACCGCATGGCACGCACCTGGCGATGGTGACCCGTGCCGATGGCGGCTATTGCATCGCGGTGCAGAATCTCAAGAGCGGCACGTTTCGTGTGCTGACAAAGGGGCCGCTCGACAGTACGCCGAGCTTCGCGCCGAACGGCGCGACGATCATCTATACACAGCGTCCCCCCGGCGCGAGCGGTGGCATTCTCGCCATGGTGTCGGTAGACGGGCTCACGGGCATGACGCTCAAGCCCTCGCACGGGTCGGTGCAGGATCCGACTTGGGGACCGTTTTCGCAACAGTAGGGTTCCAGTAGCGCAGACCATGGGGGTCTGCGTGAATGTGTCACAACAGAACGCCGGAAGTCCGGCGGGTAGCAGAAAGGTGCTTTATGCGTCGTATTCTTACGGTGATGGTGTTGGCCGGAGCTCTGGGGCTTGCGGCCTGCGCAAGCAAGCCGATCAAGCCGACTGCCACGCAGCAGGCTGCAGCCGGTGGTGCCGGGGCTGCGAGTCAAGGGGCCGGATCGGGCGCCAACGCCGGTGAGGGCTCCCTCGGTAACCAGCAATCGGTGCCGGGTCCAGAGCAGGGGCTGCTCGCCGATCGGACCATCCACTTCGCATTCAACAGTGCGGTGATCCGCGGTCACGGCATAAAAGTCGTTGCCGCGCACGCGAAGTATCTGGCCGATCACCCGAATGCACGGGTTCGCCTCGAGGGCAACACGGACGACCGCGGTTCGCCCGAGTACAACATCGGCCTCGGTATGCGTCGCGCCCAGTCGGTGCGACAAGCGATGCTGCTGCAAGGGGTCTCGCCGAGTCAGATTACCGTGGTGAGCTACGGCGAGGAGCGCCCGGTGGATCCGGCCAACAATCCGACCGCATGGGCCAAGAACCGTCGCGTCGATATCGTCTATCTGACGCCGACGCAGCCGGCTCAGTAACGGCGGTCGCTGAGGAGTTCTCATGCGTGCTCTGCCTCTGCTCGCGCCGACTGCGGCGCTGATCGTGGCGCTGCTTAGCGGCTGTGCCACCGGTCCGGATCCGACTCAGGTCCGGCTCGACAATCTCGATGCCCGTGTCACGAAACTCGAGCGTTTCGTGTCGAACGGCAGCCTGGTGCAGCTTGCCGAGCAGGAGGACTCGTTGCAGGCCCAGGTGCGCAGCCTGCGGGGCCGGCTCGATCGGCTTGAGGAGAGCAACCGGCGCCTGAGCACGCAGCAGCACCAGCTATACGCCGCACTCGACAAACGAGTGACCACACTCGAGCAGGCGAGTGCGGCGCAGCAGGCGGCGATCCAGGCAGCAGCCGGATCGGGCGGGGCGAGCAGCGCCGCGGGCTCAACTGCCGGCAGTGCGGCCGGGGCGGGTGGCTCGACGCCCGCCGGATCGGCGGCGGCGGGCAGCTCGCTCTCGGGCATGCTGCCCGGCGTCACCCCGACCCAGCAGTCGGTCTACGGACAGGCGTTTGATGCGCTGAAGGCCGGCAGCTATTCGGTGGCGATCAGCGGGTTCGAGGGCTTTCTGAAGACCTATCCGTCGAGCCCGCTCGCTCCGAACGCCGAATACTGGCTCGGCGAGGCGCATTACGTGAATCAGAACTTCAACCAGGCCGAGAAGTGTTTCCGCGCCGTGCTCAAGCAGTGGCCGGACTCGGGCAAAGCGCCCGCAGCGATGTTTGACCTCGGCAATACGCTGATTGCGCAAGGCAAGGTGCGCGCGGGGCGCTTTACGCTGAAGAAGCTGATCAAGCGCTATCCGGGCACCGGGGTCGCCAAGCGTGCGGCGAGCGCACTCAGTCAAGCCGGTCAGTGAGTGAGCAGGCAGCCGCGGCGCGTGCGGCACGAGTCATGACTCGGCTGAAGATCACGGAGATTTTCCACTCGCTGCAGGGCGAGGCGGACACTGCGGGAATTCCGACGACTTTCGTTCGGCTCACGGGCTGTCCGCTGCGCTGCCAGTATTGCGATACCGCCTATGCCTTTCAGGGCGGCCAGTGGTGGGAAATCGAAGAAATTCTCGCGCGCGTGCGCGAACTCGGTCCGCGCTACGTGTGTGTGACCGGCGGGGAGCCGCTTGCCCAGCGCGGCTGCCTGGAACTGTTGAGCCGGTTGTGCGATGCCGGCTCGCGCGTGTCGCTCGAGACCAGTGGGGCGATCAGCCTCGAGGGCATCGACTCGAGGGTGGTGCGCGTGGTGGATGTGAAGACCCCCGCATCGGGCGAGTCGGCTCGCAACCGCTACGAGGATCTGAAGTCCCTCACCGCACAGGATCAGGTGAAATTCGTGATCTGCGACCGAGCGGATTACGACTGGAGCGTCGCACGGGTGCGGGATCTGTCGCTGACCGAGCGCTGCACCGTGTGGTTCTCCCCGAGCCACGAGCAGTTGCCGGCGCGCGAGCTCGCGGAGTGGATCCTCGCTGACCGTCTGACGGTGCGTCTGCAGGTGCAGCTGCACAAGGTGCTGTGGGGCAATACGCCGGGGAAATGATGCGCAAGAGGCTCCACATGGCCCGTTCAGGGGTGCTGTCCCGGAGGGGGACGTGAGCACCGCTTCGAAAGCGGTGGTGCTGCTCTCCGGCGGCCTGGATTCGGCCACTGCGCTCGCGATGGCACGGGCGCGCGGACTGGAGTGCTACGCGCTGTCGATCGCCTACGGCCAGCGCCACGAGGCGGAACTCTCCGCCGCCTCCCGGGTGGCAGAGGCACTCGGGGCGCGCGAGCACCGAGTGATGCAGGTCGATCTGGCGGGCATCGGCGGCTCAGCGCTGACCGACCGTTCGATCGCAGTGCCCGAGACTCCGAGCGAGGGGATCCCGGTCACCTACGTTCCGGCTCGAAACACCATCATGCTGTCGTTGGCGCTCGGCTGGGCCGAGGTGCTCGGCGCCGCGCACATCTTCATCGGGGTCAATTCGCTCGATTATTCCGGGTATCCGGATTGCCGGCCGGAGTACGTCGAGGCGTTCGCGCACCTGGCGCGCCTCGCCACCAAGGCCGGCGTCGAAGGGCGGCCCTGTCGGATCGAGGCCCCGCTCATCGCTTGGACCAAGGAGCGCATCATTCGCGAGGGGATCGCGCTCGGGGTCGATTACGGCATGACGGTCTCGTGCTACCAGGCGGATGCCGGCGGGCGGGCCTGTGGGCGGTGCGACTCGTGCCGGCTGCGCCGGGCGGGATTCGAGGCGGCAGGCATCGCGGATCCCACGCGCTACCAGTGATCGGCGTATCCGGGTATCATCCGCACCCCTGTGGCGAGCCCTCCGGGATTCCCGCCGCGACCCGTTGGGGCGTTAGCTCAGTCGGTAGAGCATCGGACTTTTAATCCGCTGGTCGACGGTTCGATTCCGTCACGCCCCATAAAATAACGCGAAAAAACAAGGACTT
>JAKBCE010000241.1 GCA_021808195.1 Pseudomonadota bacterium
GGGACCTTTGAGCACTTCGATGCGCCGCACGTCGATGATGCGCGGATTGATCGATTCCGGCAGCGGAGTGTCGTCGATGTAAAATCCCGTCGCGCCGGAGGTGCCGAAGAGGTTCTGTCCACTGATGCCGCGGATCGCGACCGTGCGCGCGTTCGAGATGCCGGTCGAGCCGGCGCCGTACACGAACGAGAGGTTGGGGGTTTTGCTGGCGTAATCGTCGAAGGAGCGGATGCCGAGTGCGCTCAATGTGCCTGCCGAGAACACCGTGATGCTCTCAGGCACGGCGGTGATCGGCTGGCGCTCACCCTGGGCCGTGACGATCACGGGCCGCAGCGTGGGACGATCAGGCCTGGCAAGCGGCTGATGGGCCCGCGCCGCGCCGCCGAAGAGCAGCGCACAGCCCACGAAGAGGAGCCGGTGACATGTTCCGCTCTGGGTGGCAGCGCGCTGCCCGTCCACGATGCCCGGCAGGCGTCTTGGCCGCAGGGCGCAACGCAATCCGGCGATCGAAATTGTGACGGTGTGACGCATGCGGATGAGGTGCGTCTATTGTGCCGCACGAGCGCGTCAGCCGCCGGAATATCGCGTCGCGGTCCGCTGTGCGAATCAGGACCTCACGATGCGCAGTTGCATGGTCCGGAAGTCGAGAATGACTCGAACGCCCTGGCGTAGCACGTCCAGTCCGAGGGTTCCTTCGCTGCTCTTGCTATCGCCTGGTTGCACTGCGACATGCTTCAGGACGAAATGTTCAGTACCGATGTCGAGCGTCACCGCGGGGAGGCTCAGGGCACGGGGATCGTTCGTCGCGCCGCCCGCACCCCCTCGGCGCAGACGGTGCGTCGTGGCGTGCCGCAGCAGTTGCGGGTCGGCTTGCACGGCGTTCTGTGCCAAGAGCGTTGTGTTGGCGCCGGTGTCGAGCAGCATGCGCAGCGGGGCACTCGCGCCGGGCAGATTCACCAGCACCAGCGGTGTCAGCGCGGACAGGAGGACATTGGGCGCGTGCGCTTCGGAGTCGCGCCGCTCGATCCGCGGACCTGCACCGAATTTCAAGCGCGGCGTGCCGGCGGGATCGACGAATTCGATGCGGCGCAGCGCCAACAGGACCGGCAGTCCTACGATGGTGTTCATGGTGTACGCCCCGTGGGCGAAGCGCAGCGCAGAGTCCGGAAGAACGATGAACACGACGTTGGTGAGCACCGTCTGACCGAGTTGCAGCCGGCGGGCGACGCCGATCTGTGTCGGTAAGGTCCGTTTCGTCGAACTGCTCACGCTGGCGCTCTGGTCCAGCATGCGCAGGCCGAGACGCTGGGCGGTGGTGGCGCTGATGGTGGAAAACCCTGCGCCGGTGTCGATGACGGCATCTTCCGGGTGCGCGTCGAGCGTGACCCGCACGCGCATCAGGCCGGCCTTGTCGCGAGTGATGGGCAGTGATCCGGAGACGGCGCGCACCACTCGCATGGGTTTGACACCAATCAACGCGTGCGCGAATGCCATGCTCTGATCGTCACCGTGATGCATCGACCGGGGTGACAGTCGGGCCGCCGCGCGGAAGGCGTCGTAGCAGTCGCGGTAGCGACCGTCGCGCATGTAGACACCGGCGAGCGCGAGCAGCGCATTCGCGCGCACCGTCGGATCAGTCGGTGCGCGACTCACGGGCTTCAGTGCCGCGATGGCTTGGGCGTCCTGGTGGCGCAGGGCCAGCACGGCCCCGTGGGCGAGGGCGCGCTGCTCGGGCGGTGCGGTGCCGCGGGCGATGGATTCGAGTGTCGTGACGTCGTTCGCACGGATCGCGCCCACCAGCGCGGCGATTCCCGGCGGCGCTGCGGCCCGGGCGAGCGCAGGGGCGGAGAGGATGACCAGAGCGAGGAGCGGTGCGATCCAGCGGGTCGGGTGCATCAGAGTTCCTTTGTGCGGGTGGTGTTCGGGGTCACGAGACGCTTCAGGCCCGCGGGGCGGGCGGCGAGCAGACTCAGGTGCGCGAGCGGGTCACGCTGCTCGCGGTCGGCCGCCGCGAGACGGATTTCCGCGGCGAGACCACTGTGATGCAGACAGGCCAGATAAGCCGAGTCGCTCCAAAATCCCTGCAAGACGGCCTCACCCGGCTGATCGAGCAGCGCCAGCAGGACTTCGCGCGCATCGGCGATCAGCGACAGCTGCAGTCCCGGCCAGTGTTTCGTGACGAAATCCTTCGCGCTCACGGGGACCTGCAGATACGGCGCCGGGCGCGGCGACTCGTAGACCAGACCAGCGACCACCACGCCGCGCTCGTGGGCCGCGGTGAGGGCGTCGTGCAGCATCGTGAGCGGCTGGGCAAAAAGATCGAACAGAATGATCTGCTCGGCACTCTCGATCAGCGTGTGCGCCCGCAGCACCACTTGCTCGAGCGTCGTGATGCGGTAGAGACGGTCCTCCTGGATGGGCGCGTGTACTGCGTTCAGCGCATCGACTGCTGCGTGCGCCGCGGTATCGAATTTGTGCTTCAGCGCCCGGAACAATTCCTCAGGCGCGATCGGCCGGTAGGTTCTCGGCTCGCTCTCCGTGGCGATCACGGCACCCTTGCGCTCCAATGCGGCGAGTGCCTGATAGGTATTCGCCGGTGCCTTGCCCACCTGCTGCGCGAGGCGGTAGCCGGTGACGGGCCCGAGGCGCAGCAGCTGGGCATAAAGCCGCGCTTCAAGCTCGGTGAACCCGAATTCCGGCAGTAAAGATTCCGCGGAAGTGCGACCTCGTGCCATGACTAGTAGTATGGACTACTACTAGTCCTGGCACAATATTGTGCCAGATCCCTCCGGCGGGACGAGCATTCGGCCCCCGGGGCCGTCGGACTCAGGCCAGCGATGCGCCGAGCACAGTTCCGATCCCGTACGTGACTGCCGCGGCAAGGCCACCGAGCAGGAGCTGCCGCGTGGCCGAGTACGCCACTGTACGTCCGTTGAACAGGGCCGTGAGTGCGCCCATCGCGGCGAGGCCGGCAGCGCTTGCCGCAGCGCAGGCGAGGACCGCAGGGCCGCCGGAGAGCAAAAAGAGCGGCAGCACCGGCACGAGTGCACCGACGGCAAACAGTGCAAAGGAGGTCCAGGCGGCAGCCCACGGGCTGCCGCCGAGCTCGCTGGGGTCGATGCCGAGTTCCTCGCGCGCCAGGGTGTCCAATGCCGCCTCACCGCTCGCCATGATCTGCGCTGCGACTCGTTGGGCGTCGCGCTTTGGCAGCCCCTTGGCCTGATAGATCAGCGCCAGCTCGTGCTGCTCGGCCTGCGGCGTCTGCTCGATCTCCTCGCGCTCGCGCGCGAGCTGAGTTTTCGCCAGGTCGCGGGCGTTGCTCACCGAGAGCCACTCCCCGAGCGCCATGGAGCAGGCTCCGGCAATGAGTCCGGCGAGCCCGGACAGCAGCACCGTGTGGGTCGAGGTCCGGGCCCCGGCGATGCCCATCATCAAACAGAAATTCGAGACCAGTCCATCGTTCGCGCCGAGCACGGCGGCCCGCAGATTGTTGCCCGAGACGCCCTGATGCCACGGTTCGGCGCGCCCGATCTGCATGCCGGTCTGACCGGACGTGCCCGCCGCTGCAGCGATCACTGCGGCATGACCGCGTTCCTCGGCGGCGAGCGCTGCGGCATCCTTCTGGGTGGCGTACTTGTTCCGGTCGGCGAATTCCGTCGCCGCGATCGAGGGCAGCACGAAAGCCGTTCCGAAGCGGCGCGCCAGGCGGGCGAGGAGCCGGGTGCGCAGGCTCGGCGCGAATGGTTTCGGCTCGAGGCCTGCCGCGAGCAGTTTGTCCCGCCACACCCGCGCATGAGTGGATTCGGCCTGGGAAAGCTGCATGAACAGATCGCGCCGCAGCGGATCTTGCTCGGCGTCCGCCAGTGCCGCGTAGAGCGCCGCACCATCGAG
>JAKBCE010000242.1 GCA_021808195.1 Pseudomonadota bacterium
CTCTCTGAAGGCGCTCACGCTCGGCCTGACGCAGGCCAAGGAGCGCTTCAAGGTCGGGCTGATCGCCATCACCGACGTCGAGCAGGCGCGCGCGGCGCGCGACACGGCTGCCGCTGCGGTGATCACCGCCAAGCAGACACTCGCCAATGCGCTCGATCAGCTGCAGGTCATTACGGGCACGCAGTACTCGGACCTCACCGAGCCGGGCACGGCCCTGCCGCTCGCCATGCCGCACCCGGCCGACCAGCAGGCGTGGGTGCAGACCTCGCTGAAGCAGAACCTCGCGCTGATCGCGAGCCGCTTGGCCGCGGATGTCGCCCAGGACAATGTGCGCGCCGCATTCGGCAGCGACATCCCGACGATCAGCCTGGTAGCGAGCCGCTCCTACAGCAGCGACAACACCAACCAGACGATTTTCGGCCAGGATTTCCACGGCCTCGGCTCGACCAGCAACGACCGGCAGATCGGCATCGAGTTCTCGCTGCCGCTGTTCAGCGGCGGCGGCGATGAGGCACGCATCCACCAGACCCAGTACCAGGCCATGGCCGCCCAGGATGCCGTCGAGCAGGCGTCCCGCTCGACCGTCCAGCAGGCTCGCGATGCCTATCTCGGGGTGATCACCGGAATCGCCAATGTGCGCGCGCTGCGCCAGGCGATGACCTCGAGTGAGACGGCCTTCCAGGCCACGCAGGCCGGCTACAAGGTCGGCACCCAGACCGAGGTCGACGTGCTCAATGCGCTGAGCTCCCTGGTGGCCGCACAGACCAACTACGCCACCAGCCGCTACAGTTACATCAACAGCATCATCCAGCTGCAGTACGCGGCTGGCACGCTCACCCCATCCGAGGTCGCCACCATCAACGGGTGGCTCACCAAGACGGTGAGTGTCGGCCCGAGCGGCGCGATGACCCCCGAGGGAATGACCCCGCCGCCGGCACCGCCGGAAAAATAGCGCGCGGCCGCCCGTTCAGGACGCGGCGGGACGCCGGGTGAGCAGCCCCGCGAGCGCCTCCACCGCGACCTGGGCGCCATCGGCGAGCGATAGCGCCGCGATGTGCCCGATCATCGCCTGACGCTGCGACTCATCCTCGATCACGCTGCGCGCGACCGCCGCGATATCGGCGGCATCGAGCCGCGCTGGCAGCGCGACACCCGCCTGGGCGCAGCGGCGCACTCGGATCGGCTGGTCCCGATTGATGGGTGCCGCCACGCACGGCACGCCGCAGGCCACCGCCTGCAGCAGCGTCTGGCCGCCGTTGGTCACCACGAGACGCGCCCCGCGCATCAGCGCGAACAGCTCGTGCTGCGGCAGGAACGGGTGTGTCGAGAGCCCCTGTGGCTGCGGTCCCTCGCCCGGTCCGACGTACACGGTCGGCACCCCCGACTCGGCGAGCAGCACGGCGGCGCTGCGGAACCGCGACGGCGCATCCGGGGCATTGGGCGGCGCCGCGCCCCCGCCCGGTACGACCAGCACGGGCCCCGACGCCGCCGCGGCACCGGCTGGCGGCGCTTCGTTCGCGCCCTCCAGGGGCGGCAACACGATGTCGAGGTAGCGGGGGGCAGGCTTGCCACACAGCCAGCGATTGAAGCGCTCAAAGGGCACCGGGCCGCCGGAGATGAAGCGCGGGAAGGCGATCCAGTGCTCGTCGATCAGGCGCATCCAGCGCAGACGCGCAGCCTTCAGCCGCTTGCGCCGGCGATAGCTGATGAACACCACCGCCGCGCCCGCATCGCGCGCGGCGCGAAACTGCGCGGTGCGTCCGGCGTTGGCAAACACCACCACGTCCGGTCGGAATGTGTCGATGGCCGCAACGACCTCCGGCGTATGAAACGTCGGCGACGAAGGCAGCAGCGTCGCTTCGAACGGGGTGCTCGACGCATACGGCGCGTTCCGGTTGACGAGGAAGTGGATCGCGGCGTGCGGCCAGCGGCGCTGCGCGGCCTGGGCGATGGCGAGCGACTGGAAGTACTCCCCCATCCCGGTCGGGCCGGAAACCGGCACGAACAACAGACGCGGCGCACCGGACACGGCACTCATGTTCGCCCCGGCGCGCACGCCCCGGGCCGACGGTGGCGCGAACTCACGCGCCACTCGGCAGGAAGCGGCGGAAATACTCGATGGTCGGGGCCAGCCCGTCGGCGAGCGCGACCGTCGGCCGCCAGCCGAGCAGTTGCTGCGCCTTGGTGATGTCCGGCTGGCGCTGCTTCGGATCGTCGGCCGGCAGCGGCGCGAAGGTGATGCGCGAGCGCGAGCCGCACTGACGCACGACGACCTCGGCCATCTCGCGCACCGTCATCTCGTTGGGATTGCCGAGGTTGATCGGTCCGGTGAGCTCATCGGGGGAGTTCATCAGGCGCACCAGGCCTTCGACCAGATCCGAGACGTAGCAGAACGAGCGAGTCTGGCTACCATCCCCGTACAGCGTGATCGGCTCCCCGCGCAGCGCCTGCATCACGAAGTTCGACACCACGCGGCCGTCGTTGGGATGCATGTACGGCCCGTACGTGTTGAAGATCCGGGCCACCTTGATACGCAGCCGATGCTGCCGGTAATAATCGAAGAACAGCGTCTCGGCGCAGCGCTTGCCCTCGTCGTAGCAGGCGCGCGGCCCGATCGGGTTGACGTTGCCCCAATACTCCTCGGTCTGCGGATGCGTGGTCGGATCGCCATACACCTCGCTGGTGGAGGCCTGCAGAATCTTCGCCCGCACGCGCTTGGCGAGCCCGAGCATGTTGATCGCGCCGTGCACCGAGGTCTTGGTGGTCTGCACCGGGTTGTTCTGGTAGTGCACGGGCGAGGCCGGACAGGCGAGGTTGTAGATCTCATCGACCTCGACGAACAGCGGGAAGGTGACGTCGTGACGCAGCAGCTCGAAATTCGGGCTGGCGAGCAGGTCCGCGACGTTCTCGCGCGTGCCGGTATAGAAATTGTCGACGCACAGCACGTCGTTACCTTCCGCGACCAGCCGCCGGCACAGATGCGCGCCGATGAACCCGGCACCGCCGGTGACCAGGACTCGCTTGCGCAATGAGTAACGCGTGTTCATAGATTCCCGTGCCTGCCTCGAGCCCGCAGCGCTGCGCTCGGGCGTCTCAACGGTACGCCTGGTAGGACTTCTCCTCGAGAAGTCGTGAACCGAGCGCCAGGTTGATGCGCTTCTTCACCGCGGCCCGTTCGTCGTTCTCGATGTACACCGAACGGGCGAGCTCGATGAATTGCGCATCAAAGGCGCGCGCGGCCTCCTTGGCGCGGATGCGGTCCTCGATGTCCCACAGCCGCTCATTGACCGCCTGCAGCGCGCGCTCCTCGCTCGCGACGTCTGCCGCGCCGCAGGCCTCGCGCCAGGTCTGCTCGAGCAGCTCTAGCTCCAGGCGCACGTTGGCGAGCTTGGCCGCATCGCGCATCCGCTCGGCTTTGATCCTGAGGATGGTGATCTTGTCGAGCAGCTCGCCCGGGGAGATCGGCACCAGAATGTCCTTCATGGCCGCCATGCTAGCAATTCGTCGAGCTTTGCGGTCACCTGCTGCACCTCGATGAGGTCCATCACGCCCGGCACCTCGATCTTAGTGGTCCAGGGCAGCGCCTGCGGCTCGCAGCCGCGCAAGCGCCGCGCCGCCGCGGGGTAGGCATCGACGCACCAGCGGCGCGACAGGTACGGTCCGCTGCGCTCGGGGTTGGTGGCCGCATACAGCCCGATCACCGGTGTGCCGACCATGGTGGCCATGTGCGCCGGCCCTGAATCCGGGCTCACCAGCACGGTGGCGCGCGCCAGCAGCGCGAGCAGCTGCGGCAGCGTGTCGCGTCCGATCTGGTTGCACAGCTGAAGCCGCGCGGCGCGCTCGATCTGCTCGCCCATCCGACGCTCGATGGCCGACGGCCCTCCGGCGA
>JAKBCE010000243.1 GCA_021808195.1 Pseudomonadota bacterium
CTCTCACCGGAGGCGCTGGGCGGGGTGATCGAGGCGTTCGTGCTGCGCGAAGGCACCGACTACGGTGAGCGCGAGTACTCCCTGGAGCACAAGTGCGAGGCAGTGCTCGCCCAGCTGCAGCGCGGCGAGGCGCGCATCTTCTACGATCCTGAAACCGAATCCGTGACGCTCGAGGCGCAGGCCGGCGCCGTGCGGCGCCGGCCTTTGCCCTGAGGGGCACTCAGCGCAGCACTTCCTCCAGGAACTGCCGCAGCGCCTGCCACGAGCGCCGGTCGGCCGCCTCGTCGTAGGCCATGCCGTTCGCCCGGTCGTTGGCGTGCGGGTTGGTGAAGGCGTGCAGCGTGTTGCCGAAGGCATGCAGCTGCCAGTCCGCACCGGCGGCGGTGAACTCCTGGGCGATCGCGAGTACATCCTCGGGAGGGGCCATCGGGTCGTCATAGCCGTGCAGGATGAGCACCTTCGAGTGCACCTTCTGGGCCGGCAGGCCGCTCGGCTTGAGCAGGCCGTGGAAGCTCACGACGCCGCGCACGTCCGCGCCGCTGCGGGCAAGGTCGAGCACGCACATGCCGCCGAAGCAAAAGCCCATGGCCGCGACGCGGCGCGCATCGACCTGCGGCTGTGCGCGCAGCGTCTCGAGCCCGCTCAGAATGCGCCGGGCGAGCAGCTTGCGCTCCTGCACCAGCGGGGTGATCAGCGCCTGGCACTGCTCGGTGGTTTCCCCGCGCTTGCCCTTGCCGAACATGTCGAGTGCGAAGGTGGCATAGCCGTGCCAGGCGAGCCGGCGCGCCTTGCGTTCGACGAATTCGTCGCGTCCGTTCCACGCGTGGCTGATCAGCACCGCCGGCAGGGGGCCGGGTCGTGCATCGTCGTAGCAGAAAAAGCCCTCGAGGACGGTCGAGCCCTCGCGGTATTCGATCAGCTGTTCCCGTATGGCCATGATTGTCGCTCCAGAGAAGTTGCGCAGGGGGGCGACAGTTTACCGCTGTCGGCCAATTGTGCGCCCGGGGGATGCTTGTTACGCTGCCCGGCCATGGTCACCGCACAGCAAGCCCTGCAGCGCCTGAAAGAGGGCAATCGCCGCTTCGTCGAGCGGGTCCGCAATCACGAGGCGGCGCTCGGGGCCTCCCCGCAGATCCACCTCACCCAGGAGCAGCAGCCCTTTGCGATCGTGCTCGGCTGCTCGGATTCGCGGGTGCCGGCGGAGCTCGTGTTCGACCAGGGGCTCGGGGATCTGTTCGTGATCCGCGTGGCCGGTAATATCGTGGCGCCCTCGCTGATCGGCAGCGTCGAATTTGCCGCCGAGCAGTTCGGGACCCGCCTCGTGGTGGTGCTCGGGCACTCGCGCTGCGGAGCGATTCAGGCGACCCTCGAGCAGCTGCGCCGGCCGGCGGAGAACCAGTCGCCGAATATCCGCTCCATCGTCGATCGGGTACGCCCGTCGATCGAAGGATTGCTCAGGACCGAGCTGCGCAACGATGAGGATGCGCTCGTGCGTCAGGCCGTACGGGCCAACGTCGGGGTGTCGGTCAGCCACCTGCGCTACGGCTCGGACGTTCTCGAACGACTCATCCAGAACGATGGGCTCGCGGTGGTCGGCGCAGAGTACTCGCTCGAGACGGGCGAGGTCGATTTTTTCGACGGCGTCGCGGCGTAGTCATCCGCTGTGGCGCGGCCCGCCCTGCGGGCCGCGGCGCGTCAGTATCCCGCGTGAGCGAGAGGGCGCGATTTGACGCGCACTGGGTGGTATTGCGTACCCCGGGGCTCATGCCCGCGCGAGCACGCCGCACGTGGACCCTCAGCGCCAGCTGCTTAGGTGGGATGTCTCATCCGATCCATCCGAATCCGCGCAACATCACGCCGAGGAGCGCCAGAAACAGCGTGACCACGAGGCTGAGCATGGCCCATTCGTGTTTGAGCATCCGGGTGCCCAGGGCGGAAATTTCGGTGCGCAATTCGGAAAAGCCGGTCTGAGTTTCAGTGCGCAGGGCCCTGATCTCGCCGTGCATCTCGGTGCGTACGGCCTTGAACCCGTCCTGCATCTCGGCGCGCACCGCCTTGAACTCGCCGTGCATCTCGGTTTGATTAGAGGCGAGTCGTGCGTCGAGTGCTTGGAAGCCAGTGTGTGTTTCGGTTCGGTGGGCCGACAGTTCCTCGCGGATCTGCCGAAGATCGACCTTCAGATCACTGATGTCGGTGCGAATGTGCGACACATCGGATTCGAGTCGCGCAACTCGGGAATTGAGGGAATCGGTCATGTCGTATGCGGCTGCGGCCAAGGAGGTCTCCTGGGTCAGGAAATACCCCTGAAAAAGCAGGGTGTCAACATGAAAATGACTGCATTTCTCGAAAAAAATAAACAGTCAGACGGCGGATGCAACGTGTTGAGAGACGCGTGAAATGGCTCTCAGTGAAGCCATCCTGACTCGACGCTTCTGTCGGACGCTGTTTGCGACGTCCGTAGAGACGGTGAGAAAACGTTGTGCGCCGGAGCGACCCGCTCAGGCCATTCCGCCGTCGACGGACAGAATCTGGGCGGTGATGTACGAAGCCTCGTCCGAGGCGAGGAACGCCACGAGATTCGCCACATCCTCCGGCCGGCCGGCCCGGCCGAGCGGCACCAGGCGCTTGAGGTCCGCCTCTGCGAACAGGCCCTCGCTCATGGGCGTGGCAATGATTCCCGGGGCGATGGCGTTGACGGTGATGCCGCGCGAACCGAGTTCGAGCGCCAGCGATCGGGTCGCGGAGTTCAGCGCGCCCTTGGCGGCGGCGTAATTGACCTGGCCGCGGTTGCCGATGAGGGCCGCGACCGAGGAGATGTTGATGATGCGGCCCCATCGCGTGCGGATCATCGGCAACAGCAAGGGTTGCGTGACGTTGAAGAACCCATGCAGCGAGACGTCGATGACCCGGTGCCACTGGTCCGGGCGCATGCCGGGCAACACCGCGTCGTCGTGGATGCCGGCATTGTTGATCAGGATCTGGATCGGGCCGGCGAGCGCCTCGAGCGCCACGCGCGCGCCCTGCGCGTCCGTGACGTCGAACTGCACGAGTTCGGCGCTGCCTCCTTCGGCCCGGATCTGCTCGATGAGCGCTTCGGCCGCCGGCAGCCCCTGGCGGGTATGTACACAGACGTGGTGACCGGCGCGCGCCAGGTGCAAACAGATCGCCGCGCCGATGCCGCCGCTGCCGCCGGTGACGAGCGCGCGTTTCCCGGTGTTCATGAGCGCTCCTCGTCAGCGGCCGGATCGAGTACTCCGAACACGATGCCGGCCCGGCCCGAGAGCAGCTCGCGCGCCGCGCTCGACAGCACGAAGGCATAGAGTGCAGTCCCGGCGTCCCCGGCGATCCGCTCCGCGCGCACGTCCAGATCGCCCTCGAGGTCATCGAGGCGCGTGACGCAGAGTGTCAGGTTGCGCACGCTCGCCAGATATCCGGTGCGGATCGGGGTGCCGAGCAGGCCGGCCATCAGGGCCCCGTGGGCGGCCATGGCCTGACCGGCATATTCGATCCCGGCCACGGCACCGAGCCGGCCGCGGCCGCGTAGCGGGTTGTCGCTGTGGCGGTGGCTCGAGGCCCGGCAGCGGATGCGGGTCGTGTCCCAGCCGAGCACCGCATCGAGCAGACACATCCGCCCCTGGTGCGGGATGTGCTCTTCGAGCCAGCGCCGCTCCAGGTGTACGGCAGCGGGCGGCTCCAGGGTGGGCGGGGTCAGGGACATGACGTGACGGTGACGGCGAGTCGCAACGGCCCGAGATAATCCAGCACGGCGCGGCCGCTGTCACGCCGGGCGATGTGCTGGAGCACCGGGAGACCTCGCGCCGCCGGGACGCCGGCGCGCAGCGCCTCGAGCGCCGGATCATCGAGTGTCGCTGCCGGCTCGTGCACGAGC
>JAKBCE010000244.1 GCA_021808195.1 Pseudomonadota bacterium
GGCTTCACTCGCTCCACAGGCCGAGCCGCTCGGCGAAGACCTGCATGAATCGGTTGGCGCGCACCCCGTCCATGACCCGGTGATCGATGGTGAGCGTCGCGTAGCAGCGCGGACGGATCTCGATGCGCTCGCCCTCGCCGTGCGGCACCACGGCCGCCCGCTTCTCGAGCTTGCCCACCCCGAGAATGGCCGCCTGGCCGGGGAAGAGAATGATGGGGGTGGCGATCAGGCTGCCGCTGACCCCATGGTTGGACATGGTGAAGGTGCCCCCGCGCACATCCTCTGGCGCGAGCCGCCCTTCGCGGGCCCGCCGTACCAGCGCATCGATACCCTGCGCCGTCTGCTCCAGGTCGAGCGTCTCAGCCCCGCGCAGCACCGGCGCCACCAGACCTTCGGGCGCCGCCGTACCGATCCCGAAGTTCACGGTCTGGTAGATCTCGAGCGCCGCCTCGCTCCAGCGACTGTTGGCCTCCGGCACCTCCTCGATGGCGGCGACCGCCGCCCGCACGAAATATGCCGACAGCGTCAGCGGCACGCCGCGCTCGGCGAAGGCCTGGCGATGGCGCTCGCGGTGCGCGAGCACCGCGGTGAGATCGACTTCGAACACGTTGGTCACGTGCGGGGCGGTGTGCAGCAGGCTCTCGACCATGCGCGCTGCAATCCGCTGGCGCACGGCGCTGTGGGGCACCCGGCGCACCGCAATGCCCGCCGACTCGGTGCGCGCGGGCGGGGGCGGAGGACTCGCCGGCGCGGGTCCGTGCGCGGCGGCCCCGAGCACATCATCGACGGTGATGCGCCCGTCAGGACCGGTGCCGTGCACCTGGGACGGATCGAGGCCTCGCTCGCCGAGCAGCCGGCGTACCGCCGGACTCAACGGCGAACCGGCCGCGGACGCCGGGCGTGCTGGCGGGGGCACCGTCGCGGGCACAGCGGCCACGCGATCCTCCGGGGCGGGAACTTGCGGCGCTTGCGCCGCGGCACGAGGGGACGCTGCCCCCGTGGCAATGCGCCCGAGCACTTCTCCGGGCGTCACCTCTTCGCGTTCCTCCTTCAAGACCTCGGTGAGCACGCCCGACACCGGTGCGGCGACCTCCACGGTCACCTTGTCGGTCTCCAGCTCGATCAGCGGCTCATGCGCGCTCACCGGTTCACCGGGCGCCTTCAGCCAGCGCAGCAGCTGCGAGCGGGTGCCCTCCTCCTGTTCCTCGGGGGCCCGGATCTCCACGATCTCGTTCGACATGAGTTACACGCTCGCGAGCGCGCGGATGGCGCGCGTGATGGATTCGACGTCGGGCACGGCGGCCTCGAGCAACACCGGCGCGTGCGGGCTCGGGATATCCGGCATGGTCAGCCGCTCGATCGGCGCATCCAGACTGAAGAACGCCTCCCTGGCGAGCACGGCGGCCACTTCGGCACCGAATCCCGCCGTGAGGTTGTCCTCGTGCACGATCAGGCAGCGGCGCGTCTTGCGCACCGAGGCCAACACCGCCTCGCGGTCCCAGGGGGCGAGCGTGCGCAGGTCGAGCACCTCCACGAGCACCCCCGAGGCGTCGGCAGCCCGTTCACAGCGCTCGACCATCGCGCCCCAGGTCACCACCGTGAGCTCCGATCCCTCGCGCACGCAGTGCGCCTTGCCGAAGGGCACGACGTAGTCATCGCCCGGGTAGGGCCGCCGCGCCCAGGCACCATCGAGCAGCGCGCGGTGCTCGAAGAACACCGTCGGCTCGTTGCCGCGCAGCGCCGCGCGCAGCAGGCCGACGGCGTCCTCGGCGTTCGACGGCACGGCGACCTGCCAGCCGATGCCATGAGCCCAGGCCACCTCGTTGGTCTGGCTGTGCCAGGGATCGCCGCACTTGAAGAACCCGCCCGGGATGCGCACCACCATCGGCGCGGCGAAGCGGTTCGCCGTGCGCCAGCGCATGGTGCCGCAGTCGTTCATCTGCTCGGTGGCCGGATCGGCATACTTGCGAAACTGGATCTCCGGCACCGGCAGGAGTCCCGCGAGCGCCATCCCGACGGCCCGACCGATGATGCCTTCCTCCGAGAGACTGGTGTCGAACACCCGGTCGGCACCATGTTTCTCCTGCAGACCGAGCGTCGCGCCGTGCACGCCGCCCTTCGGTCCGACGTCCTCGCCGAACACCATCATGCGCGGATTGACGGCGAGCTCGGCATCGAGCGTGCGACGAATCGCCGTCAGCATGTTGATGCGGGTCGGCTCGGGGTGGGCTTCGGTATTCGCGCGCGGCGGCGCGATGCCGAGCGGGGCGAGCCCGCCCTGCTCCTGCAGCTGTGGACGGCCGGCGGCATCGGACTCGGTGAACACGTGCCGGGTGATCCGGGTCGCATCCGGCAGCGGGCGCTTCAGGGCCCGCTCGACGGCCTGTTCGACCTCACGCTCGGCCGTCGCGCCGATCTCCCGCCACTCCCGCTCGCTCATGCGCTCGGGCACGAGGTAGCGCTCCAGGCGGTGCAGCGGATCGTTGGCGCGCTCGCGCGCGATGATCTCCGCCGTCTTGTAGGTCTGCGTATCCTGGCCGGAATGTCCGCTCAGGCGCGGCACCGTCAGGCGCAGCAGCGCCGGTGCGCGCCGTTCACGCACGAAACCGACGGCCTCCCCGATGCGCGCCGCGGCGTCCTGCGGATCGGCGCCGTCGCCCTCGAACAGGGTCAGTCCCGAGAACGACCGCAGATTCGCCGCAATGTTGCCCCCCGGGGTCTGCATGCGTGAGCTGACCGAGATGCCGAACCCGTTGTCCTCGATGTACATCAGCAGCGGCAACTTCAGGGTGGTCGCCATCGTGAGCGCCGACCAGAACCCCCCGGTCGCCACCGATCCATCCCCGCCCAGCACGACCGCGATGCTGCGCTCGTACGCCGCGTCCCCGAGGACGTCGCGGTGATACCCGATCGCCTGCGCCCAGCCGGCCGCCGGCGTGTACTGCGCGCCGACCCCTCCGCAGGCCGGAAGGACCGTCGCCCCGCCCCGGGCGGGCTTGTTGAACACCACGCCGATGTCCCGGCCGTCGCTGAACGATCCGGCGCGGGCCAGCGGTCCGGCGGCGGCGTCCTCCAGATCGACGCCGAGGGCGAGCATCATCGGACGGGAGCGGTAGTACACCGTCACCGCATCGTGCGGATCGGTCAGCTGCAGCCCGAGCAGGATCTGCGCCAGATCGTGGCCGCGCGCGGAGAACTGGTAGAGCACCTGGCGCGCCGGCAACAGCCGCGTCTCCTCCAGGTCATCGAGCGCCCGTGAGTGTCGCAGCAACCGCGCGACGCGGTGCCAGTCGGGCTGGGCCGCGGGTGCGCCCTCTTGTCCGGCCCGGGCCGAGGACGTGGCAGGTACCGCCATGGAAACTCCCCCAATGAGTCAATCTGAGAAGCGTATGCCCTCATTCGGGAAATGGGCTTGCGTTTATTGCTCTATAATTCGCCAGTCTGGCAATATTATTGCCGACTCAGCCTCATTGGAGCTCATCCGTGTCCCGCCCCCTCGATCGCATCGACCGCCGCATCCTCGCGACGCTGCAGCTCGAAGCGCGCATCACGAACCAGGAACTCGCCAAGCGGGTCGGGCTGTCACCGGCCCCGTGCTGGCGTCGGCTGAAGCGGCTCGAGAGCGAAGGGATCATCGCCGGGTATGCGACGCTGCTGTCGGCACCGGCGATCGGGCTGCCCGTGCAGGCCTATGCGCAGGTGTCGCTCGAGAATCACCACGGCGAAACCGTCGCGGCGTTCGACCGCCTCGTGCGCGACCGCCCCGAAGTCCTCGAATGCCACTCGATGAGCGGCACCAACGATTATCTGCTGCGCATCGTCGCGGCCAGCATGGAGGCGTACGAGCACTT
>JAKBCE010000245.1 GCA_021808195.1 Pseudomonadota bacterium
CCCACCCCTGGTAGCGGGTCTTCTTCAGATCGGCGAGCTTGCGCTCGGCAACGACGCCGGTAGCACCGAGCAGTGCGCGTGCCAGCGTGTCGATGCCGCCGATGTGTGCGAGGAACAGATCGGCCGGATCGACCGACTGGCGGCGCAGCTTGGCGTCGAAGTTGAATCCGCCGGTGGTGAAGCCGCCGCTCTCGAGCAGCGGCACGAACGCCGGGACGAGCTCCTGCGCATTGTTCGGGAACTGGTCGGTGTCCCAGCCGTTGCGGGCATCGCCGCGGTTGATGTCGATCGAGCCGAAGATGCCGTAGGTGAGCGCTGCGGCGACTTCATGCTCGAAGTCCAGCCCGGCGAGCGTCGCGTGATTGACCTCGATATTGACCTGCACTTCTTTGGCGAGGCCGTAGCGCTGCAGGAACGCATAGACCGTTGCGACGTCGCGGTCGTACTGGTGCTTGGTCGGCTCGAACGGCTTCGGCTCGATCAGGATCGCGCCCTTGAAACCGATGCGGTGCTTGTGCTCGACGACCATGGCGAGGAAGCGCCCGTAGTGATCGAGTTCGCGCTTCAGATCGGTGTTCAGCAGCGAGTCGTAGCCTTCACGCCCGCCCCACAGCACGTAGTTCTGTCCGCCGAGCCGATGGGTCGCCTCCAGGCAGCCGCGCACCTGAGTGGCGGCCCAGCTGTAGACCTCCGGGTCCGGGCTGGTGGCTGCACCGCCGGCGTAGCGCGGATGGCTGAACAGGTTGGCCGTGCCCCACAGCAGCTTCACGCCGGTGGCCGCCATCTTCGCCTCGATGTTCGCCACGATGGTCTTGAGGTTGCGGTCGTGTTCCTTGGCGGTCGTCGCGGTGGCCATGGCGTCGACGTCGTGGAACGTGAAGTAGGGCAGGCCGAGACGGCTGAAGAAGTCGAAGGCCGCCTCAAGCTTCGCGTCGGCCATCTCCTGGGTGATCGTGGCGCCGAGCCACGGGCGCGGCAGCGTGCCGGCACCGAAGATGTCCTGACCTGGCCAGTTGAACGAGTGCCAGTAGCACACCGCGCCGCGCAGCCAGTCCTCCATGCGCTTGCCGAGGACCTCTCGGTCCTTGTCATACACGCGGAAGGCGAATTCGTTATCGGTATCCGGACCTTCGAAACGAACCGGCGCAATCTTGGAAAAAAGGCTCATCGGACAACTCCGTGCAATGAATTCGGGACCGCCGTCCCCTCACGCGTGAGCGTGAAGACGGCCGGGGAAGGGCAAACGGGGGCGCGTGCCGGCTGGGCACAGTGGTCGAGCGCGCGGCACTACCACTGTGTGGGGAGCAATCTGGGATGTCACGCACGCGTACATTTGGACAGGGTCTCTGCGGGCATGGTAGCGGTATCAGCGTGCTGGCGTCAATGGCGTCTGGGGCGATGGCGCGGGCGTGACCACAGAGGCATGTGCGTCACGCTGGGATGGCGGTGGTGTTCAATGCTGTGCTGCTGTGCCGTGCGATTGCGGCGGAACCGGTACTGACCCCCGTGATGTGAGGAGCGCGGGATTTGCGGTTCCTGGTCCGTTTCATCACTGTATGAAGCGCCGCAGGCGGCCGCCGCTTCTCAGTCGACTGCATGTGCCCGCCGCTCGATTGGCATCTTCGCGCAGGTGCTCCAGCCCGTCCGCGTCGGCCCCAGCGCTGAACGGAACCGGCCGGCAGTGACTAAGAGTGCTCGCGCGGCTGCGGACAGCGCACACAGATACGCGGTCGACGTAAGCAACGCGAGGTACCGAGGCGGCAAGATGTCACGTCGCCGCATCTGTGACGGCGACAGCGCGATTCGGGCCGTTATTGCGCTGCCGTGATTGATCGGGCTCGATCACCCGGATGCACAAGCCGCGCCTGCTCGGTGCGTTGAGTAGTTCATCGCGCGCCTCGCGTGGGTGATGCAGTTGCTGGCCGAGGGTGGGGTTGCGTACGCGGCGGCGACTCACCTGATGCACCAAGTCCAGTGAGTCGATGTCCGGCGCATAACCAGCGATCGCTGGGGTCTCATCCCGATCATGCCCGCGGGTTCGGCCGAAGCGGTGTGTCCCTCTTGCGATACCGGCAACTGACCGAGCATGTTGAGCGGCAGCCGCGACTGACGTCCCGCCAGTGCCCATCACGGACGTCGGGCCGGATCGACCACGCGTGATCGGCGCACGGGCTGAGGACGCACGTCGATTCGTCACCGTTGACGGAGCCGCTGAGCGATCACATCAGGACCGTCGTGATGCGCGCCGAACCGCCGCAGGGCCTGGCGTGCTCTCTTCGGGAGCCCTGGGCAGGTTGTGCGGGAAGGATGCGAGCGAGCGGTGAC
This sequence comes from Pseudomonadota bacterium, assembly GCA_021808195.1. The sequence continues at coordinate 2,326 of JAKBCE010000245.1, forward strand.
CGCGGCCTAGATGACAAGCCGCACGAGCGTCGTCACCTACGCGAACGACCCTGAACATCACGAATCTCGACCGGAATGAGATCTGTTCGGACCAGCCTAGGGATATGAACGTCGAGGCTTGGGATAACGCTACCACAAGGTCTCGCATGTCGATGGCCCGGCCTGAAACGGCGTCGGTTGAGCGATTTTCCGAGTAAAATCAATGCCCAATGACAGCGGTGTCAATGATCTATGGATTGCAGTCGCCGATGAGGCATGTGGTGTTCTGCCAACGTTCGCGATGACCATGCGCAGGCCAATGGAGAGTCGCTCCAAGCCTGAGCCGAGCTCCGGCGCGCGAGCGTATGGTGGCGCAATCAGGTCTCACGGCCGAGCTCTGCTTTGTTGCCGGAGGCCGGCGCCCCGGATGGTCTGATGTGCGCCTTCGATGAGACAGGAAAACACCGCTCTGAGCGTGGGTCGGATCGCCCAGCGGCATCCTGTTGACATCGGGAGGACAGCAGGAACATACTCGGCTCGACGTCAGATAGCGGTACCATAATACAAAGGGGGCAGACACCAACCGCCGAGCGGGATTTCCAGAGCTGTCGCCAGCCGGGTCGGTGCGGCAGCTGTCGATATCGTTGCCAATTCACAACATCTGGTTTGCGACAGAGGGGGCTTCTAATGAGTCGGAAGACACTGCGTAACGCATCGAAGCACGCGTTCAAGAAGAACGTCGGGCTCGGTGCGCTGGGCCGTTCGGCCTACGCCAAAATTGGTTTGTCGGGGCTCGCGCTGGGGTCGATGACCCTCGCTGCGCAGGGTGTGGCGCATGCCGCCGTGGCCTCGGCAGGCAAGGGCTCGGATCAACCGGCGGTGCCGGGCACGGCTGCAAAGGCCAAACGACGCGGGCTGCCGGCCACGCCGATGGCCTCGACGGGACTGTTCACGCGCAACGGAGCGGGACTGCTCGCCATGAACACCGGTCCGGTGCAAAGCGCTGCAGGTAGCACGACCATCCAGGCTGCGGCGAATTCCGCCACGGAACTGCAGCCGATCGTCGTGACCGGTATCCGCGGCTCCCTGATGCGCTCGCTGCAGATCAAGAAGGCCTCCATCGGCGTGGTGGATGCGATCTCCGCCGAACAGATCGGCCAGTTCCCTGATGCGACCATTGGCGGCGCGATCTCGCGCATCCCGGGCGTTACGGTCAACCGCGGTAGCCTGAGTCAGGCAAGCGCGACGGGTGCACCGACCGCCACGGGCCAGGTCCAGGGCATCACGGTCGACGGCTTCGGTGGCTCCTTCAACAAGGTGCTCGTCGAGGGGCGTCAGATCGCCTCGGGCAATGGCCAGACCTTCAATTTCAGCGACTTCAGTGCCGTGTACGTCGGCGAAGTCGACGTGTACAAGACCCCGGACATGTCGCTCTCCGGTGGCGCGATCGGCGCGACGATCAACGTCAAGTTCCCGAATCCCTTCGACAATCCGGGTATGCATAGTCAGATGCAGATCTCGGAGAACACCCACAGCATG
>JAKBCE010000246.1 GCA_021808195.1 Pseudomonadota bacterium
CCCAAGCGGCCCGACAAGGGCACGCGCGTCGATCTGTCGGGCGAGGCGATTCACTGGGATCTCGGCGAATCGCTGTCCTACGGGCAGTACCTGCAGCTCGAGAAGGTGCTCGGCGCGCAACAGCCGCTGTCTACCGAGCACGACGAGATGCTCTTCATCATCGTGCACCAGGCGAGCGAGCTGTGGATGCGTCTGATGCTGCACGAGCTCACCGACGTGCTCGAGTGCGTGCGGCGCGATGACCTCGGGCCGTCATTCAAGCGTCTGCAGCGCATCTCGCGCGTGCAGGCGCAGCTGCTCTCGAGCTGGGAAGTGCTCTCGACGCTGACCCCGGCCGAGTATTCCGCCTTCCGCAATGCGCTCGGCCGCTCCTCGGGTTTTCAGTCCTATCAGTACCGGCTGCTCGAGTTCACGCTCGGCAACAAGAACGCCGAGATGATCAAAGTGCACCGGCGCGATCGGGCCGTGTACGCGCGTCTGGAGCGCTCGCTCGGCGCCCCCTCGCTGTACGACGAGGCGCTGCGACTGCTCAGCCGCCGCGGCTACGGGATTCCGGAGCGCTACCTGAACCGTGATTTCCGCGAACCCTACCGCCCGAGCAAGCAGGTGACCGGCGCCTGGCTCGGCGTCTACCACAATGCTGAGCAGGACTGGGACCTGTACCAGTTCGCCGAGCGGCTGATCGACCTCGACTACCAATTCCAGCTGTGGCGGTTCCATCATCTGAAGACCGTCGAGCGCATCATCGGCTACAAGAGCGGCACGGGCGGCACCGGCGGGGTGTCCTACCTCGCCAAGGCACTGGAGCTGAAGTTCTTCCCCGAGCTGTGGCAGGTGCGTACGTCGATGTGAACGCCTGCCGAGTCGTTCAGCGCCAGCGCTCGCAGGTCAGTCCTGCGCGCGCTGCGGTGCGCCGGGCCCGTGCGCTGCCGTTGACCAGTACGCCATGCTCGACCTGCATCAGATGCGCAAGGTCCGCGGACGAGTTGCCGTAAGCGCTCGCCGGGCCGGGCAGCCGGGCGCGCAGGGCCTGCAGACAGTGCACCTTCTCCTCGCCCTGGCGGTTCGGCGTGCTGAGCCGCCCATCGAGGCGCTCTGCGCGCCAGCGTACGCCGGTGCAGATCACCTCCTCGAACCCCAGAGCGCGGCCGATCACCGGCACGTACACATCGGGGCTGGCACTCATGAGCACGAGCCGATCGCCGGCCTGCGCATGCTCCGTGATCCGTGCGCGCGCCGCAGCGAACGTGCCATGCGCCAGCAGACGCGTCACGAACTGCTCGCTCCAGGCGTCGAGCTGCGAGCGGTGCACGCCGCCGAGTGCACTGCGCATGAGGGCAGACTTCAACGGCCCGCGGCCGCACAGGCCGAGCGCGAAGCCGAGCAGTGCCGGCAGCACGCCGAGGGCGCGCGGAATGCGCCAAGGATGGCGCAGCAGGAAGCCGAGCACATATGGGGCGAGGGTGTCGTGGCGGGTGATGGTCCCGTCGAGATCGAAGATCGCGAGCCGCATGGGCTGAGGTGCGCAGGGGGTGGCGCGGGCCGCAGCGCTGCCGAATCCGGCGACGCTGCGGCCCGGGCCGGCCGTTCAGCCCTGGGCGGCGAGCTGGCGCAGCACGTACTGCAGGATGCCGCCGTGGCGGTAGTACTCGCGCTCCTTCGGCGTGTCGATGCGCACGCGCGCCTTGAACGCGATCGTCTTGCCGCTCTGCGGATCACGCGCCTGCACGTTCACCTCGCGATCGCCGGCGGCGAGGCCGGTGATCTCGAACACTTCCTTGCCGGTGAGGCCGAGGGACTTGACGCTCTCGCCTGGCAGGAACTGCAGCGGTGCGACCCCCATGCCGATCAGGTTCGAGCGGTGGATGCGCTCGAAGCTCTCGGCGATCACCGCGCGCACCCCGAGCAGCACCGTGCCCTTGGCCGCCCAGTCACGCGAGGAGCCGGTGCCGTATTCCTTGCCGGCGAGCACCACCAGCGGGGTGTGCTCGGACTTGTAGCGCATGGCCGCATCGAAGATCGAGGCCTGCTCGCCGCTCGGCAGGTGCACCGTGACGCCGCCCTCGACGCCCGGTACCAGCTGGTTGCGCAGGCGGATGTTGGCGAATGTGCCGCGCATCATCACCTCGTGGTTGCCGCGCCGTGCACCGTAGGAGTTGAAGTCCTTCGGCTGCACGCCGTGCTCCTCGAGGTAGCGGGCCGCCGGGCTGTTCTTGGCGATGTTGCCGGCCGGGGAGATGTGATCCGTCGTGACCGAATCGCCGAGCACCGCCAGCGCGCGCGCGCCCTGGATGTCCGCGAGCGGCGGCGGCGTGTCGGTCATGCCGTCGAAGTACGGCGGGTTCTTCACGTACGTCGACTGCTCGTCCCAGCTGTAGATCTTGCCGGCCGGCACCTTGATCGCGCGCCAGTGCTCATCGCCCTCGAATACGCTCGCGTAGCTGTCCTGGAACATCTTCGAGTCGATCGACTGGGCGAGCGCCTGCTGCACTTCCTGATCGCTCGGCCAGATGTCCGCTAGATACACCGGCTTGCCGGCGCTGTCGGTGCCGAGGGGATCCTTGCTGAGGTCGATGTCGAGCGTGCCGGCGAGTGCGTAGGCGACCACGAGCGGCGGGGAGGCGAGGAAGTTCATGCGCACTTCGGGGTGCACGCGGCCCTCGAAGTTGCGGTTGCCCGAGAGCACCGAGCAGGCGGTGATGTCGCCGGCCTTCACGGCCGCGGAGAGTTCCGGCTTCAGCGGCCCGGAATTGCCGATGCAGGTGGTGCAGCCGTAGCCGACCAGCTCGAAGCCGACCGCGGCGAGATCGCCGAGCACGCCGGCCTTGCGGAAGTAGTCGGTGACCACGCGCGAGCCGGGTGCGAGGCTGGTCTTCACCCACGGCTGGGCCGACAGTCCGCGCTGGCGCGCCTTGCGCGCCAGCAGGCCTGCGCCCAGCATCACCGACGGGTTGGAGGTGTTGGTGCAGCTGGTGATCGCCGCGATCAGCACCGCGCCGTCCTTCAGCTCGAAGTGCTTGCCGTCGAGGTCCACCGCGGCGGTGCCCTTGGCCTGCGGGGCGCGCGCAGCGCGTTCCTCGGCGCTCTTTTGCGCCTGGGTGCGGTAGATGCTCTGCGCGGACTTCAGCGGCACGCGGTCCTGCGGACGACGCGGACCGGCGAGGCTCGGCTCGACCGAGCCCAGATCGAGCTCGAGTACGTCGGTGTACTTCGCCTCCGCCGCGCCGGTGCGGCGCCAAAAGCCCTGGTGCTGCGCGTACGCCTTGACCAGTTCGATCCGATCGCGCGGGCGGCCGGAGAGCTCGAGGTAACGGACCGTCTCCTCGTCGATCGGGAAGATGCCGCAGGTGCTGCCGTACTCCGGCGCCATATTGGCGATGGTGGCGCGGTCGGCGAGCGGCAGGTTGGCGAGTCCGTCGCCGAAGTACTCGACGAACTTGTCGACCACGCCGCGCTTGCGCAGCATTTCGGTGAGGGTGAGCACGAGGTCGGTCGCGGTGGCGCCGGGCTTCAGCCGCCCGGTGAGTCGCACGCCGATGACCTGCGGGATGAGCATGGTCACCGGCTGGCCGAGCATCGCCGCCTCGGCTTCGATGCCGCCGACGCCCCAGCCGAGCACGCCGAGGCCGTTGATCATGGTGGTGTGCGAGTCGGTACCGACGACCGTGTCCGGATAGGCGCTCGTCACGCCGTCGCGCTCGGCGTCGAACACGACGCGCCCGAGGTACTCCAGGTTCACCTGGTGCACGATGCCGGTGCTCGGCGGCACGACCGCGAAATTGCGGAACGCGGACTGGCCCCAGCGCAGGAACGCGTAGCGCTCCCCGTTGCGGGCG
>JAKBCE010000022.1 GCA_021808195.1 Pseudomonadota bacterium
ACAATATCCTGTGATTTCGGCATCAAACAGCGAATTGCTGACGTCAGAATTCCGCCCGTTGCCCTACTGTTGGCTATCTACCGTGAATCGGTCGATCTGTAGCTCCGCTCACGCATAATGCGGGCTAGTGAGCCGCTGCATCGCCATTGCGCTCGAAAAGCGATACCTCGCCTACATCGGGGAAGGTCTGAACCGCTGGCCGGCCGCCCACCTGCGCGACGTCGTCCGGCTGTACCGGCTGGCACTCGAGCGCGCGCACTCCGGTGCCGTCTACCACGCGGTGGGCGAGCAGGGCGTGGCCCTGCGGGACATCGCAAACACCCTCGGCACTCGTCTGGAAATGCCGGTGAAATCCCTCAGCACGCAGGACGCCGAGGGCTATTTCGGCTGGCTGGCCGCGTTTGCGGCGGCGGACATTCCCGCCTCGAGCGACTGGACGCAGCGCACGCTCGGCTGGCATCCCGACGGCCCGGGCTTGCTCGCCGATCTTGCGCGGCTCGAACTGCCGCCGGCCTGAGTCCGCAGCCAGAGCGATGGACCGGCACGTCCGTCGCTCTGGCTGCCGCCGCAGAACGCCCAGCTTGCGAGTCCGGCACCCTACGCAATCCAGGCGGCTCACCTACCCCATCTTGGCAGCCACCGGGGCCACAGCTCCCGACTACGAAAATCCTTAGCCACCGTGCTCGTCACAGAATCGCTGCCTGTGCCTACTCCTGCATCAGCGGCCAAAACGCGCGTCTTCAGTCCCCTCGGCACGAACACCCTTCTTGAGCACCCCTGGACGCAAGCAGCGTGTAGAAATACCTCATCGAGAACCCACAGACCGATGTAAACCCGCTTCGAAGACCCGGAAGAGAACGCCTACCCGAGCAAAAGAGCATTGACCCCTTCATAGATACCAATGAAAGCACGCGACAGCGACTCGCTGCGATTGACGAGCGCAAGAGGCGCAGGCAGGCCAGAGCGAGGCCGATCGGGCTGCCCGCGGGCCGCTTACGGCAGTGCGTGCCAATCGGCTTTGACTGCGCTCGCGCTCTGGAATGTCAGCCAAGGCGCATGACCGCTACCGTACACCCTACCGCGAAAACCGGGATGGGCGCATAGAACCACAAATCCCCCGTACTGCCTTCCGTCGCTCCGGCGACCGCAATGTATGTGCGGATCTCGAAGCCACCCTGTCCCCCCTCGCGCCAGACGTCATCGTCCCGGTAAGCAATCAACGAATCGCGGTTATTACTGAGGAATTTCTCGAGAAATTCCCGATCCCAACGTTCGTTGATGCGACCAGAATCTGGAGTCGCCGGCCAGTGCGAAATGCCGCCCGTGCCGACCACGGCGATGCGCTGCCGGCGGGCATCGCAAGCGCGCCGCAGCGCGCGTCCGAACTCGTAACAGCGTTTCAGCGGAATGAGCGGCGGTCCCTGACAGTTGATATTGACCGGAATGACCGGCAGATCGTAACGAGGCGTCAGGAAATGCAGCGGCACCATGATGCCGTGATCGAACTTCCATTCCTGTGCATAGGCGAGATCGATCTCACTCATTACATCCTGGATGAGATCGCGGGCGAGATCCGGCGCGCCCGGAACCCGGTGTCGGCGGATCCCCAACCAAGCTTCATCCTCGATCGGCCCCTCGAAATGCTCAGCCATGCCAACGCAGATTGCCGGCATGTTGTTCATGAAGAAGTTAGCAAAATGCTCCGCCCCGATCACGACGAGCACATCTGGCCGGGCACTCTCCAGCGCCTGCCGCATGCGCTCGAGTGCGGCATAGAAGGCATCGCGGGCCTGCGGGTCGGCTCGATCGCCTCTGCCAGTGATACCAGGGGCATGACTGCACACGCCAGCGAATACCAGACTCATGGAAGTGTCCCCCGCTGCGCGACGGTGCCGGCGCTCATCGGCCGTCCGCCCGTGTGTACAGGCCGACCCTCACCGGCCCGTATTTGCGCTCGCCGTCGCGCATTGCCTCGATGTAGGCATTCCACTCATAGCCGCGTAGCGCCGCGTAGTGCATGAGAATCTGACCATTGACGCCCATGACATAGAGCAGGCCGATGTCCGGTTCGCGGATGGCTCCCCGCTCCTCCTGCGACAGTTCGTACTCGCCGAGCAAACCGTCGAAGTCGTCCACAAAACGACGTGCCATCGCCGGGTCGCGGTTGAGCTGGAAGAGCAGCTTCTGCACGCAATAGAGGCTCACCTCGTAGTCCTCCGACCGCCAGAGCCCGACTCCATCTCCTCCGAAAGATCCTCAAGCGCCGCCTCGAGCTCGTGCAGCAGTTTCAGGAGTCTGGCGCTGCGCTCGGCCCCGAAGCGCCGCTCGATCCTCGCGTAAATTGCTTCGGAATAAGGGGCGTGCGCCGCGATCAAACGCAACCCCTTGGGATCGAGGCTCACCACGCTGCGGCGCAGATCGGAATCGACCTGACGACGTACGATGAACCCCCGCCTCTCAAGATCAGGAAGGATACGCGAGAGACTGGGAGCCAGCAGGAAGGTCTCCTCCGCGAGCGCGGTGACCTCGATCGGTCCGGAATGTGCAAGCGCCCTCAGGATTCGCCACTGTTGCTCGGTGACCCCGCGCTCGCGCAGTCCAGGCCGAAACAGACGCATGACCGCCTCGCGCGAACGAAGCAACGCCATCGGCAGTGATTCGGAGAACGGTCGCATCGGCAGGGCGCACTGCCGCTTGCCAGACGAGCGGTTAGCCATCATCGTCCTCCACCTCGTTGCGCAGCACGCCCACCCGAGAAACCTCGACTTCCACGACATCTGCGGGCACGAGATATCGGGGGGGATCAAGCCGCGCACCTGCGCCGCTCGGCGTACCCGTGAGTATCACATCACCCACCTCGAGCGAGCAGAACGTGGACAGATAGCTGATCAGGTACGGTATGGGGAAGATCATCCGGTCACTCGTGTCGTCCTGACGGATCTCACCATTGACGCGCGTCGTCACGCGCAGCGGGGCAGGCCCGACCTCCTCGGCAGTAACGATGCAGGGGCCCAGAGAACCAGAGCGGTCGAAGTTCTTCCCCTGTGTCACGTTGAACTTCGCGTGCCGCAGCCAATCACGCACCGAACCCTCGTTGGCACAGCAGTAGCCGAGCACGTGCTCCAGCGCCTCCTCCTCCCGGATGCGCCTGCCTCCCCGGCCGATGACAATCGCGATCTCACCCTCATAATCGAGCTGCTCGGACTCTCTGGGCCGCACTATCGCCTCACCTGGCGCCGCGAATGAGGTGTGCGAACGCATAAAGATACTCGGATAGCGCGGTCGTTCGGATCCGTCCTTGTATTCCTCGTTCCGATCAGGGTAATTGACACCGATGCAGAAATAGCGCGCGCACCGTCCGGCGGGATTGAGAAAGCGGACCTCGTCGGTCGCGTAGTCGCACGATCCGACGCGCGCCGCGGCGAGCGCCGACTGCAGTAGATCTGCGCGAACGAGTGAGAGCACATCGGCGACCGAGCCCCGCAGCTTGGCGCCGACATCGACGATGCCCTCCGGCGTGAGCACGCCGCACGAGCGACGCTGCGCGACCTGGAAATTAACAAGCCTCACGCTGCGCGCCCATCGATGAGACCCGCGCGCTGCAGCACCTCATCGAGACGCCTCTCGAGCTCCGCCGTTGCCGGCACCATCGGCAGCCGGTGCTCGTTGGCCGAGAGAATGCCGAGGCGGCGCATCATATATTTCATCGGAATGGGATTAGTATCAAAAAAGACCGCTTTGTTGATCTCGAACAGTCTCTGGTGCAATGCTTGCGCCCCCGCGAGATCCCCACGCCAGAGCGCTTCGCACAGGTCCGATAGAATCCGCGGCTGCAGATTACCGACGGCATTCATCAGGCCACAGGCTCCAACGGCCATCATCGGGAAGCTCAGCTCCTCCAGACCCACGAAGACCTTGAACTCCGGGCCGAGCGCGGCTTGACATTCCGATACAAGAGCGAGGTCATTCACAGCATGCTTCATGCCGATGAAAGACGCGGATTGGGCGCGCAGCTCCATCAGCGTCTCTAGGGTCACGCCGACAGCGGTTCGGCCTGGAATGTGATAGACCATCCAAGGCAGACCCGTTAGGGATGCAATCTCTAGGTAATACGCGATCAGGCCGCGTTGCGGCGGCCGGATATAGTAAGGCGTCACGATGAGCAACGCATCGGCGCCCGACTTGGCGGCATGCTCCGTGAGTTCTCGTGTCTCCCGTAACGACTGCGATCCGGTGGCCGCGACGACCGGCACACGACCGCCGGCAACCCCGACCGCGATATCAACTAACTGGTTGCGCTCGGCCACAGAGAGCGTGGAGGGCTCGGCTGTCGTCCCGTTCACCAGCACGCCATGCGAGCCATTCTCAATTTGGAACGCGACCAGCCGCGCATATGCCTCGTAATCGACGTCATCGCGGCGAAATGGAGTAACTAAGGGGGGAATCGAGCCTTTGAGTCTGTCGAGCCGGCCGTTCACGCTGGAGTCTCCTGGCATGGCGACGCCTCACGCGCCGAGGCTGGGCACGCGATGGGTGCCGAAAGCGAGGCAGATGTTCTTAGTTTCCATATAAAACTCAAAGCTGTGATCACCACCGTCACGACCGATACCGCTCGCCTTCATACCGCCGAACGGTGTCGGCAGGTGTCGGTTGTTCTCGGAGTTCACCCAGACCATACCAGCATCGACACCGTGAGCCATCCGCAGCGCGCGGCCGGTATCGGCAGTCCAGACATAAGCGGCTAGACCGTATGGAGTGTCATTCGCTATGCGCAACGCCTCAACTTCGTCGTCGAAAGGGATCGCCGTCAGCACCGGCCCGAAGATCTCTTCGCGCGCCACGCGCATGCGATTGCTCGCCCCGACAAACAGAGTCGGCTGGACGTACAATCCGGGCGCGAGCGAATCGACGCGCGCGCCTCCCACACGAGTGCGCGCCCCGTCTTCGCGAGCGATGCTGAAGTAGCTCAATACCTTTTCGAGGTGTCGGGGGTGGATGAGCGGCCCGACCTCCGTAACGGGATCGAGTGGATGTCCGACCTTCAGGCGTGCCACCCTCTCGGCGACACGCTCGACGAATCGGTCGTAGATGGGACGCTGCACCAGCAGCCGGCTCGAGGAGGTGCACCGCTCGCCATTCAGGCTGTAGATCATCAACACCACAGCGTCGAGCGCACGCTCAAGATCGGCATCCTCAAACACGATGACCGGATTCTTGCCGCCGAGTTCCAGATGCACACGTTTCAAGGTCGGTGCACCCTGACTCATGATTAGGCTGCCTGTCTTCGACTCCCCCACGAACGCCGTCGCGCGGATGGCGCCATGTTCGGTGAGGAGTCTGCCGGCCTGTTCGCCGGTTCCGTTGACCACGTTGATGACGCCCGGGGGAATACCAGCCTCTGTCATGATCTCGGCGAGTCGCATCGCGGTCAGAGGGCTCCACTCCGCCGGCTTGTGCACGATGGTGCAACCAGCGGCCAGTGCGGGCGCGATCTTCCAGGTCGAGAGCATGAACGGCGTGTTCCATGGCGTGATCACCGCCACCGGTCCTATGGGCTGACGCACGGTATAATTGATATGTTCGGCAGCCGGCAGTGCCAATCCATCGGCTGCGGCAGGCGCCCGATCCGCGAAGAAGCGGAAGTTCTCCGCACCACGTAGTGCCGCGACACTCATGAATCGCAGCGCTTGGCCCGTGTCCATGCACTCGATGAGCGCGATCTCCTCGCGGTGCGCCTCGATCGCGTTCGCTATGTTGTGCAGCAGTTCCCGCCGCGCGTGTGGGTGCATGGCGCGCCAAGCCGGGAAAGCCGCTTCGGCGGCAGATGCGGCGGCATGCACGTCCCGCTCATCGCCCGCCACGATCCGACCCATCACACGGCCGTCCACAGGCGAGAGGTTCTCAAGCAAATTCAAACTCGACCCACGTTCATGGCGACCGGAGATGAAATGGCCTAGCGGCTCTGCGCGAAAGCGCGCCAGGAAACCCTCAGCCTTTGCCAGGTTCGCTTGGAGCGCGTTCATTGACGCACCGAACTGGCACCCTGTCGGCGCCTAACGTGATCGTGCAAATTGTTTTTCTTGAAGGTGAGAACCGGATCGATCTCCTGCATCTCGAGCGAGATCGCGAGTGGCCCGCTGTCGAACACCGGAGCGAGGTGCCGGCATGCCACCTCGAATATGGCCTGGCAAGCGCGTCGACGGGTGTCGAGATCGCGCCCGTGCCCCACTTTGAGGTTCAAATGCACGAATGCGTTGTCAGGGTGTCCATCGGCGATGAGGTAATTCTCCGCCTCGTACGCACGGGTGCGAATGCCTCCGACCGGAAACACGCCCGTATCGAGCGCTGCTCGATGAATCTGCGCAAGAAATTCGCTCACATCGAGCCGGTAGCGAAGTCCGGCGGAATACTCGATCACGATATGCGCCACGAGGACCCTCCCACATCCAAGGCGAATGCGCACCAGAGCGAATCATGGTCGCGCGATATAGTTAACATCATAACTATCTACTGGCACAATGCAAGCTCCGTGACCGGCGCCGGCAATCCGGATCCGCGCCGCGACGCCAGATCACGCTACCACTCAAGTGAGGCCGTGCCCCGATGTCATGCTCTGTGCCACGAATAGAATTCGCCGACTTCCCCCCTACGCTCGCCGCCAGCCTGGCGCCACGGGTGAAGCGACTGGGTTATCTCGGTGAGTTCTTCAAGTGCTGCGCGCACCAACCGCGCGCGCTCGGCGCCTTCATCGAATTCACGGAAGCCGCCCAGGATGGCCTCCCGCAACCGCTAGCTGAGCTGATCGCGCTCACCTGCACGACCTGGATGGGTAACGATTACGAGCGCAACCAGCACGAGCGCCTGTGTATACGGCTTGGTCTCGCGCGCGAGTGGATCGCCGCGGTGTGCGCCCTGCGGCCGACTGCCGATTGCTCGCTGACCGTCGAGGAGAGGAACATTCAGCGCCTGACGCTTGCGATTCTGGAAAAGAACGGCACGGGCACCGGCGGGCTGTTCGAGGAGACCGTCGAACGCCTCGGTGCACGCGCGGCGATTGCCATTCTCATGAATATCGGCCGATGCGTGACTCACGGTCTCATCGTCAATACCCTCGCTCTTGCGCCACCATTTCCCTCCATCTTTGCGGAGGAATTCACCGGCTGAGCGGTCAGAGCCTGAAGAGCCGCTCGGCGTTGACCTGGAAGAAGAGCTTCTTGTGCTCTAGTGACATCTTCATGTCATCGAGCACCGCCACCTCCTCGGCTGGGCATTGGTACGGATAGTCCATCGCGTACAGAACCCGGTCGACGCCAATCACATCCTGCGTGAATCGGATGGCCGGCTCCCATGCGACCCCGGAATTGGTGATGTGGAAATTCTCCCGCAGATAGGTCGATGGCCTGCCTCGCTTGAGTGGCTTCATCTGCTCGTACCGTCCCGAGCGCACCGTCGCCTGGTGCATGTAATCGAGGCGATACAGCCAGAACGGCAGCGCCTCCCCCATATGACCGATGATCACCTGCAACCGCGGGAAGCGATCTAGCGTACCGCTCGTGATCAGGCGCAACGCATGCAAGCCGGTTTCTACCCCGAAACCGAAAATCGCCCCGTCGAGCCCCGCCTCAAGCATCGGACCAATCATGCCTGGCGGCGGCGTATTCGGATGCAGGTAGATCGGCACCTGCAGCGCCTCGGCTGCCTCCAGCAGCGGGGAGAACTTCGGATGGTCGAGGTACTCGCCATGCGTATGGGAGTTAATGATCACCGCCCGCATGCCCAGCCGGGTGACCGCGCGCTCGATCTCTCGGGCCGCAGCTTCCGGGTCCTGCGGAGCGCACGCCGCCATTCCTGTGAAGCGCCCCGGGTGCTTGCGGCAGGCTTCCGCGAGCTGTTCGTTGGCGAGCACCGCCATGGCGACTGCCTCGTCCCGCGGCAGGATCTGGGTGCCGGGCGAGGTCAGTGCGATGATCTGCCGGTCGATGCCGCGGGCGTCCATGTCCGCGAGCCGCAGCGCATCGAGATCCTGTAGCCGCTCGAACACGAAGCGCGGCCGCTCCGCGGCGCTCGTCATGTAGAAACCCATCAGGCTGTGGAACCCCGGATCTATTCCCGGCTCAGTCAGCAGCTCACGATATCGCCTCACCAACTCCGGAGGAGCGAACGCCTCCTCGGTGGCGATGCGCAGGTACCCTCGTCCGCCGCCCGTTGCGAGTATCGTCATGTGAACCTCCTCAGGCTTGGTGAATAGTCTTCGTCACAAGGCACGCATGCACGCCTTCCGGCCCATCCTCCGATCCGTGGCCGCTCTCCTTGACCCCCTGGAACGGGGCATCCGCCGCAGCGATGAGCGTGGAATTGATCGCCACCATCCCGGACTCGATGACATCGCCAATGAGATTGGCGCGGCGTACGTCGCGCGTGAAGGCATATGCCGCGAGCCCGTAAGGCAGGCGATTCACCTGCTCTATGACTTCATCGAAGGATCCGAAGCGCGCCGTGACCGCCACGGGACCAAACGGCTCCTCGTTCATGATGCGAGCCATGCTCGGCACATCGACGAGCAACGTCGGCTGAAAGAAGAAGCCATGCTTTCCCTGGCGCTCTCCGCCAACGCGCAACCGCGCGCCCTGCGCCACCGCATCCGCCACTAGTGCGGCCACAGCATCCGGCCGGCGGGGATTTGCCATCGGACCCATCTGCGTGTCGTGCGACAGCCCATCGCCCACCCGGATCTCGCGCAGGCGCCGCGCGAAAGCCTCTACGAACCGATCGTGGATGGCCTCCTGCAAATAGAATCGAGTCGGAGAGACGCACACCTGACCGGCGTTGCGGACCTTGGCTGACACCAGCGCCTCGACCGCTTGGTCTATGTCTGCGTCCTCGAAGATCACCACCGGCGCATGGCCACCGAGCTCCAGCGTGGTTCGCTTCAGAGTCTGCGCTGCGAGCTGCATCAGGTGCTTGCCGACCGGCACCGAGCCAGTGAAGCTCAGCTTGCGAATGACGGGACTGGCGAGCAACTGCCGCGAGACCTCATCCGGAACGCCATATACGAGCTGCGCCACGCCGGGGGGCAGTCCCGCGTCGAGCAGCGCCTGAAGCACCGCCATAGCCGAGGCGGGCGCCTCCTCGGCTGGTTTGAGGATTACCGTGCAACCGGCCGCGATCGGCGCACCCAACTTCCGCCCCGGATTGCCGACCGGAAAATTCCACGGTGCAAAGGCTGCCACCGGTCCGACCGGTTCCTGCACTACCATCGAGCGCGCACCTGCGGGACGGACAAGAACACGACCGTATAGCCTCGTCGTTTCACCCGCGTAGAAATCGAACAACTTCGCCGTGACGAGGGTCTCCATCCTTGATTCCGAAACGGTCTTTCCCTCCTCCAGCGTGGCATTGCGCGCGATCGAATCGACGCGTTCGCGCAACAGTACGGCGGCGCGTGCGAGAATGGCCCCGCGTTCCGCCGCCGCGGTGCGGCGCCACGTGCGCCACGCTTGATCGGTGGCGTGCAGCGCACGCTGCAGATCCGACTCATCCGCTAGTGGCAGTTCACCGAGCAGCTCGCCGTTTGCGGGATTGATGACCTCCCGGGTACGGCGTTTCTCCCTGCCGACCCATTCACCGTCGATGTACATCATCAACGCCGGATAGCCCGGATCCGCCGCAGCATCCGTCTTCATGCCGAACCTCTCTTCACTCAATAACGATAAGGCCTACTTCGCAAGCCGATCATGCGAGACCCAGTTTCCGTGCAACCCCGGACGCAAGCGGAAAGGCAGGCCCACCGCGGCAACAGGACCGTCGGCCACGTGCTGCGCTCGAAAGAGAAGCAATCGCGAGCCATGCTCCGCCAACCGGTTCTCTATGAGTACCAGGTACCCATCTGCCTCTGCGGTAGACCCCGGCCGCGGGATGAAAGCCGGTTCCTGGAGCGAGGAACCGGGTCCGATCCAGTGACTATCGATGGGACCACCCGCCAGATCCAGATGCACCAAGGTGTTCATCATCATGCCCGTGGCGCCACGCCCCTCGGGCAGATCGATGGGCTTCGCAAGATCCTGGGAGAGCAGGAACCCGTGCGAGTATGGCTTGCCGGTGAAGCGCTCATCGATGCGTGGAAATTCACCGACGACCTCGCTCAGGCGCCGCATGTCGATCGTCTCGTCGTCACCTTCCATATCAACGCTCCAGCGGGTCAAGCGTGACTGCGCGGCCTGCGGATCGAAAGGCGCTCCCTGGACATCGGGAAAGAATGGGAACATGTTGCCGGCAGCTGTCGGCGCATCAAAGAAGATCCGACCGTTGTCACTGAACGCGTTCATCACGTGGCTCGCAAAGAGATTCGGCGCCTTGAACCAGCGCAGATCTCGCGCCGTTCCGTTGCGCGGCAACACCCCGAGGTAAACGGGCAGACTGCGATCGAATCCGAAATGCGGCTTACCTGCTCTCAGTCGTTCCCAGTCCCCAACGATTGGCACTACGTGAAAGAGCGCATAGTCAGCGGTGACGCCGAAGTCATGCATCATGCAGTAATAGGGCAGCTCGAACCACACCTCGCGCTTAATGCGTCCTTGAGCATCGATCACGTAGAAGGCAACGTCGCGCGTGAAAAGTCCCTTGGCGGCATAGCCAAAGGCCAGCATCTCGCCGCTCACTGGATCGATTTTCGGATGTGCCGTAAAGGTTTCACTCCCAAGGCCGCCGTTGAAGTTCCATTCCCCGAGCGTTGCGAGCGTCACCGGATCCATGGCGACCGGCCGGCTATCTTCCTTTAGGGCGAGGAGCTTGCCGGCATGAAAGACCACGTTGGTATTGGCCGTACCGCGCACCTTGCCGCGCACGCAGGACAGATCGGTCAGCGGATTGCGATATGCCCCGAATAGTGCGCGACCGGCCGCCCGCTCAAGGACGAACTTCTCCGTGCGAACCCAGCGCTGCAGCAAGCTGACTTCGCCTTTGTGGAAGCGGAAGGCCGTGACCATGCCATCACCGTTGAACCAGATGTCGTCCTCGGCGAGCGGCGGCATCTGCGGATCAGGAGCGACACGATAGAAAACTCCGTCGAGTTCCTCCGGAATCGCGCCCGCCTCCACCCACAGGTGACGGACCTCCGCCTCCACTCCGGAGGGCGAGAAGAATCCAGTGAAATTGCGAGTGCGGGGAAAATTCATAGTGGCAGCCCTCCTGTCATTGATAACTCAATGATCTCACAGCTGTCAAGGACCGCTATAATCGACAACGGGCCCAGTACTGACGGAACGAGCATGAGCAAACTCAAGAAGACGCCACCTGCCGCAACGAAACGGCGGCAAAGAAAATCCATCTCCCGTACCGCTCTTAGTTACGAGGAGGACGTCAGTCGTATCGATGGCTTCGAGCATTGGAAGCTGCCGAATCTCGACTTTCCCTCGTTTCGCCTCGGTCTGGTCGCCAAGATCATGGACCGGCTCTCGTTCCGTCAGCTCGCCGGCATCGGCAACCTGTCGTTCGCGGAATGGCGAGTGCTCAGCCGCCTCGCGGTCGCTGAAGACGGTCTCACCGTCCGACAGATTGCCGAGTTTGCCTGGGTCGACCGAGCGGAAGTGAGCCGAGCCGCGGCGGCGCTCGAGGCCCGCGGCCTCACCGCACGGCGGGACAATCCGCGCGATCGCCGCACACCGATTCTATTTGCCACGCCTTCCGGCCTCGCTCTACACGATCCGGTCATGCGTGCACGCCGGCGCTTTCATGCCGCGGTCACCGCCGATCTGGATGATTCCGAACGCCGGCAGCTCGATGCGCTGCTGGTCAAGCTCGCGCGACGCCTGCTGCGGATGTCGGCTGCTCGCTCACTCTGAGCGATGCGAGACGGCTTGAGACCAGCAGGTGTTTAACATCATAATCATCTCCATCCTTCGCTTCAGGAATCGCCCATGACCATGCCGTCGTCCGCCCTGATCCGCGCGACCGCCGCCGCCGGCGCGCACATGGCCGACCGCCATACCCCTCTCATTCTCAACGAATGGTATGTCGCCGCATTCGCCTCCGAGCTCGGCCACCATCTCATCAGGCGCAAGCTCCTCGGACGCAACGTCGTGCTCTATCGCACGCGGGACGGCAAGCCAGTTGCGCTCGATGATCGATGCGCGCATCGATCCTTTCCACTGTCTTCGGGCAAGCTCGAAGGCGACACGCTCGTGTGCGGCTATCACGGGTTTCGCTACGACGCGGCGGGTGACTGCATAGAGATTCCATCACAACCAAAGTGCCCCCGAGGTATCGGTGTACGTAGCTACCCGCTCATCGAGCGCGGTTCCCTGCTGTGGATCTGGATGGGCGATGCTTCACTTGCAGACGAAGCCCGCATCCCGTCCCTGCCTTGGCTGTCCTCGACCGCTTGGGCGTGTTCGCAAGGCTATTTCGCGCTGCCAGCCAGCTACGTCAGCCTGCACGAGAACCTTATGGATCTGACGCATTTGAGCTTTCTGCACGCGAACTCCTTTGGCACGAGAGATTACGCCCTCGCACCTTATGAGACGACGCTCGAAGAGGGGCACTTCACTCTCCTGCGCAGTGTAGTGCCGACGCGCCTGCCACCGGTCTGGGCCGAACCCACCGGGATTCTTGGCGACACCGCCGCCCGCATCGCCCGATCCGAGTTCCTCTCACCTGGTTTGCACGTGGTGACTGTCGACTTTTTCGACTCAGCGCTGCCGCCGGCGGCACGCAGGAACTTTCAGATCCGCACGGCGCACATCCCGACCCCCGAGACGCAGAATTCCACCCACTACTTCATCGTGCATGGCCGTGACTTCGCGCTTGAACGCCCTCAGGTCACGCAATTCATGCATGAGCAGCTCTTCAGAGCCTTTCAGGAAGACGTGAACGGCTTGGCGGCGATCGAGCGCACGCTCGCGGATGCCGGCGAGGAGATTTTCGAGATCTCCGTGGCAAGCGATGCTGCCGCCGTCGCGATGCGCAAGTACCTCAAGCAGCGCGCGAACGAGGAGCAAATGCGCTGAGGAGACACACGAACCAGCGCCCGCTCTGTGACTTAACCGCCGCCGCCGTATCATCCCCGAGCGCAGAGCACGGGTGGCGACACATCGCCGATCGCAGCTGCACGGCGCCGGAGTCTGTAGAATCCCCGTCAACCCAATCCGCAGGTCCATATCTCCCAATTGAGCATGCAGCCTGATCAGCCCCCCCCCTTCCCAAACGACTGCCGGCTGCAACGACTGAATTCACGCCTCGCACGCCTTGAGGCTGCAGCCGCCGTGAAACGCCTGCAGCGGGCCTTCGGCTATTACCTCGACCAGGGCTTATGGGACGAGGTAGCCGATCTATTCACCGCGGACGCCTCGCTTGAAGTAGCGCTGGATGGAGTATTCACAGGCCGCGATCGGATTCGACGCTTCTTTTACGAATTGGGCCAAGGCCGCCGGGGACTCTCCTACGGCGAGCTACATGAGTGCCTGCAAGTACAGCCGGTCGTGCACATCACTGCTGATGGGGCGTGCGCCAAGGGACGATGGCGCGCTCTGATCCTCTGCGGTCGTCAGGGCGAACGCGCCTCCTGGGCGGAAGGCCCTTACGAAAATGAGTACCGGTGCGACCAGGGCATCTGGAAAATCAGCCGTCTGCACTGGTATCAGACCTTCCAAGTGCCGTACGAAGGTGGCTGGGCGGGCAACATCGATGCCACCGGCGGAACGCGGGTGTCAGGCACTCTACGGCCCGATGCCGAGCCGACTGAGCGCTACGATGTATGGCCGGGAGTCTATACACCGGCCTTCCATTACACTTCCGCAGGCGCGTGGGGCAACGATGAAATCGATCCTGCCGCGGATGAGCCCGCGCTCGCTGCATTGGAGCGAAGGACCCTCCGACTCGAGGACGCAGCTGCGATCGAGAACCTGATCGGTGCCTACGGCTACTTCCTTGACAAGCAGCAATGGGATCGCTTGGTGGAGCTGTTCGCCGCGGACGGCAGCATGGAAGTGTCCCTGCGCGGCGTCTATGTCGGCAGACGAAGCATCCGGCGTGCACTTGAACTGTTCGGACCCCAGGGCATCCAACCGGGCTACCTACACAATCATCTGCAACTTCAGCCGGTCATCCACATTGCCGCGGACGGCAGGCGCGCCTGGGCGCGCAGCCGCGCCCTCAGCCAGCTGGGCACCTATCAGGGTACGGCACTTTGGCACGGCGGCATTTACGAATGCGAGTTCGTGAAGGTCGCGGGCGTGTGGAAGTACAAGCACGACCACATCTACACGACGTACTTTGCCGACTACGAGCGCGGCTGGGCGCACGGGGCCCGAGCGGCGCCGAAGCCGAGTGACGCGATTCCACCCGACCTGCCCCCAACCGAGCAGTACGACGTATTTCCGGGCCGTTACGTGCCCCCATTTCACTATCCGCATCCGGTCACCGGCATGCGCATCTCTGCGGTGACCGGCCATGCACCGGCGCAAGAGACGGCATTGGCGGCGCTCGGAACCCACTCACCCGCTGCGACGATCCGCACGACTACCAAGCAGACGGTGCACGCCGTCGCTGCACTCCAGCGCCTGGAGGACGTGCACTCGATCGAGATCCTACAAAGAACTTACGGCTATCTCATCGACAAGGGGCTGTGCGCGGAGGCGACCGAGCTCTTCAGCGCGAACGGCACAATCGAGATTGCCGGTCTGGGCAGATTCGTAGGCCGAGAACGCATTCTCGAGTACCTGACCGGACATTGCTCCCAAGGGGGCGCTCCGGGCGGTCTTTTCGAATTCATGCAGCTCCAGTCCATCATCACGGTGGCCGATGACGGCAGTACGGCCTCGGGCCGATGGCGTTGGTTCTTGCAATCGGCTCGATACGGCGAAAAGGCAAGTTGGGGCTTGGGAATCCTCGAGAACGAATACGTGAAGGCAGATGGCGTGTGGCGGATCTGGCGCATCGAGGCGCATCCACGTCTGTCGGCTTCCTATGCCGGCGGCTGGCTGCAACCGGCAATCGATGATCCTGCGACGCCGACGGCGCCCGCGCCTGATCTGACGCCTGCCCATCCCGCCAGCCCATACCCGCAACCGTTCAGCCCGCCGTGCCGCTTCGTCCATCCGGTAACTGGCCAGCTCCCGGCAGGATCGACATCAGCTTCCAATCAGCCGCGAACACCCCGGTCATAGAGCTGGCGAAATGGCCTGCCTGCTCACGCGCACGCCCAACCAAAGAACCGCCGCCGATGCGCACACTGCCGGAATCATCGCCCACAGGAACGTCGCCTGAGCCGACCAACCGAGGGCAATGATCCAACCCGCGGCAAGCGGTCCCACGATCGAGGCGACGCGACCGGCACCGAGGGCCCACGCGAGGGCCGTCGAGCGAATATAGGCCGGATGGCGATAGGCGATGAGAGCATTGGCGCCAGTCTGGCCGCCGACGATACAAAATCCCGCGGCCGCGGCGCAGAGTCCCATCAGCCAACGATCGCCAGAGACCAGTGCCAACGCGGCGATGAACACTGCTGCGGCACCATAGTTGACCGCCATCATGCGCTCGATGGAAAACCGCTCGAGGAGCCACCCCATGGCGAGCGTACCGCCGAGCCCGCCCAGATTCAGGGCAACGCCGGTGAGCACGCTTGCCTCCTCAGATAGCCCACTGGCGCGCGCGATGCTGGGCAACCAGCTCACGAAAACATAGATCTCGAAATTGTTCATGAAGACGATGACCCACAGTAGGATCGTCGCCGCGGCCCGGCCATGACTGAACAAGTGCTTGACCGTAAAACCGGTGCCCTGCTCCTCGTGCAGAACGAAATGCGCTTCGGGTCCAAAGGTCGGAGCAGAGCCGATGCGAGCAAAAAATGCACGAATTTGCGCGTCACGGCCACCGGCAATAGCCAACAGATAGGGAGACTCGGTCAGGCCCCAAGCGAGCAGCGGCGCCAGCGCGAGCGGGGCGAGCCCTCCCACCCAGAACACGCTCGTCCAACCGTAGTGTGGCAGGAGACGGGCAACCACAACTCCAGAGGCCGCCGCCCCGAGCGTAATGCCGCAAAACACGATCACCAGTAACATCGATCGACGCGCGAGCGGACTGACTTCCGTGGTGAGCGCGACCGCATTTGGCAGTGCGGCTCCGAGCCCGAAACCGGTGATTAGGCGGATGAAGAATAGAAATTCCAGCGAATGCGCCTGTGTCGTGATGAGCGCGCCGATGCCGAATTCAACCAGCCCAACGACGAGCACGGGTTTGCGCCCGACCCTATCCGCGAGCGGACCGGCGATGAGCGCCCCGAAGAGCTGTCCCAGAAAGGCGCTGGCGAACACCGGCCCAAGCACTCCGGGGGACAAGTGCCAGATTCGGGAAAGACTTGGCGCAACGAATCCGAGGGAAATGGAATCGAACGAATCGAGAAAGAGAACGACGGCACAAAGAATTGCCACCCGAATCTGTAACGCACCAAGCGGCAGCTCGTTGATGGCCGCCGCGAGATCGACGTCCTTCCTCCCGCCCTGCGTCTCGCCTCGCACCACGCTCATCTGGATTCCGAACGATGATTGCCAAGCCTACGGAGCGTCTTGATGAGCCGCGCCATCTCACTCCTGCCCAGAATCCCCTCAAGGAACTGCAGGTGCTCCCTATGCAACCTGCGGGCACTCTTGAGCAATTCCTCACCCTCAGGTGTCAGACAAAGCGAGTGCACCCGACCGGACTCCTCACCGTCTGCCCGCTTCAACAGTCCACGCCGCTTCAGGCGTGCGAGCAGCACACTCAGATTGGAGCGCTTCATGGGAAGCGACTCCGCGATCCGCGTCGCGTTGATGCCTGGATTCGCTTGCAGGACTGACATGACGGTGAATTCCGGCGGCCCCAGCCCCAACGGCCGCATCCGCCGCCCGACGTCCTCGAGGACCATCGTCTGCGCCCGCCGCAGGTGATAGCCGACGGCGCCCTCCACTACGTTCAAATCAACCTCCCATTGCCCATCGGTTTCTCCTGGCTGGTCCGACGGCGGCCGGGCCCCTGCCCGGCGCGCCCCCTGCTCAGACCCCCGCTGCCGTCTCGATCTCATTGGCAGACGCCTCACATCCGCAGCCTGAGTCCGACCGTGAAGGCCCGGCCGATCGCATCGAAGAGGATGCTGTTCGTCGACGAAGCGGCACCTGGATCGACTGGCGGATTGACGTTGAACAGATTGTTAATCACCCCGTAGACCTCAAGCTGTTGTCCACCGGACAAGGACAGTTCATGCGAAATTGAGAGATTCGTATAAAAGCGTCCAGGGACCCAATTGTTGTTAATACTGTTTGACAAATAGGGACTGTACCCCGGTTGGCCCGGACCGATGTACAAGGGACTGAACTTGCCCCCGCCGACGTATCGGTTCTGCATCGTGACTGACCACGGTCGGTAATGCCATGTCAACCAGCTGGAGGCCTGAACGTGCGGCACGCCACCGACGCCATCGACACCGGCCTCGTTGACCACCGTCTTGCCACCGTTTGACGTCGTCGACAGCTCATCAGCGTAGGTCGCGAGCGCGCGGAAGTCCACGGCGCCCAGTCCACGCGGCAACTCATGAGTATAATCCGCCTCGAAATCCACACCACGCGCACGCATCACGTTGAGATTCTGATACGTATCGGTGATGGAGGCGACTCTGCCGGCCGAATCGCGGGTAATGAAGGCACAATCGGCCGCATCTCCCGCCTCACAGTTATTGAGAATGGTCTGGGCTCCCTGCTGCGATATGACGTTCCTCACGGTGATGTCGTAGAAGTCCGCCGTCAGGCTCAACCCCTGGAGAGGACCGCCGGGAACGAAGACCACTCCCGCCGTATCGGTCACTCCCACCTCCGGGACCAGATTGGGATTGCCACCACTGTAGTAATGGGGCAGTGTCTCAACTCCGGTCTTCTGATCGATGACGGAGGTAAACCCGGCATTAACCGGGGAGAACAGCTCGAAGGTGTTCGGCGCTCGAATATCCCGCGATCGAGTTGCGCGGAAGCGGAACATCGAGTCGGGTTCGTAGACCAGCCCCACCTTCCAGGTGGTTACCGCGCCACTCAGCGAGTAATGGGTCTCCCGAGCTGCCCCGTTGAGCGTAAGGGATTTCACCAACGGCACATTCTTAAGCAGCGGCACCATGGTCTCCACATAGCCCTCGGCGACACGAACCTCACCGCTGATGTTCTGGCCATTGAATACGTAAAAGCCGTTTTGGGCGGAGATCGGATCAGTGGTGCCGTCGAGACGATCAATGCGGTAGACCACGCCGGCGGCGAACGGCACTGGCCCGGCCCAGAGATTGAGCGGATTTCCCTGCACGTCCGCCGCAAGAACATGCTCCACATTAGTATTGAGCTGCTCGGACGTACCGGTCACGTACTGCTTGGCAGCTTGGGTGAAGTTATTCTCGCCTATGAGGTCGAGAGGCTGACAGCCATTTCCAGGATTCGTCAACGTCGAAGCACAGACAATCTGGCCATTCGGTCCCGTGACGGCGTCGACCGCCAGCGCGAGGCGGGAGGGGATGATGTCATTGTACTGGTACTGGTTGTACTGATTATGCCCATACTGGTAATAGGCGTCCCAGGTCCAGGTTCCCCGGAGCGCTCCCTTTGCGCCGACGACCAATCGCGCCGTCGAAGTATCCGATTCGCCGATGGCATTGCCGAGATCATTACCGGCTCGGCCGAGGGTGATCGAGCTTACTCCGGCGGCGTTCATCCGCGAAACGATCGAGGCAGGTAGGTACGGGTTGCTCACCGACAGCGAGATCATGCCCGGGAAGGCCCGCAACTGAGCTCCAAGATCGTGCCCGCGATCAGATCCGTAGGAAAACTCTATGAACGGATGAATGCTGGTCCCCGTCTTGAAATCGGAGCGGACATAGAAATCATAGCGCCGGTAGCCAGGCACAATCTGAGGCCCGAGAAAGAATGCGTTCTGGCCAGTACCATCGCCGCCAGACATGAAGAAGAACCCGGGCAGCGTGCCGTAATGGAACGGCTCTGGCGTGCCGTTCGCGGAGAACTGGGTACCGTTCAGCGGACCGCCGTCGATCAGTCCGCCCGGCGTCATGGTGGCGGTATGACAATGTGGCAGGATGTTGTTCGCCGGCAGGCCGTTTACTCCCGGGGTCGCGTTGCTCACGTCGCACCACTCATTCCGGCTCCAGCTGCGGGAGTAATAGTCCCCCATGCCGCTGTTGTGCTCATACTCGAATGCGGCCTCCAGGTGAGCTCGCCCGCCTAGATAATCCGTGCCACCTGCAACGGCGACATCGACATCCTGATTGTCTCCCTCTTGGGACATTCCATACTGGACCTGGCTGCGAATCCCCTCGAGATGCTTGTCGAGGATAATATTCACCACGCCGGCAACGGCATCCGATCCGTACGCAGCCGATGCGCCACCGGTGACGATTTCGGTCCGCTTGATGAGAATGCTGGGTATAAGGTTCAGATCGACAGTACCGGACGCCGTGCTCGGAACGAAGCGACGTCCGTTGACGAGCACGAGTGTTCGATCCGGGCCGAGCCCGCGCAGATTCACGATCTGCGCACCAATGTTCGCCGGGCTCAACGCCTCGGTCTGGGTCGGAGCACCGTCATTGAGAAACGCCGGAAGCTGGCTGAGCGCTTGACCGACGTTCGGAATGCCCATCTCATGCATCGTCGTCGCACTCAGGACCGTGGTCGGTGTGGGCGACGTCGTTCCAGGCGGCAGCTCGAGATGGCTACCGGTCACGACAATTTCGGCAAGTTGGGGTGCCTCCGCTCCGGCTGGCGCGGGCGGTCCGCTCCGGCCGCTATTCTTGGCATCAGAATGCCCGCCCGCCAATGCCGGTGCGGAGTACGCCACGGGACAGTTCGCACCCGTCAGCAGCAGCCCAGATGCACCCATCGCGAGCCAAACGGCCCGCCCCACCTTCGATGTTCTCCCGATATCCATCTTCGTCACAACGCCCCCTCGTATTGCGAACTACAGACGGCTTCAATTTATCTTGCATAACTGTTATTGTCCATAACAACTTGCAGCGACGGTGTAGAGGGGTACCGCATGGATATCGAAAACGAGCAGGCGCAGGGGTCAGATTCGCTTACGAAGATGGGGATCGAGGCACGAGCGGGGGCACGCAGCGGGTCGTCGCAATGGCGGCGAACTCTGGCTGCAGCAATGGTCGCAATCGGCCTGCTGTTCGCTTGCCTGCCTGCGCTCGCGAGCGGTCGAATCGGCGAGGTTCAGCTCATCCCTTTGCCGCAGCGTCCGGTCGAGCGCCCGGTGATGGCCTGCAGTGCATTGCTCGCACACTCGTTTCCACAGAAGCATCGCGTGACCGTGCGGCTGATTTCAGCCTCGGTACGCACGAAGGCCCCGGGGGGCAGGCAATTCTGCGTGGTCAAGGGGTACGTCGCCCCACAGGTTCAGTTCGTGCTTTATCTGCCGACCCGGACGTATGCCGGCCGCTACCTGCAGGGCGGGTGCGGCGGGATGTGCGGCGTGATTCAGCCAACGATTGTGCCTTCGTGCGAAGACCCGGAGGCGTTCGGGGGTACCTTCGCGGTGAGCTTCAACGATTCTGGGCACGTGGGTGCCGCCATCAGTGACGGCGATTGGGCACTCGGCGCGCCGGAGTTGCGCAAGGACTACGCGTATCGCGCCGACCACGTGACCCGGATCGCCACGCGCGAGATCCTCACGGTGTACTACGGTCGTCCACCGCGCTGGTCTTATTTTCAAGGCTGTTCTGACGGGGGGCGCGAGGCATTAATGGAGGCGCTGAAGTATCCAGCCGACTTCAACGGCATCATCGTCGGCTCCGCGTTCTCGATGCCCGCGGTGATGGAGCAGTTTCTCTGGGACGCTCATGTCGGGCTGACCGCGGACGGCAAGGAAATCCTCACTCCACAGGCAACCACGCTGCTGCACCATGCGGTGATTCAGGCGTGCGATGCCCTAGATGGCACCCGCGATGGGCAGATCGACGATCCGCGCCTCTGTCACTACGATCCGGCCCGCCTGCTTTGCCGCGGCGGACGCAAACCACCGCTTTGCCTTACCCAGGCGCAAGTAACGGCAGCCCGACTTTTGTACCAGGGGCCAGTTGATGCGCATGGCCAGCATCTGTTTCCCGGTGGACAGCCCTACGGTTCAGAACTCACCTGGAGTCAGCCGGGCGGCCTCAATGTCATGGGACTGGCAGCCGGCGGCTTCCTCAAATACCTCGCGTTCCCTGGCCGGCTGCCAGCGAACTTCACGTGGCGCAACTGGAAGTTCAATCGAGCGAGCTACGAGCGTCTCGCTGCGGGCTCCACCCTTTACGACGCTCGCAGCGCGGACCTGCGCCCATTCCGCGCAGCCGGCGGCAAGATGATCCTCTGGCAGGGCACGGCCGATCAGGCATCCGGCATCTACGGAATGCCGGAGTACTACCAAGCGGTCCGAGATATCGTGGGCGGCCTAGCGCCCGCACGCCGCTTCGCCCGATTCTTCCTCGTACCCGGCGTCTATCACTGCGGCGGCGGTTACATCCCCTATAAGGAGGATTTCCTCGGGGCAATGGTGAACTGGGTCGAGCGCGGACGGGCACCCACGCGCATCCTCGCAGTCGCCAAACTGGCGAACGGAGCGATCCGGCGTCGACCGCTCTTCGCGTATCCGGAGCGCACACACTACATTGGCGGCAACGTGAATGCCGCGAAGAGCTTCGTCGGTGTGATGCCGGCAAAGGCGCCGGATGACCACTACGATTGGGTCGGGGCCTACGGGCCCAAGGGCCAGAGTCCGCGTCCTTGAGGGAGGTACCCATGGCAACAGACTCTCCCATCCTATCGTCCGAAATGATCTACCGCGCCGGCGTGCCTCCCGAACGCGTCGTCGGCAAGAAGGTGCCGCCGCCGCCGGACTACTCGGAGCATCACGAAAACGGTCTTCGAATAGAGCGAAATCTGGTCGTAACGCTGCGCGACGGAGTGCGCGTCTTCGTCGATGTATACCGCCCCGATGGCGCAGCGAGCGAGCGTGATCTACCGGTGTTGCTCGGCTGGAGCCCGTACGGCAAACACAATACTGCCGATCGGCTGCCTTGGCCCGAAGCGGATGTGCGTTCTGGTTGGATTTCGCACTACACGGCTTTCGAGGCACCCGACCCGGCGTATTGGTGTGCCCGAGGATACGCGGTCGCCTATCCGGACCCACGTGGGAGTTGGTACTCTGAAGGCAACTTGCGCCACGGCGGCACGGGCGAAGCCCAAGATTGCTACGACCTTATCGAGTGGCTGGGCACTCGGCCCTGGTCGAACGGCAAGGTCGGTATGACTGGAGTGTCCTATCTCACGGCCATCCAGTGGCAAGTAGCGCCCCTGCAGCCACCCCATCTCGCAGCCATCAACCCCTGGGAAGGGTTCAGCGACTGGTATCGGGAGTTCGCCTACCACGGAGGGATACCGGAAACCTCTTTTCTGCCCCGTGGGTGCGCAAACCTCCATTATTCGCTACACCGCGTGGAGGACACGGCTGCGAACGCTCGTGCCCATCCACTCCAGGACAGCTACTGGCAGAGCAAGGAATCTGCGCTGGAATCGATCACGGTCCCGGCATTCATTGTGGCGAGTTGGTCAGATCATGGACTGCACACCCGAGGCACCCTGGAAGCCTACAAACGCATCGCCTCGCCACAGAAATGGCTCGAGGTGCATGGGCGCAAGAAGTGGCACTACTACTATCGCCCGCAGAGCGTGGAGCGGCAGCGGCAGTTCTTCGACCATTTCCTAAAGGTCCCTGCGACCATCGTGCCTGCATGGCCCAAAGTGCTCATCGAGATACGCGAACGCGTCAATGTGGGCGAATTTCGTCCGGAAGCGCAGTGGCCGATCGAGCGAACGCAGATGCGCAAGTTTCACCTGGACGCTGGCCGCGCAATGCTTCTCGACGCACCGCCGCGAACCTCGACACGGGCCGTCTATGATCCGCTTAGACAAGACGGTCGGGCCGTCTTCGCCTACCGCTTCAGCGAATCCACGGAGCTCACCGGTCACATGAAGCTGAAATTGTGGGTCGAGGCGATCGACGCAGATGACATGGACATTTTTGTGGCAGTGCAGAAGCTCGACCGGGAAGGCCGGATCGTACCGTTCGTGTTCTACGCCATGAACGAGAATGGACCGCTCGCCCTCGGCTGGCTTCGCGCCAGTCACCGCGAGCTCGATGCAGGACGATCCCGGCCGGAGCAACCCTGGCATGCGCATCGGCGCGAGGAACGCCTCGGCGCGGGCGAGATCGTGCCGGTCGAAATCGAAATCTGGCCCTCCGCCACTCGATTCGACGCCGGCGAGGGACTGCAACTGATCGTACAGGGAAGCGATATCGTGACTGAAGCGGTACCAAATGCTCCGTTCGCCCGACATGAAGACACTCGTAATCGAGGCACGCACGTGATCCACACGGGCGGTGAATTTGACTCACATTTGCTCGCGCCATGGATCCCTCAAACGACTCGCTGAGCGACGGCGTGCACGCCGCGAGGGATGGCACCGCGACCTCCAATGCCACGGAGACGTTCACCGCGGCAGACTATCGCGATTACATCGCGGCATTCAACCGCGGTGACTTCGCCAAGTTCAGTCGCTACTATACGTCGGATGTCGAATTCCATGGCCGCAATGGACTATTGCGCGGACCAGAGGCGATCACGGATTTCTACCGGCAGGTTCGCGCGCGGCTGCGGGAGCGGATAGAGATCCGTCAACTCGTGGTCGGAAGGGGCGAACTGCTCGCTGACCTCGTAACGCATCTGGAAGCGTTCGAGGATTGGCCCGAGCTCCCGAGCGGGCCGATTGCGAAGGGCGAGACCCGCCGTTCGGAGAACTTCATCTGGTACGAGCTGCGCGATCGGCAATTCTGGCGCGTGCGATCCGCGCACTTCCGCCGTGGTCCGCAAACAGATACCCCACCTCTGCCAGCCTCGGGCGGCACTCGTCTCTCAACCGAGCAGTTCGCCCACTACATCGATGCCTTCAATCGCGACGACTATGCAGAGTTCGCGAATTACTACGCGCCCGATGTTACATTGGTGATCGCGGGAAAACACACGCTGAACGGCCGCCAGGCAATCCTGGACTTCTACAAGACGGTCAAGGCCCAGACACGACGGACCATCGAGGTAAAGCGTGTCATCAGCGCGCCGCACACTCTCGCAGCTGAGCTGCAGTCGGAATTCATAGCGTTGCAGGACTTGCCGCATTTCACGGCCGGTCCCATGCGAAAGGGCGATCGGACCTTCATCAACACGTTCGTGCTGTACGATCTGGCCGACGGGCGTTTCGTGCGCATTCGTTCGGCGGAATTGCGCAAGCTTCATCGCCCTTGAGGCGACTCACCCACGGGGGAATACGATGCGAATCACAATGATATTGGCGGCGGCGCTTGTCGTGGGATCCGTGCGTCTCGCAGCGGCGGCGGCGCCAGCGCCGCCGCCGATACACATACAGAGCGGCTGGGTACAAGGTACGTCGGCGAATGGGCTGACAGTCTACCGGGGCATTCCTTTCGCGGCTCCGCCGATCGGGTCGCTTCGCTGGCGGGCGCCGCGACCGCCAGCGAACTGGTCCGGCATCCTGCGCGCGGATCACTTCGGTCCATCCTGCATGCAGCCCAGGCACCAGCCCGGGATGCCACCACTACGGGTGAGTGAGAACTGCCTATATCTGAACGTTTGGACACCTGCGCGTTCGGCTCACGCTGAGCTGCCGGTGATGGTCTGGATTTACGGTGGTGCGTATATCGCCGGCTCCACTGCGTTGCCACTGTACAGCGGCGGGAATCTCGCCCGACACGGTGTCGTCGTCGTTAGCATCGCGTATCGAGTCGGGCCGATGGGGTTTCTCGCGTTGCCGGCCCTGAGCGCCCAATCAGCGCATCACGTCTCCGGCAATTACGGCCTGCTCGATCAGATCGCTGCCTTGCGCTGGGTGAAGCGCAACATCGCTGCATTCGGCGGTGATCCGGGGCGGGTGACGATCTTCGGTGAGTCCGCTGGCGGAATTTCTGTGAGCATTCTGGCGGCGTCGCCGCTCGCCCACGGACTGTTCCAGGGCGCGATCTCCGAAAGTGGCGGATCGTTCGGTCCCACCCGAACGCCGCCGGCACCGGGGGAGAATATCCAGACACTTGCCAATGCCGAGCGTGCGGGCACCGCCTTCGAGAAGCGGCTCGGTGTACACACCCTAGCGCAACTCCGACGGCTTCCTGCGACCGTCATCCAGCACGCCGCCACACGACCCGGTCAGTTCTGGCCAGTGCTTGACGGCTGGGTGATTCGGGGCGACTCATATACGCTCTATCGTGAGGGTCGCTACAACGATACACCGATCCTGGTTGGCACCAACTCGGACGAGGGCGCGCTCTTCGGCACACCGCCCACCCGGCAAGAATACGTTCGCGGGGTACAGGAGCGATTCGGTCCGTTCGCACGCAGCATTCTCACCCGTTACCCCGCCACTGCGTCCGAGTGGCGCCAATCCAGCATGAATCTCATGCGTGATGCCGCATTTGCCTGGCATACATGGACCTGGGCGCGCCTGCAGGCGCGCAGTGGGAAATCGCCCGTGTACCTCTATTACTTCAATCACATCCCGCCCCGCCCCCTCGACTCGCCGTGGAAGGGCGCGATTGGCGCGGTGCATTCCGAGGAGATCGTATATGTGTTCCAGCACTTGGATCAGACACCCTCTCTGCACTGGCGCAAGGTGGACCGGACCCTCTCGAGGGACATGGCCGCCTACTGGACGAACTTCGCCAAGCGAGGCGATCCCAATGGCCCTGGACTGCCTCATTGGCCAGCCTTCACTCACTCGAAGCCCCTTGTGATGCATTTTACGGACGCTCCGCACATCGGCCGTGTCGCCAACCTACGAGACCTGAAGACTCTGGACGCCTACTTCGCCTGGCGGCGAACCCCGCAGGGCGTTGCGTGGGCGAGAACGCACCCATAGCCGCTGGGTGCACTCGCGCCACGCACGCACGCGCTAACGCACCACGTAATAGCGAAAGAGGGAGTGGTCCGGGTCGTCCTCCGGCGTCTGCTTTGGCCTCCTCTGCCCGACACCGACGATGACCGTTCGATTCAACCAATCGTGCGGTCCTCGCGGTGCCCGAAAATATGGCGTGCAGCGAAAGTATCCCGGAATGACGGGTGGCTCGCCAGACGCCTGCTCGGCCGCGCGCAAGGGCCCGTGCACGTAGCCGAGATTGCGAATGTAGATCCGCGTTCCATCGTCCGCCTCGATCATGTAGTGGGCGTTCAGTTCTACAACACCGTCACCGCGAACCACCGCCCAGTCCGCGCCACTGAAATCCACCACGCGCCCTGTCAGGAGCGGCCCCCGTACGGTGCTGCCGGCACCGACCGAGGTGTAGCCCTGCTTAACATCTCCCGAGATCGGCCCAAAGACCCATCGCTTGTCGAAATTGATCCGGACGTCGAACGCATGCTCGGTGTGCAGCGCCAGTGCGGGCTCATCAATCGCCGCCAACCCCCTCTGGCCGTGCACCCCATCGGATATCGCCTCTCGTGTCATTTTCGCGTCCTCCTGCTCGCCGCGGTACTTAGCATGATAATAAATTGTTTGTACATTGCGGGTCCAGAGCGATGTTTTGTTCTGCACCGGTCCTCCCACAAAGCATGACATTCAACGACGCTCTCGAGCACAGCTTTCACGACGCGGAGTCAGCTCGGAGTGGGGAACTGAGGCTCGCCGACCAGTCACTGCAACGCGAGTTCGACGAGCGACCCGATGAGGTCCAGTGCGCCTCAATGTTGCTCGGTCGCGCGGCCCGCGAACTGGACGAACAGCACACCGAGCTCGACCAGTGCAACGTCACGCACATCTGCTACCTCAAGCCGAGAACCGCGGAGGAGCAGGCGTGAGCGTCGCGGCAAAGACCGGCGCCCGAACGCCGACCCGCGCGTCATGCGGGCCGAGCAAGCTCGGCTCCGGCGGGAACTCGCGCGGCGCCTGCCAACGGCCGCGGAAGACGCGCAACCGCATTGAGGATAAATTGATTGGTGCTCACGAAACCCCGGCCACGCGCCGGGGTTTTCGTCTCCATGACCGAGCTCTTACTGCAGCGATTACGGTTTAGGTTGCAGGAGGTCCTCTATGCTACAGTCAGTGCCTATGGCCACGGTAAACGTCACTCTTCGACTCGAGGCTCTCTTCAGCAAAGAGGATGGCTGGCATGTGGCGTCATTTCCCGCCTTGGACGTCAGCAGCCAGGGGCGCACGAAAGACGAGGCCGAGCGCAATCTCATCGAGGCCACGCAGTTGTTCCTCGAGTCATGCTTCGAGCGCGGCACCTTGGACGAGGTACTGAAGGGATGCGGGTTCACCCCCCTCCGTGAAGGTGGTCATCAGAATGAGCGCGGCGAGCACCTAACCGTGCCGTTTGAACTCGTCTCCTCGCGCAATGGTTCCCCGGCTCACGCCGGTTGACTGCCGCAAGCTCGTCCGCTTCTTCGAGGCGCACGGCTTCGTCGCAGATCGCCAGAAGGGTTCCCACGTCTCATTGATCCGCCCGGGGATTGCGCGCCCTGTCGTAATCCCGATACACAGCGAAGTCGCGGTCAGCGTGGTCATGAACAACCTGCGTACCGCTGGCCTTACTCGCGACCAGTTGCTCGACTGGCTTGCAGAGAACTAGGGTCCCCCGATCGGTATTCCGATATCGCCTGCGCGCGCTCGAGGGTGCCGATCGCTCGGCTGCGATTTGGGCGCAGTAGAGCGCTCAGCGCCGCCCGAGCAGCAGTCCGGCGAGCCATCCGCCGATCGCGCGCCCCGCAAGCACGCCGACGCGCCGGCCGGACGGTCGACCGTAGGCGAGCCACGAGAAGCCGAGCGCCCGCGCCAGGTAGCGCAGCGGATTCACGGCAGCCGCCCCTGCTCGAGCAGCGCCACCGCGACCAGCCCGAGCACCAGCGCGCCCCAGGTGAGCCACACCGCGGCGACCTTCCACCGCCAGCCGAGTCGATCGAGCATCAGGCAGATCCCGACAGCGACACCGACGAGCACGGCGCACCCGGCGGCTGCCGCCAATGTCGTCGGCGAGAGCGAGCGCCATGCGAGCAGCACCACGGCAGCAACCGCGATGCCGAGGAACATCCAGAAGCGTCGGGCGCGTCCAGGGACGGCACCGAGCCACTGCCCGAAGCTCAGCCAGAGCGCGCCGAGCGCTGCCAGAACGGCGACCACAGCGGCCGCCACGATACAGAACGCCACGATATCGACCGCGAGCTCTACCATGGTCATGCTCCTTGGGCCTTGAAGGCGCTCCAGGCGTCGGCCGGCCGAGCCGAGTGTGCAGCGTCGAGCCATTTGCTCCGGCGCGTCGGTGTGAGGGAATTCCACCAGGCAATGCCAGCGCCGGCGTCAGCCGTCTCCCATCCAAGGGAATCGAGGCACGCCCCCGGACAATGCGGCCGACCGCACATGCAGCGCGAAAGTCCAGCGTCAATCCCGAGCTGGGGGCGCCCCCGCTGCTTAGCACCTCGAGCGCCTGGGCGAGCTGGCGCCGGGCGAGATTGACGGCAACCGGCCAGTGCAGCGGCCCAGCGTCAACCGAGCCGTTACCGCGCCAGTCGGCGGAAGCGCGCGAAAATATCTCCAATGCACGCCGGATCGCCTGCGCAGGGGGCAGCGGCAGCCCGTCGCGAACATCAGCCACGGGTCACCTCCTCGGGCGCGCCAGAAGTGCGACACCGGCGGTTGCGTGAGCATGTTCCAGCCAGTTCGGCGAACGAGGGCCGCACGGCGCGGCGAGTCAGTTGCCTGACGCCAATGAAAATCAGGCAGTTGAGCGCAAATTGCCGAGACCGTGACGTGGCCGGCTGTGAGCCCAGGCGTGATGCGGGATGGGGCGAGAGCGCGAGTTGTGCGACGCGGATACGCGCACGCGCGTGCGAGGGAAGGCCCGCGCACGTCGAATCGCTCAGAAAGGCGCTACTGGTACCCCGGCTGGAATCTGCCAGAAGGTTGCTAGACGCAAGTCTTTGATTTAAATGGTGGAGCCAGGCGGGATCGAACCGCCGACCTCTTGCATGCCATGCAAGCGCTCTCCCAGCTGAGCTATGGCCCCACGGAGTGGGCCGCGAAGATACGGAAGGGAAGCCACGCTGTCAATCAGAGTCCCGCCCTGACCGCTCATCGGGCTGTTGCTGACAGCCCTTGAGCGCTCTTGGCCTTGACGGGCCGTGGGGCGAGTTCACGGTTCTGCGTGGGGCGCCGCTGAGCGCACTCGGCGGTCACCCGCCGTGTGCGCTCAGCGGCGCAGGCCACTGCCCGTGCGTCACTTCCCGGCCCCTGGCCGGTAGGAGCCGAGCAGCTCGCGGCGAGCTGCCGCAACCCCAGCCGCACGCCCTTCGGACAGGGTGTATTCGGATCAAGGCCCTGGGCGCGCATCTGCGCGGCCACTTGGCGGCTCTGGCGCCGCGGGTAGCAGCGCAACCGGGTGAGTTTCAGCTGCAGGGCCTTCGGCGTGTGCAGCGTGTGCAGCGTGTGGACGTGTGCTCCATCGCTCACCACCGCCAGATCCCGCAGTCCGAGGCCGATCCCGATCACCTCGGTGTGAGGCTCTGGCCATACGGCTTCAGACACCTGGTCGGCACCGAGCGAGGCGAAGTACCGCCCGCCCCCATCCCGGGCCAGCGTCACCGAGCGCAATCGGCCCTATAAGCCCTCGCTGCAGCGCAGCTTGACCGGTCCCAAGCCCGGCAGGTCGACAAAAGCCCACCGGGGAGTCGCCTCGCGCTCGACCTGCACCCGGCACTGATCGAGCGTGAAGCACACGCGCTCTGCTCCGCCTCGGCGCCGGAAGCGAGGGTGGCGGGCCCGGCGGGCAAAGAAGTTCTGCAACGCCCGCTCCTGGTCACGCAGCACCTGATTGAGCGGCTCTCGAGGCAGCTCGGCGAGCCAGTGCGTGTCGGGGGTCTGACGTAATGCCGTGAACTCCCGCGACAGCGAGATCCAGTTCAGGCACCTCTGATCGGCTCGATAGGCGCTCGTGCGCCGTGCCAGTCCCCAGTTCCACACGAAGCGCGAAGCGCCAAACAGTCGGCCCAGCACACGCGGCTGCCGTGCGCTCGGGTAGCAGCGCAGGCGGTAGGCTCGCTCGCGGGTCGTCGGCTCGGCCATGCGCGCATGGACTGCCCTTGAGCGCAAAAAGTCAACGGCCTGGACACAACTTCAAACAGCCGTCGGACGCCCTGCTACGCATCCTGACACGTCCTCATCACCGACGTCGTGTCAGGATGCTGCGCAAATGACCTGAACCGACGGGCTAGCGAGCATCCTTGCTCGCTTCAAGGCGCCCGGCCTGGGCTAGTATCGTGACACGTAAATATCGGAACATGTAAAATGCGCATACCTGAACTGTTCGAGGTGACCAGGTATGCACCAGACCGAGCTGAGCTTAAGCAGGCAGGACCGTCGTACCGTGGATGAGTTTCGAGCCAAGGGACTGCATCGGGCGCGGGAGTTCAATCGGGCGCACATCTTGGCGGCGCTCGATCGGAAGATTCCAGAGCCGGTGATCATGCAGGTCTTGAGCGTCGGGCGGACGGCGATCTGGCGGACAAGGGCGGCATATCTTGAGGGCGGATTGGATTTTGCCCTGCACGATGAGGCGCGCCCTGGGAAGCCTAAGCAGTACGAGGCTGACGCCGAGGCGCAGATCACGGCACTGGCCTGCTCGGGGCCACCCCCAGGGGCGCAGCGCTGGACGATCGCACTGCTGACTGAGGCGGCACGGCGCCACCCCAAGATGAAGACGATCAGCCGGGAGACGATTCGGCGAGCTCTAAAAAAAACCTCCTCAAACCCTGGCGGAGGGTGATGTGGTGCATTGGAGAGCTCACCGAAGAGTACCGCCGGCGCATGTACGAGCTGCTCTCGCTCTATGCCCGGCCGTACGATCCGACCGAGCCGGTGATCTGCATGGACGAGAAGAGCAAGCAATTGCTGCGCGAGACGCGCTGCCCCTTGCCGGGAAAGCCCGGCGTGCCGTTGCGACAGGACTACGAGTACGAGCGCGCCGGCACCTGCAACATCTTCGTCGCCGTCGAGCCGCGCGGCGGAAAGCGGCATGTGCAGGTGACGGAGCGGCGCACCAAGGAGGATTTCGTGGGTTTTGTCTGCCGGATGCTGCGCCGCGGATACTCCGAGGTGCGAAAGGTACATCTGGTGCTCGACAACCTCAACACTCATCTGCGCAGCAGCTTCGTGGAGGTCCTGGGCAAGGAAGCTGCCTCGAGCATCCTGCGCCGGATCCAATTTCACTACACCCCGGTGCACGCCAGTTGGCTGAACATGGCCGAGATCGAGATCGGCATCCTCGAGCGTCAGTGCCTGGCGCGCTGTACTGCCAATCAAACCACCCTCACTGCCGAAGTGGCGGCGTGGCAGCGACGACGCAACGCTGCCGAATGCGGCATCGAGTGGACGTTCACGCGCAAAGATGCGGACCGGAAGCTAAATCGACATTATGTTTCGTAATTAACGTGTCGTCGTACTAGGCTACGCCTGCCGAGCGCAGCGCCGCATCAATCCGTGCCAGCGTCCGATCCCGTCCCAGCAGGCCGAGCGTGAGGTCGATCGGCGGGGAGACCGTCCCGCCCGTCACCGCGACACGCAGCGGCTGCGCCACCTTGCCAAGCCCGGATCCGAGTTCGACGGCCAGGGCATTGAGCGCCGCATGCACAGCTGCCGCACTCCATTCCCCCAGCGCCGCAAGCCGTTGGCGTACCTGCTCGAGGATCTGCCGGCCGCCGCCAGCAAAATGCTTGGCTGCAGCCTTGGGATCGATTTCTACGGTCTCGACGAAGAAGAAGCGACTGTTGAGCGCCATCTCCTTCATCGTCTTGGCGCGCTCACGCTGCGCGAGGATGATGCCCTCGAGCTGCATCTGATCATCAGCGTCGATCCCGACGCGTCGCAGCTGTGCGCGCAGATGCGGCACCAGAGTTGCCGGTTCGGCACGCATCATGTGCTGCTGATTGAGCCACAGCAGTTTCTCGGGATTGAACGCCGAGGCTGCTTTGTTCACATCCCGGATGTCGAATGCGGCGATCATCTCCTCGCGGGTGAAGACTTCCTGATCGCCGTGCGCCCAGCCGAGGCGCACCAGATAGTTCAGCAGCGCATCGGGCAGGTAACCCTCCTCCTCATACTGCAACACGCTCACCGCGCCGTGCCGCTTGGAGAGCTTCGCGCCGTCGGGACCGAGAATCATGGGCACGTGCGCATAGGTCGGCGGTGTCGCGCCGAGGGCGAGCAGCATGTTCATCTGCCGTGGTGTGTTGTTCAGATGGTCATCGCCACGGATCACGTGCGTGACGCCCATATCCATGTCATCGACGACCACGCAGAAGTTGTAGGTCGGCGTGCCATCGGAGCGGGCGATGATGAGGTCGTCGAGCTCCGCGTTCTGGAAGGTCACCGTGCCGTGTACCAGGTCCTCGACCACCACCGCTCCGTCGTGCGGGTTGCGGAACCGCACCACCGGTTCGACCCCCGGGCGTGCAGTGCGTCCGGCGCGGCACGTTCCAGGGTAGCGCGGCTTCTCCTTGCGAGCCATCTGCTCGGCCCGTACCGCCTCAAGTTCCTCCTTGGTGCAGTAGCAGTGGTAGGCCTGCCCGGCTGCGAGCATCTGCGCGATGACCGCCCGGTAGCGATCGAAGCGCTGCGTCTGATAGTACGGACCCTCATCCGCGGCGAGCCCGAGCCACGTCATGCCCTCGAGAATCACTCGCACGGCCTCGTCCGTCGAGCGCTCCCGATCGGTATCCTCCACCCGGAGAATGAATCTGCCGCCCATCCGGCGTGCGTACAGCCAGCTGAAGAGCGCCGTACGGACCCCGCCGACGTGCAGCATGCCTGTGGGACTGGGCGCGAAACGGGTGACGACCGTCATGGTGGCAGGAACCATCTCACTGAGGGGGGCGCATCGTACCAAGTGCACCGGCCGCTGGCACCCCGGTTCACACTCCCGCGGCGGCCTCGTGCGCAGCGCGGACTGCGGCATTCAGCGCGCCGGTGGCGCCGTTTTGCACTCCAATTGAGAACTGCGCAAGGTTCAGCGCCCGTTCAGTCCCACCGATTCAGGCTGCTCCCTAGGGGAACTCAGCGGAGACATCCATGCGCCTGCGATTATTCGGTCGCCTTCTGCCCGCGCTGATCCTGGCGGCGCTACCGATGGCCGCCTCGGCAGGACTGTTCATCGGGGTCTCGGTCGGCGTGGCGCCCCCGCCGCT
This sequence comes from Pseudomonadota bacterium, assembly GCA_021808195.1. Next base: position 33,293 of record JAKBCE010000022.1, read on the forward strand.
GCCGATTTATGTACAGCCACCCTGCCCGCAGCCCGGCTACATCTGGATCCCCGGCTACTGGGCGTGGGGCCCGTACGGCTACTACTGGGTACCGGGAACCTGGGCGCTACCGCCACAGGTCGGACTGCTCTGGACACCCGGGTACTGGGGCTGGGACGGAGCCGACTATCTCTGGCATGCGGGCTACTGGGGGCCGCGCGTAGGTTTCTATGGCGGCATCGACTACGGCTTCGGCTATGGCGGCGACGGGTTCGACGGGGGCTTCTGGCGCGGCGGAATCTTTTTCTACAACCGCGCCATCATGCATGTCGGACCGGGTTTCGACAGCGATGAGTACTATCGCCGACCACCACCGCATCCCGTCTACTGGCGCCACCGCTTCGAGCACGTCAGTTTCAACGGCGGGCCAGACGGCGTGTACGCACGCCCGACCCGCATGGATATGCGGGCAGCGCGCGAACGGCATTTTGCGCTCACCGCTCAGCAGCGCCAGCACGAATTCATTGCGCGCGGCGATCGGGCGCTGCGAGCCAATTTCAACCACGGCCGCCCGCCGATCGCCGCCACCCCGCGGCCCAGCCGCTTCCACGGTCCCGACGTTTTTGCGGCCCGCGCAGCCGGCGGGCCTTTCATGCATCGCAGCCCGCTACGCCGACCGATGGCCATGGATCGGCCCGGTTGGGCCGCGGGCCCGCAACACCCTGCGCAGCGCGCCTGGCAGCGCTACGGGAATGGCCCGGCTCCGAACTTCGCCGCGCACCCGGGCAGGACTGCCGCCTTTCACGCGGGCAACCGCTTCGCGCCGCATCCGTGGAACAATCCGCGTTACCCACAGCGACAGGCATACCACCCCGCCCCGCGCTTTGTAGCTCACCCGGCACCGCAGTACGGATACCGCGCAGCACCGCGTGTGCAATACCACCCGGCGCCAAGGTTTCAGGCGCAGCCCGCGCCCCGGTATGCATACCGACCGGCGCCTCGCTTCCAGCCGAGACCGGCGCCCCAGTACTCGTACCACCCGGCCTACCATCCGGCCCCGCGCTTCCAGCCGCGCCCGGCACCCCAGTACTCGTACCACCCGGCCTATCATCCCGCATACCGCCCGGCGCCGCGGTTTCAGGCGCACGCGCGGTTTCAGCCGCATCCCGGACCGCGTCGACCGCCCCGCTAGGGTTACAGACCGGAATGCGCGCGACCATCAGCCGCCCGGCGTTGCGCGCCGGGCGGCACGTCCCACCCGGGCAAATTGAGTCGCGGCGGCCACGATGAGTCCAAACAGCACCATAGCCAGCAGGTTCTCCACCACCTTCAACGGCTGCAGGGAGGGGTGAAAGGGTGCTGCGGAAAGCGGCACAACCACCCCATTCATAACCAAGAAGATCAGCACGCCATAGGCAATGCCCCCCACGATCGCGCGGCGCCGCAGCGCCGCCCAGCGGCTCGCCGCGACCGCATAGATGCCGGCGATGAGCAGCGACATCGCCCACTGCAGGGCGAGACCGGCAAGCTCGGCGCGCAGCCCGTCGTGAAAGGACGCTGCCCCGAGCAGGCCGCTGGCAATCGACTCAAGGATCACGCGCGGCGGCAGTGAATTGATCAGACAGGCCGAACCGATGTCGAGCGTGCCGGCAATAAGCCCGCCGCTGAGCACGGCCGTGAGCAGCGCCGGCAGCCGGCCACCGCTCTCAGCCCTCGAAGATTCCGGTGGATTGGACATCGCACCCCCGACACCGGCACGTTGAGTCAGTATCCGGCACACACGGGGCGTAGGCAATTTCCAGTATGGAGGCGCCGCGGCGGGCTGAGGAAACTCAGCACTCACCGGCCGCCCAGCCCGAGGAGCGCGCATGACCCTCTTTGTCCTGCTGACCGTCGCTGTGGCACTCCTCGCCGCGGCGCTCCTCGCGCAGCGCTGGACCCGATCCCGACCGGCGATCGCGCCGGTGATCTGGACCGCTCTTGCCTGCACCGGACTGCTGGCGGTCGGTTCGGTGGCGCTCTACGCCGCTCTCAACCGTCACGGCGCGCGTCCCTTACAGGCCCCCCCCGAGGCCCAGGCGATGGTCGGGCAACTTCAGCGCAAACTCGACGCGCATCCAAACGATCTCGCCGGTTGGCTGATGCTCGGACGCTCCTACCTCGTGCTGCAGAAATATCCGCTCGCCGCACGCGCCTACCAACAGGCACTGCACCTGTCCACCGGCAACCCTCTGGCGCTGCTCGGCGAGGCTCAGGCACTGATTCTGAGCGGCCAGAGCTCATTTGCCGGCCGGGCTGGGGAGTTGATCGAGCAAGCCCTCGCACGCTCACCGCAGGACTCGCAAGCGCTGTTCCTCGGCGCGCTCGTTGCGCTGCACCGCGGTGAGCTGCATCGGGCCCGAAGCCGCTTCGAGCAGGTGCTGGCCCTGGCGCCGGCACCGAACGTCCAACACATCGCTGAGCATCAGATCGCTGCCATCGAGCGACAGCTCGCGGCGCGGCGCACACACACGACGCACGGCACCGCCGACGCGAGCAACGGCACCGGCAGTGCGTTGATCCGTGTACGCCTGCAACTCGCCCCTGAACTGCGCTCACGTGCCTCGAGCAGTGCACCGCTTTACCTCTTCGTGCGCGACCTGGCGCACCCCGGGGCGCCGCTGGCGGTCAAACGCTTAAGCAGTCGTTTCCCACAGACCGTGGTGTTACGACCAAGCGACGCCATGGTACCCGGCCACGCATTCACCGCCGGCGAGCGCGTCGAGGTCGTTGCGCGCATCTCGCCCTCGGGCAACCCGCTGGCCGAGCGCGGCGATCTGTCGGGCGAGACGCGCTATCTCGTCGGACATGAAGGGCTCGCACAGATCCGCATCGATCAGATCACACCCTGATCGCTCGAGCGGGCAAGCACCTGCTGTGCGCGCCGCGCAAACGCCTCGAGCACCGCGTTCGCTGAGCCCGCCGCGAGCGATTCGATTGCCCGCTGCAGCAGCGCGGCGCGCACTTCGAGTTCCACCCCAAGCCCGACACGACAGCCGCGCGCTGCATCAGCCGCAAATGTCCATGCCAGTCTGAAATGCTTGAACTGCGGATCCTCCGATGTCACCTCGATCGCGAGCGGCCGCTGCAGAATCGCCGTGGTGCGAAACTGCAGGCGCACCGGACCAAAGCCCACGGACTGCTCGGCCAGCAACCGCCCCGCCTCGTGCGAGGCGATCCAGGCCGAATGCCAGCCGGGCAGGTAGCGAGGATACTGCTCGATGTCGGCCGCCAGATCGAACAGCGCCTCGGGGGCGAACGGCAAGCAGCGCTCAGCGTGCTCGCTCAGCACCTGACGGTCTCGGTGCGCGCACTGCCGGCATACTCGATGAGCTGTCCATAGCTGATGCCCCCGTCATTACACGGCACCTGCTCACCGAGGCAGATGCTAACACCCTCGCGCGCCAACGCGTTCGCGGTCAGTTCAGTCAGCAAGCGGTTCTGGAACACGCCACCGGTGAGCCCGACCCGGGCAAAGCTGAGCGGGCGCAGTGCTGTTGTGATCGCAACAATGACCTCGGCAAGCCCTGCATGGAACGCATAGGCGGCCCTGGCAGCTCCCGCCGACGGACTCAACAGCCGCTCGATCAGCGGCTGCCAATCGAAGCGCCAAAGACCCGCATCGTCCTGGTAGAGATGTACTGCGGCGCCCGGGTGCTCCCCGGGCTCATCCGCACGGACTGCTCGCGCCAGCGCCTCAAGACGCATGGGCGCCTCGCCCTCGTAACTGACCTGCCGAACATCCAACAACAACGCTGCAGCAGCGTCGAACAACCGGCCCATGGCACTGGTCTGCGGTGAATTCACGCCGGCCTGCCAGGCTCGTCGCACGAGCGAGTTCGTTGGCTCGCTCGGTGGCGCACGCCCGATCTCCCAGCACACCCCCGCCGCACACCGCCACGGCTCGCGCGCCGCACGCTCCGCGCCCGGCAGCCGGAAGGGACGCAGACTCGCCACGCGCCGCCACCGTCCCGGGCTGCCCCAGAAGGTCTCGCCTCCCCAGAGCGTGCCATCCTCACCGAATCCGGTGCCGTCCCACGCAAACACCAGCATCGGTTCATTCGGATCGTGCTCTGCGGCAAGTGCCGAGGCATGCGCGCGATGGTGCGACACGACCGTGACCGGCAGTCCCGATCCATACGCCCACGAGCTGCTGGGGTAATCCGGGTGCGCATCGCAGACCACTCCCGCGGCACGCACGTTGTAGAGCCGCTGCAGATCCTCTGCGACCTGGGCCAGCACCTGCACGCTGCGCGCACTCGAGAGATCCCCGATGTGCGGCGAGACCACCACACGGTCCTCCCAGGCGAGCGCCACGGTGACCTTCTGGTGAGCGCCGACGGCGAGCATCGGTCGCTCGAACCGCCACGGCGCGCCGAGCTCGAGCGGACCGATTCCCCGACCGATGCGCAACGTGCGCGGCCGGCCGAGCACGGTACGCACCACCGGGTCATCGGCGGGTCGGGCAATCGGCCGATCGTGGTGGACGATGGCGTCGGCAAGCGGACCCAGCCGCTCGTTTGCGTCTGCAACCTCCGTGATGACCGGCTCGCCGCTGATATTTCCCGAGGTGGCCACCAGCGGTCGCCCCATGTCGCCGAGCAGCAGGTGGTGCAGCGGGCTGTACGGCAGCAACACACCGACCTCATCGAGACCGGGGGCGATCAGCTGAGAAAGCTGCGCTGTGGTGCGCCGCCGCACCAAGACGATCGGGCGCGAGGCCGCGCGCAGCCATTCGCTCTCGAGGGCAGACAGCTCGACATCACGGCGCACCACGGCGAGCCCGTCGGGGCCGCTCTGCGGGTACATCACCGCCAGGGGCTTGCCGGGACGATGCTTGCGGAAGCGCAGGCGCGCCACCGCAGCGTCATTGGCAGCGTCGCACAGCAGGTGGTAGCCACCGATACCTTTCACGGCCACCAGCGCCCCAGCCTGCAACAGTTGCACCGCGCGCTTCAGGGCCGCCTCCCCCGTCATCGCAGGCTGTCCGTCCGGCGCTGCGATCCGGGGCGGTGCGTTCCCGCCGCCAGAGCTGTGCTCCTGCAGCCACAGCGCAGGACCGCAACGCGGACAAGCCACCGGCTCGGCATGGAATCGCCGGTCAGTCACCTCAGCATATTCCGCAGCGCACTCGGCACAGAGGACAAACGCTGCCATTGTCGTGTTCGCGCGGTCATAGGGCAGCGTCTCAATGAGCGTATAGCGCGGCCCGCACTGCGTGCAGTTGATGAACGGGTAGCGATAGCGTCGATCAGTCGGATCGGCCAGCTCGGCCAGGCAGTCCGGACAGGTAAAGGAGTCCGGCGGCACGAACACCCGCGCCGCATCACCGGCCGTGCTGCCGAGGATCGCGAAGCCGCTGCTTGCGTGCGGCGCAACCGCCTCGCTGGCGAGCAGCTGCGGTCGGGCCAACGGCGGCGCCCGCTCGATCAGCGCCCGCTCAAACCGCTCGAGCGCTGCCGCGGGGCCGCTGGCGAGGATTTCAACCTCACCGTGCAGATTACGCACCGAGCCCGAAAGATCGAATTCGAGCGCAAGGCGGTATACGAACGGACGAAACCCCACGCCCTGTACGTGACCGCCGAGGCGCCAGCGCCGCGCCGAGCGCATGGCGCTCGCCTGCTGCCCATCACAAATCGAGGCGGTGTTCATGCTCCGCCACCCTCGACTGGGCCGGCCGATGCGCCTGCAGGGTCATCGCGGTTGTCCGATGGGTCGCCAGGGCCGCCTCGAGCCACACACACCAGGCACGGATACCCTCGCGCGAGCGGCTCGACACGTGCAGCACGGGCGCATCGCTCGCCAGCGCGCGCAGGCTCGCTTGCGCGCGCTGCGGCTCGAACTCCGGCAACAGCGGCAGCAGATCAGTCTTGGTGATCAGCAGTGCATCGGCGGTGCGGAACAAGACCGGATATTTCTGCGGCTTGTCGTCCCCTTCCGGCACCGACAACAGCGCCACGTCGAGGTGCTGCCCCAGATCGAAGCTGGCCGGACAGACCAGATTGCCGACATTCTCGATGAACAGCACATCGAGCCCGGCGAGCGGCAACGCATCGAGCGCGTGATGCACCATGTGGGCATCCAGATGACATGCGCTGCCGGTGGTGATCTGCACCGCCGGCACACCCTTGGCGCGAATGCGCTGCGCGTCATTCTCGGTGGCAAGATCGCCTTCGATGACCGCAAAGCGCAACTTAGCCCCGAGCGCCTCCACCGTGCGCTCCAGCAACGCGGTCTTGCCTGCACCGGGTGAGGACATCAGGTTGATGACCAACACGCCGTGCGCATCGAAATGCTCGCGATTGTGTGCCGCCAGGGCATCGTTCTCGGCGAGCAGATTGCTCATCACCTGCACGGACTCGACGTTTGGTGCGTCGTGGTGATGACCACTGTGCGCCACGGCGCTCAATGGGTCGGTGATCGCACAGCCGCAGTGCTCACACATTGGAGATCTCCTGGTGTTGGCCACAGCCATCGGCTGCGCCAGGGTCGCTGCGGCCCTGCGGCACGCGCTGAGAGCGGTGCAGCGCCAGGTGCAGTGGCGTGCGCGACTTCGGCACGCGGTAGATGAAGTTGTACCGGGCCACGTGATAGCTCGGATCGAAGCCGTAAAAATTGCGGTACATGCGCTCGAGCTCCTCGCTCCGATACTGCTCGAGCGGCTTGGCGCGCTCATCGGCGGCGCGCCGTTTCTGCTTCGCGGCCAGTCGCGCCGCGTACCGTGGATCGCTGGCGAGCTCGTGCGCCCAAGCGAGGATCGTCTCGAGCGGCTGTGCTTCCCCGGCGGGCAGCAACCGATCGAGGAGTCCGAGGCGGTGCGCCTCGCGCACCCCCATCGGCAATCGCCGCTGCATCAGGCGCGCGGTGCGATCCGCCCCGACACGGCGCGGCAGCAGATACGTCCAGTACTCCGATCCGTAAAGGTTACCCATGTCCTTGTAATGCGGGTTCAGCACGATGCCGGCCGCCGCCCAGACCTCATCGGCGGCGAGCGCCAGAAACACCCCGCCCGCGCCCGCCCCGCCGCGCAGCGCAGCGATCACCACCCGATCGGTCGTGGTGAGGATGTCGCGCGTCAGATCGTCCATGGCGTTGATGTTGCGCCAGGACTCCTCGGCCGGACTGTCGGCCGCCTCGATCATCCCGAGATGGATTCCGTTCGACCAATAGTCGCCCCCCCCCGCCGAGCACCAGCACGCGGGTTGGACGCCTGAGCGCCAGCGCGTACGCCGCCCGCAGTGCCTCACATTGCGCAGTGCTCATCGCCCCGTTGTAGAACTCGAACTCGAGCAGTCCGACCGGACCGCGCTCGAGGTAGCGGATCGGCTCGTAGCCACGCGCCCTCGGGACTCGGGCGCACTCCTTCGCAAACACCGTCGCCGCCGGCAACTTCAGCGTCCGTCGGGGTCCGGGCGCATCGAGCGGCTCGGCTCGCACATGGCCGATCCACACCGCCCCGTCGCGTGTTGCGCGCATGAGCGCTCCGCCGCCGTGCGCAAGCACGCTGCCCGGCGGACCGGAGGGTCCGTCGGCCGGATGCGCATCGAACAGCCGCACCGGCTGCGCGAACAGAGAATCGAGCACCCCCGGAGCGCCATCGGCGCTGCGAATCTTGCGCAGCACCGTTGCGGTGTCGTCGTGCTGCCAGTCGATGCACCGATCGACAGGCCGGCACGCCGGCCGCTCTCGGCCACGCACCTGCGGATCGCCCGCACGCACGGCAGAGGGCGTGTAGTTCGCCGATTCGACGCGGGCGATCGCTCGCAGCACCGCCGCACTCGCCGCATCGGACACCTCGCGCCGGTACAGACTCGACTTCGTCGCCGCGCGCATCGGGAAGTCCTCGGCGGCCCACACCGCCCCGGCATCCATTTGCGCCTCGGCCTGCACCACGGTAACGCCCCATTCGCGCTCGCCCTCGAGCAGCGCCCAGTCGAGCGCCGATGGACCGCGATCACCGACGATGCCCGGGTGCACCACCAAAGAGAGATGCCGCTGCCAGATCGCCGCCGGAATGGGCCGCTTCAGAAACGGCGCGAGCACGACATGCGGATCGAACAAGGCGACCGCCTCGCGCGAGACGGTGTCGTTGATGTCGAGTTCGACCGACACCTCGTGCCCGCACTCGCGCAGATCGACGTACAGGCGCTGCGCCAGACTGTTGAAACTATGTGTCAGCAGCAATATACGCATCGCAGCCTCAACAGATCCGCGGCAGTTGCTCACCAGCAAGCCAATCGACCATGCGCTCACCGCCGAATTCGGTCGTCATCTGCACGAACCGCCGCGAATCCGCCACGACCTCCCCGATGATGGCCGCATCGCGGCCGAGCGGATGCGCCTGCATGGCCGCGAGCACCGCCGCGGCGGTGCGCGGCGCGACGAATGCAACCAGCTTGCCCTCGTTGGCGACGTAAAGCGGGTCGAGACCGAGCAGCTCACAGGCTGCGGCCACCGCAGGCTTGACGGCGATCTGCGCCTCGCGGATGTGCATCCCGACACCGGCCTGGACTGCGATCTCATTGAGCGTGGCGGCCAGCCCGCCTCGAGTCGGATCGCGCATGGCGTGCAGGTCCGCACCACCGACTGCCGTCATCGCGCGCACCAGCTCATGCAGCGGTGCCGAGTCGGAGGTGATCTGCGCCTCGAACTGCAGATCGTGTCGGCGCGACATGACCGCGATGCCGTGATCGCCGAGCGATCCGGAGAGCAGGATGCGATCACCCGGACTCACGCGTTCGACCGAAACCTCGATCCCGGCCGGCACCACACCGATGCCGGTGGTGCAGATGAACACGCCGTCGGCTTTGCCCCGCTCGACGACCTTGGTGTCGCCGGTCACCACGACGGTGTGGGCAGCGCGGGCGGCATCGCCCATGCTGCGGGCAATGCGTTCGAGATCGGCCAACGGGAAGCCTTCCTCGAGAATGAAACTCGCGGACAGATAGCGCGGCTCGGCCCCGGCCATGGCGATGTCGTTGATCGTGCCGTGCACTGCGAGCGAGCCGATGTCCCCGCCTGGAAAGAACAGTGGGGAGATCACGTACCCGTCGGTGGTCATCACCAGCCGCGCCCCATCGATATCGAGTGCCGCCTGGTCGTTACCGCGCCGCAGCCACGCATTATCGAGGGCGCGATGAAATACCTGTCCGATCAGCTGCCCCATGGCGCGACCGCCGGCACCGTGCGACAAATCGACACGGCCGTGGTGCAGATCGAGCGGCGGGAACGTACGGGGCCTCATGCTGCGCTCTCGCGGATCGGACCGGTGCGAAATCGCTTGTACGTCCAGTACGCCGAGCATGCCCCCTCGGGCGAGACCATGCACGAACCCATGGGCGTCTCGGGCGTACATACCGTGCCGAACAGACGGCAATCGAGCGGAGTCTTGACGCCCCGCAGCACCGCCCCGCACTGACAGCCGGGCACATCACGCCCAACCACATCACGCAGCGCAAAGCGCCGCTCGGCGTCGAATTCTCCGTAACGCTCCTTCAAACGCAATGCGCTGTAGGGCACCTGGCCAAGCCCGCGCCACTCGAAGCTCTTGCGCAGCTCGAACACCTCCGCGACGTCGCGCTTCGCCACCTCATTACCCTCCAGACGTACCGCGCGGCCGTACTGGTTTTCGACCTGGTGGCGCCCCTCGTTGACCTGGCGGACCAGCATCAACACCGCCTGCAGCACGTCGAGCGGCTCGAACCCGGCGATGACGACCGGTTTGGCGAACTCCTCGGCGAAGAACGCGTACGGCTCGCTGCCGATGACCGTACTCACATGCGCCGGACCGATGAATCCATCGAGCCGCACGCGTCCGAATTCGCGCAGGTCGGGACTTTCAAGAATGTTCTGAATCGCCGCGGGCGTGAGCACGTGGTTGCAGAACACGGTGAAATTCTCAAGCCCCATTTGCGCTGCGAGCCGCACGACCCGCGCAGTCGGCGGGGTCGTCGTTTCGAAGCCGATGGCAAACAACACCACTTGCCGGTGCGGTTCGGCGCGCGCCAGCGCAATGGCATCGAGTGCGGAGTAGATCATGCGCACGTCGGCACCTGCGGCCTTGGCGCGCAGCAACGAGATGCCCCGCGAACCCGGCACACGCATCAGATCGCCGTAGGTGCACAAGGTGAGGCCGGGTCGCTCAGCGAGGCGGATCGCGCTGTCGATGCGCGCCACGGGTAGCACGCACACTGGGCAGCCGGGTCCGTGGATCAGACGCACCGAGGACGGCAGCAGATCCTCCAGGCCGTAGCGGGAGATCGCGTGTGTGTGTCCGCCGCAGAATTCCATGAACCGATAGGTCGCAGACTGACCTGTCGCCTCCGCACTGATCCGCGCCGCGAGCCGACGCGCCAGCCCGCCGTCACGATATTCCGTCGCGTGCCTCATCGCAGCAGCGCCGGCTCGGCATCAGCGGCGCCGCCGAGGTTCGCGGCCACCTCGCGTAGCGCCTCGAGCGTACGCGCCGCCTCGCGCTCATCGATCACCGTGAGCGCAAATCCCACATGCGCCAGTACGTAATCGCCGGGCTGCGCCTGCGGCGTGTAGGCGAGGCTGATCTGTTTGACCACCCCGCCGAAATCGACCCGTGCGGCAGGCAGGAGCGGATCGTGGCTGCAGATCTCGATGATTTTCCCGGGCACCGCCAGACACATCGCGCGAACCTCATGCAGGGCCGAGCAGCTACCGTGCCGCAGCGGCGCCGCAACCGGAATACGTAACAGCCAGCCATCGCTAAGCATTGCTACGTATCGACCGCGGCCGCCGCCTCCGCAATGCTGACCGCTTGATGAGCAGGCAACCTCATTGCGGTTCGCGCTGGCTGACGCTGCTGGCAGCCCTCGCGTGGTTCGCGGTCGGCGCGTTCGCCTCGGCCTCAGCCGCCGCCGCACCCGCGGGTTCGGGCGCTGGCGCGCCCACCAACGCGCAGTGCCTGGCCTGTCACGCCACCGGCATGATGGGGGCACCGAAGGTCGACCCGGCGGTACTGGCCCATTCGGTCCACGCCGCGGTCCCGTGCGCGAGCTGCCATGCCTCGATCCGGCAGATTCCCCATCCGATGCATGTGGCGCCGGTCGCCTGCGCCAGCTGCCATCGGGCGGAGGCCCGCGCGTACGCACTGGGGGCACACGCCACCGCCAAGGCACACCGCCTGAGTGGGGTCACTCCGCCCACCTGCTCGACCTGCCACGGCACTCATCAGATCCCTCCCGCTGCGAGCAGCGTCTGGCGAGGCCGAGTGGTCCGCGCCTGCGCGGGATGTCACCGGCGGGCCTACCGGTCCTACATGAGTACCCCGCACGGGCAGGCGGCCGCCCTCGGCCTGAAGCAGGCACCGACCTGCATCAACTGCCACGATCCTCACCGGGCGCTGCCCGCGGCCAATCCCCTCTCGCGGCTCTCAGCGGCGAACCGGCTGGCCACCTGCCGCAGTTGCCACACGGACGCCAACGCTCGGCTGACCGGCTACGAGCCACATCCCCGGCCGGACGACCCGGCACACTCGCGCCTGATTGCCTACACGCATGATTTCATGGTGGTGCTCCTGGCCGGTGTGTTCGGCTTCTTTGGCCTGCACACCCTGCTCTGGCTGCAGCGCGGCCTGGTCGGGCGGCTGCGCGGTGAGCTGCCTCCATTGCGACGCTTCACCGGCGCGCACATTCAGCGCTTCACCGTCATCGATCGGCTGACGCACCTGGTGGTGATCCTGAGCTTCATGCTGCTCGCACTCACCGGTCTGGCACTGATGCACCCGCAAACCGGGTGGGGACGGGCGATCGCCGGCTTTTTTGGCGGCGTCGAGTGCATGCGCGTCATTCATCTGGTGAACGGCGGCATCACCTTCGGCTACTTCATCTTCCATCTGCTCTACCTGGGCTATCGCGCGCTGATCAAGAAGCAGCGCTTCGCGCTACTGGGCCCTGATTCGCTCGTGCCCACCTGGCATGACATCCTCGACATCGGGCGAAATTTCCGCTGGTTCCTGTATCTGGGGCCGCAGCCGCGCATGGGCCGCTGGACCTATTGGGAGAAGTTCGATTACTGGGCGGTGTTCTGGGGCGTCGCAATGATCGGCGCATCGGGCTTGATGCTGGCCGCACCGGTGTTCTTCACGCGCTTCATGCCTGGAATCGCGCTGAATGTCGCCTTCGTCGTGCATTCCGAGGAGGCGCTGCTCGCCACTGGATTCATCTTCATCTTCCACTTCTTCCACAACCACCTGCGGCCGGAGAAATTCCCGATCGACGTGTCGATCCTCACCGGCCGGGTGCCGCTCGAGCGCTTCAAGGAAGAGCGGCCGCTGCAATACGAGGCGTTGGTTCGCGACGGCAAGCTCGAGCAGGCGATCGTGCCGGCTCCCTCGCGCTTCATGACGACGGTATCGGTGCTGTTCGGTATGGCCGTCGTCATCACCGGCGTGGCGCTGATTGCGCTCGTGATCTTCGCCGGCTGAGTTTCCTGCGCGGCCGAGACGAGCGCCGGGCAGCGGGAGACTCGAGCCGAGCCTCCCGTACCGCAGAGTCAACGATTGGCGACACTCGCCCAGTACGCCGCCACGTCCGCCATTTGCACATCGGTCAGTGTCAGTTTCTTCGGGTGCATGACCTTGCCGGCCACGACCTCATGGATCAACGCGTCAATTTGCGCCGGAGTCTTACCCTTCCAGGTCGAAGGATCGTGACACGCGCTGCAGACTTGCTTGACGATTGCCCCGCCTGCGGCGATGTCCGCAGCGTTTACCGCCGTCGGCGCGAGCGCAGTGACTGCCACCGCCATCATCACGAGATGTCTGTACATGGTGAGTGTCTCCTGACCAATCCACCCGCTTATCTCACTCCCGACAGCGATGCCCGCGAATACGTAATTCTGCCTATTTTTGCGCCAATCTGGACATGCGGTTATATACTGGCCGTGTCATTGATCCCAACGGGTCCGACACTCGACGCAAGGAGCCGGCGCGCATGGCGACACATCTGCACTCGAGCCCACGTGAACCCACTGTTGCGGCGTTATCCGGCTCTTCGCTGAGCGCACGCATGCGACGCTTGCTGCTCGCCACCCGGCCGGCGTTTGCACCCGCTTCCCTCGCGCCGGTGCTTGTCGGCAGCGCTTGGGGCGCACATGTCGCGCATCACTTCGACGTGGAAGCGGCCGTACTGGCGCTACTCGCCACGGTGTGCGTGCACTTCGGTGCCAATGTGCTCAATGACGTTGCCGACGACCTGTCGGGGGCAGACCGCGGCAATGAGGGTCGCATTTTCCCTTACACCGGTGGCTCACGATTCATCCAGAACGGCATATTGACCGCTCGCGAGATGACGGTCTGGGGCGCGACACTGCTCGGTATCGCCGCGCTGCTCGGGGCCATGCTGGCCGCCGAGCGCGGCCCAGGGGTGATCGTCCTCGGACTGATCGGCGTGACGCTCGCAGTGGCATATTCCCTGCCGCGCGCACAACTGGCGGCCCGTGGCCTGGGGGAGTTGGCCATTGCGATCGCCTTTGGGCTGTTGCCCGTGACCGGCGCTGCGTGGCTGCAGAGCGGACGCATCGATGCCGGCAGCCTGCTGATTTCGGTGCCGATCGGGTTGTGGGTCGCCTCTATCTTGCTGATGAACGAAGTGCCCGACCGGGAGGCTGACGCCCGGGCCGGCAAGGCGACACTGGTCGTGCGCTGGGGCGTTGCGGCCACCCGCTGGGTGTACCTCGGACTGCAGGTCGGCGCCTCGACAGCGCTCCTCGCGGCGGCCACACAGCGGCTGCTGCCGCTCTGGACGGCCTTCCTGCCGCTGCTCTTACTGCCGGCGGCTTGGCGCGCCGCACGCGCAATCCGTGAGCCCGCCGACCGTCTCGCCCTGACTGACTCGATTCAGACTACGCTCGTGCTGCAGATGGCCGGCTCGACGCTTGTGCTCGCGGCGGTGCTGTGGAGCATGCTGGTGCGCTGAGCTGCCGGCTGCGGTGCCGCAGGGTCACAGCCGGTACGCGAACGACACCGCAATACTGTCGACGGTATAGCGATACGGTTGGACACCCAGTGCCAACAGCGCAGGGATCGTGCCCGGCTCGATGCCCTGCAGAGCCCAGTCGCTCGAACCGAACTGATCGCGCCGATAACGCATGCGCAGCGACAGCGCGCGCGACCATTGGTAATCCGCATCGAGCTTGACGGTATTGAGCGTGGTGGCATCCTGCGGGAATCCCCCGTAGAGACCCACAACCTGCAGCGACGTATTGCTGCGTGAGCGCGCATGCAGATAATCTGCCTTCAACTTCCAGCGCGTGCTCAGCGCCCAGCTCGCTCCGGTGTCGGCCGTCCAGAAGTACTCCCCTTCCCATTCTCGCCAGGCAATGCCGGCCGGACTCGCGAGACCGTTCTGTGTCGCCTCGAGGTGCTCGTAGCTGCCCTCCAGATAGGCGCTCAAGCCCTGGGCCGCAGTCCAGCTCAGCGTCGAGGAGAGCTCTCGCTGTCGGCCATCCCTCAGCCCAAACTGCGACAGCCGGTAAGCATCGGTAGCTGCCGAACCCTGCAGCGACCAGGCGAGGCGCGCGTCAATCGCCCAAGTCGCCCGCACCTGCAGAAACTCGTGGTCGCGCGGGGCATAGTCGTAGGCGAGCAGCAACGGGTTCTCCCCGAGGGGCAGGGCTGCCGCGTTGAATCGGGAAGCGTCGCGACGGGAGCTGCCACCCTTGACCGTGACATTCCACGCCGCGCGCGGCACGAGGGTGAGTTGTCCCCATGCCTGCAATTCACTGAGCGAGCTCAATACCTGACCCACACCGTAATGGGTATGGACATAGTATCCACCGGCGCTCACGCGGGCCCAGCGGAACAGGCGGTAATCGGCGCTGCCGGTGAGCCGAGCCCGATCCTCACCGTAACGGGGCGTCACAGCCGTGCCCCCGGGCAGTGTGTCGGTGACGACGTACGGGATCGCGAATACCGCCGTGTGATCGTCACGACCATCGTATGTGGCCCGTCCGCGCAGCGCGAGCCGTGCCGCGGGCCTGAGCGCAAGACCCAGCGCATAATGCGTCAGATCAATATCACCGGGCAGTGAGCCCGGCAGCAGCACCGGGTCGGCCGCGAGCGTACTGCCGGGGATGAACGTGCCCTCCTGGGCGAGGCGCCCGACAGAGCCCAGATAGGTGAGCACACCGGACCACAGCGGCACCGTCACCTCACCCGACACCGAGGCCTGTTGCAGATTGTTGTCGGGCGCCCGGGACAACAGCCCCGAGCTTGAGCCCGGGACCAGCGGCGCGTAAGGATTGGCAAAGAGCAGCCCGTCGAGCCGGTCGTCGAACCAGGAGCCTGAGTACGCAATGCGCATGCTGGCACCGGCGTCGGACCAGAGCGCACCGGCACGCACGTCGTTGGTGACGTAGTCGAGCGGTTCAGGCAACTGCAGCGCCTCGGTCAGAAAGCTCGCACCGGTCGCGTCCGTGCCGGTCCGCTCGGCGTGGCTGAATTGCCCGAACAGTGTCCAAACGCGACTCGTGAAGTAACTGCCGCTCAGCGACACCGTACGCCGATTCGATTCAATCGGCACCGCCGCAAGGCTCGACTGCAACGCCGTCATGCCGCTCGTCGCGTTGGCCGCGACCCAGGTGCTCGGCAGCACGAGTGCCCCCTCGGCAGCGCTTCGGTACGGGGTACGCGCATCGTCATA
The DNA here is from genome assembly GCA_021808195.1 of Pseudomonadota bacterium. The sequence goes on from JAKBCE010000022.1 coordinate 48,982, forward strand.
TTGCCGGAACGGCTGCCCCTGGTACCGCAGGTGAATTTCGTACCGACCCTCCTGACCTGCCGTGACCGCAAGGTGTCTCGAGGCGAAGCCGAGATGATCTGCTTCGAAACGAACGTAGGCGCCAGTACTCGTGCGCCAGCGACCCACGAGCGACCCCTGGGCATACGTCCCGGTGCGATCGGCGCCGCTGTAGCGGCCGGAGGCGAAGTTGGCGCCGGCGGCGTAAACCGCGCCGACCTCCACTCTCGCCTTGGCACCGGTGTAAAAGACACACAGTTTGCACTTCCAGGCACTCGTATCCGGCCGCGGCGACTCGGCTCGCGCCATCGACGCCGCGAGCACCGCCGCCACGACCGCCGCGATCGCCGCAGAGGCCATTGAGCGAGCGCGGGAGTCTCGGACCCGAATCGCCTGCCGTGCCGTGCGCCGCCGCCTCATCGTGCCTCCTCAGCGCATCAGCGCTTGCCCCGACGGACTGTTGGATCCATGGATGCGCGAATGACAGTTCACGCAACCGCCGAGGAGCAGATAAGGATTGGGCATGCCGCCGGGCAGCCCCTGCGGTCCATAGGGCACCGAGGGATGACCGGCCGCATCGTGGCATTGCTGGCAGAGGATCGTCGGCTGCTCGGTCAGCAGCGCCGCCACGACCGAGCCGTGCGGCGCATGGCAGTCGAGGCAGTTGTCACTCACCGGCTGATGTTCCCAGAGGAACGGCCCGCGCATGCGCGCATGGCAGCTCGTGCAGGTCTCATTGACCGTTTCCTTCACGAGCATCGCCGGACCGAGCGAGCCATGCGGGTCATGACAGGACGCGCAACTCATCGTGCCGTCCGGTACCGGGTGATGATAGGGCTTGCGGAACTGCGCAACGACTCCCGCATGGCAATTGGCGCACACTGCCGCCTGCGTCGCCGGCGCTCGCACCGGATCGCTCGCGCCGTGCAGATGATGGCAGTCGGCACAGCTGACCTGGTTTTGCGCATGAGCGCTGAGCCGCCACACGTGTCCGACGGTGCTGCGATGACAGCTGAGACACATCGCATTCTGGCGCAACACCGGGGTTGGCGAGCGCGCGCCAAAGACCACGATCCCAGCTGGCTTCATGCCCATGGCCTTGACGTGGGCTCCGCCAGGCCCATGGCAGGCCTCACACTGCAGTCCGCCATGCCCGAAGGGGCTACGCGGGTTGCCCGGTTGCGCGTGCGGACTGCGAAAGATCGCCGTCACCTTCGCGTCCATGCCGTGGCAGGCCAGACAGGTATCGGCACCTTTGGCGCTATAGCCGAGGGCCGTCGGACTGTTGGATGCTGCGGGCGGCAATTGAGCAGGTCCGACCGCCTGCGCAGCGGCGCGCATCGGGGAAAGGCCGGTCACGCACACGATCGCCAGCACGATCCCGAGCAGCACGCGCCGGGTCCGCAACGTACTCATGGGGTACCCGTTCACGGCTCAATTCGGGAAATTCGCGAGGTCGTGCATCGCCTTCACGTCTGCGACCCCGCCAGGGCCATGACACAGCGCACACGTCTCAACGCTAGCGGAAATCAGCGCTCCGGATGCGGTCTTGGTCGCCGCGAAATTCGCGCCGTTCTGGATCATGTGCTGCTTGGCCGTCGTACTCGTATGACAGCTCGAGCACACCGCGGCATTCGGCGAGATCACGACATCGTCGGTGAGCGTCGTGCGGTCGTTTGACACGACCGTGGTGCCCTGCACCTTTGAATCATCCACCGGATAGTACGAATTATTGATGTGACAGGCATTGCAATCGGCCAGATTGCCCGGATAGGCAACACTGAAGGTCGTCGGCCGCGCGCCGTAGCTGCAAATCGTCAGGCCACTGGGATAGCGCAGCGTACCGCTCGAGTTGCTCGCCCCAGAGGCATGTATTTCATGAATCAGCACCTTGAAGTCGATCGGTTGCTCGGGATTGGCCCCCGCGCTGCCCAGAGCACTGCACAGCCCGGAGGCCGCCACGTGCTGCCCGGCATCGGTCGCATCCGGGTTGTGGCACCCTTCACACAGCTCGACGTTGTCGGTGCGGTTCTGGCCGTGCACCGTCAGATTGTGGTGGCAGCCGTCGCACTTGGTGATCGAGACAATCGGCGCCGCAGACACCGCTGCCGGATCGGTGATCGCGAACGCAGCGGTGACCCCAGGGATCCCGAGCTCGACGTTCGAGCTCCCCGTCCCCGACAGATTGGCCAGGTTCACCACCGCCCGGCCCTCGAGCGCCATCTGCCCCGACCCGACCGCCGTACTCGGAATCGCGACTGGCGAGGTTGCCGTGTAGGTGCCGTTTCCGTTATCGACGGCACTACTCAGCACATTGATCGACACCGGCTGATTGGGGGTGCCACTCGATACAGTCGCGCTGGCGCTGCCGACGTTACTGAAATCGCTCGTCGGCCACGCCATGTCGACGTTGAACGCCGCGCCGCTCTGCTGAAATGGCCCCCCCGCCGCGAGAATGTTGTACGGGGCATCACCAGCGGTCGGATCGACCACCTCCACAGTGACCGAGGGCTTCTCACCGGGGGCAGTATTGGCGACGCTGAGTATCTTGAACGCAAATTTCGCCGCCGCAGCATCGACCGGCAGGGCGTGCGCGGCCGCCACCTGATAGGCGCCATTGGCGAGCGTCGCGGTGGGCCCGTGGCAGGTCGCGCACTCGGCATCCGTGGCCGGCAGGTTCCCCGGGCCGTGATTCAAGCCGGTTGCGAAATCGACATCGTCGTGACAGGCACCGCAGGTGGCGGCCGTGATCACCGTCTGGTAGTTGCCGGACTGCGGCGCATTGCTGTCGTTCGGCGTGTGGCAGGTGGCACAGAATCTCGTACCGGATCCGGACACCGCGCTGGTGTTGTTACTGAGGTCGGTCTGCGGATATACGACAGTGCTGAAATCGCTGATCGCATTCTGGTAACCGAAGATGTAGTAGTGTGTCCCGGAGAGCACACTCGGCAGATCGACGCCCATGTGGATCTTGTGGATCATGGTCGAGAAGTCGAGCGTGTTGCCGCTCGAGGGGTCCGTCGAGCTCGGGTTGTGGCAGATCACGCAGTACTGCACATTGGTGCGCGCGCCGCCATGGAAGGCGAGCTGCTGATGACAGGCCGTGCATGCGGTATTGTCCACGACGTCGTTGGCGTCGAAGCCCGTGGTCGCGCCCGTCGCCGGGATGAAGGTGTAGACCGGGCTGTTTGCCGGGGCAAGGCCGCGGATCTCGAGGCCCACCCGGTGCACCAGGGTCGCATCGTAGGTGACGACCGGGTCGGTCTCGATGTCTTTTTTGAAAGTGTACTGATAGCTGCCGTTGCCGTTGTCGAGAAGCGCACCGGAGCTGCCCGATTCGACGCCGGCCTGCGGTTCGGGGGTCGTGCCGGTGACCGGATCGCTCGTGGTGCCGCCACCGGCGGCCGGCTGCGCCATGCTGTAGAGGTAGGACTGCCACTGCGCACGCAGCAGCGGGGCGGGCGCTGTCAGGCCCGGGTATGCATTGAGCTGCGTACCGGCGGGCACGAGCTTGGCTATCGCAAAACTGACATCGGCGGACGGTAGACCGGAAAGCGGCACACCGTTCTGGTCAACGAGCGTGAAGTCCACGATCGGCTGGCCCGAGGGAGAGATCGAGGCTTTGGTGATCGTCGCGGTGATGGTCGTGGCGGTGCTGACATTGAGCGCACTCACCGTGCTGCTTGGACCGGTCGGTCCTGCCGGTCCGCTCGCGCCGGCGGCTCCGGCCGGCCCTTGCGCTCCCGTGCTGCCGGCGCAGGCGCCGAGTAGCAACGCCGCGAGCAGTAGCGTCAGTCTGCCGAACCACCGGCCTGTCACCGCCGTGACTGCGAGAACCCTGCGCATGCTCGTCTCCTCGCTCGATGCGGCGCCGCGAGATACTCCGGCGTCTTCCAGACAGCCGCGATGTTAGTCACTCAGTGGGCTCGGGATATGTACGGATATTCCGCAGCAACATAGCGCTTGCAGACAGGCATGCTGATGCGACCCGCCAAATGTGGAGTTTTGTCATGACGGATCGCACGCACTGGTGCACCGCGTTGTTCGCAACCATCGACGCGAAGGACAGCCGAGGATTCATGGCCTATCTGAGCGATGACGCACAGTTTCGCTACGGCAGCGCTCAACCGGTCACCGGCACAGAGGCAATTCTTGCCGCACTCGATGGTTTTTTTTCGAGTGTAACCGCCTTATCACACCGGGTCAGTGACCTCTGGGAGGTTCCCGGACACCTCATCTGCCGCGGGGAGGTGCGCTACGAGCGCCCCGACGGGACCATCGTCACGGTGCCGTTCTGCAACGTCTTTACGATGTGCGCTGAGAAAATTGCCCGCTACGAAATCTATCTGGATCCGAGTCCGCTGGTGGCGGCGTGACGGATAGCATCGACGGTTGCGAGCGCTCCTCGCGGATGTGCAGCCGCATCGTATCCCGCACCCGATCCACCGCGGTGAAGAATTCCGCCATCATCAACATCCAGCAGTACATGCCCCGGTCGGTGAGCCGGATGGCATCCGGATCGTAGCGCAGAGCGCCGATCAGCCCCATGGCGGCCAATTCAGGCGCCAGGCGCCACCAGAACTGCGCGCCGTATTTCGCCTGGATGTGGGCATACGGCAGAGTGAGGCCAAACAGCCCGACCAGGAAGTCATAGCGCATGCGCTGGCGAGGGGTGAGAACGTTGCAGCGGGTGATCGCGGGCTTGCCCGCGGCGATAGCCTCGCGATAGTTACGCAGCGAGAACGATGTGGCGTAGAGTGCTCCATCGAGGTAACTGAACGCACCGCTGCCGACGCCTACGTAATCGCTCGCCTGGGTGATGTACTCATCAATCGGCCGTGCCACATCCTGCGGCGCGACGCGGGAGAAGCACCATGCCGAGGACGGCTGATACACCGGCCGCATGCCACGCAGAATCTGCTGATAGAACGCATAACGCCGCTCCACGCCGGCGCGACCCAGACGCTTGCGGATGTTTCGCTCGGTCGAGGTGAAGCGCATGAGAGGATAGAATGACACCTGCTCGACTCCGAGCAGATGGATGGTGTCAATGTCACGGCCCACGGACTCCAGAGTCTGAGTCGGGAAATTGAACATCATGTCGACATTCAACGTCGGGAATCGACCGCGCACCGCGGCAAGACGCTCTGCGGTCTGCGCGGCGCTGCCGTAATGCTGGTAACGGCCCATCTGCCGAAGCAGGTCGTCATCGAAGCTCTGCACACCGACCGACAGGCGGTCGATGCCGGCGTCGCTCAGCCTCTCGAGCGTCTCAGGGTTGAGATGATTTGGATTGGTCTCGACCGAGACCCAGCGGATCGGCCAGAGCGAGCGGATCAGCTCGAGGGTCCGCGCGAGCTCCTGCGGCAGCACCGTCGGGGTGCCGCCGCCGATGTACACATCGGTAAACTGATAGCCACGCTCGGCGTACAGTCGAATCTCCCGGCGCACCGCCTCGAAATAGGCCTGTGCCTTGGGCAGCCGGAACTGGACCCGATGAAACGAGCAGTATGGACAGAGCGATTCACAGAACGGCACGTGCACATAGAGCTGGCAGGGTCGCTTCGGCCGCGGCGGCAAGTCGTGAAGATCGGTCGGATCGCAGCGTACCGAGCGCCCGTATTCACGCCGCAACAGCGCCAGCAGCGGCTTGTCGAAAGCTGGTGCGCTCGAAATCCCCTCAGGCATCGCTCCGCCTCGTCAGCTCCACCCGTGCGAGCAGCAGTTCCTCCCCACTCAGCACCTGAACCTGCCAGTGTCCGCAGTGCGCACAGATCAGGCGGTTCGCCGCCGCCTGCGACTGCCCGCCACAACGCTCGCAGCGCACCTGCAGCGGTGCCGGCTCGAGGATCAGCTTCGAGCCATCGGCGATCGTTCCGGCGCTGGCGAGCGGATAGGCGCTTTTGAGCAACTGCGGCTCCACGCCCGCGAGTGGGCCGATGCGCACGGTCACCGCCACCACCCGGTCGGCTGCGGCCGCACGCGCAACCCGCTCCACTTCCCGCATCAAACCCTGACAGATGGCCAGTTCATGCATAGTCCGCGCCCGGTGCGCCGCTGCGGGCGTTCACACCACCCGCAACTCGAGCAGCTCCTCGCCCGAGGGGTCACTGAGATGCACCGCGCAGGCAATACACGGATCGAAGCTGTGAATGGTGCGTAGAATCTCCAGCGGCTGAGTCGGCACCGCCAGCGGTTGTCCCTTGAGCGAGGCCTCGTAGGGGCCTTCCTGACCGAACGGATCGCGCGGTCCGGCATTCCAGGTGCTGGGCACGACGGCCTGGTAATTGCTGATCTTGCCCTGCTCGATCACCACCCAATGCGCCAGCGCACCCCGCGGCGCCTCCGTGAAGCCGACCCCCTGGGCGTGTGCGGGCCAGCGCTCCGGCTCCCAGAGGCGCTCGTTGAAGGTCCGCACGTCCCCGGCGCGGATGTTCTTCATCAGCTCCTCGTACCAGCCCGACATGGCATCGGCAATCAGTTTTGCCTCGAGGGTCCGCGCCGCGGTGCGACCGAGCGTCGAGAACAACGCCTGGATCGGCACATTCAGCTGGGCAAGCGCCTTATCGGCAAGTTCGCGCGTCGCTGCGTCACCGCTCGCGTAGAGCATCAGTACCCGCGCCAGAGGACCGACTTCCATCGCATGACCGTTCCAGCGTGGTGATTTCAGCCACGAATAGCTCGCGCTCGGATCGACGTGCGCATAGGGCGGCGTCGGGCCCGTGTAGTGCAAATTCGTCTGACCGTGGTAGGGGTGCAATCCGGAGTCTTTGCCCGTCGTATAGTCGTACCAGGAGTGCGCCACGAACTCCTTGATCTGCGCCGGGGCGTTCAGATCGACCTCATGAATGTGGCTCAGATCGCGCCCCAGAATCGCCCCGCGCGGGATCATCATCTGTTTCGGGTCGGGCAGGCCGCGCGCCGGGAAGTCTCCGTAGCACAGGAAGTTGCCCACGCCCTCGCCGTGACCCGGCGTCAGCCAGTCCTTGTAGAACGAGGCAATGGCGAGCGTATCGGGCAGGTAGACCTGCGCGACGAAGCTCTGCATCTCGGCGATGATCTGCGCCACCCGCGCAAGGCCGATCGTGTTGACCGCCGTGGTCCCCGTGCCCTCACCCTCGTGCACGCTGATTCCCACCGGGCTGCCACCGACGACAAAGTTCGGGTGCGGATTCTTGCCGCCGAAGATGGCATGCAGTTCCGCCGCGCGACGCTGCCAGGCGAGCGCCTCGAGGTAGTGCGCAACCGCCATCAAGTTCGCCGCCGGCGGCAATTTGTACGCCGGGTGTCCCCAGTACGCATTGGCGAATATGCCCAGCTGGCCCGACTCGACGAGCGTCTTGACCCGTTGCTGCACGTCTGCGAAATACCCGGGAGAAGACTTCGGAAAGGTGGAAATCGATTGCGCGAGCGTGGAGGTCTCCTTCGGATCGGCCGACAGCGCCGAGACGACATCCACCCAGTCGAGTGCGTGCAGATGATAGAAGTGCATGACGTGATCGTGCACAAACTGCGCGCCGATCATCAGATTGCGGATCAGATTTGCGTTTGGCGGAATCTCGTACTGCAGTGCGTCCTCGACCGCACGCACCGAGGCAATGCCGTGCACCAGCGTGCATACGCCGCAGATGCGCTGGGCAAACGCCCATGCATCCCGTGGATCACGGTCACGAAGGATGATCTCGACGCCACGAACCATGGTGCCTGAGCTCGTCGCGCTCGTGATGACGTTGCCGTCCATCTGCGCCTCGATGCGCAGATGTCCCTCGATGCGCGTGATCGGATCGACCACTACCGTTTGCGTGCTCATGAAAGCCTCTCTCAGCCGCCCTGCAGGTGCTCGGCCACGAGCTCGAGCAGGCTGCCCGGCGTCAGTTCCCAATTGAAGCGCTGCTTGCCGTCATCGAACGTGCGGCGGCAGTCCGAGCAACTGGTGAGAAACGTCTGTGCGCCGGTCTGGTCGATGTCGTGGAACTTCTCCTCCACGACCCGATGCCGCAAGGGCGCGGCGCGTTCGATATCGAACACGCCGCCGCCGCCGCCGCAGCAGATGTTGTAGCCGATGTGCCGCACGGTCTCGCGCGGCTCGATCCCCATGGCGCGCATCAGTTGGCGCGGCGCGGCGGTGATTCCGCCCTTGCGCACCAGCTGACACGGGTCGTGAAATGCGGTTGCACCGACCTGCGCCGGGCGCAGGCGCAGCCGGCCGGCCTCGAGTGCCTCGGCAAGGTACTCGGTGATGTGCAGCACCTTGAAGGGCAGCGGCTTGCCGATCAGCTCGGCCGCCTCCCAGCGCAATGCCGTATAGGCATGACCGCACTCCGGGACGATCAGCACCTTGGCCTCGCAGGCCACCGCCTGATCGATCAGCCGACGGCTGATCTCGCGCTGCCAATCGCGACTGCCAGCATAGTAGCCGTAGTTCTCCGCGATCAGCCCGTCGCTGCGGAACGTGCAGTCGGCCTTCAGATGGGCCATCACGCGCACCAGGGCGGCGACGGCGGCCGGATAATGCTCAATGTCGGTGCGCGGCACGGTGAGCAGGATCTGCGCTTTGGGCTTATCGAGCGGGATGTCCACATTGAACTGCCGGCCGATGGCGAGCAGCTTGTCCCGGTACGGCTCCTCCGAGGGCTCCGGCTGACCGGTGCGCCGTTGATGCGCCGCCTTTTCGTACAGCTCCTTGGGCGCCAGACCGGCCTCGAACATACCGCGGCGGGCTTGTTCGATGAGCTCGGCAATGTCGATTCCCATCGGACACATCAGCGAGCAGCGCCCGCAGAGATTGCAGCTGTCGTAGAGCAGGTGCTGCCAGCGCTCGAGTTCCTTCCCGGTGATCTTCGCCTTCAGGCCAAACCAGCGGAACATCGGCGCGAACGCCGAGGCTTCCCGCTTGAACACCTGCTTGAACGGCTCGACCTTCAGCACCGGGGTGTACTGCGGATCTTCCGTAGCGATATAGAAATGGCACGCGTCGGCGCACATGCCGCAGTGAACACACGCCTCCAGGCGCAAAGCGCTCAATGCACCGATTTCCCGCGCGAAGCCTCGCATCGCACCTGCGACTCGCTCGCGCTCCCCGATGTTCGCCTCCTCCGGCGCGAGACTGGCATGGAATTGAACCGGTGAGGTGTTCACGATGGCGCCCCCTTTCTGGTCATGACATAGCCATCCACCGCCCGCGTCGGGAAGATGTAGAAGGCGTGCATGAGCTTGCCGAACGGATACCAGATGAGCAGCAGATCGAAGCTGAGAATGTGCAGACCGAGGATGGTGTGATACGGCGCACCGACGTGCGCGGTCGCCATCAATCCGCTCACCAGCAGCAGGGCCACCACGAACCAGCTGAAGAAGTCATCAAAATTGGACAGTCGACGCAGCACCGGGTGACCCAAGCGCCGCGCGAGCACCGCGACGAACAGCGTGAGGGTGATGACGGCGAAGATCGTCACCACGCTGTTCGGCAGCGCTGGCCAACGCGCACCAATGAAACTGCCAAAGAAGATGATGTGCGGCGCAAACAGCAAAATTACGATGAACAGGCCGATGTGATAGGAGTACCCGAGCGCCTCGCCGGTCACGGTACGTTTGATGAACTCCGGGTGTGGCCAGGAGCGTGAGCCGGTGCCCTTCAGGCCGGCGAGCAGCGCCGCCCCGACGCTGCGGCGCGGTTCGCTCAGGATGCGCTTGTGGCGCAGCAGCAGGACATTGACGATCCGCCAGACGATGCCAAGGATGAAGATGATGAATGCGGCCTTCAGTGCCGGGCCGCGCGCGAAGTCGACGAGGTCCATGGGCCTACTCCTCGTTGCGGGGTTCGGATTGCTGTGGGGGCTGGCGCTGATAGCGCTTGATGCGCTGTCGGGCGAGCATGACGCTGCCGAGACCGATTGCCGCTCCCGCGACTGCCGCGCCGGCTGCGATGTCCCCGGCCTGCGCAGGGCTCACCTCACCCGCCTTGCCCCAGCGCGGCGAGGGGATGGGACTGTAGAAGCTGCCCCGGTCCCAGAAGTCCGGCTCTGCGCAGCCGAGGCAGGGATGGCCCGACTGGATCGGGAAGCTCACCGCATTGTTCCATTTGAGCGTGGCGCAGGCATTGTAGGTGGTCGGGCCCTTGCAGCCGAGTTCGTACAGGCACCAGCCGCTGCGCGCCCCCTCGTCATCGAAGGTCTTGGCGAACTTGCCCTGGTCGTAGAAGGGCCGTCGGTAGCATCGGTCGTGAATGCTGTTGCCGTAAAAGACCGTGGGGCGCAGATGCGCATCGAGATCGGGCACCCGACCGCTACTGACGTACTGCAGCAGCGTACCGGCGATCACCTCCGGAATCGGCGGACAACCCGACACATTGACCACCGGTTTGTCCGGCACCAGCGTCGAGATGGCGCGCGCCCCGGTCGGGTTGGGGTCGGCGAAGGGCAGCCCGCCGAAGGAAGCGCAGGTGCCGACACAGACCACGGCTGCGGCACCCTTGGCGCACTCGGTGAGAATGTCGAGCCCCGTACGCCCCGCAGCGCAGTGATACACCCCACCGTCGCCCGTCGGCACCGCCCCGTCGACCACCAACAGATACTTACCGTAATGCGAGCGCATCGCCTGCTCGCGCGCCTGCTCCGCCTGTGCACCGGCCGCTGCCATCAGCGTATCGTCGTAGTCGAGCGAGATCACATTGAAGATCAGATTCTCGATGGTCGGTGCAAATGAACGGGTGAATGACTCGAGGCATCCGGTGCATTCCTGAAACGACAGGTAGATCACCGAGGGCCGCTGTGCCGAGCGCAATTGCGAGGCCAGCGCACGGGCGGCGAGTGGCGGCAGGGCGAGCAGCGAGGCCATCGCGGTGCAGTACTTGAAGAAGCTGCGGCGACTGACGCCATGCCGATCGAGCAGCTCGCCGATGGTGGGTTCCAAATCAGGTCGTCCCATGGGTTGTCCCCCCGTGTGCTGCGCAAAGGGGCGCCAGAACCGCACGCAGCCGCTCTGCGCCCCGAACGAGATCCGCATCGGCGGCAGCGAGCATCTCCGGCACACGCGCCACCTCGATCAGCGTCACGAGCAGCACGCCGTCCGAATCGCGGTGCTCACTCCACCAAACGCCGGGAATCGATGTCTCGCGGATGTGACTCTCACCGTTGGCCTGGATGCGGATATCGACTTCCCCCGCCCCGAGAGTCTCGATAAGGCGCATCCGCTCGGTGGGGCTGAGAGGCAGACTGCGCACGTCGATCGCGCCCGGCTCGCCATGCTGAACGAGTCGCTCAAGGAGCACGGCGAGTTCGGTGAGAATTGCGGCCATGCCGCCGCCGACCATGCCTTGAGCGTCTAGCACGGAACCGATCGGCTCGACACAGACTGGAATGTGCCCCAGGGTACTCATAGCAGCCACCGATCGAGCAACCGCAACGCCTCGCTGGCGGCAACTTCAACGCCTGCTCTGACAGGCGGGGTGGGCTCGAGCCCCCAGCCGACCTCGGCGGCCTGGATACAGATGAGCGCTCGGCGCACCGGCAATGCATCCTGCAGGCGCGCCATCGCGAGCAGATCATCGAGGCCCACCTCATGAACTGACCGTCGGCGCGAGCCGTCGGCGAGAAAGTCATCCATCTCTTTGCTCTCGAGGCAGCGGACAGTCCCTGGCTCGGCGCCGAAATTCGCGGCATCAAACACGATGAGGTTCTCGGCATCCTCCAGATAGGGCAACAGCGTAAAACTGAGCGTTCCGGCATCGATAACACGAATGCCCTCGGCAGATTTCAGCCGCTGTGTGAGCGCCTGCGCAGCGTGCACGCCGGCACCATCATCTGTCAGGAGTATGTTGCCGATACCCAATACGACCGAGTCCATAACCGTACACACCTCGATCCGTGCCGGCTCACGATGCTGCCACCAGCGTTCGCGCGTTTAACTTCGTAGTTGTACGGACCCTCTGACACACCGCCTGCAGTGCAGAGATCTCGCTCACCGCCCTTTCCTGATGATTCGCAGCTCCGCTGCCAACAGTTGCCGCCGGCACGCAAGTTGCGCCACAGCGCGCCCGCTGCGGATACTCGGAAGCTCTCCGCCAGAGCGCACTCACAAGCGACTTCGCCCCTCGATGGCGAGACTGGGTCCAGATCGCGTTTGCGCAAAAGCGCGGAGGAACGTATCCTCTGCCCGCCACTGCGGTGCGTATAACGATGCTTGATGCACCCTGCACTCATCCTCTGGGGGGGGGGGGAAGCGCAGCGCCTCGCGGGGGGTACCGGTCTCGCCTCGCACCGCGTTGCACTACTCGTCTCAGCCTGGGCCAGTTGGAGGGAGCAGAATCGCCATGCGCTTGACGCCGCCCGAACTCGCACGCAGCGCGCTCGAAGCGGCCCCCGATGCGATGATTATCATCGACACCGAGGGGACCATCCGTTTCGTCAATCGCCAAGTCTTCGCGCTGTTCGGCTACACACGCGAGGAGGTCGTCGGGCACCCCATCGAGATGCTCATGCCGGAGCGATTCCGGACACGCCACGTCGCGCATCGCGGCGCGTATCTTGCGCATATGCGGGCACGGCCCATGGGCCAGAATCTTGAGCTTTACGGTCTGCGGCGTGACGCCAGTGAGTTTCCGGTCGAAATCAGCCTCAGCCCCGTGGTCGACGAGAATCGCACGCTGGTCGTTGCGGCGATCCGCGACGTCAGCGACCGTCAGCGCATTCAGCGGGAGTTGATCGCAGCGCGGGCGGTTGCCGAGGAGGCCCGGGAACTGGCCGACTTGGCGCGCGAGAGCGCCGATCGGGCCAATCAGGGCAAGAGCCGCTTCCTCGCCACGGCGAGTCACGACCTGCGCCAACCGCTGCAGGCGCTGGCGCTGTTGAACGGTACGTTGCGACGCACGGTCAGCGATCCGCTGCTTGCCGATGCTCTGGCCCAGCAGGAGCAGGCCATCGGGGCGATGTCCCGGCTGCTCAATGCACTGCTTGACATCAGCAAGCTCGAATCCGGCGCGATCAAGCCGGAGAGCTTGGACTTTCCGGTGGCCCGCATCTTGGATGAGATGCGCCGCGAGTTCGCGAGTGTCGCTGCGCGGAACGGGCTCACGCTCGAGGTCGAAACCACGAGCGCCTGCGCCCACAGCGATCCGTCGCTAATCGAGCAAGTGATGCGCAACCTGGTCTCGAATGCGATCAAGTACACGCGGTCGGGGTCCGTCACGCTGCGCTGCTCAGTGCCAAGTGAGTCGCTCGTGCGCCTGGATATCGCCGACACCGGCATTGGCATCGCGACCGATCAGCTGCCGCTCATCTATGACGAGTTCTACCAGGTGGGAGTAAGCACAAACACCTCGCGCGACGGCTATGGGCTCGGTCTGTCGATCGTCAAACGCATCGTGCAACTGCTCGGGGTGAAACTCGAGGTCCGCTCCGAGATCGGCAAGGGCTCGACGTTCTCACTGCTGTTGCCTGCGGCCGAGCTTCAGGTGAGCCCCACAACCGGCGCTCCCAGCGAGGACCTGACCGGCAACGGGGCGGCAGCGCAGGACCGCGGACGACAGAAAGTGCTTCTGGTGGAGGACGATCCGAGCGTCCGCGATGCGACCCGAATGCTGCTGCGCGTCGAGGGCTATGAAGTCATACCCGCCGCCTCGCTCGAAGAGGCACTCGCTGCCGTGCTCGGCGGCGAGCGTCCCGATTTGCTGATGACCGATTACCACCTGGGTGCGAACCAGACGGGCATTCAGGTCATCACCGCGCTGCGCGCCCAGCTTGGCGCCGCCCTGAAATCGGTGCTGATCACGGGGGATACCTCGACCGCAGTCCGTGGGCTTGCACCGGATCCTCACCTGCGCGTGCTGAGCAAGCCGATTCGAGCCGAAGCGTTGCTGAATTTGGTGCGCGAGTTCCTCGCAGCATCAGAGTCCCGCCCTGACCGCTAATCGCGCTGTTGCTGACAGCCCTCGAGCGCTCTTGGCCCTGACGGGCCGTGGGGCGAGTTCACGGTTCTGCGTGGGGCGGCGCTGAGCGCACTCGGCGGTCACCCGCCGTGTGCGCTCAGCCGCGCAGGCCACCGCCCGTGCGTCACTTCCCGGCCCCTGGTCGTACATGGACGCCCCCACTTTGCCAAGCGACTGGGTCTTTCCGGCAGACAGGCATAGATTGCACCTGTACATTCGGACTACTGCGCGAGCGACGCTCGCTGTCCCTGATGGGTTCTGCTGATTGGCTCCTCTATCGGTAGGACGCACTTTCAGTGCTCCGGCCAGGGCGGGTTTTGCCGACCACGGTCTGACCTGCTTCGCCATCACGACTCAGTTCGCTTGAGCAATCGAGGATCTGATACGGCTTATCGGAAAATGTCCTGCGCGCCTGATACCCTCATGAGCATGATGCGCCCTGGTGCAGGGGCAGGTGATCTGGTCCGTACTGGCGGTCTTTCGCCAGCATCGCCCAGATGATGCGCGCGTTCTTGTACGCTATCGCTACCGCTGCGATATTCGCGTTGCGCCGCACGAGCAAACCGCCTATCCAGCTGCTTGTGGACACCTTGCGCCGTTGCGCAGCATAAAGCACCGAGCGGGCCCCATGGATCAGCAAGGTGCGCAGATACGCGTTACCGCGCTTACTGATTCCCAATAACACGCTCTTGCCTCCGCTCGAGTGCTGCCTCGGTACCAGCCCCAACCATGCTCCCAGCTGCCGGCCGTTGGAGAAGCTCTTCGCATCGCCCACCGTAGCGACCAGCGCGCTGGCGGCAATCGGGCCGATGCCGGGCACATCGGCCAGTTTTCGGCTCAGCGCATTGTTGCGATGCCAGGCGGTGATTTCGCTCTCCAGTCATGGCGACGCATCGCTTAGAATGCATACATCTGCCCAGCGACCGAAAGAGCGAGACTCGAGCACGTGCGACTGCAGTACAGCTTCGTGATCGATGAAAATCCGCGCTTTCTCGCCGAAGCGCGGCTGTTTGTCCGCGCCCTGCTCGGTGCCGGCGTTGCGCCGGCGGACATTGTGGCGCAGGTGACGGCCCGCTGCGGCGAGCCCGGCCGCGCGCTCGCTGCAAGCTTCGGAGTGCGTGCGCTGGAGCTACCGCTCGGACCGGACAGCACGTACTGCAACAAAATCAATCAGCTCTTTACGCTCGCGAACGAGGAATTCGACGTTCTGGTGGCCTGCGATACGGATCTGGCGATCACCCGGCCGCTCAATTCAGCAGCGAGTCTGCACGCAATCCGCGCCAAGCGGGTCGATCAGCCGAACCCGCCGCTGGCCGTGCTTGAATCGGTCCGCGCCTTCCTTCAAGTGCCATCACAGCCCGCGCTGCTGGCCCCGAGCATCGCGGCGCATGAATCAACCTATGCTCTGAACTGCAACGGGGGGCTCTTGATGATTCCCCGTGCGCTGATGCGACCGCTCGGCGAGCAATGGCTGCGCAATGCCGAGGTGCTGCACGATCATCGGCATCTGCTGCAGCGGTGGGTCAATCACATCGATCAGGTGAGCTTTGCATTTGCAATGATTCAGCTCGGACTTCCATTTGACGAACTGCCCATCGACTACAATTTTCCGACGACTCTGGCCAAGCAGATCCCCGTTTCCTGCTACGGCGAGCCGATCGTTCTACATTACCATCGGGCCATCGATCGCCGCGGACGAATCAAGCGTTGCGGCGTTCCGTCCGTGGATGCGCTGATCAAGCGGGTTAACCGCTCACTCTACCCCCGCCGCTCTCTCTGGGCGCGATTGTTTAGATGGTCCTCTGCCGTCAATACCCCGCAGCGCAGGCAGTAGGCTCGCTCGTGGGTCATCGGCTCGGCCATGCGCACATTGATTGCCCGTCAGCGCAAAAGGTGAACGGGGCGTGACACAACTTCAAGCAGCCGTCGGACGTCCTGATACGCGCTCTGACACGACGTCATTAGCAACGTCGTGTCAGAACGTTATGCAAATGACTTGAACCGACGGGGTCGCGCGCGCCCTTGCTCGCTTCAACGATCCGGTGCTCAGATCGGGGATTGCTCGGCTGCGACGACCCGATTGCGGCCGGTCCCCTTGGCCCGATACAGCGCGGCATCGGCATCCTGGATGAGCAAATCCACAGTGCAGCGCCGATGGTTGGCCGGCCGGCTCGCCACCCCGATGCTGACGGTGAGGTCGCAATCGCCGCAGCGGGAGTTCTGCACCTGCATGCGCATGCGTTCTGCAAGAGCCAAAGCGCCTGCACCGTCGGTCGCCGGAAGGATCACCACGAATTCGCCGCCGTACCGGGCGGCGGTGTCCGATGCGCGCACCGTGGAGCGAATGACCTTGGCCAGCTGACGCAGGATGTCATCGCCGACCTGATGGCCGAATCGGTCGTTGTATGACTTGAAATGGTCGGCATCGATGAGCAGCAGCGAGAGCGATTCGCCTGAGCGATGGCATTGGGCAACGGCCTGGTTCAGCTGTTGGTTGAGTGCAAGGCGGTTGTACAGCCCAGTCAGAGGATCCGTGATAGCCTGGCTTTGCAGCTGCATGTTCAGTTGCCGCAGCCGAGTCTGGTATTCCTCGAGCTCGTCCTGGTAGGAACGGGCGGCTTCGAGCGCCTCTTGTAGAGCCCGATGCGTCGAGCGCAACTTCAGCTGCGCGGCCGCCTGGCGAGCGAGCGCCTCCAGCGCGGCGCGTTGACGTGGCTCGAGCCGCCGCGGCCTGTGATCGAGTACGCATAGCGTGCCGAGCGCATAACCTTCATCCGTGACGAGCGGGGCGCCGGCGTAGAACCGGAACTGCTGTGCGCCGGTAACGAGGGGGTTGTCGGCGAAACGGCTGTCGAGCGTTGCGTCCGGCACCTCCAGCACCCGACTCGGCTCGAGAATCGCATGGGCACAGAAGGAGACGTCCCGCTCGGTCTGATCGAGCTCGATGCCATGGTGCGATTTAACAGGCTGATGAAAAACCCGGTGATCGAGGCGTCTGACTCCCCGTGAACGCACGTCGAGCAACTCTTTTGAGTTCGAATTCGTGCGTTCCGGCCTCGCGATCCTTGCCGTGGGAGGCTCTGGTGCCCGTCGGGGTGGACATTTCGATCACCGTGTCGCTCAAGATGGCATCCGAGCTATGTGAACCCTGGCGCAAGAAGATTGCGCATGCGCACCAGGTTGTAGCCGGTGAAGGTCAGCAGCGTCGCGAACTCGATCTTCCTGCGACCGCGCACCTTCGGGCGCCTCAAAAGCCCGATGTCCTTCGCCCAGCCGAAGGACTCCTCGATTCGCTTGCGCGCCTTGATGCTCAGGGCGTATCCGGCATGACGGGTCGTGCGGGCATTGATCGCCGAGCCGCCCCGTCGCTCGATGTTCTGCGCCACATGAGGGGTGACGTTCAGCTCACGGGTTTGCCGGACGAACTGGTGCGTGTCGTAACCCTTATCCGCTGCGAGCGTGCACCGCCTTGGGCCGGACAGTTCACCGAGCATGTCGATCGCGGCGCTGCGCTCGGCCGTGCCACTCGCCTGCGTCACCTGCGCCGCGACAATCAGGCCATTGCGGTTCTCGCTCACCGCGTGCCCGAGGTAAGCCAGCTTCGAGGGTGTCCCGGCACTCTTCTTGTACAGCTTGGCCTCAGGGTCGGTTGTGGACGCATGTGTGTCGTTCGTGCGCTGCTCGCCACGAAAATCGCGTGCGTTATTGCGGCCACCGTCTCCACCAGTGCCGCCAGAACCGTCCTTGGGACGGAAACTCTTGTGCGACGCCCATGCCGCAATCATCGTACCGTCGACGCTGAAATGCTCATCGCTCAGAAGACCCGCGATCCGAGCCTGCTCGACAATGGCCTCGAACAGCTCGCGCGCAATGTCCGCCTCGAGCAGCCGATCGCGGTTCTTGCTGAAGGTCGAGTGATCCCACACCGGTTCATCAACCGAGAGCCCGACGAACCATCGGAACAGCAAGTTGTACTCGAGCTGCTCGATCAGCAGCCGCTCGCTGCGAATCGAATAGAGCACCTGCAGCAGCAGTGCCCGAATCAGCCGCTCCGGCGCAATCGAGGGCCTGCCCGTCTGGGAGTAAAGCTTCTCAAATCGCCTATCCATCTGCGCCAGCGCCTCTGCGATCATCGCGCGGATCGGCCGCAGCGGATGCTTCGGCGGAACCCGCTCTTCCGGGGAGACGTAGCTGAACATCGCTTCCTGCTTCGAGTCCGCTCCACGCATCGGAGAACCTCAATCGTGCGCCAGATAATGCCTAATTTGCCCGAAATTTCGGGTTTTTCAACATCCTGTTAAGAGCCAGGCGCAGGGCGGCGAGACAACGTGTGTTGCCGTTGAGGTATCAGACGATGGCCTGTGCCGAGGGGCCAGCGCCGGTGATTCAGGAGCCCGGATGATCTCCCGCAGCACTCCGGTGCG
>JAKBCE010000247.1:0-2757 GCA_021808195.1 Pseudomonadota bacterium
GCAGCAGCTTGTGGCGATGCTCATCGCTGATGCCGAGCGCCACCGGCACCGGCACGATGCCGCCGAGCACCGCCGCCCAGAACGCGTCGATGAACTGCTCGTTGTGGCCGAGGAACAGGATGAGCTTCTCGCCGGGGCGCGCCCCGAGCTTCTGCAAATGATGAAGGATGCCGAGGGCGCGCTCGTGCAGTTCGGCGAATGCGACCGTGCGGGCATCCTTCTCGCCCTCGTGGTAGGTGATGGCGCGCGGGAACTGGCGGTTCGCCTCGAGCAGTTCGGTCAGAGTCGTGACATTGAGCATCAGCGCCGTTCCAATTTCATGTAGACGGGGTTGCGGGTACGCAGGTTGATCTGCGCCTCGAGCGCGAACGGTTCGCGCGGGACGTGCACCAGACGAAACTCGCGCGCCACGCGCTGCACGTGCATCAACATCTCGTACAGCGCGAACGTCTCCCCGATGCAGTGGCGCGGGCCGGCGGCGAACGGCATGTACGCGAAGCGCGGCCGCTCGGCCTCGTGTTCGCGGTCGAAACGCTCCGGCATGAAGGCATCCGGATCGTGCCAGTAGCGCGGATGGCGGTGCAGCAGATACAGCGGCAGCAGCACGTTGGTGCCGGCCGGGACCTCATAGCCCGAGAGCACGTCCGGCTCGATCGTGCGCCGCGAGAGCAGCCAGCCCGGCGGATACAGCCGCAGCGCCTCATCGATCACCTGGCGCGTATAGGGCAGCTGCTCGAGTTCGGCGAGACTCGGCGCGCTCATCGCGCTCACCGGCGAGGCGTCGAGCTCGGCGTGCAGCTTTGCCTCGACCTCGGGGTGCTGCGCCAGGAGGTACCAGGTCCAGTTCAGGCCGCTCGCGGTGGTCTCGTGCCCGGCGACCACCAGGGTCATGATCTCGTCGATCAGCTCCCGGTCGCTCATGGGCGCGCCGGTGTCCTTGTCGCGGGCGTTCATGAGCATCGCGACGTAGTCGAAATGCTCCTCCTCACGCTCGCGCCGGCGCGCGAGCAGGCCGGCCACCAGGCGGGTCAGGGAGCGGAACTTGTAGGCGAACTGCAGGTTGCGGGCCTGCTCCTTGGTCACCACCTCGAAGGGGTTGCCGCCGAGCTCGGCGCTCATGCGCTCAAGATCGCGGCCGAAGATCGCCTCCAGCACGATGCTCAGGGTCAGTTCGCTCATCTCATCGGTGAGATTGACCGGCTCGCCGCTGCGCGCCGCGTCCGCCCACCGCTCGAGCAGCCCGTCATTGGCCGCGGCGATGCGCGCGGCGAACTCGGTGATGACCCGCCGGTGAAACAGCGGCTGCAGCATCATGCGCTGGCGCCGCCAGAACTCGCCCTCGCTGGTCATGATCCCGTTGCCGAGCAGGATCTTCACCCGATCGAGACCGATGCCCTTGGTGTAATTGCGGTGGTTCGTGACCAGGATGCGCTTGACGTCATCCGGGTGGTGCACCACGTAGGTGTAGGACTTGCGCGCCGGGACGTAGACCCGGTACAGGTCCCCGTGCGCGGCGAACAGCTCGATCATGCGCTCCAGGGAGTCGTCCGTGGAACCGATGTCGAAGGACTCCTCCGCCACCGGCGGGCCCTGCTGGGTTGTCTCGGTCGTGCTCATGTAAGCTCTCAATTATACCCATCGGCGCCCCTGCCGATCCCATTGGAGTCACCGCTCGCATGACCGAGCCCGGCCTGCGCAATTCGCTCTACCGCACGGTCACCCGTTCGGACCGACGCATGACGCCGCTGCGCCGCGCGCTGTACCGGCTCGCCATCCCGCTCGGCCTCGCCGTGATCCGCGCCTGGTGGGGCATGTGCCGCGTGGTGCGCATCGAAGGCGAGGAGCATCTGCTCGCGGCGCTCGCCGAGGCGCCCTCGGTGCTGCCGTGCTACTGGCACCAGCATCAGCTGTTCTGCGGCAAGTACCTGCTCGAGCAGCGCGCCCGGGGCTTGAGGGCCGGCTGGCTGATCAGCCCGTCGGTCGACGGGGAATTGGGCGCGATGCTGGTGCAGCGCCTCGGCGCGCACGCCATCCGCGGCTCCTCGACTCACACCGGCGCGCGGGCGCTGCGTGACTATTATCAGGCCCTGGTCAAAGAGAACATCTCCCCGGCGATCACGCCGGACGGCCCGCGCGGGCCGCGTTACCAGTTCAAGCCCGGCGCGATCCTGCTGGCGCAGATGTCCGGCCGGCCGATCGTGCCCATGGCCTACGCGGCCTCGCGCGCCTGGCGCATCAAGTGGGACCGGTTCGTGATCCCCAAGCCGTTCGCGCGCATCGCGATCGCCATCGGTGCACCGCGACACGTGCCGCGCACGCTCGATGCCGAGGGGCTCGCCGCCCTGCAGGCCGAGATGGCGGCGGAGCTGAAGCGCACCTTCGAGTCGGCGCGCCGGGCGCTCGGCTGAGCGCGTCGGCGGTGCGCAGAAACGTGCGCCCGTTCTCAGCCCGGAGCGGTCCAGGGCAGATTTTGTCAAGTCCCCAACCCTTGACCGAACAGTACGTTAGCTTGTGTTCTTGAACAGGTGTGCGAAAATCCGCTGCCACGCGTTAGAAGACCAAAGGTCCGATCGACCCGCGAGGCCAGACGGCAGTTCACACGTCCGGGGATACCCCGGGTGCAGGCTGCCAGGTCGGGCTTAGAGGTTACCGGTTCATGTCGAGTCACCCGTCGGACAGGCCAGCGGATTTCACTTCCACGGACATCTTGGCGTCCGACGCGTGGAAGGACCGGACGTCGAAACTCGGAATCGACGT
>JAKBCE010000247.1:2767-3817 GCA_021808195.1 Pseudomonadota bacterium
CGGTCGAACTGCAGAACATGCGCAAGGGCACGCTGAATGCGAGCCTGCAGCGCAACCTCGGACTGCTGCGCGAGGTGACCGGCGTGGACTGCGCGTTCGTGGCGCTGCTGCGCGCCGAGCACACGGTGATCCAGGAGGTGCAGTTCGAGCGTACCGCGCTCGCTCAGTGCCGCCCGGAGGGTCTGGAGGAAACTCCGCTCGATACCCTCCCCTGGCTGAATGGGCGACTCGAGCACCTGCGTCTCTCCCAGCTGTCCGACACCGCCAAGCCGCCGCGCGAGCAAACCGCCGACGCGCAGCGCTTCGCCTCCCTGTACATGGGCTCAGTACTGCTCGTGGCCCTGCGGGTGCAGGGCAAGCCGGCGGGATTTCTCGGACTGGCCAATACCCTGCCGCGCACCTGGGACGTCAGCCAGCAGCTGCTGATGAAGCTCATCGGCACCAGCCTCGCCACCGGGCTCGAGCGAGTGCGGATGGAGGCGCGGCTCGCGAAGCTCGAGGAGCGCAATGCCCTCGCCCAGGCGGCCGCCAATGACGGACTGTGGGACTTCGACGTCGAGAACAACGAGGTGTATTTCTCGCCGCGCTGGAAGGCGATGCTCGGCTACCGCGACGAGGATCTGCGCGGCTCACCGGACTGGAGCAACCTGGTACACCCGGACGACCTGCCGCGGGTGCAGGCGGCGATCCGCGAGCACATCGACGGCAAGACCCCGACTTTCGAGAGCACCCACCGCATGCGCCATCGCAACGGTGAGTGGCGCTGGGTGATGAGCCGGGCCACCGCACGGGTCGATGAGCACGGGCGGCTGCTGCGTCTGGTGGGCGTCGAGCTCGACATCACCGAGCGCAAGCTCTACGAGGAAGCGCTGTTTCGTGAAAAGGAGAGCGCGCAGATCACCCTGCAGTCGATCGGCGACGGGGTGATCACCACCGATGCCGAATCGGTCATCGACTACATCAATCCGGTCGCCGAGGCGCTGACCGGCTGGCGGCTCGAGAACGCGATGGGACGGCCGG
Organism: Pseudomonadota bacterium; assembly: GCA_021808195.1. Next base: position 3,788 of record JAKBCE010000247.1, read on the forward strand.
TGGAGGAGATCTTCCGCGCCTTCCACGAGG
>JAKBCE010000248.1 GCA_021808195.1 Pseudomonadota bacterium
GGTAGCTGGAATGCAGCTCCACCACGGTGTAACCGGGGAGCGGTGCCAGCTGATTGGACTCATCACCGACGTAGTAAACACTACTCACGATATTGACGCTGGTCCCGATGCTCCAAATCGGCGACAGCGATAGATCTCCACCGATCTTCCAGCGATTCTCCGGGATCCCGGGAAACTGATCACCGGGCTGCACGTGGATATTCCCATTCGCGTCCTGGAAGGGGTTGGAGGACGCCGGAATCACCAGCGCGGTGAGAAATGTCGCACGCACGAGGCTGTAATGCAGGTAGGCGGACCAGCGCGGCGCGTCGAGGTTCACGCCCGTCTCCAGTCCCTGCCTACGCGTATCGCCGATATTGGCGAAATACCCCGAACTCAGCGACGTCGCAACGCCGTGAATGTCATCGTGCAGCACCGTGCGAAACACGCTGAAATTCCACCGCATTGCCGCACCGAGAACCGGGATTCGCGCCACAGTGCCGCGCAGACCGATCTCCGTGGTGTGCGAGACCACCTGACGGAGCGTGGGCGGATCCCCGGAGAGACTCGCGGGGAGCAGACAGGGGGCCTGCGGATCGGAACACTCGATCTCGCCCGGGGTCGGGACGCGATTGTTCACCGAGTAGCCGCCATAGAGCGTCGTCGAATGCCCGAGGGCATAGGTCGCCCCGATCGACGGATTGAAGTGAACGTACCGATTGTGGCCGCTGAGCCGCGTACCGAGCAGATCCGCGAGATTCACCTGCGCGATGTTGTAGCGCCCGCCGGCGGTCACGGCCAGCGCCGCAGTGACGTTGAACGTATCGGTGAGGTAGGCGCCGAATGCCTTGTTGACCGAATCGACGTTCACCGGCACCGCATCGCCGTTCGCCATGGCGCCGGGGGAATTCTCCGGCGTATCGACGAACAGCGTCGAGGGCTGCACGACGAGCTCGGCGTTCAGCAGACCGATCTGCGCACCGGCATAATAGCCGCTCGATGCGTAATCCACTGCTGCGCCGACGGTGAAGTGATTGGCATGTCCGAAGATGGCAGCGTCGTTCGCGGCTTGCAGGGTCGCACCCCTGCCCCAGCTGTGCAGCAGTTCGAAATCGTTCTCGCCAATATACCGCGTCCCGCCGACTGAGATGTCCGGCAGCGACTGCCCCGCAGCATTCGTCAGCGGCGTGACGCCGTCCGGCTGGCATAACACGCCAGGCAACGTGCGGCATGCGATGTAACTGGTGCCGTTGCCGTTCGCGACGGCCTGGGAGAAGTCGCGGTAATACAGCACGGCGGCGAGCGTCCAGCGCCCCGGCAGCTTCAGTCGACCGTTGAGAATGAGAAACTTCAGGCGATTGAGATTGGCCTGCGGACCGGTGAACACCAGCGCGCGATTGATCGCCAACTCCTGCACCGGGGCGGAACTCTGGCCCTTGAGCGTGTTGTCGTCCCAGGCATAGCTCAGATCGAGCGACCCTGCCCTGCCGTGCAGACTCGCCACGGCGAACAGATTGCGCAGCTGGTCACTGGAGAACTCCCGCCACCCGTGCCAGTTCAGTCCGCGCCCGGCGACATAAAACCCGAACATTCCCGAGTGCATTCCGTACTGCGCGCTGATCTCCTGGCGATGAAAGGATCCGCCGGACAGCTGCACTTCGCCGCCGCGGTAGTTGAAACCGTTCTTCATCGTGAGCGAAATCGCCCCGCCGAGCGCGTTCAGACCATATACAGCGCTGGAACTTGTCAGTTCGACCTGGTGGATCGCCGCTGGCAGGATCAGATCCCAATTGACCGTGTCACCGAAGGCCTCATTGATGCGCACACCGTTCTCGTACACCGCGAGCCCCTGCGGTGTCCCGAGCACTGGCGAGGCTTCGAAGCCGCGATAGAGAATGTCCGGCTGGAAGGGATCGACCACGTTGTCGTTGATATTGACGCTGCTCAGCTGCGTATTGAGCGCTCCGGTGAGACTTGCAGTGCCCTGCGCCGAAAGCGAGGCGGCGCTGAGGACCTGGACGTTGCCCGGAATCTCATTGAGCGGAACGGCGGAGCCGGAGAGCGGCGCGGCATTGATGACGACCGTCTTCAGTGCGGGATGTGTGGTCGGGTGATCCGCTCCCTGCGCCGCAGTGCCCAGGGCCGCAAGCAGCAGTTCGCATGCTGCAACGAACGCCACCGTACGCCCGCGCAAGCGGCCTCTCCCCAGCGCTCGGGCCATCGAACCTCCCATCATGACGTTCAGCGGGGCACTCTCAGCCGTGGCGCGTCCGTCCGGTCGTCATGCCTGCACATCGTCGCTGCTCCTGCGGCGCAGCGGCAAGGGAAATCTTCCTGATTGCGACTCGGGCACCTCGCGCGCACCGGCTGTGCGGAAATGGAACACAGTGGCGACGATTTCCGGGACGGGGCGCGCAGATGGCGTGCCTCCTCCCCCATGTGCGGCTCCCCCGCCGTCCTCGCCCGGCCCCGTGCCGTGGCGGTACACTGCTACGGTTCCGACGTCATTCGGCACGATACGCCATGTCGATGCAAGAGCCAGTGAGGACCTCGACGACCGGGCCCCGACGCGCGGCCCCGGCCGTCGGCAGCCCGACACAGAGGGCCCGGGGGGCTGCGGATCCGTCGGGCCGTGCGCCGCGCACCTTTGGGACGGACCGGGCCGCCCATCGCCGTGACGCGCTGGTGGTCGCCGCGGTCACGATCATCACCTGGGTGCTCTGCGGGCTGTTCAACGTCACGGAGGCGCTGCAGCGGCTCACGGCGCCCTACGAGCGCTATCAGCTCGACGAACTGCCGTCCGTATTGCTGGTTCTCGGCCTGGGTCTGACCTGGTTCGCCGCGCGTCGCTACCAGGAAGCCAAGACCGAAATCGGTCTGCGCAAATCCGCGCAGGCCCAACTGGCCGCGGCACTGGCGGAGAACCGACGATTGGCCCAGCAGTATGTCGCGCTGCAGGAAGCGGAGCGCAAAGCACTGGCGCGCGAGCTGCATGATGAGCTCGGCCAGTATCTGAACGTCATCAAGCTCGATGCCGTCGGCATACGCGACGCGCGCACCCCCGACCTCGATGCCGCCCGGATCCGCGCCGCAGCCATCGTGGAGCATTGCAACCACATTCACGCCGCTCTCGCCACATTGATCCGCGAGCTGCGGCCACCGGGATTGGACGAACTCGGACTCGCCGCAGCACTCGAGCACTGCGTACAGCTGTGGCGAGTGCGCCTGCCGACCCTGGCGCTGCGTCTGGTCATCGAGGGGGAGCTCGGCGATCTACCCGAAGAGATCGCAGTGACACTGTTTCGTCTGGTCCAGGAGGGACTGACCAACGTGGCCAAGCATTCCGCGGCGACCCGCGCCGAGGTGCGGGTCACTCGCAGCGGCATCGACGCCTCGACTCCCGCATCGGTCTCGATCACCATCACGGACGACGGCATCGGGCGCGCCGCCGGGGACGACTCCACGGGTCTGGGTCTGATCGGAATGCGCGAACGCGTCTATGCGCTGCGCGGAACACTCGAGGTCGCCAACGCTCCCGGCCCAGGGTTCGTCCTGAGCGCCCATATTCCTCTGCCGCCGGAGATTCCCCCGTCATGACCGAATTGATCACGGTTCTCCTGGTCGACGATCACGCCATCGTGCGCGAAGGGTATCGGCGGCTGCTCGCCGAGCAGCCGGCGGTCCGGGTCGTCGGGGAGGCCACCACAGCCCCGGAGGCCTGCGAATTGGCCCTCAGGCTCCGTCCCGACGTGGTCGTCATGGACATTGCACTGCCCGGCATGAGTGGCATCGAGGCAACCCGCAGGATGCTGAAGAGCGCG
>JAKBCE010000249.1 GCA_021808195.1 Pseudomonadota bacterium
GGGCAAGCGCACGGCCGGCATCGGCGTGCAGTTCAGTGAGCAGGATCACGGCCAGACTCAGAAGAAGATCGAGACCTACCTGGCCGGGGCGCTGCAGGGCGACAAGCCCACGCACACCATGTGATATCGGGCTGATTCGGACCTATTCGACCGCGTTAGATACCTCTGTATTTCTCTCGATCTTTCAGTAATATATGCCTTGTGGAGCGCATCGGCAAGCCGCCGATGGCGCTCACGGAACGCGGGACTTGGTTACAAGCGGCGACAAGGCGAATTACAGAATGGCCCGGGTTACAGACGATGCGATCAAGCGGGCGCCTCGGCCGGCCAGCGGGCAGGCATTCCTCTGGGATGACCTCGTGTCCGGCTTCGGTGTCCGCCTCACGCCGACGCGGGCGGCATTCGTCGTGCAGTGGCGCGAGGCCGATGGCCGCAAGCGGCGAGAGACGCTGCGCGGGCACTGGCCTGAACTGCCGGCCGTAAAAGCTCGTGAGGCCGCCCGGGCGCGGCTCGCCGAAGTGGCGACTACCAGTTCCACTCTCGGCGGACAGCCGCTCAGAATCGCAATGCGCGGCTGGTACGAGCGTCAGAGCGACGTATCCACGTGGCGACCCCGGTACCGCGCGAAAGTGGATGCGATCATCAGGACCTACATCGAGGGCGACGAAAACCCGCTGGTGCGCCTGACGCCGGCGGCTCGCAAAGCCGTCGAGGACATCGGCCGCAAGCCGGTCACAGCCGTGACCCGATCAGACGTGCTCCGTGTGGTGGACAACATCAAGCGCGGCACAGCCGATCAGCTCATGGCGATGGTGTCAGCCTTCTATAACTGGTCCTATGATCGTGGCGTCGAGGTAGTCAACCCGGCCCGCAACCGGCTGCGGGTCCTCGGGGGCCGGCGCATCCGCACGCGGGCGCTAACCGATGATGAACTGACAGCAATCTGGCGCGCGCTGCAGGCCGAAGGCGATCCTGCGCGGACATGCTTCGCGGTGCTCGCATTCACCGGCTGCCGCCGCCGCGAAGCCACAGGAATGCGCTGGGCCGAGCTGGACCTCGACGCCGGCACGTGGACGTTGCCCCCCGAGCGGCGCAAGACGGGAAACAAGGATCCCCACCCGTTCATAATCCACCTGCACCCGGTGCTCATCACGATGCTGCGCGAGCAGTCCGTGCTCGAGGGCTCACCGTTCGTATTCTGGGGGCGCCGAGACCGGCGGCCGTTCGACTTCCACCATGCGCTGATGCAGCGACTTGCGAAGCTCCAGATTGCTGAGTGGCGTCTGCACGATGTCCGCCGCAGTGTGCGCAGCGGCATGGCTGCTCTCGGCGTGTCACAAGTTGTCGCTGAGATGTGCCTCGGCCATACCGCAAAGGCCGGGCTCGTTGCGATTTACGATCAGCACAGCTACGCGAGCGAAATGCGCGATGCCTGGCAGAAGTGGGGCGAGCATGCCGCCGTGGTACTCCGGAGCGAGGCGTGAGCTACCGAATCGAGCAGCGGCACGGGCTGCACCTCGTGATCGGAGAGGACGGCAACGTCGCCGGCACCTATCGCACCCGCAGCGAGGCGGTAGAAAGAATCCAGCAGCTGGGGCGAGAGGAAGCTGAGCACCGGGAACAGGTCGCTCGTGAACGCTCCACCGACCCGGAAGTGACGGGGCGCCGAGCGGTAAGACGTATATACGCCTTCGGTGAGCGGCCGGAGAACAGAAAGAGCATCGCCGCCTTGCGCAGGGTACTGCCTCGAAAAGGGCAGGCTAGGACGGCGACGGCTCGAGCGCAGTCCCATATGGACAAATGGCTCGACGGGCATATCGCCATCGCGGCGAGCGAGCCGGAACTGCACACAGCGTTGAATCGCACGGCCACGGAGCGGCAAACTGCTGGCGCGGCAGAAGCAAAACGAGCGCAGCGTGCGGCGATGCGTCGGCGGGCGCTCGCCCTAGCTGCGCAAGGAAAGACAAGCACGCAGATCGCCGCGGCGCTCGGCTGCGGCGCTCGGTACGTCCGAAAACTCCTCAAAAAGTAAGCGCCACCCGGGCGCTGGCAACCGACCTGATCGAGCTGCGCCATCGGCATAAAGCCGATGGGCGGCCCTATCGTTCGCTTTCTGATTCCGTTCTTATTGCTCTATATAAATAAGCCCGACCCCGCGCAACGCGGGAGGAGGGCACGATGATTTTCTTCACCAGACTTCGAGCTGCAGAGTTTCTCTCCGCGGCGGGCATCCCGGTAAAACCAGCCTCCCTCGCTGACATGGCGAGCCGCGGCGTTGGTCCGAAATACCGAATCTTGAACGGCCGCGCCGTGTATCGGGAGGAGGACCTTCTTGCATGGATCGAGGCGCAGGCCCCGAGCGCGGGACCCATCGGTCCTACACGCCGCGCCCCCGCGACCGCGAGCGCCGCCTAACACAAAGACGAAAACGCGAAAGGCGCGCCCCTACCACGGAAACGCGCCTCTCGCTGAGGACTTCAACCATGCGAAACCTATCACATTCTTTCACCCCGCGCGAGCCGTCCGCCGCCGCTGTTTTTTTGGCCGGACTCCCCGAGCACCGGCGCGGCCGCGTTTTGACTGCCGCGTCGGATGTGGACTCCTGGCGGCGCAAAAACTTCGCCATTCGCGAACGCCTGCGCCTCGAGCGGATCGCGGGGGTGCGGCCGTGAGCACATTCATCGAAACCGCCGCGGGCTTCGTCGCTGCCGAGCGTGTGGTACGAATCCGGCAGCGGTGGACAAACTCCGAGCCGAAGGGCATGCGCTCCGAAATCGAGTACCTCGATGCGGCAGGCGAGGCGCGCGTCACCCTTGCGACTGACACGGACCTCGACCCGGTGCGACTGGTGGCGTCCATCCCGGCGGCGCCGGGTTACTTCGCGGTCACGATGCTCGAAGATGGTGCCGTCAGCCGCATGCCGGTAATCGCCTGGCGTGTCGCGCCCGGTGCGCTCAGTGCCGAACCCATCTGCCCGGACGAGCCCTTTGGATGGTGGGGGATACTCTGCCCGGACGGTAGCGTGATATCGCCGCAGGAAGCGATCCATGCGAGCCTGGACGCCTGGCGCGCCTCGATGCTTGAGAACCTGCGCGAGCTCGCGGAGGAGCGTGCGAAGCAGGTGGCCGCATGAGCACCACCAAGCGCGCCCCATGTCCGCAGTGCGACCGCGGCCCGAAGGATACCGCGCTCGCGGTCACCGAGGATGAGCGTGGCATTGTCGAGTACTGCCATAGGTGCGGCTACACAAAGGCCGAGAATTTCGAGCGCCGTCCTGAGATCGTGCCGGTCCCGGCTCACTCGACTGCGCCGCTCGACTGGTCCGACCGGGCAGAGGCGATATGGAGACGCACGCGGCGGTTGTGCGGCACAGTCGGCGAGGCATACCTGTTATATCGAGGCTGCCTGTTGCCACCGCCCGACAGCGACCTACGGTTCCTCGAACAGACCGACAGACACCCGCCGAGTCTCTGCGCACGAGTGACCAACGCGGAAACAAACGCGCCGATGACTTTGCACTTCACGCGGCTTGCGACTGACGGCCGAGGCAAGGCCGGCACCGAACAAGACAAGCTCCTGCTCGGCGGCCATCGGAAAAAAGGTGGCGTTGTTAGATTGTGGCCTAATGAGTCTGTTACCACCGGCCTCGCGCTCGCCGAAGGAATCGAGAGTGCACTCGCTGCGGCGCGACTGTTCCAACCAGCCTGGGCCGCAATCGACGCATCCAACCTCGCGCAATTTCCCGTGTTGCCTGGCGTCGATGCACTCACAATTTTTGCCGATCACGACA
>JAKBCE010000250.1 GCA_021808195.1 Pseudomonadota bacterium
CGATGCAGGCCTGCTGAGGCAGCATCGCGATCTCTCGGCCTGCGAATATCGGTCGAAATCGACATGAATCTCCGCTCTTTAGCCGCTTTCCCGCTCAAACGAAACCTCAGTCCGACAGGCTGCTAGGATTCCCGGCCAGCAGGTGATCCGGTAGTCATAGGCCGTGCGTCCCAGGCGCGGGAGGGGTCGACAGGCGGTGACGAGCGGTCGCAAAGTCATTCGCGCGCACGCGCGCGCAAAGGCCGATGGCCGCATCGGGCGGTACTTCTCGGCACCACCTCAGCCGGCTCGCCGCTTGGCGGCCAATGCAGCGTTCGCCAGGGCCAGATTCAGCGCGCTCCGCGCTCGGCCCCGGGTCGTCTTAGGTCCGCTCGACAATCCGCCATGCCACCGGCATCTCCCGCTCGGCAGTGCAATTGCTCGGCAGGGCCAGCCGCCCTGTGTGCGCGCGCCGCACAGACGCGGGTCGGAGGCACCGGGCGGAATCCCTCGCCGGGTCGAGCCGGGTTCCGGTGGCAATTCGTCGCCCAGCAGCAGGCCGGCGTACAGGCCACGTCGCCGCAGCTCCCGCAGGGCAGCGCGCACGTCATCGTCGTGCGGGTCTGCAACCACGACACGACGCCAGCGTAGCCGGTACTTCTCGCCAGCTCCGTCGCAATCCTCGGGGCCGACCTCGCGCAGTTCCACGAGCACGCCAGGGTGGCCGGCCAGCGGTTGCGGTTCCGGGGGGGTAGGGGTGCGCGCAAGTCCCTTTTTTATAGACGGGACTTTGCCGCTCATCGGGAAGCCTTCTCAAGGAAGCACGTCAGCAGCCCCCGTGCGCGCGCCAGTGCATCGCCGGCAGCCTCGGGCCAGCATTGGCGCAGGTCCGCCTCGGCCCGCTCGATCAGCTCCAATGCCTCGGTGATGGGTTGCAGCCGCTCGGCCAGCTTGCGGTTCACTTCGGCGTTGATGACTTTCCAGGCTTGTAGACGGTAGGGAACGGTGCTCATCGTGCATCCTCCTGTTCCGGCGGCACGGTCGGACCCGGCGGGGTGCCTGGCTTGGCGGTGTAGCCGGTGCAGATCGCCCACAGCGCCACGGTCGGATGCGCCCGCACCAGCGGACACCAGAAGGCAGTGTCCGGCGGCGGGGCGGTGTACTTGGTGCAGTCCAGGCAACGGGTGTAGGTCGGTTCCTGCGGCCGCTCCCTCAACGCGGCCAGTAACACGGGCTTGTTCCGCTTCACCAGTTCCAGCAAGTCCGGGGTCAACCGGTCAGCCGGTGCTAGCTTCAGACGGTCGCAGTGCTCGGGGTCGGCTCGGACGGTCACGCCAGCGGCGGCCAACTGGCCGAGAATCGCGGTCGCGCTCATACCACGATCTCCTGTTCCTCGGCAGTCCCGGAAATACTTGCCGAAGTGAAGTCCCTGAAGTCCCCAAAGTCCCCTGAACGGTTGACCGCAGCGTCCGTCCCGCTCGCATCAGGGTACGTCGGGGACGTTGGGGACTTGGTTTGCACAACTTTTCGCGTGACGCTGATTACCTTGTTCCCGTTGCTCTTGCGGGGGCGCGACACGTGGATACCCATAGTCCTTAGAGCCGGCGCAGCGCGCCGCAGTGCATCGGAAAATCCCTTCGGACTGCGCGGCCACGCCTCGGCCCCGTCCGGCTTCGTCAGGGATTCGTACCACTGTTTCGCCGTCCGCTCGCCTTCCCGGTCGGGACGAGCGTCCAGAAACTCGATCAACGCCACGGCAACCGGCGAAGCCTCGATGGTCCGCCCGATACTCTCCGTGCGCATCGCCCAGAACTCGGTCAGGAAGTCATCGGCGGTGCGGCCCATCGCCTTGGCCACCGCACAGCCGAGGTTGCCGTACTCGATCAGTCGGGGCTGACGGTCGCGCTCAATGGCGATGTTCGGCAGGATCGTCAGAGCCTTGGCGAAGAGGTCCAGCAGAGCGCCCAGCAGCTTGGGGTGCAGCCGGTCGAACTCACCTTCGATACCAGCGGCCTCGCGGCGATCCTCTATGACCGGCAGTTCCAGACTGATAGCACGGTCCACAAGGTCTTGAGCAGTGATGCTCGCACTGATGCCGTTGATCGTGACGGGTCTCTTCGCCCGGATCGCGGACTCTTCGGCATTGGTGTACAGCTTCCGGGCGGCGAAGGTCGCGCCGGTTGACACGCGGCATAGAACATCCTGCATCTCTCCCGAAAGGTGACTCACGTTGTCGTAGGCGAGCAACCAGCCTTGACCGGCTCCTACGAAAACATCCTCCCCGCCGCGCGGAGCGGAGCGCAGCTCGATTGCCGACGGATCAATGAGACGCTTGAGCAGCTTCTGCAAGCCGGACTTGGCGCTCCCCTGTTCACCGATAGCCTCAAGAATCGGGAAGGGCGTGTCGGGCCGCATGGAGTCGAGCAGCCACGCCGTCACCAGCAGGCGTGCGCTCTCCGGCACGTTGACCAGCTTCCACAGCGGATCGAGCGTGCCGTCTCCAATCGGCACGGGCAGCGGCTTCATCGAATCAGGCCGCGCGAACATCACGCCGTGACGCTCAGTGACGGTCCAGCCACCAGCCCGCACGACGATGGCGCGCGATTTCCCCGGTTCGCCGAGGTCGATCACGTAACCGTCACCGAGCGCCGCGCAGCGGATATGCACCTCGACGGATTCGCCATCGTGCAGGCCGATGCCTGCCAAGGTGGTCAGCGCCTCGGCCACCGATTGCGAGCGGGCGGCCTTCTTCGTGGCTTCGTAGAACTCGGCATGCAGCCAGGTCTTGAAGGCTTTGCGCTCGATGTTGCGCACCTCGTTGGTCGCGTTCTCGATGGCGTACACCTCGCCGTTTTCGTCGTGAACCAGGCGGCAGCGGTCGCGGACGAAAGCCACCAGGGTTGACGCTTGCGACTCGGCGGCCTTCTTCTCGCCGCCCTCGGTCGGGCCATCCGGGTTGTTCGTGCCTTCCGTCGCCGCCAGCGAATCAAGGGCCGCCAGTGTCGCATCAATTGGATCAGCGGCCATTGTGTTTGCGCTCCAGGTATTTGACGGCACTCCCGATGCGCTCGGCTACGACACGCAGTCTGTCGATTTCGTGCTTGCGCACGGTGCGGCGGATGCGAATGTCCGCCAGAACCAGGACAGCGGTGGTCAGCTCATCGTCGACGGCGGCCACGACGGCAGCGGTGTCGAGCGGGGCAGTGGTGGTGTTCACGCGGCATCCTCCTGCGCGCGAATCCACGCCTTCAGCGTCGCCCAGCGCCACCGGGTGCGACACCCGAGGTGCACAGGGCGCACGAAGTCAGGACGCTTGCGGAGCAGGTGGAACGTGGACAGCGGGATATTGAGAATGGCCGCGACCTGCTCATTGCGGAGCAAGCTATCGTCGGTGATCTTGCCGGTGTCGACATTGCCGAGCCGCGCGATGCGGGCGGGCCCGGTCTCAGACTTGGGAAGTGCGCGCCGGACTGCGTGCCGGATAGGATCGGATTTCATCGCCGTGAACCTCTGCGGGTGGAACACGGCTGGACAATCTATGCGCGATTTCGGCGGCCTCGCGGAAGTTATCGAGGCATTTTTCGGGTGGTTATCTTCCGGGCCGCAGTGAGCGGTCTGTGATGTTCGCGCCGGTCGCCGCGCCAGCGACGATTGCGGCGGTCCCAGAATCCACGAGCTTGGCGAGGTGTCGCCCGATGACGCGCGCCCGCCGCTCGGCCTTCGTGCCTTTCCGTTTCGCGGCAGTGCCGATCTTGCGCTCGCCCAGGTCGTGCAGCAGTGCCACCAGAACCTCGGGTCGGCTCAGCGCGT
>JAKBCE010000251.1 GCA_021808195.1 Pseudomonadota bacterium
TCCAGAATGAATCCAGATCCAATCGCAGGCCTTCGGTCGGTTGGAATACCGCTCCCAGCGTGTAGTTCACCGACTTCTCCGGCTGCAGGTTCGGGTTACCGCCCGTGACCGTCGTGAACTGCTCGCTACAGGCCGGATTGTTCGGGTTGAACACCGGACACTGGAGCGGGTCGCGCGTTCCGTTCGACGTCACACTGAACGTCTGCGGCGCATACAGATCCGGCAGCGACGGTGCACGGAAACCCGTTCCGGCAGATCCGCGAAACTGCAGCCAGTGCAGCGGCTTCCAATGCAGCCACAACTGGGGATTGACCGTGCTCCCGACCGCCTGGTAGTGGTCCCAGCGCACTGCGATGTCTCCCTGAAGGGAGTGCAGGAGGTAACCGTTGAGCTCGAAGTACGCGGCCTGCGCGGTCCGTGAGGCCGATTCGGGCAGCGAATTGCCGCCGAGACCGCCGACGTTACCTTCCTGCAGAACTGTTGCGGGCGAATAGTCGTAGGTCTCCCGGCGCAGCTCCGCGCCCACGGCGAGTCGCAGCGGCCCGGTCGGCAGCTGTGCGATCTTGCGGCTCGCGCTGCCATCGACGCTCGTCAGTGACGTCTTGGTCGTATAGTCCTGGCCGATGAACTGATCCGATTGGGCTTGCGCGAGTGCGCTCGCGTCCTGCGTGGGCCCAAACGGATTGATGACGCCGGAGTCGAGCAGCGGCATGATCGTCGAGTACAGCGGCCAGCCATGCTCGAGATTGTCGGACAGAGCGGTCTGGCCGAACAGGGCCGAGCCGTTGTAATGCCAGCCCAGCGCATTGCCCTTGATGCCCGCCACCACGCGTATCGTATTGGTCCTATCCAGCGTCTGGCGAATGCCGTTGGCGAAATCCCGGTAGATGAGGTTCAGAGGCTCCCCAGCGAGCCCATGGGCCGCCGCCCAGGCCGTCGGATAATAGGGACTCGTCGGCGGCAGCAGAAATGCGCCCTGGCCCGGCCTGGCATTCGGGTTGTGATAGCCCGGGTACTGCGTGGCGAGCAGATTGGCCAGATAGGCGACGTACGGGTTTCCCGGCAACAGCGGGTTGAGGAAGGCCAGCGGCACCGGCTGCGTGTAGGTCGTCTGGCGTACCTGCGAGAACAGCACGTTGCCGTAGAGCTGGGTTGCATCATTCAACCGGTAGGCGCCATTGAGAATGAGGCTGTATCGGGACCGCTTCGGCTGGAGCGAGTCGTAGGGCGAATTATCGAACCGGCATTGCGTCGGGTAATTCGCATCATTGAGTGACGTCGGCGTGCAATTTCCGACTTCGGGGCTGTATACGCCGCCGTGCGGCAGCACCGTGTTCGGCGGAATCAGTACGTTCGCCGGGAACGCGAAGAAGGACGTGACGTCATTCCCATAGCCCGGGCTGTAACGACTGGCGTAGGAACGTGAGGAGCCCATGATGGGCGATTTGTGGTCGTATTCCAGTCCGATGCCGAGGTTGTAACGGTCTCGTTCCAGCGAGCCGATGCCGGCGTACACCGAGATATTCTCGGACGTGCCGCCACCGGCCTGGGTCGGAGAGCCCACCGTCGCACTCGCGTCCAGTCCCTGAAAATCCGATTTCAGAATGAAATTCACCACCCCCGCGATGGCATCACTGCCGTACACGGCGGAAGCGCCGTTCTCGAGGACCTCCACCCGCTGCACCGCAGCGAGGGGAATGGACCCGACATCGACCGTGTCCCCTGCCGTGCTGACCGGCATGCGCAGCCCATTGACGAGCACGAGCGTACGAGCCGCGCCGAGGCCATGCAGCGACACCGTCTCGATACCACCGGTCGTGAATCCTGTGGCCTGCGCCGACGAGACGCTGCCGACGCTGCTCGTCGAGGTGACCTGTTGCAACAGTTGCGGAACGCTGGTTGCTCCCGAGAGCCGGATATCCCGTCGGCTCAGCATCTGCACCGGCAACGCGTTCAGAGTATCGACGCCCCGGATGCGCGTGCCGGTGACCACAATGGCATGCAGCGTAGCGGCGCCCGCGCTCGAGCCGGCATCGGCCTGCGGAGGATCCGACGCCGCTCGGGCGCCGGCCCCGCCGAAGGTGGTGCTTTGGGCGTTGGGTGCATCGCTGTTGGAATTCGTGGCCGGAGGATCACCGACCTTCGGATCGGACCCCGGGGCCGCACCGGGCGCGGGCGGGTCGGCGGCCACCTGACCGGAGACGGGCACGATCGTGATCGTATGCACATCGATGTAGCGGAACGTCAGACCGGTTCCGGCGAGCGCGTGCTGGAGTGCCTCAGAGAGCGTATAGCTCCCCACGACCCCGGGACTGCGGCGGTTCGCGACATCCTTCGACGGATAGACGATCTGGAAGCCAAATTCCTGCGCCAGACGTCGCAGGGCCGGCCGCAGCGGCTCCGGCGGAATGTTGGTGCTGACCCGGGTGGCGGCCGATTGCGCTGCAGCGCCCGCCGAGACCCCCAGCAATGCCATACCCAACGCAACGGCGATGACATCGGCCCGCATGACCCGTCCCCCTAATCGTTTTGTAATAGGTAATGATCGGCGAGCGTTATGCGACACCCCATGACGCTCGCCCTCTGGGCAGAAAGAGCGTCGCCACCGCCGCTTTATACCCCCCGGGCGGAAAATCCTATCGCGGCGAGCGCCGGAAGATGAGCACCCGCCCGCCGGCGTCCCGCACCTCGATGCCCGGGTATTGGCGCAGGAACGCGATCAAGGAGTCCGGGTTGGTCGAGGAGAACACCCCGTCGATCCTGAAGGTCTCGAGCGAGGGCGACGCGATCACCATGTGCCGGGCGTTGTAGCGGTTGAATTCCTGTACCACATCGCTCAAGGCAGTCGAAGCAAAGATGAGCTTGTGGTGCACCCACGCGATCGCGTCCGTGGTATTCGCCGACACCGGCTGGAGGCGGCGTGTCGGGGACACCGTGATCTGCTCCCCGGCGCTGAGGTAGACCAGCGAGAGATCCCCCGTACGGTGACGGGCCGGTGGCGGGAGCCGAGCCGCCGCACCGACGCGCAACGGGCGCGGCCGCGCCACCGCAACTTTGCCCTCGATCACGGTGACGATGGCTTCGGAATGCAGCAGGTTCACATCAAATTGCGTGCCAATTGCGCGCACGACAGTGGCGCGGCTGCGCACGATGAACGGACGATTCGGCTCAAACGCGTCGGCAAAGAACGCCTGGCCGCGCACCAGCTCGATCTCGCGCTCCCGCTGGGTGTAGCGCACGATGATCCGGGAGCGGGCGTTCAACTCGACGACCGAGCCGTCCGCCAGCGTGATGGTGCGCTTCTGGCCGATCCCGGTGGAATACGTCGTCGCGCCGGCATGCATCCACAGCGCGATCAGCCCTGCCCCGATCAGCGCAAACACCCCCGCGGCCCAGGACACACGCGCGGCCGTCAGCCCCCTCGGTCGGCGCCGACCCTCAGGCCGCGCAGCGACGCCAGGAAACGGGACGAGATTGTCGGCGCCGCACGCCTCGGCGATGAGCGCCTCCTTGGAGAATCGTGCGCCGACATCCAGCGCCCCCGCCCGCCTCCAGTTCGAGGCGACGTCCAGGTACGCGGCCATGTGCGCCGGGGCCTGCTGCAACCAGGCGAAGAACGCCTGCCGCGTCGCCTCCTCGGCAGCGCTCGCGCGAAATTCCGCGAACCATTCGCAGGCCTGCTCGTAGACCTCCTCGGAATACCGCTTGCCGATACGTGCTCTCACGGGCTGCCTACTGCGCATCCAGGTGCTGGTGAATCTGCTGAAGTGCCTTGGCCAAG
>JAKBCE010000252.1:0-2088 GCA_021808195.1 Pseudomonadota bacterium
TGGTCTCCCGCCGCATCGTGAACGAGGTGGACGGTATTTCCCGTGTCGTGTACGACGTGAGCGGCAAGCCGCCCGCGACCATCGAGTGGGAGTAACTCGGGAGCTCGACGCCTCGCATCGTGTGCACTGTGCGCCCCCTGGCGGCAGACCGAGCCCTCACCCGCCGAACTGCCGCGGCCCGACCCGTCACAACCGCCTTCTGGACGACGTGCAATGTACCTAATTAGGTTCAATCACAGGCAGTCCCCAAGGACGCGTGCGTGAACCTAGGGCCCGAGGGCAGCGAACCTGCGGCTCCCGGGGCGCCGCAGGTGTGCCCCGTATGCCTCGCCGCCTCGCCTGAGGCGATGCTGTCGGTCGACGGGCGAGACTATTGGCGATGCGCACGGTGTGCAGCGCGCTTCCTCGATCCTCGCCAGCACCCCGCCCGCGACGTGGAATTCGCCGAGTATTGCAAGCACCGTAACGCGGTGGATGATCAGGGGTATCGCCGCTTCCTGCACAAGCTCGCCGGCCCGCTGCTGATCCGACTCGCACCCGACGCCCACGGGCTCGACTACGGCTGCGGCCCGGCGCCCGCGCTTGCTGCACTGCTGCGCGAGGCCGGACATACGGTGGCCCTTTACGACCCGTTCTTCAATCCGGATCCCGAACCGCTGCGCCACGACTATGATTTCGTGACCTGCACGGAAGCGGCCGAGCACTTCCACCGGCCTGGGCAGACCTTCGCGCTGCTCATGGAGCGCGTGCGCCCCGGCGGATGGCTCGCCGTCATGACCTGTTTCCAGACCGACGATGCGCGCTTTGCCCAGTGGCACTACCGGCGCGATCCGACACACGTCGTCTTTTATCGCGAAGCCACCCTGCGATATCTGGCCGGTACACACGGCTGGTCGTGCGAGATCCCGGCCAAGGACATCGCGCTGCTCAGGCGCCCGCACCAGAACGGGCGACGCTGACGGGCCGACCGGCGCGGCCGTGCGCCCGGGCGCCGCGACTCACCCGCTCTGCCCGTCACGGCAGCTGATTCGCCCAGCGCACAGGGGTATGCTCCCCTCACGGGGGGGCGCGCCTCCGCTCACCGAGGACGTGGACTCGCCATGCATTCAAAGATGATCATCCCGATACTCATCGTCGCGGTCGTGCTCTGGCGCGTTTACGTGCGCACACGG
This sequence comes from Pseudomonadota bacterium, assembly GCA_021808195.1. The sequence continues at coordinate 1,173 of JAKBCE010000252.1, forward strand.
CGCTCCTTTGGCCGCCAGCGCGTGCGGCCGCGACCGATGGTCGTGCGCATCGGTATTCTCGCGGTGTTCGGGATCGTGCTGCTCGCGATGTCGGCTCGAGCGCCGTGGTCGCTCGCGGGTGTCCTCGCCGGCGCTGGCTGCGGCGCGCTGCTGTCGCTGTTCGCACTGCGCCATACACAATTCGAAGCGACGGACGAGGGCCGCTTCTACGTCCCGCACACGTACCTCGGCCTGACGGTCACGGCGCTGTTCCTCATCCGGCTCGTCTACGATCTCATGCTCTTCAGAGCGGACGCCTCGCTCCCCTCCGCCGGGGTCAGCCCGGCCACCTTCCACGAGAGCCCGCTGACGCTGGCCGTTTCGGGGGCCTTCATCGGCTACTACATCGCCTACTATCTCGGCGTGCTGCGCCGCAGCCGTCTGCCGGCCCGCGAGGCAGCCACGGCGATGCCCTCAGAGCTGCAGTAACGACGGGTCGACAACCCCTCCCGTCAGATCCCGAGCTCTTCGGGCGCGAGTTCCGCGTTCAGCGCCGTTCTCGGCGCAGTCGCACGCAGCCGGGCCCGCAAGAGCGTCCAGGCGGCTGCGGAGAACACCAGCACATTTGCAACGATGACCGGTGCGGCCCCAATCATGACGCCATAAAGAATCCACAGCGCGGCACCCACCATCTGCAGGCCGCGCAGCAGGGCCGGTGCGGAGAAGAAGTACGAGGCGACGAACACGCCGGTCGCGGTCCACCCGAGCAACTCGTTCGGTGCGAGCGTCACGGCGCTCACGCCGCCGCCGGCGACGCCGGCGTCTCCCGCAGCAGCACCCGATCCGTACGGGCCTTCTCCCAGTCCTCGAGCCGCAGACCGTTCGCCTCGAGCACCCGACGGATGTCCGCCGTGCGCATCCCGAGCACCTGATCGAA
>JAKBCE010000252.1:2098-3764 GCA_021808195.1 Pseudomonadota bacterium
CAGGCGTTGTCGCTGAGTACGGTGCAACGGGCGATGCGCGCGAGCTGCCGGTTTTCCGACACCGCGATGGTGAAGCCGTCGCCATTGTTGACGTGCAGCATGACGTGCACGTCGGAACTGCCGTCACCGACGTAAATGATCCGATCCGTGTGGATGTCGTGTTCGCGGCTGAGCTCATCGAGCACAGCCACCTTGCCGTAACCGGCGACCACGCGGCGGATGCTGCTGACCTCTCCGGAGACCGCGTCGTATTCGAACTCGGTGCCGTGAATGTGTTCCGGCGGCACGATGCCCGAGAGCGCCGACACCACCACTTCGCGCGGCGCCGCCGAAACCACGAAGAACGAGAACTGGTCGGCACCGACCCCCTGGCCGAGCACGCTGACCAGCGCCGGCAGCGCATTCTTCAGCCGTACGCGCCGCCCGGCCTCGATCAGGTGCTCGCGGCGGACGCCGCGGAAGTCCGGATCGTGCCGGATCAAGTAGGCGAGCTCTCCGCCCTGCTGGACCAGATTGCTGCGCGCGAGCCCTGCGACCTTCGCCTCGAAGTCCCTGACGCCGAGCAGTTCGGCGAGCACGAAGCCGGAATCGTTGAAACTCAGCGTCTGATCGAAGTCGGACGCCAGCATGAAGTGTCGGTTCATCGTCGGCAGCATATGCAGTCAACTCCTGATGACGGCCCGCCGCGGCACGGGCGCCAAAGCGTCCATCGTCTGGACGCACGTTAGCAAATCAATCCGCGCAATCAAGCGAACTAAGTCACGGGCGACGTTGATAATTTTTCACGTCAGTGACACAAAATGGTCATTCGCGCGTCATAAGCGGCGCTTCCGGCACCGCAACCACGGTCAAAACCGCAGTCAGACTGCTGCATACGATGCGAGTAGTGTTACCCAATGGTCTCGTCGAGTCCTCTCTCTTGCGAGAGAACTCGGCGGGCGCATAAGGATGTCCTGGTGACGCGCAAGCGACGTTCGCTGGCAACAGGAAATAGCCGAGCTTCAGGAGCGCGGTGCTTCACGCCTGCTCCATGCTGTCCAGCATGACCGTCACCGCCTCGCCGCGGACTCGGGTGCCGATGTACACGGTCAGCAGGGTTGCCCCGCCCACATCCTCGAAAATAATGACTGTCAGCCCGTCGAGAACAGTCCAGCTGTCGGCACCGAATGCGATCGTGCTTCAGGCGAGATGCACGGGCATCTCAATCCGGCGCGGCCCGGATCCCAGGTCCGGATCTTCCAGCCGTTAGGTGCCCCGCCGAGGGGGCCGGCGCGCTGGCGCCGGCAGTTGGAGCGCGGTCCGGGCGCGCTCGGCCTCGGCTCGGATCACGCAGGCCGTGGCATGATCGTTCACCAATCCCATGGCCTGCATGAAGGCGTACATCGTGGTCGGACCAACGAACCGCCAGCCCAGGCGTTTCAGATCCTTCGAAAGTGCCACGGATTGCGGGGAGGTCGACGCCGTGCTCGGGCCACGCCGGGCGCGATCCGCACGGTAACGCCAGATGAACGCGGCCAGAGAACCTTCGCGGCCGATCAACTCGCGTGCACAACGGGCATTGTGGATGACCGCTTCGATTTTGCCGCGGTGGCGCACGATACCGGCGTCCTGCAGCAGCCGCTCGACGTCCCGCACACCAAACCGGGCGACCCGCTCGATCTCGAAG
>JAKBCE010000253.1 GCA_021808195.1 Pseudomonadota bacterium
AGGCGCGCACCGAAGGCCACGCGGGGAAGGATTGGAAGCCGTACTCGCTCATGAACCGGCCGACCGCGCGGCGGTAGGTGGCGAACGGCTGTTTGCCCCACCACACGCCCCAGTAATGGATGTCGCCGGACTGACGCGGTGCGGTGAGATCGGCATGCGTGAGCCCGTCGGCGCCGTCCCAGGCCGCCAGCGGCGAGGAGGGCCAGTAGAAACGTCCCGGATCGTGCTCGGCGATCACTCCGGGCAGTAGGTCGTGGAAAATCGCGCGGTAGGCCTGCCACAGCGTCTGACGCTGCTCGGCCGTGTAGCGCTCCTTCCAGCCCCAGCCGCCGCCGGGTACGTCGTGCCGCCAGGCGACGTCGATTTCGTTGTTGCCGGCCCAGAGCGCGAGGCAGGGGTGATTGCGCAGCCGTTGGACGTTGTCGATCGCCTCGGTGCGCACGCTCTGCAGGAAAGCCTCGTCTCCAGGGTACATGGCGCAGGCGAACATGAAGTCCTGCCAGACGAGAATGCCGTGCGCGTCGCACAGATCGTAGAAGTCGTCGTCCTCGTAAATCCCGCCGCCCCAGACGCGCAGCATGTTCATGTGGGCCGCCGCGGCCGAGCGCACGATGTGTTCGCGGGTGCTGCGCGGGACGCGCGGCGGAAAGCTGTCGCAGGGAATGTAGTTGGCGCCCTTCATGAACACCGGCACGCCGTTGAGCTCGACCCCGAAGCCGGCACCGTCGGCATCGGGCGGTTGCAGGATGCGCAGGCGGCGCAGACCGCTCTTCACACAGTGCCGATCCTGCCACGGTCCGCAGCGCACGCTGGCGCTGAACTCGTAGAGAAACGGCTCGCCGAGACCGTTGCTCCACCACAGGCGCGGCTGGCGGATGCGGCACTGCAGCGTGCAGACCTGCGCTGCGGCCTGCAGCTCGACCCGGGCGCTGGCGTGGATCTGTGCGTCCGTCGGACTGGTGAGCGTCAGTTCAGCGCAACCGGCGCTGCTCGAGACGATCTCGAAGTGCACCGCGACGGTTGCCTCCTCGGCATCCAGATGCACCACGGCGATGCGCAGCGCCGCAATCCGTATCCCGCTCCACGCCTGTACCCGCACGGGCCGCCAGATACCGCTCGTGACCAGACGCGGTCCCCAGTCCCAGCCATAGTGGTAGGGGGCCTTGCGGGTGAACATGCTGACCTGATGCGGACCAAGTCCGCCGATCTCGCTCCAGTCGACGACCGCCGGCGGGTTGAAACCCAGGGCCGCGAGGTGCGCGAGGCCCGCCCGCACCGGCGATCTGAGCAGCACCCGCAGCGTGTTGCGACCGGGGCGCAGATGCGCTTTGATCGGGACCCGCCAGCGGCGGAACATGTTGTCCGCGGCGAGCAGTGGCACGTCGTTGAGCGAGACGTCCGCATAGGTGTCGAGCCCGTCGAACAGCAGGTCGATCTGTTCATGCGCGAGCGCGTCTGCGTCGAGCTCGACGTCGGTGCAGTATTCCCAGTCGAGCTTGTCGACCCACTGCACGTCGCGCTCATGGGTGCGCCAGAACGGATCGGGAATACGCCCGGCGGCGAGCAGATCGGTGTGCACGGTGCCGGGAACTGTGGCGGGCAGCCACTGCGGCTCTCCCACCGCGCGCATGCGCCACGGTCCCGACAACACCACGTCCAGCGGCTCGGGGCCGGCCGCGGGAAAGGCAGTGGATGTGTTCATGCAGTGCGCCCCGGGGTATGGCAGTGGCGGAGCGGCGGGCCGGTCCGGCCCGCCGCTCCGGCGGCCTGTTCAGGAGAGCGTGGGCGGCAGCCGGAAGGTCACCAGGTGATCCAGACCCACCGAGCCGATGAATGCGGTCCGTCCGTCGGGGCCGCCGAACGCCATGCTGGTCGGCAGGCGCAGTGGACCTTCGACCTGCGCACAGGCCACCAGATGCTCGAGCGTTCCACTGCGCGTCTCGACCGCGCGCGCGAGGGCCTCGAGTGCTGCCGGGTTCGCATCGCGGTACATCGTGTGTGCCGCTCCGTCCCGGTCGATGACGACGAGGGCATTGCTGCTGATGATCGTGACCCAGAGGTTGCCCCGCGCATCGAAGGTGATGCCGTCCGGGAGCGCACCGCGACCGAGGGTCTCGGGGCCGACGCGTTCCTTCGCGCCGAGTGATCCATCCGGGCGGATCGCGAAACGACTGATCCGGCCGCCGAGCGTCTCGACCGCATAGAGGAATCGGCCGTCGGGGGAGATCTTCACTTCGTTGGTGAGGTCGAGTCCGTCGGCCACGATTTCGGCGCGACCGTCCTGATCGAGCCGCACGATGTAGCCGTCGCGGATCGGAGCCGCGAACGCGGCGAGCCACGGCAGGTGCCGCGTCATCACCGAAACCCAGATGCGTCGCGCCCCATCGGCGCACGCGTAGTTGACCGTGCCGAGAGCTGCCCCGTCGAGGCTCGCCAGCAGCGTGCGCGTCTGGCCGTCCGGATCGATCGCATGCACTCGGCCGTCGGCAAGCCCGGCCACGACGAACGTGCCGTCGGGCATGCGGCTGAAGCCGTTCGGCTCGGCAATGCCGGTGCCGAGGACCTGCGGCTCTGCGTCGGGCGATACGAGGCTGACGCCGCCGCGGGCGTCGCTGGCCCACACGCCCTCGGCATCCACCCAGACGCACTCCGGGCGGTGCAGTCCGCGCCCGAAGCGCCTGAACGATGCGCCGCTCAGGGTGAACTGCGCGAGTCTCACCGGCGACGCTCGGCCAGGGCTCGCTGGATGGCCTGATATTTTTCGTTGTTCAATTTGTAGCCAAAGAGCGCGAGTGCAGAGAAGACCGTGAAGGCCGCCGGCAGGGGGCCCGCGACCCAGCCGAGGCCGTTGACGACCGCGAGCGGCAGATGCGGATGCAGGCCGCGGCTGGCGATGTCCCGCGGAAAGTGGATGGCATCGAGGGCCATGCCGCCAATGAGCGAGCCCAGACCCGTCGCGGACTTCACCGACAGGGTCAATCCGGAAAGAAAGGTGGCCTCACGCCGTGCGCCGAACAGATACTCGTGCTGATCGGCGGCATCGGCCATCATGGACTGAAAGCCGATCCCGGAGAACACCAGGCCAATGCCGATGACCGCGGCATTGGCGATCAGCAGGGTGCGCAGGTCATTCAGGTCGGTCGGCAGCACTCCCCAGATGCGCAGGACCGGCGGATAGAACTGACAGACGCAAAACAGCAGCAGTCCGCCGATGCCGAGCGTGCGCTTCTCGATGCGGGTGCTCAGGGCGCGTGCGATGGGCAGACCGAGGAGCGGGGAGAGCACGAGGACCAGCAGCACTTCCTGGTTGATCGAGGCGGGCAGATTCCAGAAATAACTGTTCGCATCGATGGCGAGCGTCGCCGCCACGCCTTGTGCGACGAAGAAGATCAGCGCCGTGACGAACAGCGCAACGAACGAGCCGTTGTGGAAGACTTCGCGCACCTCGCGGGCCAGCTGCGCCAGGGCCGGCCCGGTGCGCGGGTGCGCGCGGTGCAGGCGCGGAATCTGCCGCAGCGTACCGATGGACACCACCAGGCCTGCCGCCAGGATCAGGCCGCCACAGATCCAGCCGAACGGGGCGTAATGCGCCCGCTCGAGCAGGGCGCGGGACTGCGCACCGAAGCCGCCGAGCGCGATGCCGAGGCAGGCGAATGCGGCGATGGAGCTGAAGATCATCCGAAAGCCGACGATGCTCGAGCGCTCCAGATAGTCATCGGAGATTTCCGCGCCGATCGCGAGGTAGGGCAGATCGTACAGCG
>JAKBCE010000051.1 GCA_021808195.1 Pseudomonadota bacterium
GTCGCTGAGTTTCCATGATCACGCACTCCACCATCGGCGCGCCGAGCGATGCGCGGCGCACGGGCGTATGAGAGGGCGAGTCGGGGCCCCGGTGAGTTGGGGGGGCGCGGGAGAGCCGGCGCCGGGATAGACGCGGCGTGCGTCTGAGCAGAGGCGCACGGAATAAGGTGCGTCCGGGTTTTTTATGTTATCTGGATTTCGCCGCGGGACTGCGAACCCGGTCACAGTCCGGCTCGGTAAGCGTGCGCCGTGGCAGCCTGCCGAGTTCGTTGATCGCCTCCAGCGCGGTCAGCATGCCGGCGGCGCTGTCGAGCAGCCGCATGCGCCGCGCGCGCGCCGCGGCCCGCAGCGTCTCGAATGCGTCCTGCCGGCTCAGGTGCAGCCGCTCCATCAGCACGCCGCACGCCATGCTGATGGTCCGCGAGCGCTCGAGCGCCTCGCTCATGCGCACGAGTCGCGTCCGCAGCTCCCGAACTTCGGCCGAGCGCTGCAGCGCCCCGAGAATCACCGGGACGCACTGCGGCAAGGTCGGATAGCTGCCGGCGAGGAACGCGAGTGCGCCATGCTCGGCGGCAGCGGCTGCGCCACGCTCGTCCCACTGCGCCGCGAACACGATGAACGGAATCTCGAGCATGCCGGAGAGCGTCGCGCCGAGGGCGTAATCCGGTTCGGCTCCGGCGGCGACGCAGAGCACCACCAGATCGGCCGTCTCGGCGCTCACCGCAGCCATCAAGTCGGCCGGATCGGCGTGCACGGCGGCGTGGTGTCCGCGCTCGAGGAGCAGATCCGCCAGACGCGCCCCGACCGACGTGTCGCTCGCGGTGATGAGTATCCGCCAGGATTGGGCGCGCTGGGTGGTCACTTCGTCTGCATCGCTCCTCTGCCGTACCGGCGCACCGCCTGGGTCGGTATGCGCCGTTCCCGATCGCGGCAGGCGGGAGGTGCCGCGGCCGTCTTCCCGGGGCGCTACCGCCCGCGCGGCTCGCCGAGCCCGCACCGGCTCGCTCACCAGGACCTCGCTGGCGCATCGAGAGAATCGTGACTGATCGCCTGCTGATACACAGTGAGCAATTCGCGCTGAATCGAGCCTGAATGTCTCGCGCCCCGTCGCCAGGTTGAGACGGTGCGGCATCGGCGCGCATTCTGAGCCCGCACGCTGCGCACGACTGCTCCATTTGTCATAACAATCGATTTTTTGCGCGGGCGCTCGCCCGTGCCGGGAGGTGTCAGCCGGCGCCTCGGGCGGCGCGACGCGCGGCCGGCTGCGCCGAGGTAGTCTCGATCAATTCCAACACTGCCCCGATCAGCGCACGCATTGCGAGCGCGGCGCGCTCGGCATCGCCTGCAACGATGGCATCGAGCACCTCCTCATGTTGGGCGATGCCTGCGGCACGACCCTTGATTCGGTTGGTGAAGCGGATCGAGATGCGCAGTGCCGTGTTGATCATCGGATCGAGCTGCGCAAAGAAGCGGTTGCCGGTGGCGGCGAGCACCGCGGTATGGAAAGCGATGTCAGCCGCCACCGGCTCGTCATCGCCCTGGCCGGCGGCCTGCATGCGCTCGAGGCCGGCGCGAATCTCCTCGATCGCCTCGCGATCGGCGCGGCTCGCTGCGAGCGCCGCGGCGGCCGGCTCGATGGCGAGGCGCATTTCGGTGAACTCCGCGAGCAACTGCAGGGAAAATTTCCGCTCGAGCAGCCAGCGCAGGACATCCGGGTCGAGCAGATTCCACTGTGACTCCGGGGTGACGCTCGTCCCCTGACGCGGTCGGGCCCGCAGCAGGCCCTTGGCCGTGAGCATCTTCACCGCTTCGCGCGTAACCGAGCGGCTGGTGCCGTGCTGGCGCGACAGCTCCCCTTCGGTCGGAAAGGGCTGCGCGGCGAACGCGCCGGTGACGATCAGTTGCCCGAGGGTCTCGACCAGGCCATAGGTCAAGCTGCGTTCGCGCGGATTTCTCGGTTGGGCCACGGATACATCTTTCGCATCAGCTCAGGTGAGGGCGACCGCAGTATATCCGCCTCGAGCGGTCATCCGCGGCCTGCGGACGGGGGTTTGCTTCCCGTCCGCCTTATTATATGATTATTAATCTCAACCCAGGATTCGAAACGGGACAGGCATGAGCGGATCGGAACGCGATCGGAACTCCAAGCCCCAGCTGCGCTCGCGCGCCTGGTTCGACGATCCGGCCGACCCGGGCATGACGGCGCTGCACCTCGAGCGCTACCTCAATTATGGCCTGACGCTCGAGGAGCTGCAGTCCGGCAAGCCCATCATCGGCATTGCCCAGACCGGCTCGGACCTCTCGCCCTGCAACCGCCACCATCTGGTCCTCGCCGAACGCGTTGCCGCCGGCATCCGTGCCGCCGGCGGCGTGCCGATCGAGTTTCCCGTGCACCCGATCCAGGAGACGAGCCGCCGGCCGACCGCCGCGCTCGATCGCAATCTCGCCTACCTAGGCCTCGTCGAGGTGCTGCACGGCTATCCGCTCGACGGTGTCGTACTCACGATCGGCTGCGACAAGACCACTCCGGCCTGCCTGATGGCCGCCGCCACGGTCGACATCCCGGCCGTGGCGCTCTCGGTCGGACCGATGCTCAACGGTTGGTTCGAAGGCAAGCGAGTCGGCTCCGGCACCATCGTCTGGGAGTCGCGCCAGCTGCTCGCCGCCGGCAAGATCGACTACGACGGCTTCATGCAGCGGGTCACCGCCTCGACCTCCTCGACGGGCTACTGCAACGTCATGGGCACGGCGAGCACGATGAATGCCATCGCCGAGGCACTCGGCATGCAGCTGCCGGGCTCGGCGGCGATCCCCGCCCCGCATCGGGAACGCGCGCAGATCGCCTACGAGACCGGCGTGCGCATCGTGCAGATGGTGCACGAGGATCTCAGACCCTCGGCCCTCATGACGCGCGATGCGCTCCTCAATGCCATCGTGGTGAGCTCCGCCATCGGCGGCTCGACCAACGCGCCGATCCACCTCGCGGCGATCGCGCGGCACATGGGTGTGCAACTGAGCCTCGAGGACTGGCAGACCTACGGGTACGAGGTACCGTTGCTGGTGAACCTGCAGCCGGCCGGGGAATATCTGGCCGAGGACTTCCACCGCGCCGGCGGCGTGCCCGCCGTGGTCAATCAGCTGATGCAGCGCGGCCTGATCCGTGAGCACGCCCTGACTGCCAATGGTCGCACGCTCGGGGAGAACTGCCGCGGCCGCCCGATCACCGACCCCGAAGTGATCCGCACGATTGATCGGCCACTGAAGGACAACGCGGGCTTCATCGTGATGCGCGGCAACCTGTTCGACTCGGCCATCATGAAGACGAGCGTGATCTCCGAGGACTTCCGGCACCGCTACCTGAGCAATCCGAAGGATCCGGACGCATTCGAGGGACCGGTGGTCGTGTTCGACGGCCCGGAGGACTACCACAAGCGCATCGACGACCCGGCACTCGGCATTGACGCGAACACCGTGTTGGTGATGCGCGGCACCGGACCCATCGGCTACCCAGGCTCCGCGGAAGTCGTCAACATGCGCCCGCCGAGCTACCTGATCAAACAGGGCATCAGCGCCCTGCCGTGCATCGGTGACGGACGTCAGTCGGGCACCTCTGGATCACCTTCGATTCTCAACGCGTCGCCGGAAGCGGCCGCCGGCGGCGCACTGGCGTTGCTGAAGAGCGGCGATCGGATCCGGATCGATCTGCGCAAGCGCGAAGTGAACGTGCAACTCGACGCACAGCAGCTCGCCGAGCGGCGCGAGGCGCTCGAGGCCGCCGGTGGTTATCGCTTTCCGCCCTCCCAGACGCCGTGGCAACAGATCCAGCGCGCCATGGTCGGACAGCTCGGGGAGGGCATGATCCTCAACGGCGCGGAGCAGTTCCAGCGCGTCGAGGCTCGTTTCGGGGTACCGCGCGACAATCACTGATCGACCTGGCGCGGCTTGACCATCGCGGCGCGGGGTCCTACCGTCTGGCGCGAGCCCCGAGCGGGCTCGCCTTCGGAGACCGCCATGACCGAGAGCCGTCCACCTCTACCCCCGTTCACCAGCGAAAGCGCAGCCGCCAAGGTCCGCGCGGCCGAAGACGCCTGGAACAATCGTACTGGCTTTGTTCGTGTCTCGGCAGACGGGGCGTCGCGAGCGGATCCCAACCTCGGAACCTGCGCGCACCGACATCCCACGAATGGGACGGTCGAAAGCGCCCCGCACTGCTGCGACAGCCTCGCGGTCTTGCGCCGCGCCGCCCCGGCTCGACCCATCACGCCTCGGGGACCGCTGCACATCCGCACCGGCCACACACTCAGCCGTCCTGGACTCCGTGCCGTGGCAGCCGAACCACGGCGATGGCGCCGCGGGAACTCTCGCGGTTCACGAGCCGCAGACTGCCGCCATGTGCCTCGATGACCTGGCGCGCCAGCAGCAGCCCTATCCCGCTGCCACCCGGCTTGGTGGTGAAGAACGGAACGAACAGGTTCTCGGTGCTCGCAATGCCCGGACCGTCGTCCTCGACTTCAATGTTCACGAACATGCCCTCGCGGCCCCACCGGATGCGAACGCCCCCCCCGGTCTCCAGCGTCGCTTCTGCCGCGTTGCGCACCAGATTGATCAGGGCTTGTTCGACCTGCGCCCGGTCGAGAAATGCATCCTGCGCGCCGTCGCACTGCACGAGGACCGTCACGCGCTCCTCGAGCGTCACGACATGGCGGATCAACTCGCCAAGATCGAGGTGCTCTCGATTCGGCGGTGGCAGACGTGCAAGCTCAGCATAACGGCGGATGAAGCCGCCGAGTGTACGGCTGCGACGCTCGATCAGCTCCAAGCCTTCCTCAAGAGTCCGATCATCCTGATGCTCGCGTTCCCTCAACAGATTCGCAGTGGTCTGAATGGACCCGAGCGAGTTGTTGATCTCATGACCGAGCACCCGGATGAGCCGCCGCCATGCGTGGCGCTCCTGCTCGCGCAGCGCGCGGCTTACGTCGGTCACGACGAGCAACCGATGCGGCCTGCCGTGGCGGCGGAATACGACGCGCCGGACCTCCCAGGGCCCCTCACCGGCTGGAAAGTCGCGTCGCTCGATGAAGGGAGCCGGCTGCTGCAGCCAGGGTCTCAGACCGAGTTGCGACGCCGCGCGTCCGACGAGTTCCGCAGCCGGTGCGCCGAGCAGCGTCTCTGCGGCCGGATTCAGCTCGACGAGTCGATCCTGCGCATCAACGATCAGCACCCCCAGATCCAGACTGGCCAGCAGCTGCGACAGCAGCGCATCGGTCTCCCTGCCGTGACGCCGCTCGCCGCCGAGGTGTGCGGCAAGCGCATTGAACTCCTCAGCCACCTCGCCGGCGGCGCCGCCTCCGGCACGCAACCTGAGCCCATAATCCTCGGCACGCAGGCCCTGCAGGAGACTCGCCAGGCGCTGCAGGAATCGGACGCGAGTTCGCAAGGCAAGCGCGAGGCCCACACCGAGCCACAGGACGGCCAACGCAAATGTCCACCCAAACGTCGCACCGGCAAGCCGGATCCCCACCGCCGGCAGTACCGCCAGCGTCAACATCGGCAACACCGCCAGCATGGCCAGACCCGTGCCGCGCCCGTGTCCCGAGTCGCCGCGACTCATCCGCGCAGCTTCTCCAGGCGCCGATACAGCGCGCTGCGGCTCACGCCGAGCTTCGCCGCCGCAGCCGTCGCGTCGCCGCCACAGCTCTCGAGCGCGCGGCGCACCACATAGCGCTCGGCCTGCTCCAGAGTCAGATTGTCCAGACACTCCGTCTTCGCCCCGCCGGGAAGACGCAAGTCCGCCACTTCGATCTGTTCCCCCGCGGCCAGCAGCGCCGCCCGTTGCATGACATGCGCCAGCTCGCGCACGTTTCCCGGCCAGTCGTAGCTCTCAAGCGCCCGCTCCGCACTGGCACTGAGCGATAATGTGCGGCCCTCAGGATGCCCGCTGCGCGCCAGGAACTGCCGCGCGAGCAAGGGGACGTCCTCGCGCCGTGCGCGCAGCGCCGGCAGCACGATTTCGACTGCGTTGAGACGAAAGAACAGGTCCTCGCGAAAGCGCCCGCTCTCGATCAGCCGACGCACCTCCGCGTTGGTCGCCGCAATGATCCGCGCCTCCGTCCGGCGCGAGACGGTATCGCCGACACGCTCGTAGGTACCCTCCTCGAGCACGTGCAGCAGCCGGGCCTGTTGCGCCGGCGTGATATTGGCAATCTCATCCAGAAACAGCGTGCCACCGCGGGCCCGCTCGATGCGTCCCGCACGATCGCTGCGGGCATCGGTAAAAGCACCTTTGACGTGACCGAAGAGCTCGCTCTCGAAGAGCGCCTCCGCCAGGCCGCCCAGATTGACACTGACGAACGGTCCGTCACAGCGCAGCGAGTGACGATGAATCCAGCGCGCGATCAGACCCTTGCCGGTCCCGCTCTCACCGGTCAGAAGCACCGGCACATCGGAGGCCGCAACACGCCGGGCCATGTCCAGCACCTCGCCCATGGCACGGGAGCGGAACACCGGTTCATCGTCCGCCGACTCCGCCACGGACACGCCCTCCTCCAGGCTGAGCTCCCGGCCGCGCGCGTCCGCCCGTGCCAGATGAGTGCCCACCAGGGAGCGCAACCGGGCGTTCTCCCAGGGCTTCTCGAGAAAATCCTCAGCACCGAGCTGCAGAGCCTGTACCGCAAGCGAGACTGTGGCCCAGCCGGTGAGCACCACTACCGGCAGCGCACTGTCCATCGCCTTGATCTGCTCAAGCAGTGCTAGGCCTTCGGCGCCCGAGGTCGTATCGCGCTGGTAGTTCATGTCGAGCAGCACCAGCGCGGGGCGCTGCTGGCGCAGTGAACTCAGCGTTTCCGCAGGACTGGCGGTCGTATTGACCTCGCACCCGCAATCGCGCAGCAGCAGCGAGAGGGCCTGGCGCACGTCGGGATCGTCGTCCGCGATCAGAATCACAGGCTTTGCCATGTTTCGATTATGCCTGCTCGGACTATCGATTCCGTAGTGCTTCGATGGGCGGAACACGGCTGGCACGCCAGGCCGGTATCCACCCCGCGAGCAGGGTAATCAGACCAAGAACCGTCACGACCAGCAGCAGCGAGAGTGGATCAGCGGCTCGCACACCGTACAGTGACGTCGCAAACGCCCGCCCGAGCACGACGACGCCGCAGACACCGAGGACGCAGCCGAGAAGCAGCAGTGCACCGGTTTCCCGCAGGACCAGCCGGCGTACTCGCACGCAGTCGGCGCCGAGTGCCGCGCGCAGACCGAACTCCGGCCGGCGCTGGCCGACCAGATAGCTCTGCACCGAGTAGAGCCCCACGGCTGCGACCGACAGCGCGCCGAGCGCAAACATCAGCACCAGCGCCGTGATCGCTCGACGCGGCGCGAGGCGCCTGGCAAGCCGCTCGTGCATGCTGCGCACCCCGTAGAGCGGAACATCCGGCAGGCGCGAGCGAAGTACTCTGGTCAACATCGGCAGCACTGCTGCCGTCTGCAGCGGCGTACGGACGGCCACGTACCAGTTCGGCGACGCCCAGGACCACATCGTCTTGCGGGTACGCAAGACCTGGCTTCGATCGAGGTAGACCACCCCTTGTGGCGAACCCGAAGCGAGGTGTGCCTGGCGCGTGTTTGCGACGACACCGATGACCCGAAAGACCAGATTGGGTCGTGAATCATTCGGGCTATCGAAATTCAAACGCCGGCCCACGACATCGGTACTCCCGAACAGCTCGCGTGCGGCTCTGACATCGATCAGTGCATCACCGCCATTCGCCGCCGTGTCCGCAGCACCGAACTGCCGCCCGGCCAGGAGTCGGACCCCGAGCGTGCCGAGATAGCCCGGATCAGTGACGATCGGCACGACAGTCGGATTGCGTCTGCCGTCGTAAGGATTCGGGTAGGCCGTTATGCCCCGCGACGCACCGTCGAACGGTATGTCACTGGCAATGGTGACGGCCTGCACGCCGGACACTTGTGCCAGCGCCTCACGCACCCCTGTGAGTTGCCCTCGCAGTTCGGACTTCCACGCGGAACTTGCATGCAGCGGCACATGGATCTCGAAAGTGATGACGTGCCCGGCCTTAAATCCCAGGCGGACCGCATCGAGCTTGAACAGACTGTGCACGAGCAGCAGGCCGACGCCGCTCAACGTAAAGGCTAGCGCGAGCTGCGTCACCACGAGCGCGCCGCGCAATCGACGCTCACCGCGGCCACCGCCGCTACGCGCATCGGCCTCCCGCAGTCCTTGTGCCAGATCCTGACGCCCGATGAAGTGCAAGCCAGCCATCGAGAACACCAGGGCCGACAGCGCGGCGAGCCCCACGGCGATCGCGCTCGTCACGGCCCAATCGCGCATCGGGAAGGTCACCGCGGTGTTCGCAAAGCCCATGCGCAGCAGAACCCGCAGCAGCACTTCGCCGAGCACACCGCCCGCTGCACAGCCTGCCAGCGACAGCATCAGGCTCTCGCGAAACAGCTGTCGGAACAAGACCCACAGGTCTGCCCCGAGCACGCGCCGCACGATCAGCTCGGCGCGCCGCGCCAGTGCACGGGCGATGAACAGGTTCGCCAGATTGAACCACACCAGCAACAGCAGCAACCCGGTCGCCAGCTGCGCCAGGGCCAGCCGCTCGCCCAGGCGACCCAGCAATGCCGTGCGCAGCGGTTTCACTGCGATGCGAAACCCATCCGCCCTGAACTGCGGGATCGCCGCAGGGTCCGGAAAATGCGCGATTTCCCGCTCAAGCGCCGCCTGCGCCTGGATCGCCAATTGCGCCGCAGTCACCCCGGGGGCGAGTCGCGCAATCATCGCATCGTTCCAGGCGGTCAGATTGTCCTTCTCGTAATCGAACGGGCCAATCGTCTTCGGTAACCACAGGTCGGTCTGCGCATCCGGAAACTCAAAGCTGCCGGGCATGACCCCGATGACCGTATAACTGCGCCCGTTGAGGCTCACGGCTCGCCCCAGCACGTTCGGACTTCGCTGAAAGAGCTGTGCCCAGAGTCGCTCGCTGAGGAGCATCTCGGGCGCGGCCCCCGGCTGATTGGCGCGAGCGCCGAAAGCCCGACCGAGGATCGGCTGCACCGCCAGCGTCGTGAATACGGAAGCCGAGACCGCTGCGCCGCGTACATGCGCAACCCGCGAACCCACAGTGAGATTCACGTTCTTGGCCTTGACCATGCCCGCATCGCGCATGCCCGTCGTACCAGTGCGCAAATCGAAGTACGTCCGATACGACATGCCGAGATCGCCGGGAGTCTTGCGGGCCGTGAAATAGACGCTCACCAGACGATCCGCGTGCGGAAACGGCAAGGGTGCGAGCAGGTACCCGTACAGAAGATTCAGCGTCGCCGTATTGGCACCGATCCCGAGGGCGAGAATCAGGATCACCGCTGCAGCGAACCCGGGCTGTCGAAACGGGCGCAGAAGCCGCGTGGTGTGCGTGTCGATGAACCGGATCATCGCCTCTGTCCATTCATGCCCATGGAGAAGGTTCACTCTGAACCGGCTGCCCGCTGCGCCGGCCTTCCTGCTCGGCGACGATCTGTCCGTCGAATAGACGCACCAGACGCGTGGCGTGAGCGGCATAACGGGCATCATGCGTGACCATGACCAGCGTGGCGCCACGCGCATTGAGCTGTGCCAGCAGCTCCATGACCTTTTCGCCGTTGGCTGAATCGAGATTTCCGGTCGGTTCATCGGCCAGAAGGATCGCCGGATCACCGACGAGCGCACGCGCGATGGCCACGCGTTGCTGCTGACCGCCGGACAACTGAGCCGGATAGTGCCGCACGCGATGCAGCATTCCGACGCTCTCGAGGGCGGCGGAGACCTTCTCACGCCGTTGAGCGCGCCCCATGCCACCCCGATAGACGAGCGGCAACTCCACGTTTTCGTATACGTTGAGGTCGCCGATGAGATTGAATGACTGAAACACGAAGCCAATGTTGCGATTGCGGAAATGCGCCCGCTGGCGCGCATCGAGTTCCGCCACCGGCGCGCCCACCAGATCGTACCGACCGGAAGTCGGCGCATCCAGGAGTCCAAGAATGGACATGAGCGTTGTCTTGCCACAACCCGACGGACCCATGATGGCGACGTACTCTCCGGGCTCGACGCTCAGATTGACGCCCGTGAGCGCATGAGTCTCGACTTCGTCGGTGAGATACACCTTGGTGAGATCGGCGACGTCGATAACCGGCGTGGCATTCATGGCAGACGTTCTCCTTTGAGGGTCAAAAGGCGAGGCTCATCTGAGGGTGATCCGTCGATCTGGTGCGAACCGGCTCACGTCGGACACGATGACCCGGGCACCGCTGCGCAAACCGCTGGCGATCTGAATGTACTGGTCCGAAGCTGCGCCGAAGCGTACGCGCACCGCAACGGCGGCACGACCGCCGTCGACCAGCCTGAACAGCGTCATGACGCTATCAGGATTGGCGTACGCCGGACGCTGCAGGTAAACAGCATGGGCAATGTCGGCGATGTGAACCTTCGCCGAGACGGCGAGATTCGGACGAACGTCCGCCGGCAATCGGGCTGTCGGCATGACATCGACCTGCACGCTGCCATTGCGAACCGACGGCGACACGCGAGACACACGCCCCTCGACATCCTGAGTAACATCCGTGGCGAGTTGCAACGTGACCGATTGACCGACTGCGACTTCTTCGGCTTCGCTCGCCGGGACCTGCACGGTCGCCTTGAGCGAGTTCAAGCTGGCGACGCGTGCAATGCCGCCGCCGACCTTCAACGTCTGACCGGCGTGGACCGCAACGGTCTGCACGACGCCCCGGATGCCCGCCGTGACGGACAACGCGGCAACCTGCTGACGGGTGTTCTGCAGAACGGCGCGAAGCGCCGCCACCTGTGCCTGCGCGGCACGATCCTGCGCCGCAATGCTGCGGCGGAACGCGGCGATTCTCTCCTGTGCCAGGGTGGCGAGCTGCGCGTATTCCCGGGCCTGAACGCGGATCGCCGTGTATTCGAGCATGGAGATGATGTGTCTGCGGACCAGCGGCCGCTCGGCTCGCTCTTTGACGGCCGTGGTCGTCGCATTGGCCTGCTCGGCGGCGAGATCCCCCTGCAGCGTCAGCAACTGACTGGTGAGCTGCGCCTGCAGCGAGGCGCGTTGCGCTTCAGCGCTCGCGAGCTTCGCGCTCACCTGCGCGAGGGCCGACTCGACCGCCGGATTGACCAGGACCGCCAGAACGGTGCCGGGCGTGACGTCATCGCCGGGCTGGACGCGCACGTCCTGCACCATGCCGGGCGTCGCCGCCGTGATCCAGCGCTCTCGAATCGGTCTGAACAGCCCGGCGGCGCTCACGACGATGGGCAATGAACCGTGCTGCACCGTTGCGATCCACAGGCTCGAGCGGCGCACGGAAGGTCCGTCGCCGGGGCGGCTCAGCGCCCATACCAGCGCCGCCGAAACCACTCCGATGGCGCTGAGCAGCATCGCCACGCGGATTCGGCGCTTGCGGCGCGTGATGGCCGGATCAATCGCAATGTCGGGCATGGCCGGATACGGGAGATGGACGCATGCCATTGCCCAGCAGCTTCCGTGCCAGGTGCCCCGACGTTGCAACCGGCCGTTTCTGCTGGAGTTTTCCGCACTACGGAGCGTCTGCCGCGATGGCGCCATTCCCGGGGACGGGATTGGCGCCATCGCGGGTCCCGATTGTGGGACGTAAGGCTGAGAAGCGCCCGGCCGGAGCGCGAATGTTCAGCCGTGCGCGAGCCCCTCCACCGCAGCGCCCAGTCCCGCCAGAACGCACTGATCGCCGTCGAGTACGCGCGCTTCGGCACCGAAGCTCGCCAGCGCACGCGCATAGCGCGCCGTCAGTGCCGGATCCCCGATGAGCGTCGGCACCGAACCCGAAGCCTGCAGATGCGCGCGCATACTGTGCGCTTCGGCGCCGATCAGCAGCCCCGAGAGCAACGAGCGGGCCCATCCGGCGCTGCGTCCCTCGATCAGCTGCGCGGAGCGCGTTTCGAACAGGTTCGCCGCCAGATCGAAGCGCGCCGCATTGCGCAAGCCCACCTCGAACCCCTCCTCGTCCGGCTCATCGGAACCGCCGACGCGCAGCAGCGAGGAGCGGGTGCTCAGCAACTCGAACAATTCGCCGGTGAAATACGTCTGCAACCGCGCAATCCGTCCGTCGCGCACCTCGACCCACTTGCAGTGCGTGCCGGGCAGCACGAGCATGCGCCGTCCGGCGGCCAGTGCCGGCTCGAGGGCGAGCGCGCCGAAAATCTGCGTCTCCTCCCCGCGCATCACGTCGGCCACGTCGCGAAAATTCTGTGCCTGGATTCCAGCCAGAACGGTGACGGTGTCGGCGCCGGCATGCACCGTGGCCGCTCCTGCGCGCCACTGCGACAAGGCGGCCGGCGCGCGCACATAGGGGACTTCCACCAGTCCGTTGCGCGACCCTGCCATACCGCACAGCACCGTGCGCTCGAGCGTCATGCGCGCTCGCCACGGTGCGAGCACCCGCGCGAGCACCTCGGCCGGGGCCTCGGCACCGAGCGCCGCGATCCCCGGGCCGTCGCGCCGCTCGGCAATGGCGCCGTCGATCTGCAGAAACGCGCGCAGCCGGCTGCTGCCCCAGTCGCATAGGACCCGTGCCCTGCCCTGCACTTGCACCTCGTCGATCCCGCTCACGTCACTCCTCGGCCGCTCACGCGCACCCGACACGGGCCAGCGGCTGCGCCAGCCCCGGCGCCGGCGCATTGAAACAGAACACATCGCCCGCCAACGTCTGCGCGGCGCGTTCCGCCGGCGAGAGCCCCTGCCGTGCCGTCGTCACGTAGGCCGTGCGCAGATCCGCGCCACCGAAGGCCACCTTCGTCACCTGTGCGCACGGCAGGCTCACCGTTGCGAGCAGCCGGCCGTCCGGGGCATAGCGGCGCACCGCCCAACCGGACCACAGTGCCACCCAGAGACATCCGTCCGCATCGACCGCGGTACCGTCGGGATAACCGGCGGCGGGCTCGATCTGTACCAGCGCGCGCTTGTTCGTGAGCACGTGCGGCTCGGGCCGGTCGAAGGCATACACCGTGCGGCCCGGACTGTCGGTGTGATAGAAGGTCCGGCCGTCGGGGCTGAAGGCCGGACCGTTGGTGACCACGTAGCCCCGATCGAGCGGTACGCAATGCCCGTCGGCGGCCAGGCGGTACAACACCCCGCTCGCCGTCTGCTCCGGATCGTGCATCGATCCGAACCACAGCGCGCCCTCGGGGCTCACGCAGCCATCGTTGATGCGGTTCTCCGGCATATGCGCCTCGACCGCGCTCAGCAGCGTTAAGCGCCCGCTCGGCGGATCGAACAGGTGTAACCCGCCCTTCAGTCCCACCACGAAGCCGCCGCCCGCACGGGCGGCGAGAAATCCCGGCGGCGCTGGCGCTGACCAACTCTGATGCTCGGCGCGCTCCGGCCGCAGCCGGTGCAGGCGCAGCCCCTTGATGTCGACCACCCAGAGAGCCGCCTCGGAGGCGACCCACAGCGGCCCTTCGCCCAGTTCAGCGCCGAGCGAAAAGGCGTGCTCAGCGCGCATCACGGGCAACCGGCCATCGGCGGTCGAAGGGAATCGGAGATCCACGGCTCGCCGCGGACGCACCGGGTACAAAAGACCTGCAACGCATCACCTCGGGGCCGCCGTGGCGGTCTCACCGTCATAGATCTGATTAGTCTGATTATTGCATCCGCAGCCGTCAAGCCGCGCCCTGGTCCGGCCGACGCTCGCCGTAGTACTCGCAGAACCATTCGACGAAGCGGCGCACCCCCTCCTCCACGGGCGTTGCGGGACGGTAGCCGACGTCTCGAGCGAGGTCTTCCACGTCGGCGCAGGTCTCCGGCACGTCCCCGGGCTGCAATGGGAGGAAGCGCTTCTCGGCCTGGCGTCCGAGGCACTGCTCGAGCACCTCGATGTACCGCATCAGCTCGACCGCCTGGTGGTTGCCGATGTTGTAGAGGCGGTACGGCGCTCTGCTCGTGGCCGGATCATGCGTCGCGCCGTTCCAGTGCGGATCGGGCTCGGCGATGTGCTCGCAGGCCCGCACCACGCCCTCGGCGATGTCATCGACGTAGGTGAAGTCGCGCTTGTGCCGGCCATTGTTGTACACGTCGATGGGCTTGCCATCGAGGATGTTGCGGGCGAACTGGAACAGCGCCATGTCGGGCCGGCCCCAGGGGCCGTAGACGGTAAAGAAGCGCAGCCCCGTCGTCGGCAACCCGAACAGGGCCGAGTAGCTGTGCGCCATGGCCTCGTTCGCCTTCTTGGTCGCCGCATAGATCGACAGCGGATGATCCGCGCCGCGGTGCGGCGAGAACGGCATGTCGGTATTGGCGCCGTAGACCGAGCTGGTCGAGGCATAGACCAGATGCTCGATACCGTTGTGCCGGCATCCCTCGAGCACCGTCAGGGTCCCCGCGACATTGCTGCGCACGTAACTGTAGGGGTCCTTCATCGAATAGCGCACCCCGGCCTGCGCGGCGAGGTGGATGACCCGCGCGAAGCGCTCCGCGGCAAAGAGCCGAGCCATGGCCGGCTCATCGGCGATGTCGAGGCGGATGAAGCGAAAGCCGCTCGCCTGGCGCAGCAGCTGCAGGCGCGCCTCTTTGAGCGCGACGTCGTAGTAGTCGTTGAGGTTGTCGATACCGACCACCTCGTGCCCGCGCGCGAGCAGCTTCTGGGCGGTGTGAAAGCCGATGAATCCGGCCGCACCGGTGACGAGTATTTTCATGATTCCTCTTCAGGCTTCGACAATCGCGCCTGCGGCCCGTTGCGCCACGGATCCCATTGTAGCGGCCCGCGGCGCCGGTGAGCCCGGCATCGCGTCGCAGCGTACCGACGACACCGCTATGACGGCTCGGTGCGAAGCGGCGGTGTCGCCGGCGCCGCGGCGGCCGCCTGCGGGGTCTTCCCGGTGATGATGATCACGACGCTCGCAATGACGAGCACGGTGCCGAAGACGGTCCGTGCATCGAGCGGCTCGCTGCCGAACAGATAGCCGATGATGACCGCGATCAGCGGATTGACGTAGGCATACGTGCCGACCTTGGTGGGCGATTCGTGGTGGATCAGCCAGGTGTAGGCGCCGAAGGCGAGCAGCGATCCGGCCACGATGAGATACGCAAGCGCCACCCATGCCTGCACGGATACCGCCGCCGGGTCAAAGCCGCGCTCCTGTCCGAACAGCAGCGCGGCGAGCCCGAGCAGCAGCCCGCCGGCCAGCATCTGCGTCCCGGCCGTCATCGTCTTCGCCGCCGGCAACGGCAGACGCCGCATCAGCACCGAGGCGATGGACCAGCTCAAGGCGGCAATCACCAGCCCGAGCGCCGACAGCCAGTAGATGGGCGCACCGGACAGTCCCACCGACGGATCGACCAACACCACGACGCCGCCGAGACCGACGAGCAGCGCTGCGGCGAGGCGCAGCGTCAGCCGCTGGGTGCGCAGCCAGAGGATCTCCGCGACCGCGGTGAAGGCTGGAATCGTGGCCAGCATCACGGCCGCCATCCCGGAGTGCACCTGGCGCTCGGCGGTGAACAGCAGCCCATAGTCGATGACGAACATGAGGAATGCGAGCAGTACGATCGATCCCCACTGGCGCGGAGTCGGCAGGCGCTGCCCGCGGGCGAGCGCCCAGGCGCACATCGCCACCCCGGCGACCGTGAAGCGGATTGCCGCCAGCAGCAGCGGCGCCACCTCGCGCACCCCAATGCGGATCGCGAAATAGGTCGAGCCCCAGACGAGATAGATGATCCCGAATGCGGTGAGGGTCTTGAGCTTGGGGGGCACGAGGCGCTCCAGGCGGCCAGCGGGACGGTGCGAGGGGGAATTCGCGCCGATCATACCGCAGCGCCCCGTCCGGTCCCGGTCCGCCTACGCGGCCTGCGCAGCGTGCGGTAAGTCACAGATCGGCGCTCCGGGCACGGAGTTTTGCGCCGCGCTGCCGAAACACTGAATCGATTGCGAAGCGTTCGTCCGCGCTTCAGAGGATGCTCTGATCATGGGATTCTGGCTGCTCACGCCGCTGCTGCTCGCTGCTGCCGCCGTCGCACTCCGACCGGCGCTGCGCCGTGCGTTCGGCGCGGTGGCCGGCGGTCAGGCCGCCGGCGACGAGACGGCCGCCGAGGCCCCGCCCGAACCGCAGCCCACCCCCGCCGCGGCGCCCCCTCCCGAGGTGCAGATCCCCTCTCCCGTCCCTCTCCCGGTTGCCGAATCCACCTCCGCCCCGCTGGAGGCGGCAGAGATTTTTGCGCGGCTGCGCGCCCTGGAACTCGGCCTCGCCGCCCCGCCCGGCGCTGAGGCCGAGGACGAGCGCAAGGTCGCGCAGGCGCTCGGTGCGATCGGGGATGCGGCCACGGAGCGGCGCTACTTCCCGCGCCGCCCGAACCTGCTGCCGCAGCTGATGCACGCCATCCACGACGAGTCCGTCGCACGGCGTCAGCTGGTCGCGATCATCGCCCGGGATCCGGCGCTGGTCGACAGCCTGCTGCGCATGGCGAACAGCTCTTTCTATCGCCTCACCCCGCAGCCGGTGGAATCCATCGAACGGGCGGTCGCAGTCCTCGGCAGCGACGGACTGCGTTCGGTCATCGCCACTGCGCTGATGCAGCCGATTTTCAACGCCGTCGCCGCTGCGGAGTTCCCCAGATTTCCGCAGCTGGTCTGGGAGCACGCCCTACGCTCGGCGCAGGCCGCGGTGGTCCATGCGGCCGTGGCCGAACGCATCGAGCCGTTCACGGCTGAGTTGCTCAGCCTGATCAGCGGCATGGCGGAGATCGTGCTGTTCCGGGCGGTGCGCGCCCGATGTGCGGCGGCGAGCGGCGGCGGAGCTGGCGCCGCGGGACTGCTCGATACACTGCTGAAAGGACACGCCGCACCGCTCGCGCAGCGGATCGGCACCGATTGGCACCTCTCCGAGGCAGCCCTGGCGGCACTCGCCGAACAGACCTCGCCGGACGTGCCCGCGAGCGCACTCGGCCGCTCGCTGCGCTTCGGCCGTCTCGCCGGCGCACTCGCCCTGCTGCATGCCAACGGACAGATCAACCAGGCGACCGTGCGCGAGTCCCTCCCGCCGAGCGCACTGCCGGCCGCCCACACCGACACGCTCGTCACCAAGCTGCTGCTGCCGTTCCAGGATCCGCGCACCGCGTCCGGACCACGAGCCCCGCGACGCTAAATGATGCGCCTGCCGAGAGTGGACGCGGCGTGCGAACAAGCCGATGATCGCGATTCGGCCTCTGACTGCGCCGCGGAATACCCCTCATGACCGAAGTACTGCCCGTCCTCCTCTCCACACTCGCCGGCACGGTGCTCGGCGCGCTCATTGCCTGGCTGCTGACGCATCTGTATGCCCGGCTCGCGCTGCGCGAGATGCGCAAGCAGCGTGACCAGCTCGAACGCTACAACCGGACGCTGACGATGCTGCTGAAGGGATGGGAGGACCAAGGACACGTGGAGCTCTCCCGCAACGCACGTGGTGAGGTCAGCGGCGGACGGGTGCTCGGCGGCAGCGCCGGAGCGCTGGTAGAGTCCGCCGAGCCCGGCGCGCCGCGCCGCTTCTGAGACCCGCTGCAGCCTGCGCCGGCTGACGCTAGGCTCGGCGGCCGGCGAGCCGGTCCAGCCCGGCGCGCAGATCAGCCCGGACGTCCTCGAAGTCTTCGAGTCCGACCTGAACCCGCAGGCACAGCCCCTGCGCACGCCACTCGGTCGCCGTCCGGTACGTGCGGCAGTCGAAGGGAATGATCAGGCTCTCGAAGCCGCCCCAGGAATACCCCATGCCGAAGATGCGCATCGCATCGAGCATGCGCGCGAGGTCTTCGCGGGTGAATCCGGGACGCAGGATGAAGGAAAACACCCCCGTGGAGCCGCTGAAATCGCGCTTCCAGAACGCATGCCCCGGGCAGGAGGGCAATGCGGGGTGCAGCAGCGTCTCGACCTCCGGCTGCGCGGCGAGCCACTCGGCGAGCTGCAATCCTCGCCGCTCGGCTTCCTGCAGCCGGATGTGCAGCGTGCGCATGCCGCGCAACGCCAGATAGCAGTCCTCGGCCCCCGGCAGCATGGCCATGCTGCGATAGGTCTCCTTCAGCCGCGGCCAGAGCCGCTCATTGGCACTCACGAGCCCGAGCAGGATGTCCGAGTGGCCGCTCAGATACTTCGTACCCGCCTCCACCACCAGATCGCAGCCGTGCTCGTGGGCACGGAAGTACAGCGGCGTCGCCCAGGTGTTGTCGATGATCGTCGTCAGCGAGCGCTCACGCGCCAGCGCAGTAATCGCCGGCACGTCCTGAACTTCGAACGTCTGCGAGCCGGGCGACTCGAGGAAGATCGTCGAGGTATTCGGCCGGATCAGCGCCGCGAGGCCCGCACCGAGCATCGGATCGTAGTAGGTCGTCTCGACTCCGAACCGCGCAAGCAGCTTGCCGCACAACGCGCGGGTCGGCAGGTAGACGCTATCGGGCATGAGCAGATGATCGCCGCTCCTCAGCGCCGTGAGCAGCGCCAGGGTGACCGCCCCGAGGCCGGAGGCGGCGAGTGAGGTACCGGCCGCTCCGCTGAGTGCGCTCCAGGCGCTCTCCAGACTCTCGAGGGTCGGGGAACCCGCGGTGCCGTAGCTGTAGCGGGCACGCTCGTGCTCCAGATCGTCGAGCGTCTTGAACAGCACCGTCGAACCGCGGTAGAGCGGCGTATTGACGAAGCCATAATGCGTATCGGACATGCGCCCGAGCTGAGCGAGCCGGGTGCCAATGCCGAGGGCCTCTGCGGAGTCTTTCATGGTGCGCGTCATCGCCTGCCGAGCGGAAGGGTGCACTCTAATCAAAGTCCCGCCCTGAGCGCTCATCGGGCTGTTCCTGACAGCCCTTAAGCGCTCTTGGCCCTTGCGGGCTGTTCGGCGAGTTCACGGTTCAGCGTGGGGCGGCGCTGAGCGCACTCGACGGTCACCCGCCGTGTGCGCTCCGCCGCGCAGACCACTCCCCGTGCGTCACTTCCCGGCCCCTTGCCGGTAGGGACCGAGCCGGTCACAGCGAGCTGCCGCAACCCCTCGGCCCGGATGTTATTCGCCGCGTTCTCATCGCGGTCATGGGAGACCCCGCAGGCGGGACACGCCCAGCGCTTCGCGCCGCCCAGTGCGGCATGCACCGTGCCGCACGCGAAGCAGCGTTTGCTGCTGGGATAATAGCGATCGATCTCGATCACCTGCCGCCCGGCCCA
>JAKBCE010000254.1 GCA_021808195.1 Pseudomonadota bacterium
TCATCCCCGGTGAGCTCCACGTGCACCCCGCCGAGGCGCGAGCCGTGCTCGGCGTGGATGCGGAAGGCCAGATCCACTTCCTTCAGGATGTTCTCGAATCGTCGGGTCTTCAGGCCCGCGGTGCTGGTCTCGGTATTGCCGTGCATCGGATCGCAGACCCACAGCACCGTCTGGCCGCTCTCGCGCACCGCATCGATCATCTTCGGCAGCGCCGTCTCGATCTCCTTCACCCCGAAGCGGTGGATCAGGGTCAGCCGCCCCGGTTGATTCTGCGGATTGAGCGTGCCGATCAGACCCTGTAGCCACGCCGCATCCATCGCCGCACCGATCTTGATGCCGATCGGGTTGCTGATGCCGCGGAAGAACTCCACGTGCGCCCCGTCGAGCTGGGCGGTGCGCATACCGATCCAGGGCATGTGGGTCGAGAGGTTGTACCAGCGGCTCTGGCGCGGAATGAAGCGGGTCTGGGCCTGCTCGTACAGCAGATGCAGTCCCTCGTGGCTGGCATAGAAGTCGACCAGCGTCGCCTCGTGCACCCGCCGCCGGCTGATGCCCTCGAAGAAATCGAGCGCATCGCCGATCGATTGCACGATGCGCTGGTAGGCGTCCTTCAGGGGCGCGTGCTTGACGAACCCGAGGTCCCAGTACTCCGGGTGGTGCAGGTCGGCGAAGCCCCCATCGACCAGGGCGCGCGCGAAGTTCAGCGTCAGGGCCGCCCGCTCGTAGCCGCGCAGCAGCAGCTGCGGATCGGCCCGGCGGGCCTCGGCCGTGAACGCCGGGCGGTTCACCAGATCGCCGCGGAAACTCGGCAGCGTCACCCCGTCGCGCGTCTCGGTCTCGGCCGAGCGCGGCTTGGCATACTGCCCGGCCATGCGCCCGACGCGGATGATCGGCTTCTTCAGCCCGTGCAGCAGCACCAGGCTCATCTGCAGCAGGATCTTCAGCTTCTTGGCGATCGAGTCCGATTCGCAGTCGGCGAACGTCTCGGCACAGTCTCCGCCCTGCAGCAGGAACGCCTGACCGCGCTGCGCGGCCGCCAGGCGCTCGCGCAGCGCCTCGATCTCCCAGGACACGACGATCGGGGGCAGCCGCGACAGCTCGGCCACGACCTGGGCGAGGGCTGCCGGATCCTCGTACGTCGGCTGCTGCTGGGCGGGACGGCCCTGCCAGCTCGCCGGATGCCAGGAGGTGCTTTCGGGGGAGTGCATACGTGAGAATGATCCTAGCATGGACTGGCGCGGATCGACCCGCAGGTCCAGAATTGTCGGTTTCACTCTTATTCCGGGGGCGACATGCACCGCGTTTTGATTTTGGGCGCCGGTAAGATCGGCGCATTGATTTCCGGACTCCTGGCCAGCTCGGGCGCTTACGAGGTATCGCTCGCCGACGTCGACCACTCCGTGGCCGAGGCTGTGGTCAAGGCACACGACCTCAAGGGCATGAGCGCCTATGGCTTCGATGCGAAGAGCCGCGAGGCGCTCGACCGGCACCTCGCCGCCCACCCGGTCGATGCGGTGATCTCGAGCCTGCCGTTTCACTGCAACGTCACGGTGGCCGAGGCCGCACGGCATGCGAACATCCATTACTTCGACCTCACCGAGGACGTCGCCGTCACTCGTGCGGTGCGCGCCATCGCAAGTGGCTCGGACAAGGCGTTCGTCCCGCAGTGCGGGCTCGCACCGGGCTTCATCAGCATCGCCGCCGCCGAGCTCATCACGCACTTCCAGTCGCTGCGCGCGGTGAAGCTGCGGGTCGGGGCGTTGCCGCAGCATCCGAACAACGTGCTGAAGTACTCCCTCACCTGGTCCACCGAGGGACTGATCAACGAGTACGGCAACCCCTGCCAGGCGATCGTCGACGGCCGCAGCGTCGAAGTGGCGCCACTTGAGGGCCTGGAGGAAATTGAAATCGACGGCACGCTGTACGAGGCATTCAACACCTCCGGTGGCCTCGGCTCGCTCGCCGAGACCCACGGCGCATCGGTCGAGTCGATGAACTACAAGACCATCCGCTACCCCGGGCACTGCGAGCAGATGCGCCTGCTGATGAACGACCTGAAGCTCAATCAGGATCGCGGTACCCTCAAGCACATCTTGGAGAACGCCGTACCGCAGACGCTGCAGGACGTGATCATCGTCTATGTGGCAGTCACCGGCATGCAGGATGGTCAGCTGCGTGAGGAAAACTACGTCAACAAGATCTACCCGCAGCTGATTGCCGGGCGCTTGTGGTCGGCCATCCAGGTCACCACCGCTGCCGGCATCACCGCCGTAGTCGATCTGGTGCTCGGGCGGCCGGAGCGCTTCAGTGGCTTCGTCGCCCAGGAACAGTTCCGCCTGCCGGAAGTGCTCGCCAACCGCTTCGGTCAGTACTACGCTCCGGGCGGCACCAAGGATCTCTCGAGCGAGGTGATCGTCTCGGGCAAAGTCGGCCACCAGCGTAAGCACGGCCCGCACAAGGCGGCCTGAGTCATGGGGACCTCGATCAACATCCCGGCGCTGCTGGCGCGGCTTGAGCTCGCCGGTGAGAACCTGGGGGCCTGCGCGGGCTCAGGGGAGTGGCGCGGCGGCGGCGCGCTGCTCACCGTTCACAACCCTGCCACCGGCGCCCCGCTCGCCACGGTGCGCAGTGCCGATGCGGCCGACTACGAAGCCGTGATGCGCTCGGCGGTGGCCACCGCCGCCGAGTGGCGCAACGTTCCGGCACCGAAGCGCGGCGAGGCCGTGCGGCTGCTCGGAGAAGCTCTGCGTGCGGCCAAAGAGGACCTCGGTGCGCTCGTGTCGCTCGAGAACGGCAAGATCCTCGCCGAGGGGCTTGGCGAGGTGCAGGAGATGATCGACATCGCCGACTTCGCCGTCGGCCAGTCGCGCATGCTCTACGGGCTCACCATGCATTCGGAGCGCCCGGGGCACCGCATGTACGAGCAGTGGCACCCACTCGGCGTGATCGGCATCATCTCGGCGTTCAACTTCCCGGTGGCCGTCTGGGCGTGGAACGCGTGTCTGGCAGCGATCTGCGGCAACGTGTCGGTCTGGAAGCCCTCGCCGAAGACACCGCTCACCGCCATCGCGGTGCAGAAGCTCGTCAACCGGGTGCTGAGCCAACACGGGCTGCCGGCGGTGTTCCAGCTGTTCATCGATGCCGGCAACGAGCTCGCCACGCGTTTCGTCGACGATCGGCGCGTCGCGCTCGTCTCCTTCACCGGCTCCACGGCGGTCGGGCGCAAGGTCGGAGAGCGCGTGGCGGCCCGGCTCGGCAAGAGTCTCCTCGAGCTCGGTGGCAACAACGCGATCATCGTCGATGAGTCGGCGAGCCTCGAGCTCGCCGTGCCCGCCATCGTGTTCGGCGCGGTCGGCACCGCCGGCCAGCGCTGCACCACGACGCGGCGAGTGTTCGCGCACCGCTCAATCATCGGGGAACTGCAGCGGCGTCTGGTGAATGCATACCGCCAGGTGCGCATCGGTGATCCGCTCGATCCGGCGACACTCATGGGTCCGCTGATCGACGCTGCGGCCCGCGAGCGCTTCCAGGCGGCGGTCGAGGCCGCCCGCGCGGCCGGCGGCGAGGTGCTCGCCGGCGGCAACGTGCTCGATCGGCCCGGCCATTTCGTCGAGCCGACGCTGATCCGCGCGCGCAACGATTGGCCGGTCGTGCAGAACGAGACCTTCGCGCCGATCCTGTACCTGATCCCGGTCGATTCGCTCGAGGCGGCGATCGCCGAGCAGAACGCGA
>JAKBCE010000255.1 GCA_021808195.1 Pseudomonadota bacterium
TTGCTTCCTTGCCGCTCTTGAGTGAGCGGACCACTTCATCGATGACGCCGTCATCGATCAACGGTTGCAATTCTCTAGGGACTTTCATGATCTCCGTGGGCGCGGTCGTTGCGGCCCGCGAAGCTGGTGTTTTGCTTGGGTGGGGGTGCGCACACGGTGCGCACCAAGAGGTCTGACTAGCGCAGTATATCATCTTGTGAAGGCGAGTGTTTGGGTGTGACACACGCTGTGGCTGAGTCCGAGTTCTCGTTCCGGCTCTGCGCCGAGCGCACTCGGCTAGGGGTGCCTGGATGAGCGTGCCGGCTCGCGGACGGCCGAGCGACTGTCGTGCGGCACAGGCCGCCTGGTCGGCTCCGTGCCGCTGCGCCAACCGCTTGGCGAGTGCCGTGGCTCCCGAGCGGTTCGTGCCGCGCTGCGCAAGGACGCAGGCCTGTCGAGAAGCGCGTTTTTTTGTGAACAGGCGCTGGTCGATCTCGCCACCGGGCACCTCCGGCAACGGTGCACGAGAGACAGAGTCGGTCCGGTGTGCTCGGGATAAGGGCGCAGGCAATCGCGCCCGATTGTCAATGCTGGGCACACTGTGCCGGGGCTGATTGGCGAGCTGATCCCCATTGGCCAACGCCAAGGGTGATCCTCCGTGCGGCCGCCGCGCCGCAATGATCGTGCCCCGCAAAGCGGCGTACGAGTCGCGAATTGAGGCGTCTGCGAATGCCGCCGAAGTGTCCGGCGGCTGAAGGAAAAGGGTATAAGCCGGAGGCACCAGACCGAGCGAGACGGTCGTATGCGAGCTGAGGGCACTCGATGCTGCCGCCAAGGAAGATCCGCGTGCCCTCCCTCGCTTGCTCGATCTTCATCGACATGCCGCTGGGGAGGTTGGGGCCCAGGGGGCGAGGGGCTCCCGGCCTGTGAGTGGATGCGTGCGAGCCGGGTTGAGTTCGTGGCTCGCCTGGGGCTTTGAGTATTGACCGTGTCCAGGCAGCGCCGCAAAACGCTCGACAGGCCTTCCTGGTTTGCTCGGGGTGAGAGGATTTGAACCGATTAGCAGGGACAGCGAATACCATTTAGCGACCGCGTGCGGCGCGAGACTGCGAATCTCACCACAGCAGGTCGTCTGGCACGTCATCGGGGGGAGTTGCGTCGTGGGCGACGGCGCAGCTGATCACCGCGCGCTCATCGCGCTCGCGAACCCGAGCCGCAATCTCTGCGGGCACGAGCTCATAGGCGCCGTTGCCCCGCACGATCGCGATTTCGCCACGGCTCAGCCGCTCGCGCACGATGCGATCTGCGGGGATGCTCCGTATCCTCTTGCCGTCGACAAAATTGTATCGCTCATCAGTCTGAGGTCGCGGCAAGCAGTTCTGTTGGATCAGTTGCTCGATCTGCGCGAGGCGGGCTCTTTTGTCCGCCTGTTCCTTTTGTTGACGATTCAGTTCCTGATCGCGGGCTGTTTTGGCGAGCTGCGACCGCTGCGAAGCTAATGCCGCGTCGGACGGCGTCGCGCGTCTTTCCTTCGGGAGCTGCTGTCGTTCCCGTTGTTGCTGTCGCAGCTGCCGTTCGGTGGCCTTGGCTTGCCTTTGATTGACCAAGCCCGCCTGCAGCAACTGATCGCGCAATGACATGCTCATGAGAAATCACTCGGTGTCACGAGGACCGTGCTCCAACCAGATCTATGCGGCCACAGCCTTCCGCTGCCGATTATGCCGTATTTCTGCAGCGCCGATCGCCCTAAGTACTTGCGCTTTGGTGGAGGTCAGGATTCGGACCTGTCGTCATTGTCTTGTGACGCACTCACCGCAAGATGACGCGTCTCGCGCCGTGGCGGTGCCGGCGAGGGGGGCGAAAATAGCGATGGCTTATCGGCGTGGCGGACGGCAGTAACAGCGGACAATGTATCCGGTGGTCTCAAGCGTTCAGCCCGAGTCGCCTTCTGGCCCAGCCTTACCACCGGCGCCAACGGTGAGCGCTCAAGCGTGTGATTGCTGTCGCTACGGCAGCGGATCCAATGCCCGCCCGGCGGTTACGCGGCGGGTCCGGGCCAGCGCTCCGCTGCCAAGATACCGGCTCACCGTCGAGTTCATGGATGGCCTGAAAGGGCTCGTCGCTCTGCGTAATCCTGTCACGCCGTCCCAAGCGGGCATCGCCGTTGTGCCGGACGGTGCGTTGTTCAACCCAGTCCACGTCGAGTACGGCGCAGCGACTGGGCCGGGCGAGCTGGATCTCGCGCCCGATGCGATGTACGACACCCTTCATGCGCGCGGTGAGTGCGGGCCGGTCTGACGGTGCGATAGCGATCAGCACGGCCTTCCTAATCTGACGGACGGCGACGGGATGTTGATCACCTTCGATGATGGACGTGGCCTGATGTCCATCACGGACGTTGACCGTGTTTCCGGTCCTTTCCGCGCTCGAGCTCTATATCGTCTTCGGTCCGCGCGATCGCCAAGCGGCGGTGCGGTCTGCGCGGGCGAAGGCCGGACAGAAGCTGCTCGGAGACTCTCCCTGTTGGTTCGCCGAGCTCATGCTGGTCATGAGATTCCATATCGGAGTGTCAGTCCAGCAGGGCAAGATCATGTTCACGCGAGCCGGCGCGAACTCGATCGCGAGTGCGCGTCCGAGGCCTTCGATAGCGCCGTTTAAGGCTGCGGCGACGGCTCCGCCTGCCCCGCAAGCGGGTGGGTCAGTTCAGGGGACGTGAAGCGTGTTCAGTAACGTAGCAAGAATCCTGAGCCGGGCCGGGACGTGCTGGGTCGTGTTGATGCCAATAAAATGTATTATAGCGCTAAATAAGGCGTATGCAGAGATATAAACTGCAATATACTGCTTATTATGGAGATCGATATTCACCTCGACGGAGTCTGGCACGCATGCGCGGCCGTTCTGCAGACCACTCCCGATTCGACGCCGCGGGGATCGGTCCGGCTTCAATACGAGACCGACTATGCGGTCGAGCACCTCGATGCCCAGGACTATCGCGCGCTCACGGTGCGTGCGCCGGTGGATCTGGGGATTCGCACTCTCCCGCATTGGCCGTCGTTCCTCATCGACTTATTGCCGCAGGGGGCTGCGCGGCGCCGAATCGAGCGCACGGCTGTCACCCCCATTTCAGCCTGGGAGCTGCTCGAGCGCGGCGCTGTCAATCCCGTAGGAAATCTCAGAGTTCATCCGCTGCGGCAGCGACAGTCGGAGCGTCACTCTGGATTCGCATTGAAAGAGATGATCGAACGTGGTGACGCCTTCGTCGACTACGCGGTGGAGTGCGGCGCAGCCGTTGCCGGAGCAACCGACACGCAGGGCGATGCTCCAAAATTCTGGGTGGTCGAAGACGAGCATGGCCGGTGGCATCCGGACAGCGGCGAAATTCCGTTTGGGATTGGCAGGCACGCGCTCCTGAAGTTCCCGGTGTCCGAATCCGGTTCGCGCGCGACGGATATTCTGAGGCACGAGGCCGCCTATCAGCGCGTCGCGGCGATGGTCGGTCTTCGGGTGACCTCGCCTCTCCCCGAATTCGCCGACGGCGCACTGCTCATTCCCCGCTTCGATCGTCGTGTGATTGATGGCAGGGAGATCCGGCTCGGCGTCGAAAGTCTATATTCGATCTGCGGAGTCCTCGACTCGGCGCTCACAGTGCTTCGGCACGATCAGGTGCTGATCGCGCTGGCCCGGTGCGTCAGCGATTTTCGTACGGAGCTTACCGAATACGTGCGGCGGGATCTTT
>JAKBCE010000256.1 GCA_021808195.1 Pseudomonadota bacterium
CGGGGAGTCTGGCGGCGGCTGCGCTGGAACGAACGTGCGCGCAGTTGCATACCGCGGTGAATCGGCCGGCGCGCTTCGGCCGTGCCGGATGGATGCGGATGTTGCGCGAGGACGTGCCGGCTGCAGCAGCGGCCGTGCGGGTCACGGCCCTGTGGCTCGCGATGCTGCTCGCTGTCAGCACGTTAGCCGGGTGGTGGCTGGTGAGCCGCCATCCGGAACTCGTCAGTCTGATTGCCAGTCCTCAAATGATCGACGGGGTCGAACACGGGCATCTGTGGACCTATCAGATCCTCACGCTCGGGCCCCCCGCACTGCTCTCGGCACGGATCTTCTCCAACAACGTCATGGTCACGCTCGGGGCCTTCTGCTTCGGCACACTGTTTGGACTGGGGGCGTTCTACATGATCGCCTTCAATGGCCTGATGCTCGGCGGACTGCTCGCCTTCACGCACCAGCATGGACTTGGGCTAGGCCTGCTCAAATTCACGCTCGCGCACGGCCCGGTGGAGCTCTCGGTGATGTGTCTGGCGGCTGCGGCCGGCACTGCGCTCGGCGAGGCACTCATCCGGCCCGGCGAGTTCAGCCGCGGCGAGGCGCTGCGGCGGCGCGCCGGTGAGCTCGGCCCGCTCCTGCTCGCCTGTGCGCTGCTGCTGCTCGGATCCGGCCTGATCGAGGGGTTCGTCTCGCCACGGCCGCAGATCTCGATTCCGGTGCGGCTCGGCATTGGACTCGGTTACTGGACGCTGATGATGGCGTGGCTCTCGGGTCGGCTCTTCGCGCACACCCGAAGGCATCTGCACGTCTGACCCGATGCGTCATGACGCTTATCGCGGCAGCGGATCGGGCCTCTCCGGCGGCTCTGGCGAGGAGGTCGCGGCCCGTGCAGATCTGACAGTTCCCGCCTCGCGCCGGCTTGGGCGCTACACCGTGCCGGTGAGTGTCCAGGCGCCGACGGCCTGAGGGCCCGTGGGCACCCTCACACCAGGACTCGCTCGATGCCGCCGCTATTGGCGCGAGCCACATACTCCGCCATCCAGTTCTCCCCGAGGATGTGCTTGGCGATCTCGACGACGATGTAGTCTGCGTCGAGATCGGCATCCTCGTTGTACCGCTTCAGTCCTTGCAGGCAGGACGGGCAGGAGGTGAGGATCTTGATGCGTTCGGCGCCGGCTGCCCGCAGTTGCGCGGCACCGCTGCGCACCTCCTCCTCCTTGCGAAACCGCACCTGCGTCGACACGTCGGGCCGGGTGATGGCGAGGGTTCCGGACTCCCCGCAGCACCGATCGTTCTTGTCGATCCTTCCGTTGCGCGACTCGTTCATCAGGGCGTTGACGACCTTCAGGGGGTCGTGCTGCTTGATCGGCGAGTGGCAGGGGTCGTGATACATGTAGCGCGTGCCGGTGACGCCCTCGAGCTGCACGCCTTTCTCCATCAGATATTCGTGGATGTCGATGATGCGAGAGCCGGGAAAGATCTCCTCGAACTTGTAGCTTTGCAGCTGGTCGTAGCACGTCCCACAGCTGACCACGACGGTGCGGATATCGAGGTAGTTGAGCGTGTTGGCCACGCGGTGGAACAGCACCCGATTGTCCGTGGTGATCTTCTCCGCCTTGTCGAATTGCCCGGCACCGCGCTGCGGGTAGCCGCAGCAGAGGTATCCTGGCGGCAGCACGGTCTGCACGCCGACGTGCCAGAGCATCGCCTGCGTGGCGAGTCCGACTTGTGAGAACAGCCGTTCCGATCCGCAGCCCGGGAAGTAGAACACCGCCTCGGTGTCGCTCGAGGTGAGCGCCGGGTCGCGGATCACCGGCACGTAGGCGGCATTCTCGATGTCGAGCAGCGCCCGGGCGGTCTTCTTCGGCAGCCCGCCCGGCATTTTCTTGTTGACGAAATGCACCACCTGCTCGCGTAGCGCGGGCCGGCCGGTGGTGGCCGGCGGATGCTGGGTCTGGGCGCGTGCCAGGCCCTTCAACAGCCGGTTTCCGAGCCGCTGCGCCTGGTATCCCCAGCCGATCATCGCCTTGCGCGTCAGGCGGATGGTCTCCGGGGAGGTGGCGTTCAGGAAGAACATCGAGGCGGCCGTGCCGGGGTTGAAACGCCGCTTGCCCATGCGGCGCAGCAGGTCGCGCATGGCCATCGACACGTCGCCGAAATCGATGTCGACCGGGCAGGGCGTCACGCACTTGTGACACACCGTGCAATGGTCGCCGACGTCGGCGAATTCGTCCCAATGACGCAGGCTGACGCCGCGGCGGGTCTGCTCCTCGTAGAGGAAGGCCTCGATCAGCAGCGAGGTGGCGAGAATCTTGTTGCGCGGGCTGTACAGCAGGTTCGCGCGCGGCACGTGCGTGGCGCACACCGGTTTGCACTTGCCGCAGCGCAGACAGTCCTT
Organism: Pseudomonadota bacterium; assembly: GCA_021808195.1. Next base: position 2,393 of record JAKBCE010000256.1, read on the forward strand.
GATTGAATCGGCGATCGTGCCGATCGCCGACTGCTGCATGATCAGCGATTCGTGCCCGAGCAGGTTGAAGCTCGGCGTGTAGGCGTTCGACAGATCCGCACCCGGCAACAACTTGCCGCGGTTGAAGCGCCCCTCAGGATCGATGCGCTGCTTGTAGTCGCGGAATTCCCGGGTCTCCTCCTCGTGCAGGAACTCGAGCTTGGTGATGCCGATGCCGTGCTCGCCGGAGATCACCCCGTCGAGCCGCCGCGCGATGCCCATGATGCGCGTGACGGCCGCAGTGGCCGAGCGCAGCATCTCGTAATCATCCGAATTGACCGGTATGTTCGTGTGCACGTTGCCGTCACCAGCGTGCATGTGCAGGGCTACGAACACGCGCCCGCGCAGGATCCGCTTGTGCGTCTCCTCGCAGGCCTTGATGACCGGGGCGAATACGCTGCCGCCGAAGATCTGCCGCAGGGGGGCGCGCAGCTCGCGTTTCCAGGAGATGCGGATCGTACGGTCCTGCAGCGCTTCGAAGACCCGGACCCCCGGCGCCCGCGCCGCACACGCGTGCAGCTGCTCCGGTGGCACGTCGGTGCCCAGATGCGCCAGGTCCTCGATCGCATCGACGAGCGGGACGTCGATGTGCGCCAGGAGCCATTGCCAGCGCTTGCGCGTCAGGGCGAGCAGCCGGCGGGTCTGCTCGATACGCTCGCCGATCACTTCCTCGTACGGCAGGTTGGCGACCTCCGGGTCGTCGCTGCGCGCGAGCGGGAGCTTCGTCTCGAACAGCCGCTCGAGCGCCTCGGTCAGTGCCAGCTTGTTGGCGATCGAGAACTCGATGTTGATCCGTTCGATTTCGTCGGTGTACTCACCCATGCGCTCAAGTGGCAGCACCACGTCTTCGTTGATCTTGAAGGCGTTGGTGTGACGTGCGATCGCCGCAGTGCGTGAGCGGTCGAGCCAGAACGTGCGGCGCGACTCGGCGCTGACTGCGATGAAGCCTTCGCCGGTGCGCGCATTGGCGAGGCGAACCACTGCCGAAGCGGCGGCGGCCACCTCGGACTCATCGTCGCCGACGATGTCGCCGAACAGGGCCATCTTCGGGAATGCGCCGCGCTTGGACTTGGTCGTGTAGTCCACGGCGCGCAGATACCGCTCATCGAGGTGCTCGAGGCCGGCCAGCTGCACGCCGCGCGGCGCCAAGCGCTCGAGGTACTGCTTGATCTCGACGATGGACGGGACGGCATCGCGGGCCTGGCCGAAGAACTCCAGGCACACGGTGCGCGTGTACGCCGGGCTGCGGTGCAGCACCCAGCGGGCGCAGGTGATCAGT
>JAKBCE010000257.1 GCA_021808195.1 Pseudomonadota bacterium
CCACCAGCATCGGCATCAGTCTGCACCCGGGCGACGCCGACGCGCAGGAGACCCTGCTCGCCCACGCCGACGAAGCCATGTACAGCGCGAAGCGGCGCGGCGGGCGGACCTGGCAGTGTTTCGCCGCAGACATGAACGGTTTCACGCAGGAACGGCTGCGCCTGGAGAGCGACCTGCACCGAGCCCTGGAGCGCGGACAGTTCGAGCTGCACTACCAGCCGCGGGTCGACGTTGTAAGCGGACGCGTCAGCAGCGTCGAGGCCCTGCTGCGCTGGCACCACCCCGAACGCGGGTACATCCCGCCCCTCACATTCATCCCGATTGCCGAGGAAACCGGCCTCATCCTGCCGATCGGCGCCTGGGTGCTGCAGGAAGCCTGTCGCCAGGCGCGCCGGTGGCAGAACGCGGGTCTACCGCTGCGCGTGGCCGTCAACCTCTCCGCGCTGCAATTTCGTGAAAGTGGCCTGCTGCACACCATCGCCGCGGCGCTCGATGCGCAGCAGCTGCCGCCGATGCTCCTCGAGCTGGAGATCACCGAGAGCGCGGTCATGACCGACGCACAGTCCTCGGTGGCCATCCTCGAGCAGCTCAGCCGCATGGGCGTGCTGGTATCGGTCGATGATTTCGGCACCGGCTATTCGAACATGAGTTATCTGCGGCGCTTCCCGATCGACCGGCTCAAGATCGATGCCAGCTTCGTGCGCGAGATGAACGACGATCCCCAGACCGGTCTGATCGTGCACGCCATCATCTCGTTGGCGCACAGCTTGCACATGAAGGTCATCGCCGAGGGAGTCGAGACACCGCTGCAGCTGGCCCGTCTGGCCGCGCTCGGCTGCGATCAATACCAGGGCTATCTGTTCGGCCGGCCGGCAAGCGCCGCCTCCCTCGAATCGAAGCTGCGCGCCCATGCCGGGCTCGCGGTCGTGGAGAGCGCCGCCACCAGCACCCGGCTGCGCCGACCGAACTGGGGCGGGATGCTGCTTGCGTCGAATGACGATTGACCTGCTGCACGAAACGGTCCGGATCCGGCTCGACCTGTCCGACCAACGCTTCCGGCACGGCCGCGTGCTGCCCCGCGTGTCGGGCACCTGGGACAGAGCGGATCGTGCGAGCAGCGGGGTCATGGAAACCCACGGGCGCGAGCCAGCGCAATACAACCCGCAAGTCAACGCTCAAGTCGTCGGCTTGCGACAACACTGTCGCACAGACCGAGGTCTTTGCTAGCATTCTGAGGGCGACCTGCAAGAGGAGCACCTCATGCGTAAAGCGGCCACGAGCGGATGAAGAGCGCGACGGCCCCGGACAACGAGAGGGAACGTCTCGAGGCACTGCGCATCCTCGCCATCCTCGACTCCGTCCCAGAGCAGGCGTTCGATGACCTGACACTGCTCGCGGCGACGCTCTGCGATACGCCAATGGCGCTCGTCAGTCTGATCGACGCGGACCGCCAGTGGTTCAAGTCGCATTACGGCACGGAGCTGCAGCAGACGGCGCGCGAACTGTCATTCTGCGCCCATGCCATTCTGGTTCCCGGTGAAATCATGGAAGTGCCGGACACCGCAGCGGACGAGCGCTTCGCCGCCAATCCCCTGGTACTCGACGGCCCACGCATCCGCTTCTATGCCGGCGCCCCGCTCGTCACCGACGAAGGCCATGCACTCGGCACGCTGTGCGTGCTCGATCACCGGCCGCGGCGACTCCAATCGCGCCAGCGCGCGGCGCTGCAGGCGCTCGCCCGGCAGGCCGCCGCGCAGCTTAAGCTGCGCTCGATGCACCGGGCATTGGAGGCGGCGCTCGAGTCAGCCCGGACTTACCAGAACGAACTCGAGGAATACCAGAGCCGGCTGCGCCGGTTGAACATGCAGCTGCATGCCCAGGCGATCACCGATCCGCTCACCGGCCTTTACAATCGTCTCGCGCTCACCCAGCAGCTGAACCATGCAGTCGCTCGCAGTCAGCGCTCGGGTGAACCGCTCTCGCTGCTGCTCATCGACGCCGATTATTTCAAATCGTACAACGATCACTTCGGTCATCAGGTCGGTGATGAGGCGCTGCGCCAATTGGCGCAAGTGATCCGCGCTGCGGCGCGGGAGTCGGACATCGTCGCACGCTACGGCGGGGAGGAGTTCGTGGTCATACTGCCGGCGACGGATGGTGACGGGGCCCGCGCGCTCGCCGAACGTATCCGCGCCGACGTTCAGGCTGCCCGCTGGGACCATCGCGACCTGACCATCAGCATCGGTGTGGTCACCCGGTCAGCGGCGCACCCGCGCTGCACCGCAGAGCTGCTCATCCAGGACGCGGATGTCGCGCTGTACCGCGCCAAGGACGCCGGCCGCAACCGGGTAGTCGCGGCAGAACGTGCCGGGTCCTGAGCGCCCCGGGGCCGGATTCAATCGAGACTGAACAGGCTCTCGAGGTCGTGCCGCGAGAAGGCGCGGAAGGCGATGAGCGTCTCGGTTCGCGTTACGCCCGAGACGGTGCGGATGCGTTGCGCGACGAGGTCGGCCAGCATCTCGTTTTCCCGGACGCGAACAACGGCCACCAGGTCGAAATGCCCGGCGACCGAGTAGACCTCGGAGACCCCATTCATCTCGCTCAGCGTCTGCGCGACCTCGACGGTGTGCGACGGTTCGACGTTCATGAGTATTATCGCGGTGACCATTCTGTGTTCGGATACTGAGATCCGCCTCCTGAGACGCGCGCCACCGCGCAGGCCCAGGGGCCGCACGCCCCCGGCGCTACGCGAAGCGCAAGATTGTAAGGGGCGCCCGCCGCGCCGGACAACACCGCTGCCTTGTTGCGCACGCGATTGTCCCCGCGGAACCACCACCCGGCGGCGGCAGAGTGAGCGCCCATCCAGTGGGCAGATGCCTCTGACGACACCTCGCCAGCGCAATGACACGCCGTTCGACATCCTGTATCGAATCGTGGAATTGGAGACTGACACACAGGTTGTTGTCCGGCGGGGCGGCGTGCGGCCCTCGCCAAGGATCTGCGCACACCATGCCGAGGCGTCACGCGAAGGCACTGCAACCCTTGCAGCGCGGCGCACATCTTCGCCCGACGCCTCAACCGACCACCGCGGCGCGCAGCCGTTCGAGATCCTCATGACGCGTGACGATATCGCTGCGCTCGGCCGCGCAGCGCAGATCGCGTAATACCTCGAGCGCGCGCAGGAGCACCGGCAGCGGTGGACCGCTGGCTGTGACGTCCTCGAGCCCTTGCGGACCGAGCCGCGCGGCGGGCTCCGTAATGAATCGTCGAACCAATCCGTCGTGATGCTGCGCTGCGTACCGCGCGAACAGCTCGCATAGTTCGAGATAGGCGCGTGCGTTGCGCTGGAACCAGTCTGCGTACCGGTACTCGGGCAGCAGTTCGAGCAACTCATCGAGCAGACTCTGGTACGTCATGCATTCGCGCAGCCGCGCCTGATCGCCCGGCGGCATGAACAACATCTTGTCCACGAGGAGTTGCGCGTAATACGGATCGTTGGCGCGGCACACCCCGAGCAGCAAGTCGAGTTCGTTGATGCCGGAGAAATCCCCGGCGTTGGCCCCACGGTACTCCTGGCGCCCGACCCGATAGGGCTTGTAGTAGGGCCGCACGGAGTAAAAGAAGCGCTCGACGTCGAGCTGCGCCATCAGCCGCTCATTGATCAGGAGAACCTCCTCGAGACAGCGGC
>JAKBCE010000258.1 GCA_021808195.1 Pseudomonadota bacterium
TGCCGCGCTCGGGTTGTTTGCGACCGCGGCGGTCGGCCTGGTGCTCGCGGTGCTGACCGTACCGCGCTGAGGCACGCTGGCAGGGGTCATGCTCCGCGGCCCATCCCGGATCAGCGCCCGCAGCGCCGCGACCACCCAGCGGTCGGAGCCGCTTCTTGCCGCGCTCTCTCCGTGGGAGAAAGACCCACCCGGCAACTGTCGCCCCAGCCGGTAGTAATCGGAGTGGTCGTGGAGGTGACGAAGCGATCAAAGCCTTCGGTGTAGAGGGCCACCTTGGGTGGCCTGGCGACCATGCGGGCCGCAACGAGCAGTGAACGTTGGGCAGACTCCGAAAATAGTGGTGCGGAGGCCGACCGGGACGCAAACTCGGGGAAGGCTGGCATATCAGGGGAAGCGAGCGACGAGCGCAACCTGATGCTCCGCCGGGGTAATGACGGCGGCACGTATGGACAGAGAGAGCGATGCGACACGGGAAGTCCTCACAGGTGGGTGGCAAGCACCCTCGCGCACGATGGGGGGAGGTCAGATGCACATGAATCCCGTGAAGCTCATGCTGCTTGCGGTCCTCGTGCCGCTTTGGGCGACGGCCTGCGCGGTGGACACTCAGACGGCCGGCGCGATAGGTCTGACTGCGGCGCTGCAGGTGATCAGCGCCGGGCGCACCGGCTGTGCGCCCACCGCCAATCACATCGCCCAGGTGGACATGCAGCTCAACGGTAGCGGGACGTGGCAAGCCACCTGCGCCGGCAGGACCTATCTGTGCTCGGCGTTTCAGGGCGTGAACCCGTCTGATTCGTACAGTTGCGCCCCCGAGGTCGCTGCACCGGACACGGTGACGGCAGCTACGGGGGAGCCATCCGCGACCACCCAGGCGCTGCAGATGGTGAGCGCCGGGCACACCGGTTGCGTGCCTGCCGCCAATCACATCGCCCAGATGGACATGCAGCTCAACGGCAACGGCACCTGGCAGGCCACCTGCGCCGGCAGGACCTATTTGTGCTCGGCCTTCAAGGGGGTGAACCCCTCGGTGTCCTACAGTTGTGCCCTGGCGGTTGCTCCTGCCGACCCCGGGCCGCAGTAGGTCGGTGCTCGATCGATCCGACGCACGAGGCCGTTTGCCTGCGGCCGACGGCCACCGCCGCCGGGGACCCAATCATTGCGGAACACCGAGGCACGTCGGATCGGGTTGAGCTCGGGATGCCGCAGCGGCGCGAGCGCTTAAGCCCGCGCGGATCGACCCGGGCGGCGGATTGCGAAGTCCACGGCAAGCACCCGGGATGATGCGACGGATAAGACTCATTGACGTCGATAATGAGTCAGCCAGGCGCTCGGTAGCGCGAATTCGTCCCGGGTTATGCCGGGCGCTGCAGAGGGCGGGCCGCGGTCGCGGCGGCTACTTCCCGATGCGGGAAAAGGCAATGGAAATGATCAGATGGGCTTCGCATCGAAGTCGGCATGTGAAGTCGGCATGCGCAATCCGAGGAGCCCGAGCGACCGGGGAGGCCACAGCGGCCGCGTCGAACCCGGAATCACCCGGTTCACCGACACGTCGAGGACTGTTACAGGTTGATCCGTCGCCGATCCAATGGAGCACGACCGGTGCCGCTTCAGCGATTGCGGCAAGTCGAGCGCCGGCGGATCGCAGAAGCAACGACGCCCCCGTTTCGGGGGCGTCGCTACTCGTCTGGGCAGAAGGCTTCAGCTGAGGCGTTTGCGGCGCGCGAGCGTCAGGGCAAAGCCGGCCAGGCCGATCGACAGCAGGGCCAGAGTTCCCGGCTCGGGCACCTCGTTCATCGTCACGGAGACGGGCGTGCCCAAGTAGCTGCACGTTGAGAAACCGTCGCAGGTCGCAGCGTTGGCGCTTTGAGTCAGGTCGTAATACGACCCATTGGTATAATAGAGGTTGATGTCATCGCCACCAGAGACACCGTAGCCACCGCCAATGGTGTACGTGAATCCGTAGGTGTCGAGATTCGGCGCCGTCGGGAATAGCAGATTGTCGCTGATCAGGATCCAGCACGGCGACGCCCCGCAACTCGGATTAGACGGGTTGCTACCCGCCGGCAGCAGGCCGGTGACTGCCGCTCCGTTGCGAAAGCCGGTGACGCCCGTGATGGTATAGGCGCCACTGCCGTTCAATACGCCGTTGGTCGTGAGAAGCAGGTTGCCGCTGACCCCGCTGCCGGAGTACGAGACCTGGTAGTTCACCATGCTGGCGTGGGCCGGAAGTGACATCACGGCGACCAGTGCCGCAAAAAGCGCAATTCTCGTTTTCATCTTTGCCTCGCCTTTTTTTAGTAGGAGGGGTGCGTACGAGAAACTGCAAGATTCACGCCGAAAGTAAAATACTTCTAAAAATCAATTACATACGGTTTTTCCGGCCAATGGATCGGCCAGATATGTAAAGGCTTTCGACATCCGTGTGCGCTCAGTCGTTATCCCAGCCTGTTGCACTCCACCCGGTGCTAGAGATGAAATCGTTCAAGCGCAGCGCCGGCCGCCAGACTGTGCCATGAACGGCGTGTGATGGGCCTGAGCGCCCAGGGAGCAGTCCTCGAGCGCGACGAACACTTGCTGCGCGGTAATCGAGCCGTTGGCCCGGGGAGTCCCTCGGCGGCGAGACCGATCAGCGAGGCGTTGGCGAGGTCGGCATTCAGCGCGGTGGTGAAGTCGCTGAAGGTCGCGAACGTGTCGACAGTCTCGCTCGAGTGGTGCGCGATGAGATACGCCTGAGCGCAATCATCGGAGCCGCTCATGCCCGAGTCGCTGCTCGTGCTGGCCGGGACCAGGGCACCCCGCCGCTGAGGCTCGAGGCATCGATTTCGGTGTCCGCGATGCCGATGGTGTGCACCGTCACGGCCTCGAGGGCGGCCTGGCCGATGACGAGTTCCGTGGAGGAGAGGGCGGTAAAGGCGGTCATGGTGCCCGGGGCGCTCCACAACGCTTGCAGCTTGGCCCGGGCCTGGCCTAAGGAGATCACCGCGGTCGCCGAGAAGTCCGGCGGCGCCGCGCCGAACGGGGCGACGAAGCCCGTGAACTGCACCGGCAGTCGGGCGGTGAACGCCGTGCTCGCGAAGCTCGCCGGGATCTGCGCCTGTTGGGCACTCGCGCCGGCATCCGTGGCCGCGCTGACGCCAGTGCCGGTGAAATCCGGCTCCGTTGCCTGCACGTTGCCGAGCGACTCAAGATTCACCGCAAGCGAGCCGGTGAAGCGCACCCGCCGCCCGATGGACCGGTCCGCGGCGATGAGCGTGGCGCTCTGGCCCTGCTCGGCCACCGTGGTGCCGGGGCCGACGGTCACCGTGACCTGCGGCTGCAGGCCAGATCATTGTCCCAACCGGAGCGGGAGCCGGCCTCCGGTGGCAGGAAGGCGAGCGCATTGGCCAGCGTCAGGGTGCTGCCGCTGCGGGCGACTACGGTACCCACGACGGCGTTGCCGGAGAGCCCGATGACACTCGAGCCGGCGTGGCGGTGTAGCTGCCCTGTTGCACCTGATCGGCGGTGAGGATCTGCGAGAGGATCACCAGTTGCGAGACGTCGACCTGGACGATGTGGCTGACGACATCCCGCGGCGCATCCGCCAGCGATGCCACCGCGGTGCCGCAGCGGTGGGAGGTCGAGCACAGATCGGGCTCAAGCGCGCTGCCCGTTGCGAAGTCTCGCATAAGAGGTCTCAATACGAGACTT
>JAKBCE010000259.1 GCA_021808195.1 Pseudomonadota bacterium
ACGGCGATCACGCCCTGACCCTTCAGGGTCGGCAGCAGCGCGAAGCCGCGGTTGAAGATGAAGCGGCCCTGGGGATCGCCCTGGTGCACGGACTCGATGAGCGCCACCAGCCCGGCCCGGTAGGCCGCGCGCTGCGCGGCGCTCTTCAGAGCGAGGCGGTAGCTGTCGAGCGTATCGAAGAAATAGTTGTGGTAGCCACGCGCGCTCAGCGGCGCGAAGACGTGCTGCACGTAGTAGGCGCGGCACGCGGGGTTGGCCTGATTGACGATCCAGCTCTTCCAGGTGCGATTTTCCGCCAGGCGGCAGTGCGCCGGCAGGGTCTGCGCCGCCGGGGAGTCCAGGGGGATCTCGCCGAGGGAGACGTAGGCGAAGACCGTCGTGCGCGGACCGGCGAGCGCTTTCGGCTGGGTCTGCGCATCCGGCTGCACGATCACCCAGTCGAAATCGCGCAGCACGTTCGCCGGGGGATGCTCGCCATAGAAGAAGGCAACGGAGGGGCGGTGCACCTCCTGGGCCACGCTCGCGGGGACCGGCATCCACAGCACGAGCACCGCAATCAGCAGGAGCAGCCACCGCGGCATTAGGGTTACGCGCAGCGACGGGCCACCGGATTGACCGATCGCGCGGCGCATCGCCGCGATGCGTCCGCTGCCACGGGCCGCAGGGGCGAGCGTGATCGGCGCCGGGGAGCGCAATGGTGGGAAGCCTGGGTACGCATTCACGCCAGATATTGTCAAGCGCGAGTGCGTCTGCTGGAGGGAACGCCGTCACGGATTATGGCAAGACGATCCGTGTGCAATGCGGGTTCTGTGCACTGTCGCTCACTGGCAAGAGGGCCGTCTGCGGGTCGGAGCAGGAGAGCGGGGAGAGCCCTGTGCGGCGGTAGTGATTCGTCATCCCGGGGGCTTTCGGGCGCCCGCCCCCGAGCTGCCGACCGTGCGCCACGGTGCCGGTACTCTGTGGCGTGGTGCGCGGGTCAGACCCCCGCACCCGACGGTCGGAGACGATAGACAGGACGCGTTCGTCACGTGCATTGTCACCTCATCGATGGCAACACGGGGGCAGACACAGTGAGAGCCGGCATTGCGGCAGTAATCCAGAGTCTCGCGACTGCGGGCGCTCTGCCCGGGCGGGGGGCGATGCATGGGCCCTGATGCGGATGTGCTGATGCAGCGGGCACGAGCGAGTCTCGAGCGGGCCTACGCGCCGTACTCGCGATTCCCCGTGGCGGCGGCCGTGTGCGATGAACGAGGTCGCCTGTTCACGGGTGTGAACGTCGAGAATGTTTCCTTTGGGCTGAGCATGTGTGCCGAGCGTGCTGCGATCTTTGCGGCCATCGCCGCCGGCGCCCGGCGCATCTCGGCCATCGCCGTCGCCAGCGGCGCAGCGGAGGTGCTCTCACCCTGCGGTGCGTGCCGACAGGTGATCGCTGAGTTCGCATCAGGGGATACGCCCGTGTACTGCTGCGCCGGCACCAGCGAGATGCGCCGCTGGACGGTCTCGCAATTGCTGCCGAGCGGCTTCGTCGCCACGCAGCTGCGTAGCCCGTGAGTGGCTACGCCGGCGCCTTGCACGGGCATCATGGTGTGGCCCAGGCGACTCGCGACATGCTCATCCGCTGGCATTGCGGTCCGGCGCGGCGGGGGCGCATCAGCCCGCCCCGGTGCGCCGCACGGTGCGCAGGCGCTCCGCGGACTGACCGTCTCGTGACCTCCCAGCCGAGGACCCGATGAACCGCCTCCCGAACGAACCGGCCGCGCCAGGCGCGCCCACCGTCGAAACGCTCGGAATCGCTCCGGTGCCCGACCGGGCGCGGCACATGCGCGTCACCTCTCTGTTCGTGATCTGGAGTCTCGCCTCGGCGTCCGCGACGACACCGGTCATCGGACTGGTCCTGAAGGGCATGGGCCTCGAGCAGTTCCTCTGGATCAACGTGCTCGCCCTGCTCATTGGCCTAGTGCCCTCGATGTTGCTGGCGCACATGGGTCGGCAGGTGCCGATCATCTCCATGGTGATGGCGCGGCGGACCTTCGGCATGGGCGGGGCGACGCTGCTGTCGATCCTGTACACCATCGTGGGTGCCGGGTGGTTCGGACTGAACACCGACGTGGGCGGACAGATCCTCTCGAGGTTGTTTCCCGGGCACGGCATGTTGTGGTATCTGATGCTCGGGGGCCTGCAGATCGCCCTGGTGTTCTTCGGCATGGACGTGCTGGAGAAGTTCTACAACTACACCGCTCTGGTGTTTCTCTTGTGCTATGCGGTGCTGGCCTATTATCTGTTCGGCCGGTATTCCTTCGTCATGCCGCGCCAGGTGGGCACGATTGCCTGGGGAAAGGACATCGATCTCATCCTGAGCTTCAGTCTGCTGTCGTGGGCCTACATTTTTCCGACGGTGACCCGCTTCTGTCCGCCGTCGACGGCCGATGAGCGTCCTTTGCGTCGCGCCGCGTACATGCTGGCGCCAGGCGTGGGCGTCATGACCTCCGTCGTGGTGATGGGGGCGCTCGGACTGATCGCGCTGGGAATGACGGGGCAATGGAACATCGCGCTGCTCGGCAAGCATCTGCCGGTCTGGGGGGAGGTCTCGGCCATCGGCGTGATTCTCGCCATTGCCCATACCAACGCGATGAATCTGTACCCGGCAGTCACCACGCTGCTCGCGGTCAATACCTCGGGCCGAACCGCACACCGCATGCTGCAGCCGATGCTGGTGATCATTCTGGGCGCATTCGCCACGGCGCTGGCGATCCTCGGCATCCTCGGGTTCATTCAGGGGTTTCTCTCGGCGCTGGGCTCGCTGCTGTTTCCGTTCACCTTCATTCTGGTCGTCGACTGGTTTCACGGCCGCTACTACGCCGATGCGATTTCGTCGTTCTACGCGACGCCGCGGCGCTTGCGGGAGTGGTTCGTCTGGCCGGCGCCGTGGGCCATCGCCATGCTGCTCGCGGGCGTTGTGCTCGGCGGTAGGGCGCCGCGCCTGCCACCGATACTGGCGCAGATCATGCCCTGGCAGGTCTGTTCGGCGTTCGCCGTGACCGTCGTCTATTACCTGGGGCTGCGCTTTGCGCAACCGCGGTTTCGTCGCACGCAGGCGGCCTGAGCGGCCGCGGGCGCGAGGCACGTGTTTGTGGAACAATCATCACCATGGACAAGCTGTTCATTTCCGCCGATCAGTTGCTGCGCGACTCGATGGAGCTCGCCCGGCGGGTCGTGGCGAGCGGCATGCGCCCGACGTTCCTGGTGGCGATGTGGCGTGGCGGCGCTCCGATCGGCATTACGGTTCAGGAGGTGCTCGAGTACCACGGCATCCAGGTGGACCATATCGCCATCCGCACGTCCCACTACAGCGGGGTCGACGCCCGACACACCTCGGTGCGGGTGCACGCGCTCGACTATCTGGTCTCTCGGCTCGAAGCGACCGACGAGCTGTTGCTCGTCGATGATGTGTACGACTCCGGCCGCAGCCTGGAGGCGGTCATCGAGGAACTGCAGCGCCGGTGCCGGCGCAACCTGCCCGAGAGGATCCGCATTGCGACCGTGTATTACAAGCCCGAGCGGCGCCAAAGCGCACGGGTGCCGGACATCTTCGTGCACGCGACCTCGCAGTGGCTGGTTTTTCCGCACGAGATTCAGGGACTGACGCGCGAGGAGATCCTGGCGCACAAGCCCG
>JAKBCE010000052.1 GCA_021808195.1 Pseudomonadota bacterium
CCGGCCGGTGGCGCGCAACGCATCGGCCATGGTCGCGTACGCGGTCCGCGGACGCTCCCCGCCGGTATTGCACCAATCGTACTTGAGGTAATCGACACCCCAGCGGGCATAGGTGAGCGCGTCCTGGTACTCATGGCCGCGACTGCCCGGCCGGCCCTGACACGTTTGGGCACCGGCGTCGGAGTAGATCCCGAACTTCAGCCCCAGCGCGTGCACGGCATCGACCACGGCCTTCATGCCTTGCGGGAAGCGCTTCCGATCGGCATGAATGTTGCCGTTCGGGCCGCGCGCGCCCTGCCAGCAGTCATCGATGACCACGTAGCGGTAACCTGCCGCCTTCATGCCCGAGGACACCATGGCACGCGCCTCGCGCTCGATCAGCGCGGCATTCACGTGACAGCCGAAATGGTTCCAGCTGTTCCAGCCCATCGGCGGCGTCAACGCCAGGCCGTTCGTCGGTCGCGCGTAGAAGTGCATCGGCTCACTCGCCAGTCCCAGCGGCGCACTGAGCACCCATACGGCCAGCCACAGAGCCGTCAGAGGCAGAAATTTCGCCATGGAATCCCCCCAGTCAGTCGTTAACTGCGGCAGTGCCGCGCAATGTAGTCTTCATGGGTCGGCAGGCCGAGCGCCGCCGACTTCATAGTGCGGCGCAGCTGTTCGAGGTATGGTGCACTTTCGACATTGCGGTATTCGAGCAGCGGATCGTGACGCTCGGGCCAGTTGAGTTGGCCGATGTGCACCGCGAGCCAGCTCGTCGGTCCGAAAATGTCCATCTCGCTCGGTAAGATCCGCCCGAAGCGGCGGAAATGCTCGATCTTGTATTGCAGCGTCTCGGGCACTTGCATCTGCGCGCAGTACCGCCACATCTCCCCGTCGGTGCGTGTGTTCAGGTGATAGTGCAGGATGATGAAATCCCGGATGCGCTCGACCTCGGCGCTCGCGACCCGATTGTATTCGCGAATCACCAGAGGGTCGAAATCCCGGTCGGGGAAGTAGGCGATGAGCTTGGAGATTCCCGCCTGAATCAAATGGATCGCGGTCGACTCCAGCGGCTCGAGAAAGCCGCTCGAGAGGCCGATGGCGATCACGTTCTTGTTCCAATGCACCTTGCGCCGTCCGGGCGTAAACCGGATCAGTCGCGGCTCGGCAAGCGGCGCCCCATCGAGCGTCCCGAGCAGTACGTCCCTCGCCTGTGCGTCGCTGGTGAACTGCGAAGCGTACACATGTCCGTTGCCCGTGCGATGCTGCAGCGGAATGCGCCACTGCCAGCCGGCCGTGTGCGCCGTGGAGCGGGTGTAGGGCGTCAGCTCGGCGCGCTCGCACGGGACCGCCAGTGCCCGATCGCACGGCAGCCATCGCGACCAGTCCTCGAAGCCGCTCGCGAGTGTCCCTTCGATCAGGAGCGCGCGCATCCCGGAGCAGTCGATGAACAGCTCGCCGCTCACCGTGGTGCCGTCCTCCAAGCGGACGCAGCGTACGAAGCCGCTCTCAGGATGCTGTTCGATGCCCACCACTTTGCCTTCGATACGCTTGACCCCGCGCGCCTCGGCGTATTCGCGCAGAAACCGGGCATAGAGCGCAGCATCGAACTGGTAGGCGTACAGGTACGTGGAGAGCACGTTGCGCGAATCCGTGGACGGCCGATCGAACCGACCCGCGCGAGCCGCCGCCCACGCCATGCAGTATTCGTCGAGAGGACCCGCCATCCCCTTCTGATGCGCTCGCTGCCAGTGATGCTGGATTTGCACCAGATCAAAGGGCCGACCATAACTGCCGAAGGGGTGAAAGTAGCGCTGTCCCACCCGCCCCCAATTCACGAATTCGATACCGAGCTTGAACGTTCCGTGGGTACGGCGCAGGAATGCGTTCTCCTCGATGCCGAGCATGTCGTTGAACAGCTTGATCGGCGGAATGGTCGCTTCGCCGACCCCGATGATGCCGATCTCATCGGACTCCACGAGCGTGATCGTGCAGTCCCGCTCGATCGTACGCGCGAGCGCCGCGGCGCTCATCCAGCCGGCTGATCCGCCGCCAACGATGACGATGTGCTCAATCCTGCGGCTTGCCTCTGCCATGTCCGCCCTCGCCTGCAGCCCCACGGGGAAGGAGCGGGTGCGAACCGCCGCGGTCCGCACCCGCCGTACAGACTAGAACTTCATGGTCACGCTGGCGAGCACCGTCCGTCCAGGCTCCGCACTGACCCCGATGACGCCAGGTCCGGTGGTCACAGCGCCACCACCACCCACCCCGAGGCTGTTGAACACATTATTGGCATGCAGGGCAACGGACAGATGACGATTGATGTCATAGGAGACGAACCCATCGAGGAAGTCCTGCGACGGAGAGTAGAACGGCACCGGTCCGCCGATATTCTGCTGACTCTGGCCCTGCCACACCAGTCCGCCGGTGAGCGCACGCCAGCGGTAGGTCGGGGCAAGCACCCACATGACCTTGGACATGCCCGGCGGCAGGAACCCCGAACCCAGACTGGTCAGCTGGCTCGGACTCGGTCCGACCTCGTTGGAGTCGACCTTTGGCTCCTGGTAAGTCGCCTGCGCATAGAGCGAGAATCCGCCCACCGCCCAGGTCGCCTCGAACTCCCCGCCATTCGCCGAGTACTTCTCGTTGAAATACCGGGTTGCCACGGGCTGAGTCAGATCGAAACTCGATTCGCTGAAGCTCGTGTGGAAGTACGACAGGGTCACGCCATAGCTGCCGCCGAGCAACGTCCCCTCGTGCTTGATACCCGCCTCTTGCTGCAGCACGATGTCGAGCGCCTTGCCAGCGCCCGAGGCATTGAGCGAGCCATTCGGATTGGTGTAGCCGGAGAGAATATTGCGATCGGTATTCGGCTTACCGCCACGGCTTGCCCGCACGTACACGCTGGTGGAATGATTCAGCATGTACAGCGCGCCAACCGACCAGGACCGGTAGCTGATACCGTAATCGAGCGGCTCGTAGGTATTCGGATCGATTGTCGAGTAAGACACCAGCGGCGTGCCGAGCCCACCCGTGGCACTGAATGCACCACCCGTCAGGTACCCGACATGAGTGGTTGCGGCACTCGCACTCTCGGCCCAGCCGCTGACCCGATAGTCGTCCTGGCGGGCACTTGCCTGCAGTTGCAGGTGATCGATGCTCCAGGTCAAATCCAGGTACGGGGCCGTATCGGTGACATTCATATTGTACAGCCGATCGACGCTCGCGCCCCAGTTGGTATTGTACCCGATCACTCCATTGTTGCTCAGCAGCTGACCGGTTGTGCTCAAGAGGTCTAGATTCTGCGGATTGGTACCACTCAAGGCCTGCAACTGCGCATTGGGATGCCAGCTCTGATCGATGGTCTGTGACATGTAGAACAGGCCACCGCCGGCATTGATCTTCCCGTACGGTGTGCGCCAATGATCCTGCAGGGACAGATCATTCACCACATTGCCCATGTTATGCATGTTGGTGTAGATCTGGGCATTGTTGTTCAGCATCCCGGTGTAGGCCTGGCCTGCATTCGGGCCGTTCGCATAGACGACCTGTCCGACAGTCTGGCCGTTGACCGTGCTGCCAATAATGGAGGCCGTGTTTCCTAAGCCGAAGAATTGCGCGGCGAACGTGCCATTGATCCAGCTGACGCGGAATTTGTCATCGACCGAGAGATTTCCCTCGGGCAGGTAGTACAACTCGGCGCCGAGGGAATCGACGCGCGGGTGAATACCGTCATTTGGCGTCTGGGCAAATTGTCCCGAGACGTTGCTGAGATAAGTGATCGACTGGTTGTAGATGCCGACCGTGGTGCCGGTGCGCACATCGAATCCCGGGTAGACCGAGATGCTCGAGAGCGCATTGCCGCTGCCGACGGCACTCACGGGTCCGCCGGCGTTGTACTCCTCGCGGTCATTGAGCAGTTTTGCATACAGGCGGATGAAGCCCTTGTGGCCGGCGAGGTCGTGCGTGACGTTTCCCTTCAGCTGATAGCCGTTCTCACCAATGAACCCTTGATCGCGCAGCCCCGTGCCATGGACGTAGAAGCCGTCGAGGTGATAGCGCCAGGAGCTGTTGATCGGACCGCCGACCGCGAACGTCGCCCTGGTCTCGCCAAACCCCAGACCCTGCGACAGGGTGAACTCACCGCTCTTGTGGCGGCCGGTCGCACTGATGAAGTTGATGACCGCCCCCGGGGCTCCGGCGGCAAGGGTCGCAGCGCTACCGCCTACGGTGGCCTGCATCTGCTCGGAGACGTCAAAGCGCGTCCAGTAGTCGTTGTTGCCGAAATTCATGTCGCCGAAGAGGACCTGCGGCAGGCCGTCCTCCTGGATCTGCACGAACGGCGCACCGCCGGTGGTCACCGGCAGACCGCGCACAGTGAAATTCGCGTTGCCGCCGCTGCCGGCCTGGTCCTGGACGGAGACCCCGGGAATCAGCCGCAGCATCTCGGCGACCGAGCGCGGCGCCATCGCCACGATCAACTTGCTCGGAATGGTCGTGACCTGTTCGGACGTCTCCAGGTTGTTGCGCGCCTGGACCGAGGCGGTCACGACGATCTGCTGCAGCATGTTGCTCGGCGGAACGATCATCGGCGATGCGCCGCTTGCGCTCTGCGCGGACGCCGAATCTGCCGCCGGTCGCGCCGGCGCCGCCGTGGCGAGTTGTGCCGTGCCGAGTGCCACCGAGACGGCAGCGGCGACGCTCATGAAACGCACCGTGCGCGGGGCTGCGGCCAGCGCACGGGTGCAATGGGATTGCTGTTGAGACTTCAGATGTTTCACGTGACCCCCCTAATGACGTTCTGACGCCTGCTGCACCGCGGCGTGACACGCGGGCGCGGCAAAAGTAGACCACAAGCTACAAACGTTTGCAATCTCGTCCGCAGACGATTGCAGTGGCGTTTTGGCAACGCCCGTTCAACCCATGGCGAGTAACATGGCGCCGGTGATCCCGGCCTGACCACCGAGCGCCGGAGCCACGATCATGCGTTCGAATCCACCCGCCCGGGCCTCGATCGGCAGATAGCCGCCGAGCTGCTCGGCGGCAACCGTGCGGATGCGCGGCAGCAGATCGGCTCCGCTCATGACGCCACCGCCGAACACCATGCGTTCGCTCGCGTACATCAGCGCGATCGTGGCGGCGAGCTGCCCGAGATATCCGCCGATGATGTCAGGTCCGGCGTGCCCGACCGGCAGCGCACTCATCGGTGCCCCCCAGCGCGCCACGATCGCCGGACCGCTCGCCAGCCCCTCCAGACAGTCGCCGTGAAACGGACAGACGCCGCGAAATTGCGCATCACGCGGATCACGGCGCACACGGATGTGCCCCATCTCCGGATGCAGCAGGCCGCGAATCGAGCGGCCCTGGTCGATCACACCGCCGCCGATCCCGGTCCCGACCGTGACGTAAGTCAGCGAGTTTGCATCCCGTCCGGCGCCGAGTCGCGCCTCGGCGAGCGCCGCGGCATTGACGTCGGTGTCGAGCGCGACCGGACACCCGAAACGCTCGAGCGGCGCCACCAGGGAAGTCCCGGCCCAGCCCGGCTTGGGCGTGCTCAGTATCGACCCCCAGGTGTGCGAGCGAGGCTCGATGTCCACCGGCCCGAAGGCACCGACGCCAAATGCGCTGAATGCGCCGGCGTTCGCGCGCACCTGCTCGAAGAATGCAACTACCGCCGCGAGGGTTTCGGCGGGCGTCGTCGTCGCAATGACGGTGCGCATCTGCGGCGCAATGTCCGTCGGCCCGTAGCCCGCCGCGCAGACGAACTTCGTCCCGCCCGCCTCGATGGCTCCGTACAGTGCTCGCCTGTTCACGTCATTCCCCCCGATTGATCGCGCCCGCCCCGAGGATCGCCGTGCACAGCATAACGCGGCCGTGTGCAGGCTTCAGCCGTGCCACACAGTGTCCCGCGGTGCGTCCGACCAGAGCGCCGGGCAGCTTGCGAACTCGAGGGACTCCGAGGCTGCGCCGTCCCCGTGACGGACCGTCCATCGGCGCGCTGCGAAGTCCGCGATCAGTTCGGCGTGGGCGGAGCCCGACTCCCAGCGCAGCGCCAGAACGTGGGGCGCCGTGCGGCCGATCCGTAGCGCACCACCGAACGCCGGGTGTGTGTTGCGCAACCGGATCAGGCGCAGCAAATCTGTGCAAACGGGCCGCGCGAGCTCCCGTAATACCTCATGCGGGCCGTAGCGACCGCGGTTGATATCGCGCCCCACGCCGGAACGCTCGAGCAGCGGCATGTCGTTGCCGCCGCCGAGCAGGCCCACGTAATACACTTGGGGAATGCCGGGCAGAAAGAATTGCACGGCGCGCGCCAGCAGGTAATCCCGATCGATGCGGCCGAGTGCGTCGTAGAAGGTGCAATTCACCTGGTACAGATCGAGGTTGGACGCGGCTGCGCCGGTGGCGCGGCGACTCTGTCCGCCGCTGCGCTCATGGATGGTTTCGACCAGCCGGTCGATCTCGGCCGCGGGCAGCAATCCGTCCCGGCCGGTGCCGGCCTCGGGCCCCACGTCGATCACGCCGATCCCATCGTGAGTGTCGAGCACCGTCAGGGCGTTGCGCGGACGGATCTCGATCCAGTGCTTCAGGTAGCCTGCCGTTCCATTGAACAGCGCGTGCAGGACGAGCGGCGGCAGCGCGAAGTCGTACACCCAGTCCACCCGTGCCGCGATATCGAGCTGGCGCAGATAATGGGAGTGCACCTCGACGAGGACCTCCATGTCGAGCGAGCGTGCAAGCGCGGTCAGTTCGCCGATGAACTCGAAAGTCTCCGGCAACATGAAGCAGCTTGTCCCGGCGCGCTTGATCGCGTACCCGACCGCATCGAGCCGGATGGCGCGGATGCCGTGCTCGCTGAAGGTCTTCAGGATGCTCTGGAGGTAAGCTCGTCCCTGACGGTGACGCACGTTGATATCGAGCTGCTGCGGCGTGAAGGTGGTCCAGAGGATCCGCTTCTCCCCATTCTCGAGCGTCACCGGCGTCAGCGGCAGCCCGGGCCGCGGCCGGTAGATTGCCGTCAGCTCATGCTCGTGCGCCCCGTCGGGGAACACCGCTTCGAGCGTCAGAAACAGCCCGTCGTAGGCCGACGCGTGTCCGCGTTGCGAGAAATCCTTGAACTGCGGCGAGTCGCAGGACATGTGATTGACGATCACGTCGGCCATCAGATCGACATGCCGCCCGAGACGGGCCACATCCGCCCACGTGCCAAGGCGCGCATCGACGCGGGTATGATCGATCGGGTCGAAGCCGGCATCAGCACCGTCGATTGGGTCAAAAAAAGGCAGCAGGTGCACCGTACCGAACAGCCCTGCGAGCGGTCCGGCGAGCAGCCCTTCGAGCTCGCGCAGCGTACCGCCGCCGAGACGATCCACGTAGGTGATGAGCTGAACCTGATTCTTCATGGGGGAGGCGGTCAGTTTACGGCGCGGCCGGTCCCCGCTATAATGCAATCGATTGTATTAGAATGTAAAGGGGGGCACATGACCAGGCAGTCGCCGGCTACGACGCGCAATTTCGCCATCATCCGCGCGCTCACCTGTCTGATGTTTCTGATGTTCGCCATGACCTCCGATGCCGTCGGCAGCGTCATCCCGAAGATCATCGCCGAGTTTCACCTGAGCATGAAGGCCGCCTCGGCCTTTCAATATGCGCCCATGGCCGCAATGGCCG
Source organism: Pseudomonadota bacterium (assembly GCA_021808195.1). The sequence goes on from JAKBCE010000052.1 coordinate 7,654, forward strand.
CCGGCGCGGTGCTACTCGGGTTTCTCGCCGACCGCCTGGGCCGCAAGCCGACCATCATCATCGGGCTGGCCTTGTACGGCGTGGCTTCGGCGCTGTTCGCCCTCGGCAGCAGCTTCGGGCAGTTCGTCGCGCTCCTGGCGCTCGAGGGACTTGGCGTCAGCATCTTCAAGACCGGCGCGCTGGCACTCGTTGGGGACGTTTCGCGCTCGACCGCGCAACACACCGGCCTGATGAATCTGCTCGAGGGCTTCTTCGGCATCGGCTCGATCATTGGTCCGGCCGTCGTGGCGCTGCTGCTCACCGACCGGCTGTCGTGGAAGTGGCTTTACGTGATCGCCGCTGGCGTATGCGCCCTGCTCATCGTGCTCGCCCTGATTGCCGAATATCCCGCGGAGCGGCGCACCGGGCGCCCGCCGGCCGGCCTGCTGCCCACCCTCGCACTGCTGCGTGACCCGTACGCACTCAGTTTCTCCTGCCTCATCTCGCTCTACGTTGCGGTCGAGGTCGCCATCTACGTGTGGATGCCCACATATCTCGGCTTCTACCACGGCGCGCTCATTGCGTTCGTTCCCTACGCACTGACGGCATTCTTCGTGCTGCGGGCCGCCGGCCGGCTGCTCGGGGCGTGGTTGCTGGCACGGTGCTCCTGGACCATGGCGCTCGCCCTCCTCAGCATCGCCATCTTCGGCTGTTTCGCCGGAAGTCTCGCCGGCGGCTCGCGCCTCGGGTTGATCCTGCTGCCACTCTCGGGCCTGTTCATGTCGGTGATCTACCCGACCATCAACTCCAAGGGCATCAGCGGGTTCCCAAAAGCCGAGCACGGCCGGGTGTCGGGGCTGCTGCTGGCATTTACGGCGCTCGCCGCGGCGCTCGCGCCTTTCGCCATGGGTGCGGTCAGCGACGCCTACCGCAGTCCGCGCTATGGATTCGTGCTCGCCACGGGATTCGCGCTGCTGCTCGCGCTCGGTCTCGGAGTCAATGCGCTGAGCGGCGCCTCGAAGCGGCGGTTGCGCGCCATGGAGCAGCTCGAGTACGCGCCGGAAACGCCGACCGCGCTCACCCCGGCGCCGACTCCCTAATCATCAGCTCGACCGGCAATGTCACCGATTCGGTCTGTTCTCCCTCGATGCGACGGAACAGCAAATCGATGAGCGTGCGTGCTCCGAGTTCGACGTCCTGACGCACCGTGGTCAGACTGGGTGTCGTGTGCGCAGCGATCGCAATGTCATCGAAGCCGACCACCGCGACATCCTGGGGGACTGAACGGCCCTCGTTCGCCAGCGCGCGCATGGCACTGATCGCAATCACGTCGGTGGCCGCAAACAACGCATCGAAAGATTCCCCGGCCTGCAGGCAATCGCGCACCGCCTGATACGCCGCATCCGGCGTCAGATGCGCCGGCACCAGGCGCGCCGGCGCAGTGCCGCGCGGCGCGCCCTGCAGGGCGCGCTCATAGCCCTCGTACCGCTGGCGCAGCTCCGGTCCGGTCGGATCACCGAGGAAGACGATCCGCCGCCGGCCGGACTGCAGCAGATGGCGCACCGCAGCGCGAGCGCCGCCGGGATTATCCGAGCCGACCGAGCAGTATTTCTGGCCCGGCATCTGCGCTCCCCAAACCACCAGTGGCAGGTAGGTTTCCGCAGCGTGCTGCAGCGTCTCGTGCTCGGTGCTTTGGCCGATCACCACAATGCCGTCGCTGCGGCCCGAAGCGATCGCATCGCCCAGCCATTCATGCGTCGGGCGCACCGCCTTTTGCAGGTGCAGTCCGTAGCCGCGCTGCGTGACCGCCTCGGCCAGATGACCGAGCATGGCGACGAAGAACGGATCGGTCAGCGGCTGGCCCGCCTCGTGCTGCAGCGGAATCATCACTGAAACCATCTGCGTGCGCTTCAGCCGCAGGCTGCGGGCCACCGGATTGACGACGTAGCCGTGCTCCCGGGCGAGCTGCTCGATACGCTTGCGCTTGCCGGCCTCGACCAGCGGGCTGCCTGCCAGCGCGCGCGACACTGTCGACACGTGCACCCCCGCTAGGCGCGCGATGTCGGTCATTTTCGCCGCTTTGCCGCGGCTGCTCTCCCGCGCACGCTGCTTCATAGGTGCGCAGCATAACCGATCGGACCTGCGAATCGCGCGCAGACGCTCAGACCTCGAGCAACAGCCGCTGCGAGTCCTCTTGCTTCAATCTCTCGAGCACCTCTTCGAGCGGCTCGGGCCGGCCGAAGGCGTAGCCCTGCGCGTAATCGACGCCGAGCTCCCCGACCCGCTCGGCGATTGCGCGGTTCTCGACGAACTCCGCCACCGTGTCGATGGAGAACCCCCGGGCAAGCTCGACGATGCCGCGCACCGTCGCCTGGGATCGCGGATTGGTCAGGATGTCGCGCACGAACGAGCCGTCGATCTTCACCCGACCGATCGGCAGCGCGTTGAGGTAGGTCAGCGAGTTCGCACCCGTGCCGAAATCATCAAGGGCGAACCGGCAGTTCCACTGTGCGAGCCGGCGGATGATCTCCTCGGCGCGCGCCAGGCTGCTCACCGCGGCCTGTTCGGTGATCTCGAAGGTGATGATGCCAGGCGGCAACTGCGCGGCGCGCAGTTCCTCGCCGAGCTGGCGCGCGAAGGCCTCATCACCGATCGACTGCCCGGAGAGATTGATCGAAATGCCGATCCCGCTCGCCTCGAGCACCGCACGGTGCGCGGCGAGCGTCTGCAGCGTCTTGCGTACCACCCAACGGTCGATCGCCGGCAGCATCTGGTAGCGCTCGGCGACGGCGACCAGACTCCCGGGCAGCACGATGCCCTCGGTCGGATCGTTGAGACGGACCAGGACCTCGTACCCGCCCGGCAGGTTCGGGTTGAGCAGCGGCTCGATGCGCTGCGCATAGAGCATCAGCTGGTCCGACTTCAGCGCCGCGCGCAGCTGCCCGACGGTCACCGCATCGACATGCCGGCGCAGCATGGTTCCGTCATCAAACGTATCGACCTTGAGGCGGTTGCGCCCACGTTTCTTGGCCGTCTTGCACGCAAGTTCCGCGGCCGCAAGCGCCCGCGCCAAACCCTGCGGCAGCATCAGCAGCGCCGCCACGCCACCGCTGACCGACACGTCAATGGGGTTGTCCACCGGTCCGATGGCGAGGCGGCAGATCCGCTCCTGCAGCTGCTGGGCGAGCACGGCCGCCACCGGAGTGTCGGTATCGGGCAGCAGTACCGCGAAGCGGTCCGCGGCGATGCGCGCTGCGAGCGCGCTGTCCGGCAGTTGCGGCGGAGCCAGCAGATCGGCGACGCGCACCAGCAGTTCGTTGCCGATTTCGAAGCCGTACAGCTCGTTGACCACGTGCATCTGATCGACGTCCAGGTACAGCACGCTGTGGCAGCCGTCGTTGGCCGCGCCGAGAACGCGCGAGTAAACCTGCTCCAGACCCTCGCGGGTGTGCAGTCCCGTGAGGCTGTCGAATTGCGAGTCGACGATCCCTGCCGCCAGACGGCCGAGGTGTCCGGCAAGCAGCAGATGACGCTGGCGGAAGTCCGTCGCATCGGACGGACGGAAGAAGGCGAGCACGCCGAGCACCGGACCAGAATCTGCCGCAATCGGCGCAAGCAGAATCTTGCAGCGCGGCGCAGCGGTGCCGCCGCGGCCATTGAGCACCAGCGGCCGGCGCTTCTGTCGCACCCAGGCGCTCATTTGCACGCGGGAGCGCTGCCACAACTCGGCACACTCCTCGTCAGGGATCGCCGCGCCGGACTGCAGCAGGGAAAGGTGGTTGTCAGGCAGATACAGAACGCCGAGAGCGCTGCGCATGCGGGCGGTGGCCGCGGTGAGCAACGCGTGCAGGCACGAGCGGCCGCCGGGCGTCTGCTGCGCCGGGCCAGGCAGCTCGAGCAGCCACTGCAGATCCGCAGAACGCTCGGTGAGCAGCTGTATCGCCTTCTGGCGCGCCAAGTCCTCCTCGAGCTGACGGCGCAGGCATTCCGTGAGCGGCTGCAACGCCGCGACGACATCTGGCGCCTGCTCCGAGTGCGCGCAGGCGCACGAGAGCGCCACCGCGCCGAGCAGCTCCCCGTCGGTCGAGGCGAACGGCAGCAGCACCTGCAGCACACCGGCGCTGACCTCGCGGACGGACATGAGCGGACCGCCCGATAGCCACCCCAACTCGCGCATCCGTGCGGCGCAAGGCGGGCCCTGCAGCGCGCCCCAGGATTCCAGGACGCCGAGCGCGCCATCGAGCACGCAGATGCCCTGCAGCTCCCCGAGAATGCTGCGCGCCCAGCCGACGTAAGCGTAGAACGCCCCCTCGGCGGGGTCACATTCGGGTGCGGACGTCGGAATCTCCTGCAACATGGTCGGCAGCGTAACGGAGGTTTCTCTCCGTGAGGTATCGACCAGATCGCGGTCGGACCGCAGCGCGGGGCGCCACCGGACTGGCGCACCGTGACGAGCGTCACACCTCGCCGCTCAGGCGGCGGTGACCGCGATCAGGTCCCGGTCGAACGCCTCGATGGGCACCGGCCGCCCGAACAGGTAGCCCTGGTACTGATCGCAGCCTTGGCGCACGAGGGTGTCCCACTGCCACTGCGTCTCGACGCCCTCGGCGATCACCTCCAGAGCGAGACTGCGCGCCATCTGCACGATCGTATGTACGAGCGTCTCCCCGCCCGGATGGGACATGCCGGTGACGAAGCTGCGATCGATTTTCAGGATACTGATCGGCAACTGGCGCAGGTACGAGAGTGAAGAATAGCCGATGCCAAAATCGTCGATCGCAAAGCTGACGCCGAGCCGGCGCAGGGCATGCATCTTGGGGATCACGTCATCCATGTCATGGATCGGCAATCCCTCGGTGATTTCCAGCTCGAGCAGGCTCGGATCGATACCGGTCCGGGCTATGATGTCACTGACCTCGGCAACGAAGTGCTCGGCTGCGAGCTGCTTGGGGCTGATGTTCACCGCCACTTTGAGTCTGCGCGCCGGACTGCCCGGACGCGACCATTCGCGCAATTGCCGGCAGGCGCGCCCGAGCGCCCAGCGGCCGATCTCGTGAATCAGGCCGATCTCCTCGGCGAGCGGGATCAGTTCGAGCGGCGAGACCACGCCACGCTGCGGATCGTTCCAGCGCAACAGCGCCTCCGCGCCGAGGGCCGTGCCGTGCAGATCGACGCGCCGCTGGAAATACAGCTCGAGCTGATCGGTGCTGAACTCATGGCGCAGGCGTGACTCGAGCCGCGACCGCCGTTCGAGCGCGAGCTGCATCCCCGGGGAGAACAGCCGCACCGCGTTGCGCCCGGCATCCTTGGCGGCGTGCAGCGCCACGTCGGCGCGCTTGAGCAGCTCGTTGAACCCCGCCCCGGCCTGTCCACCCCACGGTGCGATCCCGACGCTCGCCGAGCACGAAACCATCTGCCCGCCGATCAGATGCGGCTGCAAGATCGTGGCGAGCAGATCCTCGGCAGTCCGAGCCGCGGCCGCATCGGCGCCCGTGGCGTCGGCGCCGAGGTCCTCGAGCACCAGCAGGAACTCGTCCCCGCCGACGCGCCCAACCAGATCCTCCCCCGGAACCGCCGCGCGCAGCCGTTCGGCGGTCTGCTGCAGCAGGATATCGCCCGCCTGATGCCCAAGCATGTCATTGACGGCCTGAAACTTGTCCAGCCCGATCAGCAGCGCCGCGCCGTGACCGCCAGCGTGCTCGGCCCACTGCACGGCCGATCGCAGCCGATCGAGCATGAAGCGCCGGTTCGGCAGCCCGGTGAGTGCATCGAAGTTCAGCAGGCGCGAGATGCGCTGCTCGGAGTCCTTCTGGTCGGACAGATCGGTCAGTGCGGCGATGTAGTGCGTCCAGCGACCGTCCTCGCCGCGCACTCCGGTGAGCGAGAGCCACACCGGATACTCCTCACCGTTCTTGCGCCGCGCCCAGATCTCTCCCTGCCAGCGGGCGGACACGCGCACCTGTGCGAGCAGTTCCCCGAGCGGCGGTAGCGAGGCGGCGCACAGTACCGGCAGTTCCTGGCCGAGCAGTTCGTCCGGACCGTAGCCGCTCATCATGCGCAGTGCTTCATTGACCCGAATCATCCGTCCAGCCGCATCCGTCACGAGCATCGCGCCGCTCGACTCGAAGGCGAGCGCCGCGATATGCAGCTCCTGCGCCGAGCGTTCCCGTTCGGCGCGCAGCTCGATCCGATCGAGCGCGTATTCGATGTCAACGACCATACGCTCGAGCAGATCGCGGATCTTGTCGGTGAATGCCTCCGGCTGCGTGTCGTACAGCACGAGCAGCGCGTACACCGCGCCGCCGCGGCGCAGCGGTAGCGCCGCGCACGAGCCCCACAAGACCGGCGCGCCCTCGGTGCGCCACGGCGCCATGCGCGGGTCTCGGCGGAAATCCTGCACGAACACCGCATGCCCTTCGCGCCAGGCGACTCCCACCGGTCCGCGTCCCTCGGGGCGGCTCGCACTGACGTGCACGGACAGATCGTTCAAATACCGCTCGAACTGACGCGAGGCGCTGCAGCGCGCCAGCGGCTTGATCCGCCCTGAGGCCGGATCGGACTGCCCGATCCAGGCCAAGCGCAGCTCTCCGAAGCGCACAGCGATCTGGCAGACCCGGTCGAACAGTTCCGCCTCGCTCTCACAGCGCGCGATCAACTGGTTGGTCTCGGCCAGCGTCGAGTACATGCGATTCAGGAACAGGTTCTGCTCGAGTTGCGCGCGCACCTCGGTGTGATCGCGAACCGCCGCAATCAGCGCCCCGGAAGACAGCGTGCTCAAGCTGATCTCGAGCGGAAACTCGCGACCGTCACGGCGCGTCCCGAGCATCACTCGGCCCCATTCGCAGGCTCCGACCCGGCCTCGGCCTTCGCGGCGCGCTGTCTCACACTCGTCACCAAAACCGGGTACCAGCCGTTCGACAGATTCTCCGACCAGCGCCCCCGCACTCCAGCCGAACAGTTCCGCGGCGAGCGGATTGGCCTGCACGATTCGCCCATGCCGATCGACGACGAGCAGCGCATCCGGGGTGGAGGCGAATAGCTCGTGACCGCTGAGCGGAACGTCGCCCACGGGACGCCCGTGTCGAATGAAGGTGATGGCGGCAAATGCCAGCGCAACCACGCCGCCCCCGACCGCCGCGAACATCATCGGATCCCTCCGCAGCACGCCCAGGAGCCGCAATGATTGCTCACACGGCCGGCACCCGCGAGCCCATCGCGCCGCGCCACTCGATTCGGTGCTGAGTCGTCACGCATCTGATTTACCTAGCGTCCTTGATATACGACGCTGTCGTGCGAGACGGAGACGAAGATCACAGCCCGGCAATGTGGCCCGATACGGCAGCCCCCCCTTTGACATATGCAGATCGGTGCCTATCCGCTCCCCCGGTTCCGTCCGCCGGCGGACCGCTCATGCCCCTCATTGGCGCGCACGCGGAATAACCGTTGCGCCTTCGAGGCCCCCGGACTTGACGAACTGACGCCATATCGTCGGAATCGCCGCCGCGGCATCGCAATTCCGACCGACCCGCACGCTCTCGGAACGAGAATTGCCCGCCCTGTGCAAACGCCGCAGTGCTCCACAGTCGGCGCCAAACAGCGGCGGGCCACGATGTGCCAGAACAGCCTCTCAGGCGGCGCGCGTCCCTGCGCGCCTCAATCACCATCGCCGCCCGCATTGCGCGCGACCGGCATTACTCAACTCACGCAATCTCAGAACTTCAGCGTGATCGATCCGTACACCAGCCGTGGCGCGCCAGGATTGGCAATAATGTAACCACCGTAAGACGTCTGGAAATATCCACCGGAACTCACGTATTCGGTGGAGTTGTACTCCTTGTTCGCGGCATTGAGCACTTGTACCGAGAAGTTCGTGCTCTTCACTCCCGGCATCGATCCGACGAACAGATGGGTCTTGGCAGTCAGCGAGAGATTGATCAGATCGTACGCACTCATCGACAGATTGGTCGGTGTTCCTGCGTTCTTGTCGAACAGGTAGCGCTTCCCGACGTACTGATCCCACAGCGTCGCATGCATCCGGCCCACCGGCAGCCAGAACCGGTAGGTCACGCCAGCCGTCAGCGTATCCTCAGGCGAATTCGAGATCGGCAGGCCATAGGCCGTAGTGCCGCTGCTCGGGTCCTGGAACTCGATCCACTTGTCCTTCAGGTAGCCGAAATTCGCAAATCCGCTCCAATGACGGTTGAACGTCGTGTGCAGCGAGAAATCGACACCCTTATATTCCGCCGAACCGTAGCCGAAGTAGACAATCGGGCTCGCGCCCTTGTTGTACGTGATCGTCTCGTTGCTCAGGCGAATGTGGAAGAAATCGAGCGACGCGTAGACATTACGCATTCCTCCGAAGCGCAGTGCAGCGAACCGCGCCCCGAAATCGTACGTTTCCGCCTTGGCCGGCTTGAGTGTTTGCAGATTCAGCGGGTAGGTATCCAGGTTACCGGAACTGGGGTTGTGCCGAGTGATCGAGAAATTCGCGAAGAGATTCAGATCACGAAGCGCCTCGTAGTTGATGCCGATTGAGGGCTCGTAGCGAACATTATCGGTGTTTTCATCCGGCACGGTATCGAATCCGCCGAAATTGATCGTCTGGCCACTGTTCGTCGTGATGGTCCCGCCTCCACCGAAATCAGCGTTCATGGTACCGCCCTGGCAGGAAGCCACGACCTGAGGGCTGTTCTGGTATTCCGAGCAGAATTGCTGCGGACTGAGGTTTGAGAAGTCGGTAACGAATCCGACGACGCGGAATCCAGGGACGATCTTCAGACGCGGTATGGGCCTGAAATCGTCCTGCACGAACGCCGCCCAGTAGATGTTGTTCGTGGTGTTGTAGAACGTCTGCTCCGGCTGCGCGAGCGAACTGCCATCGAAGTCCGAATAGCCCTGGTAGTCACTCTTGGCACGGGAGAAGATCATGTATCCGCCGTACTTCAGAGTATCCATGCTGCTGAAGTCCTGCGTGAACGCGAGACGATCACCGAACGTCTTGGAATGCTCGATGTAATGCTCGACGTTGGTCGCACCGGAGTAATTCAGGAGCGGATTACTCGGCAAGCTCGACTGCACTCCCCCGCCATACTGCGAGAACAGCGGATTGCTCGGCAGGATGAAATTGTTCGAGCGGTAGTGCACCACCTTGCCGAAGCGCAGCCAGACGATGTTCGACAGATGCAGGCTGCTGGAGAGATTCAGGTGCAGATGCGACCAGAGCATGTGATTCTGAATCTCGATGGTCTTGTGCCATACCGAGCGCGGCAGCGTCGCATAGAAGCCCGAGGTCTGCTGGCTGTACGGCTGACCGATTCCGAGCCCGCCAGTGTTGAGCAACGGCTGCGGCGTCAGCGGAATCATGTTCGGGCGCCACTCGTGGTTGCGCTGAAAGTAGTAGCCGAAGCTCACCGATCCGCTGGCCAGCTGCTTGCGGGTTTTGACGTACCCTTCTTCGGTGTCGGCCGGCAGACTGTCCTGGGTATCGCGGATCGCATCGCTGCGCCCGGAGGCGAGGCCGAATACGGTCGACCAGCCATGGACCTCGCCGGTGTTGTATACCGCCGAGGTGTCGTAAGTCGAGGAGCTTCCACCGGCCAGGGTGACCTTACCACCGGAGAGCGCACTCGGCTGCACGGGAATGAAATCGATGGTCCCGCCCATGCTGCTGTACCAGCGCTCGCTCGGGTTGCCGGGGCCAATGATGACGTTCTCGCCCTGCATCAATGCGCCGATCGGAACCTCGACGGAGTGCCACGCCGTGCCCTGGCTCAGGCTGTTGAGCGGCACGCCGTCGAATTCGGCCTGAATTGCATTCGTCTCCACGTCACCCGGGATGCTGTTGTACCCGACCTTGATGCCGCGGATTGAAATCGTCTGACGGCCGGTCGCGCTGTAATTGTTCGTGCCGGAGACGTATACGTTCGGCAGAACGCTGAGCGCCTGCGTACCACCCGCATCGGGACCAAACATGTCGATCATCGTCTTCGTGACTGCCTCGGCGGGCTGCGAGGAGTTGCGCAGCTGCTTGGCGCTGAGGACCTGACTGGTGAAGTCGTGGTAGCCTTCGATCGTAACGAGCTTCAACGCGCCGGCGCCGGCTGCGGTTGCCGCGGCAGCCATCGCTGCATTTGCCGCCGCACTTGAGCTCGCGTTCGCGTTCGCGGCTGCCGATGCCCCGGCAGCACCGCCCTGCGCCGCCTGGGCTGGAATCGCAGCGCTCACGAGCACCGCCCCCAGGATCATCTGCACCGCACACTGGACTCGTGGATTCATGACTCCGCCTTTCTTCGATGTGGACGAAAGAATGGGCGGGCAAGGTAGTGACTCTACGTGACGCCAGCGTTGCGAAAGCGTTGCGTGTTCGTGACAGTTGCGCGGCCGATGTTTGAGTTATTGCGGGCAAGGCATTGATAGCAGAGGAAATTGCGGCGCATACCCGAAGGCTGGCGCTGGCGCGCAACAGTCGTAGAATGCCCGCATGAGCCCCCTGACGATCTTTGGTCTATTCGCGGTCACAGCGATGCTCGTGTGTTATGCGCTCGAGGAGCGCCGAGCGGTGTACAGCCTGGCGTTCGGCGGGGCCTGCATCCTGGGATCAATCTATGGATTTCTGCAGGGCGCCTGGCCGTTCGGACTGGTCGAGGCTGTCTGGGCGCTCGTCGCCGCCCGGCGCTGGTGGCGCCGTCGACGCGCACCGCGCGACTGAACATTGCCGCGCAGCCCGAAGTGCGCATGCGGGTCCGGCCGACCGAGCAGTACGCAGCCGTCCCAGGCCGGCTCGGGCTTCTCCCCGGGCCGAGCCAGCACACGCGGACGCACCAGAGCCTGAGCCAGCACGTTGCGCGGCGTGTCGTAGTTGCGCAACGTGTGTGTCACGGTCATGACCGGTGCGACGCGCTCCAAACGCTCGGTGATGACCGTCCCGAGATACAACGGCTCGGTGACCGTCGCCGCGGTCAGGTCCGTGCCCGAGCGCCACAGCCGCAGAACGTACCGTTCGTGCGCAGCGGCGCTGCGATGCACCATCACGAGCGCCTCACGGTGGCCGCTCTGCAGATGCGGTAATACCGGCAGGTCGGCAAGCCCGACGTGCGGCTCGAACCAGCGGGCCGCGGTACGCAGCGTCCATCGCGGCGGGCGGCGCCAGCCGTGCGCCGCGAGTTCGCGCC
>JAKBCE010000260.1 GCA_021808195.1 Pseudomonadota bacterium
CCTCAGTGATCCGCCGCGTACCGACGCCGCTGCGCTCATCGGCGAGTTGCGCACCATGGGGGTAGAGACCGTCATGGTCACCGGTGATGCCCCGGTGACCGCGCAGGTAGTCGCGCGCGAAGTGGGGCTCGACGGTCCGCTCTGCCCGCCCGGACAGATCCCGGGGAGTATTCGTCCGCACGACTATGCGGTATTTGCCGGCGTCTTCCCCGAGGACAAATTTCACATCGTGCGTGCGCTGCAGTCGAGCGGACACACGGTGGGCATGTTCGGCGACGGTGCGAACGACGCGCCCGCGCTGCGCCAGGCACAGATGGGCATCGCGGTCTCCAGCGCGACCGACGTGGCGAAGTCGGCCGCCGGAATCGTCCTGACCGAGCCCGGCCTTGCCGGCACCGTCAGCGCGATCCGCGAAGGGCGCATTACCTTTCAGCGCATCCTCACCTACACGCTGCGCTCGCTGACGCAGAAGCTCTCCCAGATGCTGCTGCTCGTAGTCGGCCTGGTCATGACTGGACACGCGATCCTCACGCCCCGACTGATGGCCCTGCTGATGATCACGGGCGACTTTCTCGCGATGTCCGCGACCACGGATCACGTGCGTCCCTCGCCGAAGCCGAACGCGTGGCACGTGAACAACATTACGCTGCTCGGCACCGCCTTGGCGCTGTGCAACGTGCTGTTCTGCGCCGCGGTCATTGCCGTCGGCCGCTACCGGCTCGGACTCGGCCAGGCACAGCTGCAGACGCTCGCGTGTGTGACACTCTCGTTCACCAGCCAGGCGCTCTTTTACGTCGTGCGCGAGCGGCGCCGCCTCTGGAGCTCCGGACCGAGCGCCTGGATCGTGCTGTCGATGATCACGGACATCCTGATCTTCTTCATCCTGGCGAGCCGCGGCCTGCTGATGCCGGCGATCTCACCGCTGCTGATCGTGGCCGTGTTCGGCGCCTCAGTCCTGCTGGCCTTTGCCCTCGATGGCCTGAAGGCCGCGCTGGGGACGCGTCTGAAGATGCAATGAGCGCACGTGCGCCTTTGCTAGAGTGCCGTCCAGGGTGCGCGCGACGCCTTGCGGGGAGAGAGCACTGATGAATATGCAACCGGCCGCCGACGGGTCGAACAGACCTTTCGACCGCAATCTCGGCAACATCACCTACGGGCTGTACGCGGGCGCAATCGTGTTCCCCGTGCTGGCCGTGGCCGCGGTCATCCTCAACTACGTCAAGCGCGAGGAGGTGCGCGGCACGCTGCTCGAGCGCCATTTCGAGTGGCAGATCCGCACCTTCTGGTTCTCGCTGCTGTGGCTGGTGCTCGGCGGTGCCCTGTGGCTGGTGATCATCGGCTGGCTGGTGCTCGCCGCCGGATCCATCTGGTATTTATATCGCATCATCAAGGGGTGGCTGCGCTTCAGCGAAGGCAGGCCACCCCTCTAGTAAACCACCGTCCCCGTGAGGGCTACAGCAGCAGCCCGAGCCCGACGCCGGTGTAGTTGGAGAATCCGCCGAGCTGTCCCTGCAGGCGTACACCCTCCTCGAGGTCGACCTCGAAGTCCGGATTGACGAGATATTGCAGGCCGCCGTCGAAGTCCGATCCCCAGCCGAGTCCATACCCGGCGTGCGACTGGCCGTAGAGCTCACCATAGAACTGCAGCCGCGAGGTCGCCGCCCAGGTCACGACCAGATCGGGATTGAAGCTTTGAAAGCGCTGCCCGCCCACCGCGGTCGGCTCGGTCTCGGAGGTCATCCCGACCATCAGGGACACCCCGAGCGGTCCATTGCCGTAGCTGACGATGCCGTTGACCGCACCGCCTACGCCGTGACTGCCGAACGTGGTGTCCCCCGAGGGCAGCGTGGCCAACGCTTCAGCCGTCCACTGCCAGTGCTCGGTGTATCCGAGCGAGTGCTTGATGCCGATGGTCGTCGGACCGAAGCCATGAATCGTCTGAGCAGGTCCCTGAGCCCCGGCGTTCAGCGACTGGTATTGGTAATTCGGCGGCAACCACACGAATTCCGAATTGCCCGGCAGGCCCCAGCGCAATTCGAGATTCGGCAGCGTGTCGATCTGACCACCGGGGCTGCCGTACACGTTGCCTGCGGTCGCGCCGGCCTCGATGACCGTCATGCCTTCCGGGACCACGCAGCTCGAATCGCCCACGGTCGGTCGGTCGAGCAGACCCAGGAGTCCGGAAGAGCCGCTGCACGGCGGCGTCGGTGCACCCGCCCGTGCCACAGACCAGCAGAGCGGCGCCGCGGCGGCGATCGCCAACACCATCAAGCGCTTTGATTTGTTCAATCGTCCTCCCACGGGATTGGAGTTGTTGCGGGAACGGAGACGCGCGCGGCAGCCAAAGGCGCCGCAGCAGCGAGGCCGTGCGCGGGAAGACGGGCCACCGTGCAGTGAAGCACCGCCCGTCTCACACCATTGTAGCGGCTCATGGCGCAATCATCATCCGTCACGAGCCATCGCCGCATCCACTGCGGCATTTCACGCCGGGTGCCCTTGGACTCTAAAATTCCTCGCAAGTTGCACCGAAGCATATACGTGCCGCCCGGGACCGCGTCGATGATCATCCCGCGGCAGCGCGAGTTGCGGTCCGCACGCCCACAGCAGAACTCCGAGCCTGGCTTTCGGCCCGGCACGCGCCAGCGAATAGCCGCACTCCCCTGCCGACGTGCACGTCGATGCAGAACTCTGCTCACACCGAAGTATCCGACTCGATCGCGACTCCTGACGATCGTCGCCCCGGCGCGATGCGCTCCGCGCCTTCGCCCGTACGAAGGAGGACGCCGATTGCCCAGGCACGCCGTTCCGCCCCCGCGCAATTTTGGCCTCCAGAACTATAATCCAGTCCGGTGTGAACGAGTCGAACAGAGCCGCGCGCCCATGACGTCGCACGTCACTCTGCCGGCCGAATCGGCCCGCAAGCTCTGAGCGCAGGGCATGCCCCACATCCCACCCGACGGTCCGACATCCGCACCGGCGCTCGACTTTGAGCGGTTGTTCCAGGAATGCCCGGACGTTCTGCTGGTGCTTCTGCCCGATGCCCCTCGCTTCACGATGGTCGCCGCCACCAATGCGCGTCTCGAGGCGACCCACACGACCCGGGACATACTCGGCCGCGGGCTGTTCGAGGTGTTTCCCGACAATTCTGACGATCCCGGGGCCACCGGCACGAGCAATCTGCGCGACTCGCTCGAACGCGTGCTGCGAACCCGCCGCGTCGACGTCATGGCGGTGCAAAAATACGACATCCGCGGCGCCGACGGATCGTTCGAGACAAAGTACTGGAGCCCGAAGAATCTCCCGGTGCTGTCGAGCTCAGCGCAAGTACTCTACATCCTGCACAGAGTCGAGGAGGTGACCGAGCTCGTCCGCGCAAGCGAGATCGGTCAGACACTGCGCGACCGCACCCGTGACATGGAGCGCGAGGTCATCCACCGCAGCGGCGAACTCTCCGCGGCCATCGGGGAACTGCGCGAGGCCAATCGCAAACTCGCCGAGCTCGACGCGGCAAAGACCGACTTCTTCGTCAACATCAGCCATGAATTTCGGACTCCGCTCACGCTCATACTCGGCCTGCTCGAGGAGGAATTGGCCGAACACGAGCCGCTTGCGCAGCCGAGACTCGAACGACTGCGAGGCGCACACCGCAACAGTCTGC
>JAKBCE010000261.1 GCA_021808195.1 Pseudomonadota bacterium
GCGCCCGCAGCGCGGCAGGGTGTCTCTCGCTTGGGGGACGCGCCTGTCTCCTTCGTCGGCGCAGAATGCTTCGGCGCCCGTCGGCCGAGCGGTCTCGACGCTGTCGCACGCGGGCGCGACGGAGGACAACATCGATGTTTGATTCAGAATCGGAAAGCGCCGAACACGCGCTGCTCGCCCGACCGGGCGATCTGCATCCCGCTGAGAGCGCCTTTGCAACGAATGATGCCCCGCGACGCCCCGCGCCGGCGCACGCCCACCGGGTCGCTCCGAGCGATCCGGCCGCGCTCGTCATGACCGATTTCGCCGCTCAGACCCCGGTCCTCGTGACGGCCGAGCGGCTGATCGACGAGGCGCTGCGCGACATGATGGTGGCCGGCGTGCGCGCGCTGCTCGTCGCGCGGGGCGAGAAGGTCGTCGGCCTGATCACCTCCTACGACATCCAGGGCGAGCGGCCGCTGCAGTTTCTCAACAACTCGAGCTTCACGCGTCACGATGAGATCCAGGTCGGCCACATCATGACGCCCTGGGAGCAGGTGCCGATGCTGGAGTGGAACGCGGTGCGCACGGCCAGCGTGGCGGACATCGCCGGGCACTTCAGAGCACATCGCGCCATCACGCATATCGTCGTACTGGAGCGCGCCGCACAGGGCGGCACCGTCGTGCGCGGCCTGTTCTCACGCACTCGGCTCGAGCGGCAACTGGACGCCTGAGGGGCGCGGCGGTTGAAAAAGAGCCGGATCGCGCGTACGCGCCGCGACCCGGCCGCCCCAACCTCGGCGGCCCGGCGGGCGGGCCGCGGATCCTCACCCGGTGGCGGGTACGCGGGTCACTTCACCGGCACCGTAGATGTGGCTCGTGACGTGTGCCGGATCGGAGTGCAGGCGCACGGTCCCCGCCCCGGCAATGTCCACCGACACGCTGTCGGTAGGCGCGATCGAGACCGTGCCGCTGCCGTTGATGTGCACGCGGGCGCGCTGCTCGCTCAGGTGCCCCAGATGCACGGTACCGGCACCGTCGATGGTCACGGCAAGCACCTGAACCGCACCGCTGCCCTGGACTTTCCCACTGCCGTCGATCTGCAGCGCGAGACGGTCCTGGTGCACCTGATCGAGCTCGAGGTCCGCGGTACCGTCGACTCGAATCACCCGCAGCGCCGGCCCACTGATGCTCACGTGCACGGTGTGCTCGATATCCGTTCCGAAGCGCATGCAGAACGGCACCAGCGAAAAGCAGGCATGCACCCTGGACTTGATCCGCCCCTCCTCGACGACGAGCTCACGCAGTGTTCGCTCGGGCGCACTGATCGTCAGGCTCCAGTTGGCCGCCGGGTGGTACTGCACGTCGGCGGGTACCTCGAGGGTGAGCTGGTCCGAGTGCCACGGGTAGGTGCGCGTGACCGTCGTGCGATCCCCGGCATGCGCCAAGCCTGGCAGCGCGGCGAGCGCGGTGAGTCCAAGGAACAGGCCGGCCAGTGCGGCGCTCGACGTGCGGTTCATGGGCATCTCCGGTCCAAGATGCCCCCAGAACACGCCCGCAGAGCGAAAGTTGCAGTGCGGGTGATGCGCCTCAGCGCGAATGCCGCCAGAGCACCTCGCTGCCCCGCTCGTGCCGCGCGAGTACCCGGGCCAGCACGAACAGCAGGTCGGACAGCCGGTTCAAGTAGTGCAGCGCGTGCGGATTGACCGGCTCGGCGGCCGCCAGCGTCCAGACCCGCCGCTCTGCCCGCCGGGCCACGGTGCGGGCGAGGTGACAGGCGGCCGCCGCCGCGCCGCCGCCCGGCAGGATGAACTCCTTCAGCGGCGGCAGCGCCTCGTTGAACGCATCGAGCGTGTGCTCCAGGCCCTCGACCTGTTCGGCTCCGAGGACCGTGTGTCCCGGGATGCACAGCTCGCCGCCGAGATCGAACAGCTGGTGCTGCACCTCGGTCAGGCACTCGAGCACCCCTGCGGGCAGTCCCGGTACGGCTAGCAGCACGCCGAGCGCGCTGTTGAGTTCATCGACGGTGCCGAAGGCCTCGACCCGCGCGCTGTCCTTCGGCACTCGCGTCCCGTCACCGAGCCCGGTGGTGCCCTCATCCCCGGTGCGCGTGTAAATTTTGCTCAGCCGATTGCCCATGGTTCGCCTCACGGCGCATTGTGCCAGAGCGCGTGATTGACAGGCGCGTCCCGGAGCGGCAATTTGACGGCCCCTCACGCGACCGAGCCGCATGCCCTCACCCGAACTTCAAGCCGCCCTCGAGGCGGCCCGCGCCGCCGCCGAGGTGATCCGCGGCTACTACCAGCGCAACCTCGAGGTGCGCACCAAGGCGGACCAGACGCCCGTGACCGAAGCGGACGTGCGAGCCGAGCAGACCATCCGCACCCTCCTCGAGCAGCGCTTCCCCGACTACGGCTTCTACGGCGAGGAGACCGGACAGCACGATCTGGGCGCCGAGAGCGTGTGGCTGGTCGATCCCATCGACGGTACCAAGTCGTTCGTGCGTCAATGCCCGTTCTTTTCAACTCAGATCGCTCTGCTGCGCGAAGGGCGGCTGGTCCTCGGCGTCTCGAGCGCACCGGCGTACGGCGAAATCGCCTGGGCTGAGCGCGGCGGCGGGGCGTACCTGAATGACCGTCCCATCCGCGTCAGCCAGACCGCCGAACTCGCCGCCAGCATCGTCTCGACGGGCAATCTGAAGACGCTCGCCCGCTCGGCGCAGTGGGCGAAACTCGGCGCGCTGATCGGCCAGGTCAACCGCATCCGCGGCTACGGGGACTTCGTGCACTACCACCTGCTCGCCCGGGGCGCGCTCGAGGTGGTGATCGAGTCCGACGTGAACATCCTGGATATCGCCGCGCTGGTGGTGATCGTGCGCGAGGCGGGTGGCACGTTCACCGACCTCGCCGGTGGGGAGGTCACCCTGCAAACCACCTCGGTGCTGGCCAGCAACGGACGTCTGCACGCCCCCGTGCTCGCGGCACTGGCGTAAACCTTCCGCCTCAGGCGCCGAGGCGAACTTCGAGCGCGCCCGGCCCGTCCGCGTCCTGCCGGTAGCGCTTGCGCTCGTACATCGCTTGGTCGGCCGCCGCGTAGAGCCGATCAGCATCATCGCCGTCGGCCGGATAGAGCGAGAAGCCGACGCTGGCACCGATCACGAGCTGGCGCCCCCGGACCACCAGACCCTCGGCCAGTGCGCTGCGCAGATCCGCGGCAATCCGCTCGGCGGCCTCCCGGCCCCCCAGTTCGGTGAGCACGACGGCGAACTCATCGCCGCCGAGCCGCGCCAGCACGTCGTGCGTCCCGAGCCGCGCGCGAAACTGTCCCGCCGCCCACTGCAGCACCTCATCGCCCACCGCGTGCCCGAACGTATCGTTGATCTCCTTGAACCCATCGAGGTCGATGACCACCAGCGCCAGTTCGGTGCCTGCGGCCCTCGCCCGCGCCATGGCCTCGTGCAGGCGACGCACCAGCAGACGCCGGTTGGGCAACCCGGTGAGTGCATCGTGCAGTGAAGCGTACTCGGCCTTCGAGAGCTGTTCCTCGAGCAACGTGAAGGTCATGCCGGTGGCGACCAGGAACTTCGGCAGGTTCCAGACCTCGGCATCGACGTGCGCGTGCGGCCAGAGCACCGCCATCAGATCCGCGGCCGGAAACACGAACGCCC
>JAKBCE010000262.1 GCA_021808195.1 Pseudomonadota bacterium
GGCGGAACGCCCACCGTGGCGCCGACGGAACTGGAAACCACCCTCCGACTGGTCCGATCGCTCTGGCCCATCCGGCGTCTTTCCGTCGAGACCAATCCGAACCACTTGACCCCAGAGACGATGGCGCAGCTGCAGCGCTGCGGGGTGGACCGGCTCTCGGTCGGGGTCCAGAGCTTCGATGATGTTCTGCTGCAGGAAATGGGGCGCTTGCAGCCGTACGGCACGGCGGCTGACATCGCGCGGCGCCTGGAGGGCGCACGCGGCCGCTTCAGGACGTTGAACGTGGACCTCATGTTCAACTTTCCCCACCAGAGTATCGCCTCACTGCAGCATGACCTGGCGACGGTGCGTGACCTCGGCGTCGATCAAGTCTCCTATTATCCGCTCATGAGCGCGGACGAAACGCGCCGCCGCATGCGCAAGGAAATGGGCGCGGTCGAACCGGCGCGGCGCCGGGAATACTACCGTGCGATCCGCGAGGGGCTGCAGCCCCAGTATCAGCCGTCTTCCGCGTGGTGTTTCACTCAGCAGAGCGTGAACCACCGGTCGGCGTCCCTGGATGAATACATCATCGATTCAGGCGAATACGTCGGCGCCGGCAGTGGCGCCTTCAGTTATCTCGGCGGCACGCTGTATGCGACGACGTTCTCGCTGAATGCTTATCGGGAGCGGGTCGGTTCCGGACGTTCCGCGATTACCGCGTGCCGGGCGCTGACCTCCCGGCAACGTCTGCATTACGACCTGCTCGTGGGTCTGTTCGGCCTGTCGATGCCGTGGGCCGCGCTCGAGAAGAAGCACGGACCGCGCGTGCGTCGTGCGCTGGCCCCGGAGCTCGCGGCATTGCGCCTGGTGGGGGCGATCCGTGCAGAGGGCGATACGCTGAAATTGACCGAGCGCGGGATGTACTACTGGATGCTCATGATGGCCGAGTTCTTCACCGCTGTGAACGAACTCAGAGCGACGATGCGTCGGCACATCCGCGCTGAACCCGTTGCTGCGCCCCCCTGCCTCAACGAAGGGCAAAGAGTCCCGTGGGATCCAGATAGATCTCGTACCGGGAGACTCTCTCGTGATCCATCGTGAACACATTGCAGAACGGAGCAGAGACTTCGGCGCCATCGAGGCGGGTGTAATGCACCGTTCCCCGACAGATCCGATGTTCGGGAAGGCTCCAAACGTCGCTCAGATGATGCTTGAGCGCCGCAATCCCCGCATAGAACTGATCGAGCGTGCGCACGATTTGCACGGTGCCGGTGACGGGCGGCGCATTGCCGAAGCGAAACAGAGCGTCCGCCGTCAGATATTCGGCAAATCCGCGACTGTCCTTCGCATCGATCGTGCGGAACAGTTGTTCGCACCACGGGCGGACCGATGTCATCTCGCGTCTCCAGTGAGCAGAGGGCGTGTGAGTATGGCGTCTGCCACGGTGCCGGTCGTTGCGGAAATTCCGTACGGCGGACAGGTCGCGAGCATCGCTAGCATCCCAAGGGTTCGAGCCGGGAGACGGCACGCGGCATTCTGAGGCGTGCGAGGAGGCCGGGTGATTAGGACTATGCGAGTGATGGCCGGCGCGGGCTGCAAGACCCTCCGAGGGGCGCTGTTTGCCGCGCTAATCAGCCTGGCGGCCTGTGGCGGGACGACCGGTGCGCCAGGACCTGCGGGTCCGACGGGCAGTGTCGGACCGGCGGGCGTCCCGGGCACCGGTGCAGTGAGTGCCGTCTCGGTCACGACCGCCACTCAGATCAAGGCGACGATCACCTCGGTGCAGATTCCGAGTTCCGGGCGTCCCGAGGTCGGTTTCACGCTGACGGATCAGAACGGCGTGCCGCTCAGCGGATTGCCGCCAGCAGACGTCAGCTTCGCGATAGCCAAACTGGTCCCTGCGGGCACGCAACTCGCGGCTTTCCCGGGGCTCTCGGCACCGGCGCCGCTGCTGCAGCCGCAATGGCAGTCCTACCTGTACGCCATGGTGCGCCCGGCGGCATCGTCGGTCAGTTCCGCGACCCCGGTGGTCGGTACGCTGCCCGAGCCGCAGGCCGTGACGGAAGGTGGTGCGAGCGGAACACTCGTCGACAATGGCAACGGGACGTATCAATACACATTCAAGACCGATATCGCGAGTGATCCAGTGGTGACTTACGTGCCAACGTTGGTCCATCGCGTCGGACTGGAGATTCGCGGCCTCGCGCCGGCCAATAGCCCGGTCTACACGTTCATTCCAGCGACGGGCGCGACTAGCGGATTCGATGCGGATGACGCAGTCGACGGCGCTGCCTGTGTCGCCTGTCATCAGCAGCTTGCGTTTCATGGCGGAGCGCGCACCAACGTGCAGTATTGCGTCATCTGCCACAATCCGAGCTCGGTGGATCCGTCGAGTGGCAATACGCTAGATTTCACGGTGTTGATCCACAAGATCCACATGGGAGAGGCATTGCCGTCGGTCCTCGCCGGGACCCATTATTACATCTACGGCTACCGTGGTGCGGTAAGCGACTTCAGTAGCGTCGCGTATCCGCAGAGCGATCTCAGTGGTAATAATTCCGCGGTATCGGGGTCTGGGACTCGATTTTGCACCACGTGTCATACGCCCAATGATCCGAACGCGCCTCAATCCGCGAACTATCAGACGGCGATCAGTTCGGCCTCATGTGGCGCGTGTCACGACAATGTGAATTTCGCTACGGGGCAGAATCATGGGCCCGGCGACCTGATCGTGACCGATGCGGACTGCGTGACCTGCCATGGTCCGACCAGCACGATCGACAACGGGGCGCTCCAGGTCGTGGCGGCCCATACGACACCCGTCGATGCGGCGGCACAGAAGTTCCAATACAAGATCGTGAGCGTGACCAATACTGCGCCGGGCCAGACACCGAGCGTCACCCTCGAGGTCCTTGATCCGACCCAGAACGACGCGCCGTACGATATTCTGAGCGCGGGCAGTCCGTTTCAGCTGCCCGGATCACGACTAGCCGTTGATTTGGCCTGGCCGACGACTGCGTTCAACAATGTCGGCAGCGGCGGCGTGACGGCGAGCACCGGGACGCCGAACCAGCCGGTCTCGATCAATTTTCAAAGCGGCGTCACGGCCAACGGCGACGGCACGTTCACGGCGAATTCACCGATTCCGATTCCGAGCACGGCAGTCGGATCGGGACAGGTGGCAGTTGAAGGCCGGGCGGTGGTCTCGCTGGCGAATCTCTCCGGCACCGGCACCAGTAACGTACAGCTCGGCGTGGCGGGTGTGAGCGCCGATTTTCCGATCACGGATTCCGCGGCGGTGGCGCCGGCTCAGATCGTGTCCATCACCAAGTGCGACGCCTGCCATCACAACCTCACGGTGCACGGGCAGAACCGAAGCGACAACATCGAGTTGTGTGCGGCGTGCCACAACGCGAATGCGACGGATATCGGTCAGCACGTGGCTGCGAGCGGAGCGTGCGGTCCGGTCGGCTTGGCCGGTGCCAATCCGGAGCAGCCGATCGACTTCAAAGTGCTGATTCACGAGATTCACGCGTCGGCGGCCGTCAACGCGAGCAATACGCTGCGCTATCCGAACGGGGTGACGATCTGCGGCTTTGGCGCCACGCCGACGACCTTCCAGGTCGCCTATCCGGGAAATCTTCAGGATTGCAACGCCTGTCAC
>JAKBCE010000263.1 GCA_021808195.1 Pseudomonadota bacterium
AAGACCAATTTTTTTAGCCGACGCCGATGGCGGCACTGCAGCGCATGCAGGGCGCAGATTTCGCTGACATTTTCTTCGTCCATGCCCTGGCGTAGCGCCTTGCACCGGCGGGCGCCGATTACCATAATGGTCTCTTCGTGCGCGGTGCGGCACCTGACGCGGCACCGTGCACACACATTGCGGGAGAAAGCGCGTGGATTTGAAAGCGTTGCGTGAACACATCGGCGCCGCCTGGCGCGGCTCCATCGTCGAGCGGCTCGCCGCGTACGTGCGCATCCCGAACAAGTCACCGCTGTTCGATCCTGAATGGGAGAAGCACGGCCACATGGAGGCCGCGATCCAGCTGATGGCCGAGTGGTGCCGGACGCAGGACATTCCCGGCATGAAGATCGAGATCAAGCGCCTGCCGGGACGCACCCCGGTGCTGCTCGTGGACGTGCCGGGCGAGCTGCCCGGGTGCGTTCTGCTCTACGGCCACCTCGACAAGCAGCCGGAGTTCACCGGCTGGCATCCGGGGCTCGGCCCCTGGGAGCCGGTGCTGCGTGACGGCAAGCTGTACGGACGCGGCGCCGCCGATGACGGTTATGCGCTCTTCAGCTCACTCGCGGCGATCGCGGCCCTGAAGGCCCAGCGCGTCGCGCTGGCCCGCTGCGTCGTGCTGATCGAGGCGTCAGAGGAAAGCGGCAGCGTCGACCTGCCGGCGCACCTCGCGACGCTCGGGGATGCGCTCGGCGAGCCGTCCCTCGTGGTTTGCCTGGATGCGGAGTGCGGCAACTACGAGCAGCTCTGGTGCACCACCTCGCTGCGCGGCAACCTGGTCGGAGAGCTGACCGTGCGCGTGCTCGAGGAAGGAGTGCACTCGGGGATGGCGAGCGGCATCGCTGCGAATCCGTTCCGAATCGTCTCGCAGTTGCTGGCGCGGCTGGAGAACCCGCTCGACGGATCCCTCACGCCCGCCGAGCTCGCCGTGAGCATCCCCGAGGACCGCCTCGCGCAGCTGCGCACCGCCGCGGCGGTGCTCGGCGATTCAGTCGCGGGCAAGCTGCCCTGGGCCCAGGGGGTCCGTGCCGTCAGCGACGATCCGGTCGAATTGCTGATCAACAGCAGCTGGAAGAGCACGCTCTCGGTGACCGGTGCCGATGGACTGCCGCCGACGCTGTCGGCCGGCAATGTGCTCCTGCCGGCCCTGACGCTGAAACTCTCGCTGCGCCTGCCGCCGACCTGCGAGCCTCTGCGCGCAGCCCGTGCGGTGAAGGACGTGCTCGAGCACGATCCGCCGTATGGCGCACAGGTGCGCTTCACACCGGGCACCCCGACGTCCGGCTGGAATGCGCCCTCATTCGCGCCCTGGCTGGAAAAATCAATCGATGCCGCGTCGCAGCAGATCTACGGGCGCGGCGCGGTGCACATCGGCTGCGGTGGCACCATCCCGTTCATGGCCATGCTCGGGGAGCGCTTCCCCTCCACCCAGTTCTTCATCACCGGGGTGCTCGGTCCGCATGCCAATGCGCACGGACCGAACGAGTTCCTGCACCTGGAGTACGCCGAGAAGCTCACCGCGTGCGTGTCGCTCGTGCTCGCCGATCACGCACGGGCCCGGCGCAGCTGAGCGCGCCGCAGCCGCCTCAGCGCATGTGCGGCGTGGCGCTCGGGCGCACCGAGGCGCGCAGCCGCTCCCAGGCTTCGCGGTAATGCGTGAGCATCGCCTCGGCGACGTCTGCCTCGAACGGGGGAAATTCCGCACCGAGCTCGTCGATCATGACGGTCCACTTCGGCAGCCCCTTCGGAAAGCGCCCCTCACGGGTGAACACGACCCGGCCCTCGATCGGCACCTCCCCGACGATGGCCTTCACCGCCGCAATGCGGTCATACAACCCGCTTTGCGGGTTCACGAACGTGAAGCGATGCGGACCGTCCATGACGGTCCACTCGGCCATCTGATCGCCGCCGAAGATGTTGCCCTGCACCTGGCGCACGTCCACGATGAGGATGCCGTGCACGCTGAGCAGCAGGAAATCCACGTGGTAGCTGCCGCCCATGCCATCGGGGACGGCCATGTCGATCAAATGCTCCATGCCCGCCGCGGCGACGGCCGACTGCAGTGCACGCCGCGCACGCCGGCGCCGATACCAGCGCACCAGCCAGACGGCCGCAATGATCAGGGCCGCCGCGATCCCGAGCAGCACCCACGGCACCCAGGGCTGATCCAGAGTCGATCCCATCGATCCTGTCGGTCCCATGCTAAATCGACTCACCCGCCAGGGCCGCCCGCAGCGAGGCCAGATCGGCGTCGATTTCCTCGAACACGCTCGCGCGCGCGAACAGTTCGGCCAGCGCCGGCGGCAGCGGCACGTCCCGCCCGATCAGCGGCTCGATGATCTCGCGGAATTTCGCCGGGTGGGCCGTACCGACCAGCACCCAGCGTCCGGCACGCCGGCGCGCCTCGGGCAGCCGCGCGTAGGCCTCGGCGGCCACCGCCGTGTGCGGACACCAGATGCGCCCGAGACGGCGGTAGTCCCCGGCGATGCGGGTGCGGATTGCCTCGTCATCGACCGAGCACGCACTGACCGCCTGCTGCAGCGCCTCGATCTGCGGATACAGCGCCCGCAGCCGCTCCATATTGCTCGGGTTGCCCACGTCCATCGCCGAGGCCAGCGTCGCGATGCTCGCACGCGGCTGCCACTGCCCGTCGGCGAGGAAGTCCGGCACGGTCCGGTTGGCGTTGTGCGCCAGCACCACCTCGCCGATCGGCAATCCGAGACGCCGCGCCCAGATGCAGGCGACGGCATTGCCGAGGTTGCCGCTCGGAATGACGTAGGACACCGGCTCCCCTTGCGGCCCGGCGAGCGCCAGGCTGCTCGCCGCGTAATACACGGCCTGGGGCAGCAGGCGCCCGAGATTGATGCTGTTGGCCGAGGACAGCGCGCGCGTGGCGCGCAGCTGCTCATCGAGAAACGCCTGCTTCACCAGGCGCTGGCAATCATCGAAGGTTCCGCGCACAGCGAAGGAGCGCACATTGCCGCCCCAGCAGGTCAGCTGCTGCTGTTGCGTCGGGGACACCAGGCCGCGCGGGAAGAGCACGATGACCTCAACGCCCGGGCGGCCATGAAACGCCGCCGCGACCGCCCCGCCGGTGTCCCCGGAGGTGGCCACGAGAATGGTCAGCGGGCGCCCCGCCCCGGCGCGCAGCCGCGTCAGGCACCCCGCCAGAAAGCGCGCCCCGAAATCCTTGAACGCCGCCGTCGGTCCGTGAAACAGCTCGAGCACCCCGAGCCGCTCACCGTCGAGGGGCATCACCGGCGCCGGAAAGTTGAACGCTTCGGCGCAGATCCGCCCGAGCTCGCCCTCGAGTGCATCGCCGGCGGCGAACGGCCCGATCAGCCGCTCGGCCAGTTCCGCCAGACCGGGCGCCGCTCGCAGCAAGGCGAGATCCGCCGGCGGCCACGCGTCCGGCACGTACAGGCCTCCGTCCGGAGCCAGGCCCTGCTCGAACGCTGCGCCGAACCCGGCCGTCAGTCGCTGATCGCGGGTACTGTGAAACCGCATACTCCCCATCGCCTCATCCGGTCCGTCAGCCGCTCGCCACCACACGCGCACCGTCGCGGTGCAGATCGACGATCCACTCATCGACTCCCGCGCCGCCG
>JAKBCE010000264.1 GCA_021808195.1 Pseudomonadota bacterium
TCATCTCCCGGGTGGTCGTGCCGAACAGCAGCGGCACGGGCGCCTCGTGTCCCGAGGCGAAGCTCATGAGCGGCACACGCCGGATCACCCAGCCGTCGACGTCCGGGAGCGGATACTGCACGGAACCGCGCGGCAGCGCCGAGAGCTTGGCGAGCAGCGTCCGGGCCGGCATGCGGCGCAACTGGGCGATTCCGGGCGCGCCGGGCTTGGCGCCCAAGGCCGCCACGAGGTGCGCCCCGGCGCGCTCCGCCTGCGCCAGTGGTGCGACCGGCGGGACGAACGGCGTGCCGCTTTCCTCGATCGCCTTCTGGAATAGTCCGCGCGCGCTCGAGGCCATCAGCAGCCCGGTGTCAGTGCCACCGGCGGACTGACCGAATACCGTGATGTCGTGCGGATCGCCGCCGAAGCGCGCAATGTTTGCGCGCACCCAGCGCAGCGCGAGAATCTGATCCATCAGTCCATAGTCACCGGAGGCGTGGTGTGCGGACTCGCGGCTGAGCGCCGGATCGGCAAGAAACCCGAAGATGCCGAGCCGGTAATCGAGGGTGACGAGGATGACGCCGTGCTCGACCAGCGTGCCGAAGTTGTACAGCGGCCGTGTGCCAGTGCCACCGATGTTGGCGCCGCCGTGGATCCAGAACATCACCGGCAATGGCCGCTTCAGCGGCCACCGAGGCACGATCACATTCAGGTACAGGCAGTTCTCGCGGCCGGTGGCCGCAGCGCGCTCGTTCCAGGTGCCGAGCGGGGGTTGCAGGCAGGGCGCGCCGAAGCGCACCGCGCTGCGCACGCCCCGCCAGGGCTTCACCGGCACTGGAGGTTTCCAGCGCAGCGGACCGACGGGCGGTTCGGCATACGGAATGCCGAGGAATTCAGCTCCTCCGCCGGGTCGCGGCCGACCGCGAAGCAGACCGTCTGCGGTGGACACGAGCGGTGCGCGCAAACCGACCGCAGCATGACCGGGTGAGGCGTAGAGCACACCGTAACTCAGGGCAATTGCCGCGAACATGCGCAGTGGACGCTTCATGCTGAAATCCGTCTGGAACATGCGGCGCATGCCGCAGCGCGGCACTATAGCATGCGCACCCATTGAACCCCGGCGGGCCGTATCGGCGCGCGGGTACGGGGTTCCCGCCCGAAAGCAGTCTCGATCAACGTGCGGCGATTGTCGGTCTCAAGATGTCTCCGCGCCGAAGCGGTAACCGATGCCGACACCGAACAACAGCGGGTCGAGCTGCGCGGCCGAGATTTTAACGCCCCTGTATTTCACGTCCGAGCGGATCATGATCCACTTCAAATCCATATTGAAATACCAGTGCGGCGCCAGGCGATAGTCAAATCCGGCCTGCGCGGCCGGACCGACGCTCGTCGAGTCGAGTTGCAGTGATCCGACGGTCGGGACGGTGAGGTGCACATCGGAGATGAGCGTGAGATTGACGCCGAGGCCGACATAGGGCTGAAAGGCATCTTCGGGCAGAAAATCGTATTTCAACAGCAGCGTCGGCGGGAGATGTTTGAAGGTGCCGAGCACGGTCGGACCGCCGAGCACGCTGTGCTGCAGCGTGACGGTCTGGGACTGCGGGTAGGTGAGCAGCAGTTCGCCGGACCAGTGCGGGGTGAAGAAATACTCGACATCGAGGTCCGGGATCCATTTGCCGTTGATGCGGATCGCATCGGCGGGAATCCCGAGCGGAAGGTAGGCATCGGAGTGATTTTCAGGATCGAGGTATACGGCCCGCACCCGGACTTCCCAGCGACCGTCTTGAGCGCTTGAGGGTCTTGCGGCGATGGTGAGTATCGCCAGCGCCGTGGCGGCGATGAGCATGAATCTGCGCATGAGGACTCCTCCTCGCGACGTCCTGGAGGAATGATGCGTGTGCGTGGATCGTGCCGGAATACGTGCTACTACGTGCCGAACGTCGGGTTGCGCGAGCGATTTTGCCGGCCGACTGCGCAGTGCCGCAGCCGGGTCGCGCAGTCTTGATGTGCCGCGCAGGTCCTCGCGGCTACCTGGGGCTCTGAGCCGGACCGACTGCGGTCATCCGATGCGGTAATCCATGCTGGCGTAGACCGTCTGGCCGGGCGCGCGATAGATCGACGGATCGTAGTGCGATGGCTGTGTGATCGAGACCGGCGGCGCGCTGCCGAACAGGTTGTCGACGCCGGCGGTCACGGTCAGTCGGTGCGTGAACCGATAATCGAGGTATACGTCGTGATACAGAGTCGTGCCGAGATGATTGCGTGAGAGACTTGGGTTACTGAGGTCCGGCTCGGAACACAGGCCGAGTGCGGTGTAGCTGTACGGTGTGCCGTTGTAGCGGTCGGTACAGGCTTCGCTCATCGGTCCGATGGCCGTGACCTGCCAGCCGGCATCCCAGGGGCCGCGCGTCCATTCGAGCATTGCGGTGCCGTCCCAGCTTGGAATACCGCTCGGGGAACCCGAGCCCAGTTCGACGCCGGCCAACTCCTGCACCGTCATGCCATGGCTCGTCGCAGTCGCGATGGTGTAGTGGTGGGTCCAGGCGAGGTCGCTGCGCACGCTGAATCGGCCAATTGCCGTCCTCCACGCATACTGCAGTCCGCCGGTCAGCCAGTCGGTGAAGATATTCTGGTCGTTGGTCGCCTGAGTCGAAATGACCAGCAGTTGCCCGTCTGGTGCGCGGTCGATGCCCGCGCAGGACGATGCACTGCCGAGGTCGTAGCAGTCGAGCAACGTCTGTTGTGCGCTGAGGCGGCCGATCGCGTGGTTGATCCTGATGCGGTAGTACGCGACGTTCAACGACAACCCCGGCACGGACCGGGGCGTCCATTTGGCGCTGAGCCAGGCGTTCTCGCTGCGTTCGGCCTGTAAGGCGGGATTGCCGACCTTCAAGTTCTGCACCTGGTTGTTCGTCTGGATGTAGCCGGCGGGGATGCCCGCTGCGGTGCATGCCGCTGCAACGGCTGGTGCGACCACCCCCGCACCGTAGTTGTTGCAGGGGTCGCTGATCGTGGCGGCGGCGCCGGGCATGGATTGTCCGAGCTCACGCAGATCCGGCGTGCGAAATCCCTGTGTCCAACCGGCTTGCAACGTCAGATCGGCGCGGGCATCGAAGGTGAGAGTGGCTTCGGCGACATGGCCGGTGCCCGTATCCGAATAGCGGTAGACACGCATGCCGGCACCGAGTGTGAGGGCGTGAACGCCGCCGATGATCGGGACGATGCTCTGGGCCCACAGGGCATTGCCCGTGTAACCGCCGATGTAAGCCGGGACCTGCAGCATCGGCACGGCGCTGTCGATCCCCTGGCTCGCCGCCGGATCGGGCGTGAAATCTCCGTGCCGCGCCAGATACTGGTAGCCGACGCCGAGGGCGAGCGGACCGCCCGGCAGGTCAAGAAGCCTGCGCTCAGCGAGCTTTACGTTCAGCGTCTGGAGCGAATTGGCGATCTGATTGTGTTCGGGAAGGCCAATGAACTGGAGCATTGCCGCGGTCATGCCGCCTGGTCCGCCGAAAAGGTTCAGGGGCGTGCACTGTGGTACCGCAGCGCAGACCGTCGGGCTGGCGAGTGCGAGGGCGAGATTGTTCAGGTTGATCCGCCCCTGATTCTGGTTGTCGACGCGACTGGACGACCAGAGATACTGAATATGCCAGCGCCAGGGTG
>JAKBCE010000265.1 GCA_021808195.1 Pseudomonadota bacterium
CGGGATGACCCGCGACGTGCTCCCTCTCATCCTCGGTATTCCGGACCTGCCGCATCTCGCCCTCGTTACGACTTGCGTCGTATGGGCGCAGCGTACGACCCGCGTCGTAGAAGTTCAAGAGATAAAGACGGCACCTCGAGCACCCAATTGACTCGCATGGGGTCGGCTTACCCGGCGCGTCGTTGCGCGCCGGGTAAGCATCCCATCGCGCGGACCGCCCCGCCACACCGATCGTTACACTTGCAGTGAGTCCCCCAACACGGAGTTCAACTCTCGTCTCGAACGGAGTTGCCGCCTCGTGCGGCGTGAAACCGGACGATCTGGGGTGCTCGCCACAGCAGCGGAGCGCGATATCAGACCGAGACGTGACTCGCGCTGAAGTGCATCCACAGAAATGGAGCCGACCCGAGGACAAATCCCAGGAACACTGTTTGCAGTTGTACGAAGTCGTTCACGGCATAGTGCCCGGGCGTGCTCAAGTAAAGATAGCTCACGGCGGAGTTGATGCCGACGTCGGTGAGCATCGTCACCAGCGCTGCGATCACACCGGCGCGTGGGACGCGAAGCACGAGCCAGATCACGACCGGATCGATCACGACCAGCAGCGTCCAGTACGCGTTCAGCAGCGGATGGTGCGCAAACCCCCACCCGTGCACGAGCGCATCGAGATGGGTCCCGGTCCCGACGGCAAAGGCCAGGACATAGACACCCAGCACGGCCCGTACCCACGGCGGGTACGCCCGCCACGCGGCGCTTCGAGTTCCGGGGCTCATGGTCCGAGCATCTGCCCGCGCCCGCCTCGTGAGCATCGTCGCCTCCCGCCTGAAACCTTTTCCCCCGCACGAACGTATGTAGGGATACAGGACACCGAGTCCTGCGGCTTCTGTGGTCCTCGCGAGGAGTTCGATGGGTGCTGATCGCTCATAGGCGCTATACCCCGCCGATCCGGCCCTGCGGCGCCCGACGGCATGGCGCCGCCTGGGGCGCGACGGCCCGAGCGTAGCACGTGCGCTACAATCCAGTCGGATCCTCCCGTGGGACTTCAGCCATGCTTACTGCACCCGGGCCGCGGCGGCCCGCCGAGGAGAGCATCGTTTGGCGGACGATCACTGGCGCGGCCTGATGCTGGCCGCCCAAGCGGGCGATGCGGCGGCCTACCGGCGCTTGCTGGTCGAGACCGGCGGCTGGCTGCGCACGTACTACGCGCGGCGACTGCCCGCATCAATGGTCGACGATGCGGCCCAGGAGGTGCTCCTGGCCGTACACACCAAGCGCCATACGTACGATCCGGCCAAACCCTTCGGGCCGTGGCTGGCCGCGATCGCGCGCTACAAGTGGATCGACCGGCTGCGCGCCATGAAGGACACCTTGACCGAGGAGCTCCCCGAGGACATTGCGGTCCGGGATCACGGCGAGGCGATCCAGAGCGCGAACGTCCTGGAGCGCTTGCTCGGGCGGATCAAGCCCGCGCAGGCCAATGCCATCCGTCTGGTGAAACTCGAGGGTCTGAGCATCAAGGAAACCGCCGAGCGGCTCGACCAGACGGTCGCGCTGGTCAAGGTGAACATCCACAGAGGGCTGCGGCAATTGAGTGAACTGGCGCGGGAGGAGAGCCATGAAGCTTGAATCCCTGATCGATGAGCTGACCGAAGACCTCACGCCGGTGAAGCCACGGCGCTTCTGGGCCGACCTGCTGGTGTTGGCGCTGATCGCCGCGGTCGAACTGGCGCTGCTGTTCGCCCTCGGCATCGCACACCTCGACCTGGAGCGACTGGCGACGCAGCCGACCATGGGCTGGCGGTTGGTCAGTCTGGGCGTGATCGCGTTGATGAGCGGCTTTCTGGCCGTGCGCTCGTTCGACCCGGCCTACTCGGCGAAGGATGCCCTGCGCTGGCTGGCGGTGATCGTCGCGCTGTGCCTCGCTTACGGCCTGGTCATGAATGGCCCGCCGGCGGGGACGGCGAGCCTGCTGCAGCGCCTCGACTGGCGCAGCGGCATCCAGTGCGCGTCCAAAATCGTGCTGCTCTCGCTGCCGCCGCTCGCGGCATTGGCGCTGCTCTGCCGGCGCGGCGCACCGACCGACCTGCGGCGCACGCCGCTGCTCAGCGGACTGGCGGCCGCCGCCTGGGGCGCGTTCGTGTTCGTGTTCGCCTGCCCGTTCAACGATCCGTTGTACATCGTGGTGTGGTACGGGATCGCCTGTGGTCTGGTGACGCTCGCGGCGCGACTGATGATGCCGCGCATTGCGCGCTGGTGAGACGGCACCTGAGGGCCGCCTGCCTCCTGACTTCGATTCGCAATTCTGCAAAGACTGAAGGATCTTCGCCATGACGACCCGCATCCCGCGTATCGCGCCTTCGGAAATCACCCCGCCGGAGACGTACTTCAACCGGCGCGCGTTTCTGTCTGCCGCGCTCGCCGCCGGCGCCGGTGCGACGCTCGGCCGGGCCGCCGCGGCGGTGGTCCCGGCGGCCGCCGGCGCCCCCCTTCAGTACCGCTACGATGCGGCCGACTCCGTCGCCGCCCTGGTGCATGCGCCCGATCAGGACGAGACCCCGAACACCTGGGAGCAGATCACCCACTACAACAACTTCTACGAGTTCGGCACCGGCAAGGGCGACCCGGCGCGCTATGCCGGTGAGCTTCAGACGCGCCCCTGGAACCTCACCGTGGCCGGCGAGGCCGAGGTCACCGGCAGCTTCCCGCTGGAGAAGTTCCTCAATCCCTATGCGCTCGAAGAGCGCATTTACCGCTTCCGCTGCGTCGAGGCGTGGTCGATGGTGATCCCCTGGGTCGGCTTTCCGCTCGCTGCGCTGCTGAAGCAATTCAAGCCCACGTCCCGGGCCAAGTACGTCACGTTCGAGACGCTCTATCGTCCGAGCCAGATGCCCGGCCAGCGCGTGCCGATCCTGAAGTGGCCCTACCTCGAGGGACTGCGCATCGATGAGGCGATGAATCCGCTGGCCTTCATGGTGGTCGGACTGTACGGCCGGGTGCTGCCGAACCAGAACGGCGCACCGCTGCGGCTGATCGTGCCGTGGAAGTACGGCTTCAAGAGCATCAAATCCATCGTGCGCATCGCCTTCACCGAACAGCAGCCCGAGACCACCTGGAGCTTAGCTGCACCCAACGAGTACGGCTTCTACGCCAACGTCAACCCGCAGGTACCGCATCCACGCTGGAGTCAGGCCTCAGAACGGCGCATCGGGGCATCCCTGTTCCACGAACGGCAGGCGACGCTGATGTTCAACGGCTATGCCCATGAGGTCGCGTACCTCTACAAGGGCATGAACCTGCACAAGTACTTCTGAACGCCGATCCGGACGCACCCATGACCGACCGTCGCACTGCCGTCCCCACTCCCTTTCTCGGGCTGTCCGTCGAGCGGCGCTACCGCTTCGTCTACAAGCCGCTGGTGTTTCTCGCCTGTCTCATGCCGCTGGCGTGGATGACCTGCGCCCTGTTCGGCTGGTTCGGCTTCAGTGCCGGGGTCGATCAGGTGAAGTTCCTCGAGCTGCGCTGCGGCAAGACCGCGCTCAACATGATCCTGCTGACCCTGATGGTCACCCCGGTGCGCCAGCTCGCCCGTCTGCCGAACCTGGTACGGCTGCGGCGCATGCTC
>JAKBCE010000266.1 GCA_021808195.1 Pseudomonadota bacterium
CGTATCGCTCCACAGTGCGCCGAAGCTCGGCCGGAAGCCTCCGTCCATGCTGTGGGTGTTCTCCGAGATCTGCATCTGACTATGCATACCCGGATTATCGAACGGATTCGGGAACTTGACGTTGATCGTCGCGCCGATCGCGCCACCGGAGAGCGACATGTCGGGTGTCTTGTACACGTCGACTTCCCCGACGTACACCGCACTGAAGTCGCTGAAATTGAAGGTCTGGCCATTGCCCGAGGCGATCTGACGCCCCTCGACCAGCACCTTGTTGAACGAGCCGCCGAAGCCGTCGACCGTGATGCCCTGCACCTGGCCCGTGGCAGTCGGTGCACCCGTCGCGCTCGCCTGACTCAGGCTGCCTCGGTTGACCGTGACGCCCGGGATGCGCGAGATCGCGCCGCCGATCGTCGCATCGGGGAACTGTCCAATCTGCTCCGCCGAGATCGCATCCACCACGCCGATGGAAGCCTTTTTAATCTGCAGCGAACGCATCAGGGAGCCGCGAATACCGGTCACGACGATCGGCTGCAGTTCCGTGGCGGAATTCGCCGCAGCTTGGATGGTCGTGCTGCCCGCGGCGCTTTGCACCGGACCGGTGTTCATGGCGAGCAGCCCGGCGCCGTTGCGCGTGAACAGTCCCGTAGAGGCCATGGGCGTCGCCGGCAGCCCGCGGCGCTTGGCCTTTGCGGCCGCGCCCGGCACCGCCGGTTGATCCGAGCCCTTGCCTGCCGAGGCCGCCGCGGCATGCGCCACGCCCTGCGCGCCCAGGGTCATCGACCCGAGCGCGAGCCCCGATAAACCAATTTTGGCGTAGGCCGATCGGCCCAGCGCACCGAGACCAGCGTTCTTCTTGAACGCGTGCTTCGATGCGTTACGCAGTGTCTTCCGACTCATTTAGAAGCCCCCTCTGTCGCAAACCAGATGTTGTGAATTGGCAACGATATCGACGGCTGCCGCACCCACCCGGTTGGCGACAGCGCTGGAAATCCTGCTCGGCGGTTGGTTTCTGCCCCCTTCGTGTTATGGTACCGCTATCTGACGACGGGTCGAGTATGTTCCTGCGGTTGGCTCGGTGTCAACAGGATGGTGTCGGTCGGTTCGATCATCGCTGGACACAGTGTTTCCCCGTCTCTCCCCGGAATGAATCCGGCCGTACCGCAGAACGGTCCAGCGCTGGACCACCCGTGCGGGGTGAGGTCGCATGATTGCGCCACCATAGCGACGTAGCTTGAGGTCAGACTCAGGCCCGGCGCTCAAGCCCAGCGTCCACGGACCGGCCGCCCGGAACGTTGGCTGCGCGCCACATCGATCAGAGCGGTTCAGGCGGCACATCAGTGACACCGCTGTCATTCAACCTTGATTTTGCAGGAAAAATCGGTCGCCGACGCGACGGCTTCTCTAAGCAGGATCGGGACACGGACCGCCCGCCCTTGCTTGATAGCGCTATCGGATGCGGGGGGCCGTGGGTACGCCCAAGCGACCCACCCCCGAGGAACCCACGACCCGCCCTCACGCCGTCTACTTCGGCCTGAGGGCGCGCTGCTGTCACTGTACACCTGCATGACGGCTGCCTTGTGGAGCCGAAAGGCGACTCTACGCCCCACGTATCTCCCGCGCACAGGCGCGATTTCGGTCCCGGCGGGATCTGCGAACCGGTTCGCGCGTCTGCGCGGCCGGAGGCGCCTCGCTCAGCGGGACCGAGCGGCGCTTCGGATCCGCTACACTGAATGCAGCGCCCCCCGACCGGCCGGGACCGTCTGCTCTGCCGAGCGATGCCTTGAAACGAACGGGAATGTGCGGTGCGAGCGATCCCGGCAGTTCGCATCACCGCGATCCCCGCCACTTTCTTCCCGTTCGCGCCACATGCGCTTCCACACCTCTCCTCAGATGCCGGGTTCACCGAGCTGAGAGGCCGCGACAAACCCCTGCCGCTGCTCGGCGGGACCCGACGCCGTCCTGACAGTCTCGACGCGCCGACCGCGGGCACCTGGTACCGCACCTGAGCGGTGATCAAACCGGCCAGGGCCGGAAAATCCCGCTCACAGACTGACGCGTCTGCCCGGACAGGGTGCACCTCTACGGCACGGCGCGACGCTGTACGGTCTCACCGCTCGCCGTCGATTCACGCGCCTTTCCGATCGCAGCGCCAATGGTGCGATCCCATTGACGGCGCCACGTTGATACCGCTACCATGCCAGCAGAGATCCTGTCTAAATGCACGCGCGCCTGACATCCCAGTTTGCTCCTGACACGGTAGCCGTGCCGCGCGGCATGCCACTGTGCCCAGCCGGCACGCGCCCCCGTTTGCCCTTCCCCGGCCGTCTTCACGCTCACGCGTGAGGGGACCGCGGTCCCGAATTCATTGCACGGAGTTGTCCGATGAGCCTTTTTTCCAAGATTGCGCCGGTTCGTTTCGAGGGTCCGGATACCGATAACGAATTCGCCTTCCGCGTCTACGACAAGGACCGAGAGGTCCTCGGCAAGCGGATGGAGGACTGGCTGCGCGGCGCGGTGTGCTACTGGCACTCGTTCAACTGGCCGGGTCAGGACATCTTCGGTGCCGGCACGCTGCCGCGCCCGTGGCTCGGCGCCACGATCAGCCAGGAGATGGCCGACGCGAAGCTCGAGGCGGCCTTCGATTTCTTCAGCCGTCTCGGTCTGCCCTACTTCACGTTCCACGACGTCGACGCCATGGCGACGGCGACGAGCGCCAAGGAACACGACCGCAACCTCAAGACCATCGTGGCGAACATCGAGGCGAAGATGGCGGCCACCGGCGTGAAGCTGCTGTGGGGCACGGCCAACCTGTTCAGCCATCCGCGGTACGCCGGTGGTGCCGCCACCAGTGCGGACCCGGAGGTCTACAGCTGGGCCGCCACTCAGGTGCGCGGGTGCCTCGAGGCGACCCATCGGCTCGGCGGACAGAACTACGTGCTGTGGGGCGGGCGCGAAGGCTACGACTCACTGCTGAACACCGATCTGAAGCGCGAACTCGATCACTACGGGCGCTTCCTCTCCATGGTCGTCGAGCACAAGCACCGCATCGGCTTCAAGGGCGCGATCCTGATCGAGCCGAAGCCGTTCGAGCCGACCAAGCACCAGTACGACCGCGACGTCGCGGCGGTCTATGCGTTCCTGCAGCGCTACGGCCTCACCAAAGAAGTGCAGGTCAATATCGAGGTCAATCACGCGACGCTCGCCGGGCTGGACTTCGAGCATGAGGTGGCCGCAGCGCTCACCTACGGCATCTTCGGTTCGATCGACATCAACCGCGGCGATGCCCGCAACGGCTGGGACACCGACCAGTTCCCGAACAATGCGCAGGAGCTCGTCCCGGCGTTCGTACCACTGCTCGAGAGCGGCGGCTTCACCACCGGCGGATTCAACTTCGACGCCAAGCTGCGCCGTCAATCGGTCGATCCGGCCGATCTGTTCCTCGCGCACATCGGCGGCATCGACACGCTGGCCCGCGCACTGCTCGGTGCTGCCGGCGTCGTCGCCGAGCGCAAGCTCGCCGATCTGAAGAAGACCCGCTACCAGGGGTGGGACGGGCCGCTCGGTCAGCGCATCGAGAGCGGCTCGCTCGATCTGGCGGCGCTCGCGGACCTGGC
>JAKBCE010000267.1 GCA_021808195.1 Pseudomonadota bacterium
CGCTGCGCGCCGAGGGTGCGACGCACCGAGTGACGCTGCGGTTCGATCGTGGCGCGCCGAGCGTCGCCTGGGTCAGCTCGCCGCCCGAGCAGGGGCGGCCGGCCGACGAGCCGCGCAGCGTCGCGCTCGCCGAGGTGCGCTGTTCGGGCGAGACGATCGAGGCGCGTAGCGGCTCGCATCGCCAGCGGGCGCGCTTTCTGCTCGAGCCGGGTCGGGTGCACCTGTGGTTCGATGCCGTGCACCAGGTGTTCGAGATCGACGATCCGCGCACGCACGCATTTACGGCGACGCATGCCGCCGGGGGTCTGACCACGCCGCTGCCGGGGGTGGTCGTTGCGGTCAACGTCGAGGTCGGTCAGACGGTGCGCCGCGGCGAGACGCTGATGGTCATCGAAGCGATGAAGATGGAACACGGCATCCACGCGCCATTCGATGGCGAGGTCACGCGCATCCACTTTGCGATCGGCGAGCGCGTGCCCGAGGGCAGCGAACTGATCGCACTCGCGGCAGACGATGCGGCGTCATCGCCCCAGGCGACGTGACGGATACGCCCTTGGCGGAGGCGAGGCAGGATCTTGCGCACGGGCTCGCGGTGGTGGTCGGCGCGAGCGGTGGGATCGGCTCGGCACTGCAGGCGGCGCTCGTCGCTGAGGGACGCGCCGCCGGGGTCGTGGGTTTGTCGCGAACGACGCAGCCGGCGATCGAGCTGACGGATGAGGCGAGCATTGCGGCCGCCGCGGCGCACGTGGCGGCCCTGGGGATCGAGCCCAGGCGCATCCTCGTGGCGAGCGGCATCCTCGAGGGCGAGGGGGCGCGGGCGGAGAAATCCTGGTCGCACCTGAGCGCCGCGAGCCTCGCACGTGCCTTCGCGGTCAACGCGATCGGTCCGGCGCTGCTGATGAAGCATTTCCTGCCCCTGCTGCCGAGGCACGGTCCCTCGGTGTTCGCGGTGCTCTCGGCACGCGTCGGCAGCATCGGGGACAACCGCCTGGGCGGTTGGTACGGCTACCGGGCGTCCAAGGCGGCGCTGAACCAACTCGTGCGCACCGCGAGCGTGGAGCTGCGCCGCAGGAGCCCGCAGGCGATCTGTGTCGCGCTGCATCCGGGCACGGTGCGCACGCGGCTCAGCGCGCCGCATCGAACGGACCACCTCACGGTGCGCGAGCCGCCCGAGGCGGCG
The DNA here is from genome assembly GCA_021808195.1 of Pseudomonadota bacterium. The sequence continues at coordinate 1,181 of JAKBCE010000267.1, forward strand.
CGCATGCTGCTCGAGGTGATCGAGCGGCTCGGACCGCAGCACAGCGGCCTGCTGCTCGATTACCGCGGCGATCCTCTGCCCTGGTGAGTGCGCGCAGCGCTGCCCGCGCGCCGATGTCGCCGCGCGCCGACGCGACACGTGCAGTTCAAGTCAGGTTCAGTTTTCGCAGATGACAATCTGCGCCATGCACACCGTGCAGGGGAGCTGAACGATGAACAAATCCTTTCTGATCGGCGCAGGCGCGGGCGGCGCGCTCGCCGTGGTGGTCGGTGCCGGCGCGATGGTCAGCCACAAGTTGAGCGCGCACGCACCCCGCTATGCGCAGGTGGTCCAGGTGGTGCCGTTGATGCGCACCGTGGTTCAGCCGCGCCAGGTGTGTCGCGATGCGACCGTGGAGCGCACCCGGCCGGCGAGCGATACGCACCAGATCGTCGGCAGTGTCGCCGGAGCGCTCATCGGCGGGCTGCTCGGGCACCAGATCGGGGACGGCTCGGGGCGGACCGTGGCGACCGTCGCGGGCGCCGCGGCGGGCGGCTACGCGGGCAACCGTATCGAGGCGCGCATGCAGCGCGGCAACACCTACCGCACGACCGTGCGCCGCTGCTCTACGGTCTACGACCGGATCGTGCAGCCGAACGGCTACGAGGTGCGCTATCGCCTCGGCGGCAAGAGCGGCACGGTGCGCATGGCGCATGACCCCGGGCCGCGCATCCCGGTGCGCAACGGTCAGCTCGTACTCGCAGCGCCTGGCGCGAGTGGCGCCGCCGGCTGATATGGCCCGCTTTTGTCAAGCGGAGCGCGACCGATCCTCGCAGTCTTGCGCATAGTGGGGCTCCTGGGGTGGTGGATTGCACCGGATGGGCAACGCGACGCGCGGCAGCTTTGAGCGACGATGGATCACGCTGATATCCGCGGGTTGGTTACCGCATTACATCGGTCCGTCGCGGGGCTGCCTCGCTCTAGTTTCGGGGATCATCCCGTGGGGATGCCCACATAGCCGGCCCGAGGGCTCCCCTCACCGTGTGCCGCGCATCGCGTTGCCGATCCGGTGTGCGCCGATTACCTCATGGCTGTGTTCTCCGAAGACACTCGAGTAGTTCAGGTGCGCGGACTGATCTGCTGACCGATGCTCCAGATAAAGCCGGCCAGCTCCCGAGCGATGGCGACACAGATCTTGTTGTGCTGCAGACCTCGAGCGGTGAGCGTCCGGTAACGATGGTTCAGACTCAGCTGCGCCCGCCAGGCGATCGTGCGCACCTCGGAGGGCTGCTTTTCCTGGCGCTTTTGCAGCGGCGTGGTGATGCGCGGAGGGTAACGGTAGTTCCAGGCCGCCTCGATGAGCACCCGTCGGGCATGGCTGTTTCCGGTCTTGGTGATCGCCCCGAGGCGGCGCTTTTCTCCGGAGGTGTGCTCGGAGGGGACCAGCCCCAGGTAGCCCATCAGCTCGCGTGGATGCGCAAAGCGCTTCAGTTCCCCGAGTTCTACCACCAGGGTGATCGCCACCAGTTGATCGACTCCCCGCAACGTCATCAGCGCCTGCACCAGGGGGCGCATCCTCCAGTGCTCGAGCTCCTGGGCGAGCGCCTGGCTCAAGCGCTCCACTCGTGCTTGCGCCTGCGAGATCGCCTGGCGGTACTCGACGAAGGCGATGTCCTGAGCGCGGTGGGCAAAAGTCACCGTAGCCAAGTAGCGCTCATGGGCCGCCGTCCAGGACGTTTTGCCCGTGTAGCGCCGACCGTGGCGCAGCAGCAGCGCCTTGAGCTGCTGTCGCGCCTTCAGCCGGGCCCGTACGGCATCGATGCGGGAGCGGCTCAAGTCCCGGATCGCTTCATCGCGCTCGTCAGGGATCAGCACGAACGTCAGTTCTGCCGCACGCGCCAGCCTGGCCAGACTTAGCGCATCGCGCCGATCGGTCTTGACCCGATCGCCCGGCCGGCGCGGGATCTTCGAGGGTGCCACCACCTCACAGCGGTAGCCTGCGGCGCGCAGCTCGCGCGCAAGTGCAAAGCCGCACGGTCCGGCCTCGTACACGATCAGCAACCGCCCTGGGTCGCCAAGCTTGGCCACCGCCTTGCTCAGCTCAGCGAACTTTGGACCCACCGTCCCGACGAAGTGCGGCGCCTCACGCCCGGCCTCGGCAAAGCCGATTGCCGTCGACTCGGCATGCGCGTCCAGGCCTACAAAACCCGTGATAGTCTCGTGCATGGTCTGCCTCCTGTGCTCGGTGTAGATGACGCCCTTGCGGCGCTCTACATGTGGCTCGGCGCACGAACGTGCGCAACCCACGGTACTGCGGGAGGCAGACCTCTTGGAAACCTTGGTAACCCGCCCTCTCATGGCGGGCCATGATGTCTAG
>JAKBCE010000268.1 GCA_021808195.1 Pseudomonadota bacterium
GAGGGCTGGACGTCGGCACGCACGCTGGGTGTGTTCGGCATTGCCGCGGTGGTTTTCGCGATGTTCCTGCGCATCGAGTCGAAGTCGCGTCAGCCGCTGGTGCCGCTCAGCCTGTTCCGGCTGCGCAATCTCTCCGTCGCCAGTGTGTCGGCCATGCTCTGGTCGGCGGCAATGTTCGCGTGGTTCTTCCTCTCGGCGCTTTACATGCAGCGTGTGCTTGGCTTCACGCCGATGCAGATCGGCATCGCCTTCGTTCCGGCCAATCTGGTGATGGCGGCATTCTCGCTCAGCCTGTCCGCTAGGCTGGTGATGCGTTTCGGCGTGCGGCGCCCGCTCGGCGTGGGGCTCGTCCTCGCGGCCATGGGCCTCGCATTATTCGCGCGAGCGCCAGTGTCGGGCACGCTGATCCGCGATGTTCTGCCGGGCATGCTACTGCTCGGGGTCGGTGGCGGCATTGCCTTCAACCCGATGCTGATGGCAGCAATGAGCGAAGTGGCGCATACGGAGTCGGGCCTGGCATCCGGCATCGTGAACACCGCGTTTCTGCTCGGCGGTGCGCTCGGGTTGGCGGTGCTGGCGAGCGTCGCGGCGGCGCGCAGCGGCGGCCTGCTCGCCGCCGGCGCCTCCCAATTGCAAGCGCTCGCGGGCGGCTATCAGGCGGCGTTTGCTACCGGCGCGGCCTTTGCTTTGGTTGCGGCGCTCTTCGGCAGTGTCTGGCTGCGACGCGTTGCACCGGCGACGTCGTCGGCATCCGCCTGAACGACAGGTCTCCGGTCTGCCCCGCAGCGGGGCGGGGCGGTGGATCCTTCCCAGGACCCTCGTCCTGTCGCGGACGGGGTTCGCGCGATCGCTGAATTGCCGCGGGAGGCGTCGATCCCTCCGTGAGGCGGCGCGATAAATACTTTATCGTTCAATCACTTGGGATTAAATGCTGCGGGCATCTCTGGGCCGCGGTCCCATGATGCCTTCGTCATGGAAGGGGCGCAGGACCAGAACCGGTTCGTGGCCGGATGCCGACCGCAAAGGAAACCGATGGACACGCGTGCACGGCGCCGGCGGGTTTTTCCGCAGAGCGTCGTGCGCCGCTGCGAGCGTGTCGCGTCGTGCACCGCCGGCCGCCCGCGATTCGTGGCGGATCGGGACGAGCCCGGTCCAGTGCCTCCGGGCTGTCCGTCGCTCAGCGTCCGCGGGACTCGCGCTTCTCCCGTTTGGCGGCGCGCTTCTCTTCGAGGGTCTTCGCCGGCTTCTTCTTCGCTTCCTTCTTTTTATCCATGCCTTTGCTCATACGAGTCTCCGGTGTTGAGGGTGGATCGAGTATACGTCGGCGCCGTCGGGCAATTCTACGGCGGCCTGAACGGGCGCGCCGGGGCACAGACGGCGCACGCTGGACGCGATCACCCTGTTGCTCACCGGCGCTGGACGCAGGAACGCGAGGGCGCATCGCAACTCGTGCGGGTGTGTCGGCGGGAATGATCCGAGGCCGTCATCCCAGCATGCGATCTACAACCAGTCGCTGCGTACCGTTCGACTCATCCCCGGGCGGTGCCTGGGGCGCGATGCAGCTGATGACGGTGCCGCCCGTCTTTCCGGAGCGAATGGACAGCAGTCCCCCGATGGCACTCGAGCGGTAGCGCATGGCGTTGGTCCCGAATCCCGATCCTTTCGCGCGGTCCTCGCCAATGCCGTGACCGTCATCTTCGACCTCGAGCTTCACGACGGTGGACCGGACCGTCAGACGCACCTCGATGCGCCGCGCATCGGCGTGCTTCAGCGCATTCTGAATGGCTTCCTGCGCGATGCGGTACAGGTGCGTCCGTGCCTCGAGCGACAGCCGCAGTTCCGATTCAATGCGGGTGCTGGCCTCGATACGCGTCTCGCCCACGGTGCTCGATCGGGCGAGCTGTGCCAGCGCCGCGGCCAGATCGCCATTGGAACTCATCAACGGCGAGAGCCCGTGGGCGATATTGCGCGCATTGGCGAGCGCCGAGCCGATGCGGTCCGAGAGCCGGCCGAGCTCGGGGAACATCGGCAGGCCATGCTCCTCGAACCTCACCGCCAGTTCGCTCGTCAAGATCGAGGCAACGGTGAGGTCCTGCGCCAGTCCGTCGTGAAGATCCTGCCCGAGGCGGCGCTGCTCGCCCGAGATGGCGGTGACCAGGGCACTCTCGAGCGACTTGCGCTCCGATACATCGAATGCAAAGACGAGCCACGCGGTGTGCCCGCCGTACTCCACGCTCTGTGCCCAGACCTCAACGAAGACCGTCGTGCCGTCCCGGGTCCTCTGGCGCAGTTCCAGGGGCTGGACGAAATTCCCCGCCAGCATCGTCGCCAGCGTCAGCTCCTCGTGCGGTAGCGCCAGGACCGAGATCGTGGCTTGAAGCAGCTCGCCTCGGGCATAGCCGTACTGGCGCTCAGCGGCGGAATTCACCGCCAGGAAGCGCAGCGTCTCGCGCTCGTGCACCCAGAGTGGCTGCGGGCAGGCGTCGAACAGCTGTTCGTAGCGCCGCTCCAGACGCTTCTGCTCGGCGAGCAGCCAGGCGATGAGCAGCACCGGCAGCGTCGTGGCTCCGATGTACGTCCAGAGCATCACCAGCCCATCGATTTGATCCATCCGGCTCAGGATGCCGACGTCAAATGCGATTCCGCATACGGCTGTTGCCGTGAGTACCAGGCCGGCCGCTGCCGCAGGTACGAGTCCGAATCGCAGACAGGTCGCCGCCACCAGAATCGTGCACGCGAGGAGGGCCGGGGCGCGCAGGAAGCGGTAGGCCGGAACGATACCGGGTGCAAAGAGCATGACGGCGACGAGCGTGAGTAGCAGCAACAGGAGCAGACCGGCCGAGATCGGCTGCGCGCGCAGCGGCCTAAGGGCTTTCCATCGGGCGGCCACCAGCAGCGGGCCCAGGATCAATGCGCCCATGACGTCGTTCAGCCACCACCGGAGCCCGTCGAACAAGGTCCAGGCGGAGTGGTACATCGGATCGATGGGGTACCACGCGGCGAACGTCCCGGCGCCCACCGCCGCGGGGATGAACATGCCGATCAGCGCCGCTGCCGCAAACAGCGGGATGTCGCGCCCGTGTTCGAATGTCTCGTGAAAGTCGTAGCGTCGCAGGAGCCAGACGGCGGTGAACACGCCGGCCGGAAGACCCACCTCGGCGATCATCGCCGGCGCGAGACTGCGGCCGTTGAGCAGGTCCACGAGCACGTTGGCGGCGTAGACGGGAAAGTACTGCACGGGGCCCCAGCGGATGACCGCCGCCAGTGCGATCCCGCTGCCGAGCAACCAGACCGCGACCCGGCCACTCCAGCCCGGCGGTTGAATGCCGTGCGCGCAGATCGCAACGATGGAGACGAATACGATCAGCGCGCGCGCGGCGATCCGAAGGGTTCCCGGCTCCCTCGGCGGACCCTTCGCGCCTGTCATCGCGGCATCGCTGCGCGGCATGGCTGTGATTGCGCCCGTGGCTCTGGACGGTGATCTGGGGGTTCAGCCGGCTGCTTCTGAC
>JAKBCE010000269.1 GCA_021808195.1 Pseudomonadota bacterium
ATGTTTCGATTGCGGAAATGCGCCCGGCGGCGCGCATCGAGCGCGGCAACCGGCTCACCCGCCAGGTCGTACCGACCCGAAGTCGGTGCATCGAGGAGCCCGAGAATCGACATGAGGGTCGTCTTCCCACAGCCCGAGGGACCCATGATCGCGACGTATTCGCCGGATTCGACGCGCAGATTGACGCCCGTGAGCGCATGCGTTTCGACTTCGTCGGTCATATACACCTTGGTGAGATCGGCAACGTCGATGACCGGACTGGCATTCATGGCGGACATTCTCCTTTGAGGCTCAAGAAGCGAAGCTCATCTGAGGGCGATCCGGCGATCGCCCGCCAACCCGCTCACGTCGGACACAATCACCCGGGCGCCAGGGTGCAAGCCGCTGGCAATCTGGATGTACTGGTCCGAAGCGGCCCCGAACCGTACGCGCACTGCAACTGCAGCTCGTCCGCCGTCCACCAGCCGGAACAGCGTCATCGCACTGTCGGGATTCGCATATGCCGGACGCTGGAGATAGACCGCTCGGATGATGTCGGCAATGTGCACCTGCGCGCTGACCGCGAGATTCGGCCGCACGTCGGCCGGTAATCGGCCGGTCGGCATCACATCCACCTGCACACTGCCATTGCGGACCGACGGAGATACGCGGGAGACGCGGCCCTCGACATCCTGGGTAACGTCGGTGGCGAGTTGCAAGGTGACGGACTGGCCGACGGCGACCTCTTCGGCTTCGCTTGCCGGCACCTGGACCGTCGCCTTGAGCGATTTCAGGCTGGCGACGCGTGCGATGCCACCGCCGACTTTCAAGGTCTGACCGGCGTGCACCGCAACGGTCTGGACGACTCCGTGGATTCCCGCCACGACGGACAATGCGGCGAGCTGCTCGCGGGTATTCTGGAGAACGGCTCGAAGCGCTGAGACCTGCGCGCGCGCGGCGCGATTCTGCGCCGCAATGCTCTGGCGGAATGCGGCAATCCGCTCCTGTGCGAGAGTGGCGAGCTGCGCGTACTCCTTCGCCTGCACACGGATGGCGGTGTATTCGAGCATTGAAATGATGTGCCTGCGCACCAGCGGTCTCTCGGCGCGCTCTTTCACGGCAGTCGTGGTCGCATTCGCCTGTGCAGCGGCGAGATTACCCTGCAGCGTCAGCAGCTGGCTGGTGAGCTGCGCTTGCAGCGAAGCCCGTTGCGCTTCGGCGCTCGAGAGCTTCGCTCTCGCTTGCGCAACAGCTGAGGCAATTGCGGGATTGCTCAGGACGGCCAGCACGGTCCCCGGTGTGACCTCATCGCCGGGCTGGACCCGCACGTCCTGCACCATGCCGGGCGTCGCCGCCGTGATCCAGCGCTCCTGAATCGGCCGGAACACTCCAGCTGCGCTCACGACGATGGGCAGCGTGCCGCGCTTCACCGTCGCGATCCAGAGGCTCGAACGACGCACGGACGGACCACTGCCGGGACGGCTGAGGGCCCAGACCAGCAGCGCCACACCCGCTGCGAGGGCAGCGATCAGCAGCGCCGCACGCCTTCGGCGTTTGTGGCGCGTGACTGCCGGATCAATCGCAATATCAGGCATGGGCGGGCGGACGATGAGGACACATGCCCTCACCTAGCAGTTTCCGTGCCATGCCGCGAGGGAAGATACGTTGCTGTTTTTGGGGCCTTTCTCGCCGACATGCGCCCTGCACGGAGCGGCGCTCATTCCCGCCGGCGGGAATGGAAATACCCGCGGTCCCATATGTGGGACACAAAGCCCTCTGAGCCCCCTCTGAGCCCCCTCTGGGCGCCGAGCCCGAGCAGAGGAATGACGGAGACATCAGGCATCCGCCTGTGCAGCCGCCGCTGCCAGATCCATTGGTCCGCTTCGACCTCGATCGGCCGACGGCAGAGGGGCGCTGAGCCGCCCGATCGGCCCGAGCCAAGAGCGAGTATCCTTGCAGCGCCCCCCTCAGGGTCGCAGTGCAGTGGCGCGCAGGGACAGAGCCGCTGCGCGGCGCGAGGAGTCAGTCCCCGGTCAATCCCGCTACGGCTGCCCCCAGCCCGGTCAGCACGCACCGATCACCGTCGAGCACCCGGGCCTCGGTGCCGAAACTCGCGAGCGCGCGAGCATAACGGTCCGTCAGCGCCGGCTCGCCGATGAGCGTCGGCACCGAACCCGAGGCCTGCAGATGCGCGCGCATGCTGTGCACCTCAGCACCGATCAGCAATCCCGAGAGCAGCGAGCGGGCCCAGCCGGCAGTGCGCCCCTCGATCAGCTGCGCTGAGCGTGTCTCGAACAGGTTTGCCGCCAGATCGAAGCGCGCCGCATTGCGCAGACCCACTTCGAACCCCTCCTCATCCGGCTCGCCGGCACTTCCGACGCGCAGCAGCGAGGAGCGGGTGCTCAGCAGCTCGAACAGCTCGCCGGTGAAATACGTCTGCAAGCGCGCAATCCGCCCGTCGCGCACCTCCACCCACTTGCAGTGTGTGCCGGGCAGCACCAGCAAGCGCCGTCCGGCGGCGAGGGCCGGATCGATCGCCAGCGCTCCGAAGATCTGCGTCTCCTCCCCGCGCATCACGTCGGCCACGTCGCGAAAATTCTGTGCCTGGATTCCCGCCAGCACGGTGAGGGTGTCGGCGCCGGCGCGCACCGCAGCGGCTCCCGCACGCCACTGCGCCAAAGTCGCCGGGGCGCGCACATAGGGAACTTCCACCAGTCCGTTGCGCGATCCTGCCATGCCGCACAGCACCGTGCGCTCGAGCGTCATGCGCGCCTGCCACGGGGCAAGCACCCGCGCGAGCACATCGGCTGGCGCCTCGGCACCGAGCGCTGCGATCCCCGGGCCCTCACGCCGCTCGACGATGGCGCCGTCGATCTGCAGAAACGCGCGCAGGCGGCTGCTGCCCCAGTCGCACAGCACCCGCGCTGCACCTTGCTCATGCGCCGCGTCCATCCCGCTCACCGTCGCTCCTCCACCACTCAGGCGCACGCGACCTGGGCCAGCGGCTGCGCGAGGCCTGGCGCCGGAGCATTGAACCAGAACACATCGCCCGCCAATGGCTGCGCGGCACGCTCGGCCGGTGAGAGTCCCTGCCGGGCCGTCGTCACGTAGGCCGTGCGCAAATCCACGCCACCGAACGCCACCTTCGTCACCTGCGCGCACGGCAGACTCACAGTTTCAAGCAGGCGGCCGTCCGGGGAATAGCGGCGCACCGCCCAACCGGACCACAGCGCCACCCAGAGACACCCCTCGGCGTCGACTGCGGTGCCGTCGGGATACCCCGCGGCAGGCTCGATCTGCACCAGCACACGCTTGTTCGTGAGCACATGCGGCTCGGGCCGGTCGAAGGCATACACCGTACGGCCGGGGCTGTCGGTGTGGTAGAAGGTCCGGCCGTCCGGGCTGAAGGCCGGACCGTTGGTGACCACGTAGCCACGGTCGAGCGGCACGCAACGTCCGTCGGCGGCCAGGCGGTACAACACCCCGCTCGCCGTTTGCTCCGGATCGT
>JAKBCE010000270.1 GCA_021808195.1 Pseudomonadota bacterium
GCCCTTCGACCGGCAGCACATTCTCAGCGCCCTCGAGAGCGCTCTCGAGGGCCGCGCCAAGCTGCGCGAGGTCTACATCGGCTCGCTGCGCGACGGCTTCGATCAGCAGCACCGCCAACTCGAGGAATGCCTGCTCTCTGGCGCGCTCACCCTCGCGTTGCAGCCGCTGGTACGCGCGATCGATCACAGCGTGATCGGCTACGAGGCGCTGCTGCGCAGCAGGCATCCGGGATTCGACTCTCCGCTCGCGATGATTTCCGCCGCAGAAGCGCACGGAATGATCGGGCGGCTCGCGGACGCGGTCGCCGGGTGCGTCGAGCGAGTCCTCACGGTCATGCCGGCCGACGCGCTGCTGTTCATGAACTCGCACCCGGCCGAACTGAACGATCTCGAACAGGTGCGCCGCCGGCTCGAGCCGCTCGCCGCCCATGCCTCGCGCATCGTCGTCGAGATCACCGAACGGGCCGATGTGCTGCAGATCATGAACTGGCGCCATGCCGTCGAATTCCTCACCCAGGCCGGCTTTCGCATCGCGGTGGATGACCTCGGCGCCGGCTACAACTCCCTGTCGGTCCTCGCCGAGCTTCGTGCCGCGTTCGTCAAGGTGGACATGACCATCGCACGGGACATCGATTCCGATACGCGCAAACAACGACTCTTCGAATTGCTGGTCAGCGTCGCCAAGGCAACCCAGGCACAACTCATCGTCGAAGGCATCGAGACGCATGCCGAGGCCGAGATGGTCACGAGACTGGGTGCGGACTTCCTGCAGGGCTATCTGTTCGGCCGTCCGACCATCGGCCTGCTCGGCTGAACTCGCCTCTGCGGCCCACGGCGGGGGCTGAGGACTCATCGGCTGTGAGCCTGCGAGGACGGGGCGGCGCCCTGAGAAGGGCATCGCATCTTGGGGCTGAGCCCCTGTGATACCATGATTTTCAAGTCAGAAGCAGCCGGCTGAACACCCCGATCACCGTCCAGAGCCACGGGCGCAATCACAGCCATGCCGCGCAGCGATGCCGCGATGACAGGCACGAAGGGTCCGCCGAGGGAGCCGGGCCCCCTTCGGATCGCCGCGCGCATCCTGATCGTATTCGTCGCCATCGTCGCGATCTGCGCGCACGGCATCCAACCGCCGGGCTGGAGCGGCCGGGTCGCGGTCTGGCTGCTCGGCAGCGGGGTCGCGCTGGCGGCGGTGATCCGCTGGGGCCCCGTGCAGTACGTTCCCGTCTACGCAGCCAACGTGCTCGTGGACCTGCTCAACGGCCGCAGTCTCGCGCCGGCGATGATCGCCGAGCTCGGCCTGCCGGCGGGCGTGTTCACCGTCGTCTGGCTCCTGCGCCGCTACGACTTTGACGACACTTTCGAGCATGGACGCGACATCCCATTGTTTGCGGCAGCGGCGCTGATCGGCATGCTCATCCCCGCCGCGGTGGGGGCTGGAACGTTCGCCGCGTGGTACCCCATTGACCCGATGTACCACTCCGCCTGGACCTTGATCGACGGGCTCCGGTGGTGGCTGAACGACTTCATGGGCGCATTGATCCTGGGCCCGCTGCTGGTGGCCGCCCGATGGAAAGCCCTTCAGCCGCTGCGAGCGCAGCCGATCGCGGCCAGTCTGCTCCTGGTGCTGCTGCTCACGCTCGTCGCCGTCATGCTCTTTGCGCCCGGCATGGTTCCGGCCTACCGCTTCCTGCGCGCCCCGGCCCTGCTCGCGTGCACCATTTTGGTGGCGGCGACGTGTCTGCGATTCGGGCTCGTACCCGCAGCCGCGGCCGGACTCGTGCTTACCGCGACGGCCGTATGCGGAATGGCGTTTGACGTCGGCATCCTGAGCCGGATGGATCAAATCGATGGGCTGGTGATGCTCTGGTCGTACATCGGAGCCACCACTGTGCCGGTGCTGCTCATCGCTTGGCTGCTCGCCGAGCAGAGGCGTCTGGAGCGGCGCTACGAACAGCTGTTTGACGCCTGCCCGCAGCCACTCTGGGTGCACGACCGGGAGACACTGCGCTTCCTGGCAGTGAATTCCGCTGCTGAACGCCAGTACGGCTACGCTCGAGGCGAGCTGCTTCAATCCACGATCTCGGTCCTGGCGATGCCGCACGAGGAACTGACGCTGGCGACGATGCTGACCGCGAACGTCGTCCAGCCCTTGGAGTTACGCCAACGGACCCGGGACGGCACGACGGTCTTCGTCGAGGTCTGGGCGCAGAGCGTGGAGTACGGCGGATGCGCCGCATGGCTCGTCTTCGCCTTCGATGTGTCCGAACGCAAGGCGCTCGAGAGTGCCCTGGTCACCGCCATTTCCGGTGAGCAGCGCCGCCTCGGGCAGGATCTTCACGACGGACTGGCGCAGGACCTCACCGTCGCCTCAATCTTGACGAGTGAACTGGCGGCAAGGTTCGAGGAACATAGCTTGCCGATGTTCCCCGAGCTCGGCCGGCTCTCGGACCGGATCGGCTCGGCGCTCGACAATGCGCGCAATATTGCTCACGGGCTCTCGCCGCTGATGAGTTCCAATGGCGATCTGGCCGCAGCGCTGGCACAGCTCGCCCGATCGAGCGCCGTGGGCGACACACGCATCGAGGCCAGTACCCGCATTGAATCGGAACTGCGGCTGTCGCTCGAAGCCCGGACACACCTGTACCGCATCGCACAGGAAGCGATTCAGAATGCACTGAAACACGCCGATGCGCACCGCATCGAGGTGCGCCTGACGGTGCGGTCCACCGCAGTGAAGCTGGAGATCGAAGATGACGGTCACGGCATCGACCAGGACCGCGCGAAAGGATCGGGATTCGGGACCAATGCCATGCGCTACCGCTCGAGCGCCATCGGGGGACTGCTGACCATTCGGGCCGGAAAGACGGGCGGCACCGTCATCAGCTGCATCGCGCCCCAGGCACCGCCCGGAGATGCGTCGAATGGTGCGCAGCGACTGAGTGTCGATCGGATGCTGGGATGACGGACCCTGATCATTCCCGCCGACACACCCGCACCAGGCGCGATGCGCCCCCGCGACCCATTCAGGCCACCGTAGAATTGCCCGACGGCGCCGACGTATACTCGATCCACCCTCAACACCGGAGACTCGTATGAGCAAAGGCATGGATAAAAAGAAGGAAGCGAAGAAGAAGCCGGCGAAGACCCTCGAAGAGAAGCGTGCGGCCAAACGGGAGAAGCGTGAGTCGCGGGGACGCTGAGCCACGACCAGCCCGGAGACACTGAACCGGGCTCTTCGCGACCCGCCACGAAACGCGGATGGTCGACGGACTAACCCGCTGGCGACCTGCACGCGCATCCGCCGATAGTCTTTGCGATCGGCATCCGGCTACGAATCGGTACTGCTCCTCAGGTGCTGTCCACGACTGAGGCATCGTGGCGCTGCGGGCAAGAGATGCCCACGGAATTCGATCCCAAGCGATTGAAAGGCAAAATATTTTTGCGCTTCCACACGGGTCGCGCGAACCGCTTTCACGACATCA
>JAKBCE010000271.1 GCA_021808195.1 Pseudomonadota bacterium
GTCGGCCGAGCAGCGGTGCGGGCGATCTGCGGTCCTTGCGTTCGAGCGCGGTGGTCGGCGCACTCGAGCGCCACGGCGGCAACGTTTCGGCCGCCGCCCGCGCGCTCGGTGTCTCACGCAACACGGTCTATCGCGCGCTGCGGGCTCGAGATTCAGCGTAAAGTAAGGCTTACACCGGCCAGAACGTTGATGCCGGGCGCGGGCTCGAAGTACGCTCCGCTTGCCTGGTTGACGATGACCGCGGCGACGTAGCGCCGGTTGAGCAGATTGTTCACGCGCAGGAAGACCTCTAGGCGCTGGGTGCCAAAGGCCGTGCGGTATCCACCACTGAGGTTGAAGACCGAGTAGCCGCTGGCGCGCGCCGTGTTCGCCTCATTGGCCGGAATTGACCCGAGGTACTGCCCGCTCAGGCTGCCGTGCCAGCCGCGCCGGCCGCCCCAGATCACTTTCGCATAGGCGCTGTTGCGCGGCACGCCCGGCAGACGGTTGCCGGCCGGTATGAGCTGCGTCGGAAGCGCGCATGGCACGGTGGTGCAGGTGCGAAATCCATCGATATACACCGCATCGACGTAAGTGTAGGCGAACTGCAGGTGCCAGAGCGGCAGGAAGTGATACGCGAGCGAGGCCTGCATGCCGCTGCGGCGCGTCCGCCCGGCATTCTGATAGGTTGTGCGCCCACCGCTGTCGGTGACGACGACGATCTCGTCGTTGGTGTGAGTGAGGAATGCTGCGACCGAGGCGTTGAGCCGCCGTCCGATCCGGACCTTCGCGCCAATCTCCCCGTTGTTGCTGCGCGCCGGGCGCAGCGCGAAATTCAGGCCCGGGGCCCCGTCAGGCTGGTAGGCGAGCTCTGAGGCGAGCGGCGTGCGAAATCCCTGGCCAAAGGCCGCGTACAGGTGCAGCCAGTCAAGTGGCGCGTACAGTACCCCGGCGACCGGCGAGGTGGCCGTGTACGTGACGCCGCCGGAATCATTGCCATTACCCGGGGTGATGAAATGGTCCTGGGTGATGAACTTCACTTCGCTGTGGCGCACTCCGAACATGATGCTCCAGTGCCGCCAGAGCGAGAGGCTCGCTTGGGTATATTCATCGATGTTGCGCGCAATATCGTTTTCGTTGCGCCGGAGCGCCCCGATCACCCCGAGCGTCTGGCCGATGAAGTTGTTGTACCCGCGACGCTGCTCGTTCTGCGTGTCGTAGCTCACCCCGGCGACCCAGGCGAGCGCGTGCCCGGCGAGGTGGGTCTTGAGGCTCCAGCGGGCATCGCCGCCGCCGAAATCGCGGTGCAGATCCACAACCCCGCCGGAGCTTGCCGGAGCGAACTGCGCGCCCACGGGAATGGAGAGAAACTGCAGCACACTGCGGTGACCGTAATACCCCATCAGGCGCAGCTGCTGGTGCGCACCGAATTTGTGCTTGAAGATCAGTCCGCCTTCCTCTTGATCGAGGGTCTTGCGGGTATGGAAGGCGAGGGCGCCGGCGGCGGTCTGGTCCGGGTGGGCGGCGAACTGCGCGGCGGTGAGTCCCTGGGCGTCGAGCGAATCGGGCCGCGACAGCACGTTGGCGACGAACGTGAGCGAGCTGCGCGTGCTGAGGGCGTAGTTCACCTTGCCGTTGAAGGATTCGCTGCGCGCCTTCTGCTGCGGCCTGAAGCCCTGCCAGGAGAAGTGCGTGAAGTTCAGGTTGTAGCGCAGCTTGCCGAGCGCATCACTGGCATCGACGCCGGCGCGCACCGCTCCGAAGCTGCCGAAGCCCAGATCAAAGCGCAGCGAGCCGGGCGCTTTGCCCGAGGCGGTGAAAATCTGAATCACGCCGCCGGAGGAGTTGCCGTAGAGGGCCGAGAACGGTCCTTCGAGCACCTCGACGCGCTGCGCGGAGCCGAGGTTGAACTGCGAGACCTGGCCCTGACCGTCCGGTCCGCTCTGCGGGATACCGTCCTGATAGATACGTACGCCGCGCACGCCGAACGCAGAGCCGGCTCCGATCCCACGAATGGACACCTGCTGGTCCTGGGCGTAATCGTACTGGTTGCGCACCAGCAGTCCCGCCACCGAGCGCACGCCCCCGGCGAGATTGATGCCGAGGGTGTCGTCGCGCAACTCGGCCCCGGAGACGCTGGTGATCGAGGCGGGCACGTCGAAGGCAGGCATCGCGATCCGGGTGGCGGTCACCACGATATCCGCCAGACGCCGTGCGGGCGCGGCGCGGGCCGGAATGCCGCTCACCGCCAGTGCCGCAGTGGCGGCTGCGGTGAGGCAGGTGGTGCGTGCAGGCCGGCCTTGACCGGGCCTGAGAGACAGGCTGCGTGTTGAGGACATGGCTGCTCGTATTGTTGCGCTGGCAGAGTCCGGGACTCCACGCGGGCGCCGCCGGAAGTGCACCGTACCGCTCGTCCGCGAGAATTGTACCGAGGTCTGAAAAAAAAAGGGTAAGCACCGGCCAGTGGTCCGTTTCCGGACCACTGGCGGCACGCTGTCGGTCTGTCAGAAGCTCAGGAACAGGCCGGCATTGATGTTCCAGCTGGCGTTTTTCTGACCCATGTCATTGGTCGACTGCAGCCGGCTGAATTCCCCGACCACGAGCAAGTTGTGGGTCAGGTGGTGATAGATCCCGGCGGTCCACTTGTCGTTCATCTCGACCAGCGTGCCGTTCGCGAGGTCGAGCGCCGTCGGATCGAGCTTGCTTTGCCCGTAGTTGATGCCGTATTTGGTCTTGCCGTAGGTGTAGGTCAGCTGCGCGATGAACCCCTCGGAGCCGCGCGGGTGACCGAGGGAGTCGTTCGAGTTCACGAACAGACCCGTGGTGCCGACCCCGGTGCCGCGGTAGTACCAGCTCATGATCTGAAACGGTCCGGCGGTGTATTTGCCGCCGACGTCGAACGCGGCGCTGCTGTAATGCAGGTTGTTCGCTCCGATCACGCATGCGGTGGCGTTGAGTGACGGGTCAGAACAGGCGATCGCCTGGCGTTGATATAGGCCACTTGCCGAAAGATACAGATTTCCGAGTGTGTAGGTCACCTTGGCCTGGAACCCCGGCGTGGAATGATTCGCCGGTACCTGCCCGAGCGTGTTCAGTGGATCGAAGATCCCGACCGTCACGTTCGCGCCGTGCACCGTCGGGGTGGTGTAGTCGATCTGCGCCAGCCAGTCGGTGTAGATGTAGCCAAGTCCGATCGAGCCGAGCGAGGTGTTGGCCGGTGCAGCGTAATTGCCGTTGCCGGCACCCACCCCGAGCAGGGTCATGTCATTGAGGATCGCATCGGAGGCGAACAGGCCGATGTTGCGGCCCGCCATGATGGTTCCGAAGCGTTTGTTACCGACCGTGAGGAACGCCTGACGGACGTCGAGTCCGGCAGTGCCGAGGGCGGTGTGGCCGAAGTTGCCGCTGCCGACCTGCAGGTTCGGGCTGCCGCCGTCGTTGGTGCTGATGCCCGGGTACAGGCCGAATGTGAAGCCGATGTGGTAGCCGTCCTGCAGCG
>JAKBCE010000272.1 GCA_021808195.1 Pseudomonadota bacterium
CGCGCACCGGCGCGAGGGCCTCGCCGAGCAGATCCTCGTTGGTGAAGGGCCCGTACACCTCGGCGGTGTCGAAGAACGTGACCCCGAGATCGTACGCGCCGCGGATCACCCGCAGCGCTTCGCTGCGTTGCGGGGACGCGCCATAGGTCGAGGCGAAACTCATCGCGCCGTAGCCGATTTCGGCAACGGCCAGAGGGCCCAACATGCGTGTCTTCATGATCGGATTCTCCGTTGTGCAGCGATCATCGAAAGTCTGAACCGTTGAATTCGTTCCTGCACGCCGGGCCGTTCAGCGGCCGGCGAGCTGCTGCAGTTGCTGCGGATAGCGCGCACCGTGCACGGTGACCTGCGCGAGCATCTGATCGATGCGGTGAAGATCCTCTCGCGTGAGCGCGAGCGCTGTGGCCGCCAGGTTCTCCTCCAGGCGCTCGAGCCGGGTCGTGCCGGGGATCGGCACGATCCAGGGGTGCTGCGCCAGCACCCAGGCGAGCGCGATCTGAGCGCGGGTCGCCCCTTTGCCCGCAGCGATGTCGCCGAGCTGCGCCACGAGCGCCTGGTTCGCCTGGCGTGCCTCGGGGCTGAACCTGGGCACCTGCGTCCGAAAGTCGTTGCTCGCAAACTGCGTGTGCGCATCGATCGCGCCGGTGAGAAATCCCCGGCCGAGCGGGCTGAACGGGACGAAGCCGATGCCGAGCTCGGCACAGAGCGGCAGGGTCTCGCGCTCCGGCTCGCGCCACCACAACGAATACTCACTCTGCAGCGCGGTCACCGGCTGGACGGCGTGGGCGCGGCGGATGGAGTCAGGGCCTGCTTCCGAGAGTCCGAAATGGCGCACTTTGCCCGCGCCGATCAGATCCTTGACCGTGCCGGCAACGTCCTCGATCGGCACCCCGGGATCGACGCGGTGCTGGTAGAGCAGGTCGATGTGATCGGTTCTCAGGCGCCGCAGCGACGCATCGACCACCTCGTGGATGTGCTCCGGCCGGCTGTTGAGCTGCCGCAGATCCGGGCTGTCCGAGTCGATCTGAAAGCCGAACTTGGTGGCGATCTTGACCTGGTCGCGCACCGGCGCAAGGGCCTCGCCGAGCAGTTCCTCGTTGGTGAACGGCCCGTACACCTCGGCCGTATCGAACAGCGTGACGCCGCGCTCCACGGCGGCGCGGATCAGGGCGATGCCCTGCGATTTGGGCACCGGTGGGCCGTAGGCATGACTGAGCCCCATGCAGCCGAGGCCGAGGGCGGACACTTCAAAACCGCGGGTACCGAGTCTGCGTTGCTCCAAGGTGGCGTTCTCCCGTGCAGTCGATGTTGGATCCATCAGGGGCTCGAGCGACGGGCGCTCGTCTGCGGCCCGCGCGTGCACACTGGATCACGATCCGGCGCAGCGCGAGCGGCATGGCGTGGGAGGAGCCGGACGAGAGGCTCTGCAGGCGATGCGGCTGCGCGCGAGCTGTCAGGGCGCAACGATAATCCCTGGTGCACGTGTTGATTAGATGGGACAATCCGCATGGGTCTATGAATGTAATTCATATATGGCGCGCACGAACTTCGATGACCTGCAGGCCTTTCTCGCCGTCGTGCGCGAGGGCAGCTTCACCGGGGCTGCGGCCAAGCTCGGCGTCTCGCAGTCGGCGCTGAGTCACACGATCCGCCGGCTCGAGGCGAAGCTCGGCATCCGCCTGCTCGCACGGACCACGCGCAGCCTGGCGCCCACCGGGGCCGGCCAACGGCTCATCGAGCGGCTCGGGCCGCATTTCGAGCTGATCGAGACGGAGCTCGACGGACTCGCGGCGCTGCGCGAGACGCCGGCCGGAACGGTGCGGATCACCGCGAGCGAGCATGCGGCGCATGAGGTGCTCTGGCCGGCACTGGCGAAGTTCCTTCCGCGCCATCCGCAGATCAAGGTCGAGGTGAGCGTCGATCAGAGCTTCACCGACATCGTTGCCGAGCGTTTCGATGCGGGCGTGCGCTTCGGCGAGCAGATTGCCAAGGACATGATCGCCGTGCGAATCGGGCCCGACGTGCGCATGCTCGTGGTCGCCGCTCCGGCCTACTTTGCCGCGCGACCCGCACCGCGCAGTCCGCAGGATCTGACTCGACACAACTGTATCAACCTGCGCCTGCCGACGCGGGGTGGTCTATACGCGTGGGAGTTGGAGAAGGGCACTCGCAAGCTCAACGTCCGGGTCGACGGACAGCTCGTGCTCGACAATCTCGCGTTGATGCTCAACGCGGCCCTGGCCGGGCTGGGCCTGGCGTTCCTGCCCGAGGATCTCGTGCGGCCACATATTGCCCGAGGTCGTCTGCGCCCGGTGCTCGAGGAGTGGTGTCCACCGTTCGTGGGCTATCACTTGTATTACCCCAGCCGCCGCCAGATCTCACCGGCGTTCGGGCTGCTGGTCGATGCGCTTCGCTACACCGGCGGTGCAGTACAGGGACGGGCCTGACCCGCTGAATGGGCGCAGTGCGCCCCGATGAGCCGTGTCCTGCAGCGGGTCATCGGCGATTCGGGCATACTCACAGGCGTCTGGATCGACCTGCGTCGACTGAGTGTTGCGCTCGGTGGCGAGCCTTGGGGCAGGAGGTGACGGCATGCTGCTGCTGGGAAACGTGGTGCTGGTGCTGGTCTTGGCGTTTCTGATCGCCCAGGCGGTGTTCTTCAGCCGGTTGACGCGGCTGAAAGATGAGCTCGATTGGCGTGCGTACCAGGCGGGCGAACGGCTCCTGCCGGCGCAAGCGCGGCAATGGGTTCGGGATCTGGCGGCGACCCCGGGCAAGAAGATCGAGGCGATCCGAGCGATCCGAGCGGAATTCGGGCTGGGATTGAAGCCGGCGGTGCGGATCTTCGAGGCTCTGCGCACGCAGGCGCCCAACAGCGTGGCGTAAGCGCAATGTCCGGGGCAAGTGCCGCGCATTGCGGCCGTGGTTCGTGTTCCCCTGTGGTGCGGCGCTCGCCTGCCTGAGTCTGCTTCTCGTGCCGCCGGCCGGTGCGACGTCTGTGCCCGCTGTGTCCCCGAGTACCTCCGCGCTGGCCCACTCGACCGCCGTGCTGAAGTCCGCACTGACCGCGGCGGACCGCCACACCAACGACGCGCATACCGCGCTCGACAATACGCCTGGTGCGCCCGCGCTGCGGGAGGAACTCTGGCGCGACCGTGCGGCATTGGGTCGCGGGGCGGCTCGAGGCCGCAGAGACGGTCCGCGCGATCGAGCACGAGGCCAGGCGGGTGTTTAATGACCACGCGCCTCGCGGGTGCAGCGAATGCCCAGATCGTCCATGTGCGCCTGGCAGTCCCCGCCATAGAGCGTTCCGCCGCCGGGCAGTGCAAGTCGGCCGTGGACCACGCGGTCGGCATGTTCCGGCGGGATGTGTGCCGCCATCGGGGTGTCGGCGCCACGGATCACGCCTCGCTGCGCGGCCCCGGTCGGTGTCCGGCCACCTCCGTGCACCCCGCGGGGGTCCGTAGGCCGTCT
>JAKBCE010000273.1 GCA_021808195.1 Pseudomonadota bacterium
TCAGCGATGAACTGAGCATCAGCGCATCGTAGTGGGGATGAACCGGGGCCGGCGAGAACAGCTGCTGTTCGAGCTGCGGCAGATTCGCCGCTCGGTAGCTGCTGATTCGCTCGCCTTCGGGCAATGTGCGTTCATGCGCGCCGAGGACGATACTGAAGGCAATATTGAACAGATGCGCGTTGAACCCGGCGTGCCTGACGATGAACCAGTACGGCAGGAACAGCGATCGACCCCGCTGTTCTGCGGCCGCAATGGCACTCCAGGCCCCGCCGTAGCGGCGCTTGAGGCTTGCATTGGCGGCCACTTTGGCGCGCAGTGCCGCCTCGGCCTTCACCTTGCGGGCGAACGGACGAGCGTCATTGAGCGCGGCCAGCTGTCCGTCGATGGACTTGATCGCGTTATCCATGAAGAACAGCGTGCCACTGGCGATGTCCGCGTTGTGGCGGCTCTCGGCCGAGTACGCCTCGAGCAGGCCTTGCTGATGCCCCAGATACTGCAGCAGCTTCGGGAACACCGGGTAGCGCAGCGTCTCGAGCTGGGCAATCGTATCGTCGCGCTCGGTCGCCCCGGGGTTGCCCGAGGTGAACACCAGCTCTCCGGCACGCGGTCCGTGCGCAGAGATGCGGAAATAATCCGGGGTGTCGGCCGGCTTGCCATGCACGTAGACGCGCAGCATGCTGAGGTCGAAATCGTAGCGTGGGTAATTGAAGTTATCCGGATACCCGCCGAAGAATGACGTCGCCTGGCTGGGCACGAACACCAGCCGCACGTCCTGGTAGCGCCGGTACTTGTAGAGCCAGTCCTGACCGCCGTGGTACAGCGGCACCACCTGGCAGCGCCAGCGATGCGCATCCCCGCCCACGCAGGCCGACTCCAGGCGGCTCGTGACCGCCCGCAGTGCGGCGGCATATGCCGCGCCCGCCTTGCCACGCGTCGCGTGATTGACGGCATCGGTGACATTGCTCCGCTGAACGATCTGCTCGACCTCCATGGCCGGGCATTTCAGCTCTTCCTTGCGCGTCGCGGCGTAGAAGTCACTCGCCATCAGGTTGTGCCCGGGGCGCGAGAGACCCTCGAGACACTCCACGGCACAGTGATGGTTGCTCAGCACCAAGCCGTGCGGTGAAACGAATGAACCGGAGCAGCCCTCGGCGAGACGCACCGAGGCGAGCTGCACGTGCTCGATCCACTGCGCGCTTGGCGAGAACCCGAAGCGCTGCTTGAGCGTTGCGACCGGGAGGTTCGACAGCGGCCACATGCCCTCCCCTGCGTGTGCCACCGGTAGCTGCAACAGCCCCAGCAGTATTGCGGCCCACAATCCAAAGCCTCGGTACCTCATGATCCCCCCTGGCGCGCAGCGCCTGCTCACGGCGCCGTCTGGATGGTGCGGCGCGCGGGGCAAGCTTAGGCGCACGGGAGAATTTTGCAATGTGTCCGGCCCGCTTCGGGTGGCGGATGTCCCTCTTGGATTCACGGCGTGCTGAACGACGCTTGCCACGACCCCTGCATGCGCCTCCGCGCCTCCGCGCCCCTGTGCCCCTGTGCCCCTGCAGTGCAGGCAAACTGTGAACGACGTCACAGTCACACCCGCTGCCGTCCATCGGTCCGCCCGCGCCGCTGGTCGGAGTCGCTCGTGACTCGCTCGCCACGCCGGTAAAGTGCTCGCCATTAGGGGAGCGATGATCAGAACAACCGTGTATCCGCAGCCTCCAACTTGCGAGTACCGCCCTGCACCGGGTGCGCTCGCGTCCCGCCAGCGCGGCGTGACGCTGTTCGAGCTCGTCATCGTGATGCTCATCATCGCCATTCTCGCCGGCATCGGCATCCCGACGTATCAATACGTGACGACCTCGAGCCGCATGAGCGCGGAGCTCAACGCGCTGCTCGGAGATCTGCAGTACGCCCGTTCCGAGGCCGTGCGCCAGGGGCAGGCGGTTTCGGTCTGCATTGCCGACCAGACCACCTCACCCTACTCCTGCGCCGCGAGCGGCAGTGAGAACTGGGACCAGGGGTGGCTGGTGTTCAGCGACGTCGGCGGCACCAAGAATTATGACAGCGGCGCCGGCGACGAGATCCTGCGCGTGCAGACGGCCTTCAGCAGCGGCGATACGTTCACGGATGCCGACGGCGTCAGCGCCGTGAGCTTCAACCGTGACGGCTTCGCTAATCTCGGCGTCCCGCAGATGACCCTCACGCTTAAAGACAAGACCGATAACTCGCAGTACACGCGCTGCCTGTACGTCAGCCAGTCCGGCATGATGACCACCGCCATGCACTCCACCGACGCGAACTGCACATGAGACGCTCTGGCCTGCCCTCTGCCGCGCGCGGCTTCAGTCTGGTCGAGGTGCTGGTCGCCTTGATCATCGTCAGCGTAGGCTTGCTCGGCATCGCGAAGATGCAGGCGCTCCTGATTGCCGACAGCGGCGTCTCGCGCGTGCGAGCGCTGGTGGCGCTCGAGGCCTCGAGTCTCGCCGCCTCGATGCACGCCAACCGCGACTACTGGGCGAGCGCGCCGAACCCGACGACCGTGACCGTCAACCCCGCGAACTCCCCAGCAGTGAGCGCGAGCGATGCCGCGCTCAGCAGCGGTATCAGCGCGGCGACCGGAAATTCGCAGGCCTGTGAGTCCACGGTCGTCACGTATTGCACGCCGGCGAACATGGCCGGCTACGACCTCGTGCAGTGGGGGCTCGCCATGAAGAGCCTGCTGCCGAGCGCCACCAGTACGATCAATTGCCAGGACGCGAACCTGCAGGTGTACTGCACCATCACCATCGCCTGGACCGAAAACATCGCGAACGCGACAGCCCAGGAGCAAGGCAGCACGGCGCTGCAGAATCAGTCCTATCAGCTCGTGGTGTCGCCATGAGCAGGCTGCCGCATGCACGGAGTTCCCGCCAGCACGGCTATTCGCTCGTCGAGCTCCTGGTTGCCATCGTCATCGCGCTGTTCCTGATCGGCGGGGTGATCATCATCGAGCAGAGCGTGCATACGTCGTACGCCGACCGCACGGGGCTGCAGAAGCTCGATGACGAGGAGCGGTTCACCATGACGCTGCTCACCGAAGTGGTGCAGTCCGCCGGCTACTACCCCGACCCGGCCACGAATTCGATCGTGACCGCCTTCCCGGCACAGAACACCACGGTGCCGAACAACGCCGGCGATGCCCTCACCTTCGCCACCGGACAGACGCTCTACGGGCTGCACTCGACGCAGAGCGCGAACGGACAGACCTACAGCCTCGATACGCTCGCGGTGCGCTACATGACCGCGAGCGGCGATGGCATTCCGCTTTGCGACGGAACGTCGAACACGAGCGGCGGCAACGTCGTCTACACGAATTACTTTTACATCCAGACCGCGCCCGACCCGGATCCGAGCAAGCCGGCGGACAGCTTCCTGTACTGCGCCCTCGAGGCCGGCAATGCCTGGGCGGCCACCACGCCGGTGCAGC
>JAKBCE010000274.1 GCA_021808195.1 Pseudomonadota bacterium
TCCGGTGCCGGAAGGGACCATGGCCTGTTCTTCGTGTCACGATCCGCACGGCTCGAGCGCACCGGCGATGCTGGTGAAGAACACGGTGAATGAGACCTGTACCGGCTGCCATGCCCAGATGCGTGGCCCGTTTCTTTGGGAACATCAGCCGGTCAGCGACAATTGCGCGAACTGTCACGTGCCGCACGGTTCGGTCGTGCCCGCGCTGTTGAGCGAGCAGCCACCGATCCTCTGCCAGCAGTGCCACGATGCAGCCGGCCACCCGTCAGTACCGTACGGGCCGCAAGGGCTGCCGAACGGCATGCCGAATCCCTACCTGCTGGTCGGAGGGTGCGTCAATTGCCATTCGCGCATTCATGGATCGAACAGCCCATCGGGGCGAGCGCTGATGCGGTAGGAGTCGTCATGCGCGGCCGTAACGAGGCTCGGGGAAGGGCAATTTGGATGGACGCGGATGCGCGCTGCGCTGCGTGGGTTGCTGCCGCTGTTGCGGCCGTCCTGACCGGGCGGGTGGCACACGCGGCGCCGCCTCGACCTGATACGTCCGCCTGGACCTGTTCACGCTGCGTCTTTTACCGCGGCGAGAAGACGAAGGTGCAAGGTGGGGTTCTGGTTGCAGAGGGCGCCAATGCGGCCTCCGGCCGGTACAGTGGCATCGATCACAACGGTGGGTACGTGGAGGCGGGCGCTGGTGGCCGTTGGCGAACGGCGGCGGGTGCGTACGGCAGCTTCTCGCTGGAGCGGTTGGGGTTGGATTCGAGGCGTCTGCGGGTCACGACCGGCGAAGAGGGTATGTTCCGATTGCGCCTGACCTATCAGGGGCAGCCGTTCCGTCAATACGATGGGACGCTCACGCCGTATCGACGGGCCGCCCCGGACCGGCTGGTTCTGCCCGCCGATTGGGTGAGTGCGAATTCGACGGCCGGGATGAGCGCGATGGGCTCGAGCCTCGCGCCGGTGCGCATCGGCACGAATCGTCGCACGGTGGCGTTGAGCGGCCGGGTCTTCCTCGGTGCGCAGTGGACCCTCTTCGCAAAATTCAGCCATGCGCAGCGCACCGGAATAGCAGCCACCGGCGCGAGCTTCCTCACCGAGGCGCTGCAGCTGCCCGAGCCGGTCGACGATCGGACCGACAACGTCCATGCCGGCGCACTCTGGAGCGCGCGGCGCGTGAGCGTGCGCCTGGTCTACGACGGGTCGTGGTACCACGACGGGATCGACGCGCTGGCATTCCAGAACCCCTATCTGCCCATCGTGCCCGGCGCGACCACCGGACTGCTCTCCGGCGCACCGGACAACGACTTGCAGCAGCTGGCGGTGTCCGGTCAGGTGATTCTGCCGGTGTGGTCCGGGGTGCTCACGTATCTCGCCTCCGCCGGTCGGCTCGCGCAGGACGGTACCTTTGTTGCGGGGAGTGCTCTGGCCTCATTGCCGCTGTCGCTGCCGGGTTCGCTTCCCGGGAATCTCGATCTGACTCACGATGCGCTGACCGTGGCGCTGC
Organism: Pseudomonadota bacterium; assembly: GCA_021808195.1. Next base: position 1,502 of record JAKBCE010000274.1, read on the forward strand.
ATCCGGCGGAGCGGCTCGAGCTAAGCGGACGGGCCATCTACGACGGACACGACGATCACACGGCAGTGCTTTTGATTCCGTACGTCGTGACCGATACGCTCCCCGGCGGTACGTATCTGACGCCGCGGTTCGGTCGGGATCGCACGCGACTTGCCGGCAGGGCCGATTACCACCTGTGGCGCTGGTTGCGCGTGGGCATCGGCGGAACCTACGTCCATACGCACTTCTCTCCGGGTCAGGTGCTGAGCTCATCGAGCGAGCAGCGCGGCTGGGGGCAGGTGACCCTGGTGCCGCTGACGACCGTCACCCTGAGTCTCAAGGGCGGCAGCGCGCGGCGCGATGCCTCTGCGTTCAACGCGGCCGCGCTTCCCGTCGGGGAGAATCCGCTGCTGCTGGCCTACGATTATGCCCCGCGCGACAGTGAGTTCCTGCAACTGCGTGCGACCTGGGCGATCGCGGCAACCCTCGCGTGGGCGATCGACGGTTCGGCGGCTACCGAGGCATACCGCCGCTCACAATTCGGTTTGAGCGACGGGCGGCAGCGTGAGCTCTCCACGACGCTGACCTGGACGCCGCTCAAGGCCATGAGTGTGTACCTGGACGGCAGCTACGAGCACCTGCAGGCGTCCCAGTACGCCCTGCAGCTGCCGGCGACGATCCCGTGGCAGGCGCGCGAAGGAGAGTATTTCTGGAGTGCCGGTGCGGGCGGGACGTGGACCGTGAGCCGGCGCTGGCGAATGAAGGCCGATTACGTTCATGCGGGCTCGCGCAGCGATAGCGGCTTGAATTCGAGCGGGGGACCACAGGCCTTTCCCCAGGCCTCGAGCACGCTCGATACCGCCAAGGCCGATCTGGACTACCACTGGTCGGGCGCGCTGACGCTGCGCGCACAGTATCGCCGGGACCAGTTCGGCTCGAGCGACTGGGCGCTCGAGGGGGTCGATCCGACGACGATTCCGCTGCTGCTCGCCCTCGGCGAGCAGCCCTACCGCTACACGCTCGACAGTGTTGCGGTCTCGTTCATCTACCGGCTGTGAGTCGAATTTTGCGCGGGCCGCTCAGCGCAGCAGCAGCGAGCACAGGATACTCGTCAGGAGCAGCGCCGCGCCGGCCAGATGAATGCCGAGCGTCCTCTGAATGCCCCGGGTGAGTTCGGGACGCGTGGCGTCCTCGCGGATCGCGCCCGCGGCGCGCCATCCCGCCGGGATCAGTGCGAGCGCGAACAGCCCCGACCAGAGCGGAATCCAGCGCAGTGCAGCGGCGAGCACGAATGCTGCGCACGCGCCCCACTGCAGTGCGAGGTACAGCCGGCGGGTGGCGGCAACGCCCCAACGCACCACCAGCGTCGCCTTGCCCGCGCGTGCATCGGCGGCGCGGTCGGGCACCTCGTTCATCAGCAGAATGGCTGTGCCCCACAGCCCGACGGGGGTGGAAATCAGCAGGCTCTGCGCATCGAACCGGCCGCTCTGCAGCCAGGCGGCACCCGTGACGGGCAGGATCCCGAAGGCGACGGCGATGGCTGTCTCGCCCAGGCCGCGCGCTGCGAGCTGCGCGCGGGGCAGCGAGTAGGCGATGGCAAGTGCGACGCCGATCAGTCCGAAGACGATCACCCCCGCGCCGCGCAGATCCGCGAGCACGATGCCGAGGAGCACGGCACCGGCGAGCAGCGTGGCGCCCCAGGCGGTCATCTCCTGGAGGCTCAGCAGTCCGTTCTGAATGAACCGGGAGCCGCCGGTGTACGGGAAGATCCGCTCGTCGTTGCCGCGATCGGCGCCCGAAAGCTCATCGGCCACATCGTTCAGCACATTGGCCCCGAGATGCACCAGCAGCGTGGCGAGCAGGGCCAGCAGTGCCGGTAGCCACAGGAAGTGTCCGGCGACGCGGCCACCCCAGGCGCTGCCGAGGAGCACGGGGGCGAGCGACGCGGGTGCGAAGGCGGGCCGCG
>JAKBCE010000023.1:0-3589 GCA_021808195.1 Pseudomonadota bacterium
GCAACACAGCGCCGCGCACTGGAGTTGATCGACAAGATCACCGCGTAGACAGAAACGGAACACCCGCCTCTACTCGATGTCGTTGAAACTACAGGGAAACTTTGCTCCGCCGACGGAAGAACTTCCGTCTAGCTGCAGAGTTGTACCGGCTACTTAGCCCACAATCCCGACCAAGCCGGGGCGCCCTCGGCAGTCGCCAGCAGCCCTCGCGGCAGCAGAGCCGTGAAGGCGACGCTGGCCGGTGCCCTGCACGCCGAGGAGGATCCGGTGCCTGCGATCCGCTGGTCCGCCGGCAGGCACACTGCCGGGTTGAGCGTGCCAAACAGCGTGACATTCGGGTTGTACGATGCCCAGTCGATGTAGACGAGATGGACATGCTCACTGCCGCTGATGCTTTCGCTGCCCGCGTTGGCCTCACCCTGACTGAACTGAGAAAAATTCGCCGACGTGATCGAGCCGAGCGATCCGAGCGCGATCTGACTCACGCTCGTGCCGAACGGATCGTTGTACAAGGCCGATTCCAGCGAGGGGTTGTTCGGCAGAAACGCATGATCCGTTACGTTCAATACCGACCCAGTCGGCGCCCTGACTTGTTGGGTCGGTCGAGCCGGCCCTGCCGGAGACCACACCGTCACAGCGACCGTGGTTCCGGAGGTCGAGGCAAGTCCAAACTGTTGCCCGGCATTGGCGCTGCTCAGCTGCGCCTTGGGATTCTCGATGCCATAGCGTATTTCAATGTTGTTCGCATTGACCGTGGCGCCGGGGCCGGTGCCGAGAATATTGTCGCCGGCGATGAGCAGCACATCACCGCCGGCAGTCATCTTTCCGATCGTCAGATCGGCCGCCGCGCCTTTGGCTCCCAGAGTGAGGTTGCCGGTCGCAGTCCCGGCGGCGGACAAGCCTCCCGGACCCGCTTCGATGATCACGTTGTTGCCATTGAAGCTCAGCGGACCGCCGAACGTATTGCCGTAATTTCCAAGCGCGATATCTGAACCGCTCAGCGCGTTCAGCGTTACCGGACCGGCGACATCCAAAATTCCGCTCTGGGTAATGCCGCCGACGGCCGTTTCCTCGAGTGCGCCGCTCGCCGAGCCCGCACTCGACAGACTGCCAGTACTCGCATTAAGCGTGACATTGTGCCCGGCGAACGCGACGCTGCCGCCAAATGCATTGGCGCCGGCGAGATTAACGTCGCCGCCATTGTTGGCAGTCAGCGTCGTAGCGCCCGATGTGGTAATCGATCCACTGCCGACCTCGGTCATCGCGCCTGATGTCGTCAACTCGACACCACTTGCGCCGACGTTGAGCAAGCCGACGATATTCATGGGAACGGAGTCGTTCACCGTCAGTCCCGAACTCGTCACCGGGCCGAGAGCGGCAATCGAGTTTGCATTGCCGAGACTCACCGAACCGGAGGTTGTACTGGCCGTCAACGTACCGGTGCTGATCGCCGTCGTGCCGCTCTGGGTCAGCACACCGCCCGAATCGATCGTCGTCGTGCCGCCGGAGCCGGTGGAGATCCCCGGCAAAGTCACCGCATTCGAACTCTGTATCACCACGGCCGTGGCTGAGTTGCTGCTCGTCTGCATCGCTCCAGCCAGATTGACTGCACCGCTGCCGCCGGCGACGCTGATCGCGCCGGAGCCGGCATTGACCACGCTGGCGCTAGACTGGGTGACCCCGTTGCCCTGCAGTACGATGCCATTGCCGCTGACGCTAGAGCCGCCGAGCGTCAGCAAGCCGCTGCTGTCGGCCAACGATACCGAACCGGTTCCGGCATTGATTGGGCCACTCACGGTAGTTCCCCCCGCGTTGGCAATGCTCACTGAACCCCCACCGCTCTGCTGGATTCCCGTGACATTCAGCGGCGCACCATCCGTCAGTTTCAGCGCGCCGCTGCCGGAGTTGCTCGCATTGAAGGCGCTGACGGTATTGTTCCCCTCCAACAACGTGCCGCCCGTGGATACCGTAGTCAATGTTCCTGTCGTACCGATCTGCCCCCCCGCCTCGCTGATCGAGCCGCTCGAGGTCAGGTTCACCGGCCCGCTGCCGGTGGCGAGCGCTGCGGTGAGGCTCAGCGGCTGGGTGTCGTTCAGCGTCAGGCTGGTGCTCGAGAAGCTCCCCAGCGAGCCGATCGCATTGGCATTGCCCAGATCCACCGTCCCGGTGGTATTGCCGCTCAGCGTCCCGGTGCTGATGAGCGTCGTGCCGCTCTGAGTCACCGCAGCGCTGATGTCGCCTGCACCGATCGTCGTGGTGCCACTCGTGCCGGTGCTGATCGCCGGCAGCGCAACCGTCGTGGCGTTGCGAATGAGCGCAGCGCTCGCCCCGTTGCTGCTGGTCTGGAGCGCTCCGGCCATGCTGATCGCACCGCCACCGCCGTTGACCAGAAGGTCACCTGCGCCGGCGTTCACCACACCGCCCGAGGACTGCGTGATCCCCACCCCCTGCAAGGTCGCCCCGGTGGCGCTGATGCTCGAGGATCCGAGCGAGAGCGCTCCGCTGCTGTCGCTGAGTGACACCGCGCCCGCCCCGCCGCTCACGGCAATCGGACCATTGACGGTCGTGCCACCGGAATTGCGCACCGATACCGACCCGCCGCCGCTTTGAGCGATGTCTCCGACCGTGAGCGCACCGGTGTTCACCAGCGAGATGTCCCCGCTGGTGCCGTTCGTGGCGTTGAACCCCCCGATGGCGTTCGCTCCCCCGAGCACCGTGCCGCCGCTCGAGCTCGTCGTGAGCGTCCCGGTGGTGGAGATCGCACCGCCCGCCTCGCTGATCGAGCCGCTCGAGGTCAGGTTCACCGGCCCGCTGCCGGTGGTGAGATTGCCGGCCACGCCGATCGCGCCGGTGTTATTCAGTAGCACAGCCCCGCCGCCGCTTTGAGCGATGTCTCCGACCGTGAGCGCACCGGAGTTCACCAGCGAGATGTCCCCGCTGGTGCCGTTCGTGGCGTTGAACCCCCCGATCGCGTTCGCTCCCCCGAGCACCGTGCCGCCACTCGAGCTCGTCGTGAGCGTCCCGGTGGTGGAGATCGCGCCGCCCGCCTCGCTGATCGAGCCGCTCGAGGTCAGGTTCACCGGCCCGCTGCCGGTGGCGAGCGCTGCGGTGAGGCTCAGCGGCTGGGTGTCGTTCAGCGTCAGGCTGGTGCTCGAGAAGCTCCCGAGCGAGCCAATCGCATTGGCATTGCCCAGATCCACCGTCCCGGTGGTATTGCCGCTCAGCGTCCCGGTGCTGATGAGCGTGGTGCCGCTCTGAGTCACCGCAGCGCTGATGTCGCCTGCACCGATCGTCGTGGTGCCACTCGTGCCGGTGCTGATCGCCGGCAGCGCAACCGTCGTGGCGTTGCGAATGAGCGCAGCGCTCGTCCCGTTGCTGCTGGTCTGGAGCGCTCCGGCCATGTCGATCGCACCGCCGCCGCCATTGACCAGAAGGTCACCTGCGCCGGCGTTCACCACGCCACCCGAGGACTGCGTGATCCCCACCCCCTGCAACGTCACGCCACTGCCCACCAGGCTCGCTGTGCCAAGTCCGAGTGTGCCGCCGGTCGAATCGAGCGAAATACTGCCCCCATTGGTGGTGATTCCGG
>JAKBCE010000023.1:3689-62768 GCA_021808195.1 Pseudomonadota bacterium
CGGTTTGGTTGATGCCCGAGACCGTGAGCGCACCGGTGTTCACCAGCGAGATGTCTCCACTGGTGCCGTTCGTGGCGTTGAACCCCCCGATCGCGTTCGCTCCCCCGAGCACCGTGCCGCCGCTCGAACTCGTCGTGAGCGTGCCGGAAGTCACGATTTTGCCTGCAGTGCCGCTCTCACTGATTGCGCCTGAAGAGGTCAAGGCGACCGCGCCGCCTTGGGTCGCCACTTCGTCCTGAAGTGCTATGGCGCCACCGCTGTTGTTCAGCGATACCTCACTTCCGGTGGTCGTGATTCCCGACACAGTCGTCCCGCCCGGAGGGGTCAGGGAACTCACGGTTACCGTGTCCCCGGTCCCACTGTCCGAGACGTAAACTCCATTGGTTGCGCTCGAATCACTCGCGGCAAGACTGCTCAACCCCACGGTATCAATCGGAGCGGCAAGCGAGCCGATACCGCTCTGGGCCTGCATCACGAGCGATGGCGAGCCGCCGAGCGTCAAAACCTCTCCTGATGCACTCGGCGAGATGGCACCGTGCGGCGCGTTGAGCACCAGTGCACCGTTGTTCGTGTAGGACCACGAGCTGTTCCAGGTGATGTTTGCGGCAGAATTCAATGACAGCGCCGAAGCACTCTGTGTCGCAGGCTGTATCGCGACCGTGCCGTCCGCATTGGAGATCGTAATATCGCCGCTCGAGCTCGAGAGAGAAACTTGCGCGGTACTCAGCTCGGTGCTGAGCGTCCCGTCGGTGACGGTCGAACTCGTGCCTGAGCCGTTGGCGCCATGCACGATGGAAATCGTCGCCGGATCCAGAAGCAGCGTTCCGACTCGGCCCGCCGGCGCGCGCAAGTCAACTCCGCCCTGAAACTGAAGCGTCTGTCGGCCAGAAACTTCTGCCGACCCGCCGCTACCTTGTCCGCTTCCGCGGGCGGAGATGTGCCCGAGAAATTGCGTACTGCCGTTCGACCAGACCGTTACCTGACCACCGTTGCCATTATCCAAGGCATTCGCATTGATGGTGGCTCCCGCTCCGATGTGCGTCGCGGCTGAATCCTCGAGCCCCGGGTTCGCGCCGTGCGCGCCACCGCCAACATATACGCTGCCACCGCCGGCACCGCCGTTTGCATCAATGACGGAGTGTCCGTCGAGCGATACAGTTTTACCCAGGACTTCAACTGTTCCACCGATGGAACTCGCACCCCTGCCGCTGGCATCGAGTGTTCCGCTGTTTGATACGGCGCCATCCGGGCCCGACAGCACGATCGTGCCGCCAATACGATCTATGTGACTAGCGCGCACGATCCCGCTATTGTTGACGGCGGATGCAAACACGGCCTGGGTTGCCCGTGCGGTAAGCAGCACCTGTCCGCCATTCGCCTCAATACGTCCGGCATTTTGCACCGCAGCACTGGCGTTCGTTGGATTGCTGTGAAGATCTCCGCTGACTTGCAGTCGCAGCAGGCCGCCTCCATAAAAATCCAGGGTCGCCACCTTGCCCGCCGCCATGGCGACCGTGCCGTAATCTGCCACCACGAGTCCGCTGTTAAGAACGGTGCCGCCGAGCAGCGCCACAGAGCCGCCGTTTGTCGCCCTGATCGTGCCGTCATTGATGACGGCGCCGGGTGCGCCGTTCAGGGCGCGAAACGAAAAATGCCCCGTGGCGGAATCGAAACCGGTCATCTCCAGAGAGCTCGCGATGAGCGAGCCGACGTTGAGCTCGGCACTGCGGCCGAACAGAATGCCGTTCGGATTGAGCAATACGATCCGGCCGTTCGCATCGATCTTGCCAAAGATCTGGCTCGGATTTGCATCCAGAATTTCATTGATTGCCACAGAGCTGGCCGAGGGCTGGGCAAACTGTACGGTGTCGCCGGCACCGACATTGAAGCTCTTCCAGGTCAACGTCAGCTGGTTCGAGAGCTGCTGGATCAGCGTTGTCGAGGAGCTGGGATGCAAAATGCTGCCGGTACCACTCGTCACGGCACCACCGCTCGGACCGGCCGCCAGGGCCGCTGGCACGCCCGCACCGAAGCCGATGGCCGTAGCCAAGCCCACTGTGACCGCGCGCAGCTCCCTGCGAATGAACAGTCGAATGGTCGGATTACCCATTTAGCATCACCCCCGCCAGCCAGAATCGCCTAGTCGCGCTTCGCCTGGCGCTAGAAACTGATTCCCATCCTGAAGAAGTACTCCGGTCCGCTGCCGGTTCCCGGCAATCTGGCGGTCACCGGTGTCGCGACATCGACGCGTGCGAAAATTCGCCCGGGCACGTTGAATTGAACGGCGCCGCCCCAGCCGCCGAGATTCACGTAACGGGTATTTGTCGGTTCGGGGACGGACGTTGAAAAGCCATTCAGCCAGCCCGCTCCGTAATCGACGAATAGCGAGAACTGCAGCTCCTGGCCCCACGTACGGCCGCGAAACGCCGGCCGGTTCGCAAAGCCCGGCGCACCGACGATCAATTCCGCAGTTCCAATGAGTCCTTTGTCGACCAATTCCGTAGCGACGGGGTAGGCGCGCACGGCATCGGGACCGGCAAGCGAGAGCTGCTCGAGCGAGACCAGGGGATCGGTGCTCTCCTGTCCCTGTACGTGCAGCAGCAACGAGATGTTCGATGTGAGGCGCTGCAGGCGCTGAATGGAGAGCGCGACCTTATTGAACTGACCGGTGGCGCCGTAGCGGCTCGCGTTTGGATTGGCTGCGGGCTTGTACGTGCCGAGCGCGCCGAGCAGATTGTTAAAGCCGTGTACGTATGCGAGCAGCAGCTGGTTGATGCCGTGAAAGCGTGCATCGATCCGCGTCCACTTGTAATCCAGGCGCACCGTGCTCAGGTTGTCCTGGAAGAGCTTGGTTCCATCGGCCGTGAATGAGGCCCGCTTGACATCAAATGCGACGCCAACGCTCGAACTGCCGAGACGGCTTGGTGAAAATTTGTGCTGATAACCAAGCTGCGCAATGGACGAATGTCCGGTCGCGTGCAGGAGTTGCAGGCTACCACTGAGCCCGCCGATCACGTAAGCATTCGTGTAATACGAGACGTCGAGAAAATCATTTGCGGTGAGTACCGGTACGGTGTAGGCGGCCCCGCCATATGTGCCGTGCTCACTGTGGTGCTGCGGGTCGAATTCATACATTCCGGAGAACTGCAGCTTATCGGCGAGACCGAACGGGTCGTTCAACGTGACGCCGATCTGCGCTCGATACTTCCCCGAGACTCCCACGCCTTCGTTGTCGATGGAGAAATTTCCGTTTGCACGAGCCACTTTCTGTACCCGCAGCGTCAGATCGCTGGTGCCAAGTCGGCGGCCGGCAGACAGTACGCCAAATGCGCTCACGCCAGGGTAGCCGTTGATGGTCAACAGGGCTGACTCGATCGCATCTTTGTTGATCGGTTGCCCTAGCAGGGTTTTCAATGGACGGCGCAGCACGCGCTTCGAGTAACCCCTGTTGCCGATGATGCGTACGCCCGCAAGCGTTGCCGGAAGCACCTCGACCGTCACGACACCGTTCACGACGGTCTGCGCCGGCACGAAGGCCTGGGCGAGCACCAGGCCTTTGCTGTGGTAATAATTGGCCACTTCCGCAGCGATCGCCTGCAACTGGTTGATCGCATAGCCCCGCGGGGGCTGCTTGGCCAGTGCTCGAGCCAGAATGCGCTCGGCCGCTGCAACGCGAATGCCGTATTGTGGCATGTCATGCACGCCGATCAGATGGAATGCCTTGACGAGAAGTTTCGGCCCCTGCGTCAGGCCGAATGGGCGCTCGTTGACCCCCGGGATGACCAAGCGCGGCACGGGCGGGGTGAGCGCTGGCGAGGTGCTCTGGGGGGTCGGCGGCAGCACGCCATTGGATGGAGCCAGCGGGAACGCCTGCACCACTGCATTGTGCACCGCTGCCGATGCCAGCCAAGTCATGGCCAGAAGCAACGCTCGATTGTTACTGATGGAAAGCTTGTCGAAACGCACGAGGTCCGTTCCCCCGGAACCGGGTCTTAAGCGCGTGTGCCCGGCCCTCTGCTGGCGCTTTTTTCGGCGCGCGCCGCGTTGATTCTTGGCTCGTTGCGAGCGCCGGTACGTTAGCCCGTCCAATGCGGCTTTGCAAGCGACCCATGGTATCGGCCGGGCGCAGAATTAGCGCTCGGGGCGTGCTGGCGCAACAGGCGGATTCACTGCGATTGCAAGTGTTCTCGCCAGGGCCGCCAGCGGGCTTTTGGAGGGAGTAATCGGTGTGCTCGACAGTGCCTGCTGTTGGCGCAGCCGTTCGCGCACGCTATCCATGACGGCAGCGAACCAATCGGTGTCACGGTCCGCTGCGATGCGAGCCGGTCCGAGCCGAATGAGTGCGGCAGTCACAGCCCGCATGTGAGCATCGCTCCAGTGGCGCTCGGACAGCAGAGGGCGCAGCAGCTCGCGCACTGGGTCGGCGGACGGCTTGCGCAGCCGCCGCTGCAGGACGCGGCTGGATGCAGGCGCCGGGACGGGACTTTTCATGGCGGTCCACACCAAGAGCGAGAGCAAAATCGCGAGCAGCGCAGCGAGCGCACTCAGCACCGCGATTCGCCTGGCGCGGTGCGCCGTCGGCAGGCTGCGCGCCGCGCCAGGCGGCAGGTGCGCGGCGGTTGACGGCCTGATGCTCCGCGGCTGGGTCGTGATTTCGAACTCGGAAACTTCCGGCGCGCTGCCGTTCTCCACGGAGCGCTGCCGTGTGTCCGGGTCCGATCCGTCGAGCAGGGGCGCGCGCAGCCGCCGATAGGTTTCGCGACTGATGCGTCCGTCCAGATGCTCGCGACCGAGGGCGCGCAGCCTGTCAGTGATGTCTGCTCTCATCCTCCCCTGCCGGCCGGCTATTGGATCTGCCGCACCACTCGAAAACCGGTCACCGCCGAGGGCGCGCCGCTTTGCGGCCGCGCCGCACGCGGTGTGCACTCAGAGAAGCTGTCACGGTAATCGCCACCGCGTGCCTGCAGTTGGCTGCCGTGGCGGACCCATTGCTGGACATTGCCATAGGGATTGTATAGGCCCCACGCATTCGGGGAACCGGAGTTGACCGGCAGCAGCGATGCGGCAACGCCGGGTTTGCGGCAGTTCGCATTCTCCATCGGCGCGCCCTTCGCACCGGCATCCGCCGCATAAACATACTGCGCGGCGGTCGGCAGCCTGTAGATCGCCCCTGTTTCCCGCGACAGCCAGTGCAGGTACTGTCTGGCCTGCCCAATCGAAATCGACGTGACCGGCAGATTCGGCGAGGCGGTGCTCGGCGCGCACTTTCCGCTCGCATCGCAGTAGCGTGCAAAATCAGCATTGCTGACCGTGTAGCGGCCGATGGCAAACGGATGACCGCCGGGCGGCGCCGGCACCACCACCAGGATCGGTCCACGCGCGCCCGCGATCCGATCCCAGCAGCTTGCCCGGGGGTTGGCCCCCGCACCGACAAGCTCCGGATTTGCGCAGCTGTGCAGCGCGGGCGGGCCCGCGAGGACAGGGTGAGATATTGCGGGTGTCGAACGGGCAACTGGCATCGCAGGCGCCGTTTGCGCGGGCGCGAGCGGGCGTGCCCGTTCGGGCGTCGTCGAGGCGCTGCGCACAGCAGGCGTGGCGACCGATTGAGACTGTGCAGGCGCGCTTGGTGGTGGTGGCGTTGCTCGCGCGAATGTCTTGTCATTCGGGAAGAGACTGTGGCCGATGGCCATCAGGTGCGCCGCAGCGCTCGGATTTGCCGTTCCGGCGAGTCGTGCCGCAAAGTCGCGCTCAAGTGCCCGCATGAGCGCCCTCGCCTCCACGGGGGATTGCTGTGACGCCTGTGTGATCTGCGCGCGGACGCGGGCGAGATCCTTCTGGTCGACCCTGCGCATGGCGTGCTCGAGACTCACATAGCCGGCATAGCGCTGCGCCGCGGCGGCCAGGGGAGCGAAGGTGGGCACAGTCGCACGGCCCTTGGCAACGAGACGTGCCGCCTCGGCAAAGCGGCCATCGAGGGCCGCGCTGGCGGCGAGGCGCAGATAGGCCGCACCGAGTGCGGCGGGTGCATCGACGGTGAGAAACGAACTCTGAGGCGGCAAACGCCCCTGCAGCACGTGCAGCGATGCGAGCGCTTCGCCGACGTTGTTCGCTGCGGCCTGCAGCCGAAGCTTCTGCTCGATCGCTTCGGTCTGCGCCTGCTGCTGTTGCGTCATCTCCTGGGCGGCGAGGCGTGCACGGGCCGCCGTCAGCGACTTAAGTGCCTGAGCGTACTGCGATGGCGGTACCCCGTAAGTCTGGGCGCGCGCGAGCATCTGTCCGGCCGCATGCAACTGGCCGGTGCGGCGCAAATGGTTCGATTGCTCGAGGTAATCGGCCGCGGCCTGCGCTCGCGTTCGGCTGAAGAAAGGATCGCTCGCCGCAAGATACACTCGCAGTTCACTCTGCCGCGCACGCAACTTCATGTCCCACAGTGCCGGGGTGGTCCCTGGACCCTCTTTGAGCAAGATCGCAACATCACTCTGCAGCTCGGCGCTGCGTGCCGCCCGCATTCGAGCCACTTGCGCGGCCCGGTTCGGGCCACGCAATCTCGCCATCGCCAACTGGTCACGTTCGCGCTCCACGAACGCGGCAGAAGCAAGCGAGGCATATCGCTTTAGGAGGCCCTGTGCATCGGCGTAAGCCTGGTGCTTCTCGAGTCGCTCCAATCGGGGCGCCAGCTGCAGCTCGCTGTAGTGCTGAACCGCGCTCAGCACCGGATCTTGCGGCGCGTTGACACGCAGAGCCGTCACGTCCTGCTGAAGGGCGAGCAAGCCTTTCAACGACGGTTGCCTCTTCAGCAATGCGCGCAACGACTGCTCACTGTGCGCGATCTGGGTACTCGTCTGCTGCGCCTGGACGGTAGCGCGCACGCGCTCCTCCAGGTTAAGCAGCATCGGATTGGACGGCGCGCTCGATAGCGCGCTCGTGAGCAGCTGGGCAGCAAGCCCCGTATCGGCGTGTGCGAGCGCAAGCCGCGCCTGGGTTGCGAATGCGCCCGGCAGACGCGGATCATGCAGCAACGCGCTGTGCGGATCGATGCGGCGCACCGCCGCAAGTACCGCCTCGACGTTGTCCGGAGCCTGCGCCGGGATGAGCCGGCCGGCGGTGAGATCCGCATCGAACAGGTTGCTCTCTCGTTCGAGCGCATTGCTCGCATCACTGGCGACCTGCTGCGCGATGCGCTGCGCGTCGGCATAATCCGGCAGATACTTAAGCAGCTGGTGCGCGAACGCCCCAGCACTGAAGTAGTTGCCCTCAGCCTCTGCTTTGCGAATTCGCCGCTGATAGAAGTGAATCAAGCCGTCGCGCGCACCGCGGTCGGCGAAGATAGCGTCGCGTCCGGTGCGTGACAGCCGGTCGATCGCCGGCAGAAGTGCCGCGATCCGGGTGCCGTTACCACTGCGCAGCGCAGTCAGCCAGCGCTGGCGCTGATAGCGCTGCAGCTGTCCTGGCACAACCACGATCGCCACCACTACCGCTGCCACCAGGGCAACCCCAATTCCGCCGTAGAGCGCTGCCGATCGTTTCGGCGGCAGCAGGCCATTCAGCAACTCGATTGCAGAGGCGCTGCGCTGCTCGCGCTTGAAGGCCAGCCCGCGCCTCAAGGCTCGCCATTGGCCCCTCGAGAGGCCGTCTGGGCGCTGCGGCGTCAGCTGTGCATCGCGCGCTTGTACCGCGGACTTGCGTCCGAAAGGATGGCGGCCCGTCAGCAGCTCGTAGGTGACGCAGGCGATAGCGTAGACATCGTCGCGCACATCGGGTTCCAGACCCTCGATCATCTCGCAGCTGGCGTACGCTGGTGTCAGCCCGCCGAGCGTGCCAGCATCGAAAACCGTTACCGAGCCGGTCGCCTGGTCGTTTTGTTTCGCCGCGCGAGCGATCCCGAAATCAAATACTTTCACCACACCATCGCGTGTCAGGAATGCGTTGGCGGGCTTGAAGTCCGAATGTACGATGCCGCGCTCGTGTGCATAGGCCATGGCACGACAAATGTCGCGAGTGATGCGTAATGCCCGGTCCTTGCCAAGACCGGCGTTGCCGGCTTGCTTGATGACACGATCGAGCGGTTCGCCGTCGAGTAGCTCCATGGTCATGAACACGTTCGAGCCGTCGCGATCAAAATCGCCGACGGTGACCACGTTCGGATGGGCCAGGCTCTGCGACTTGCGAAACTCGCGCTGAAGCGCCTTGAGGGACTCCGGATGACGCTTGAACTCATCATTCAGAATCTTCAGCGCCACGTAGGGATTGCGATCCTGAGCCTCCTCCATGCGCAAATCGCGCGACTTGAACACGATGCCCATGCCACCGCGCCCGATTTCCTCCTCGAGGATGAATCGCTCCTTCAGCACGCTGCCCACGGTGAGGGGCGCGGTCGATCGCGCCCATTGGGTCGGATCGGTCCAATTCGAGCTGCCGCCACTGGTATCAGACCGAGCCGCGCTCTGCGGTCGCTCGCTCGGCTCGCGGCCCGAATCGGAGTGCATCGGGCGCGCGCGCAGGCGGGTGAGCTGCGCATCAGAGTGCATCGCGGGCGGTAGGTTGGGGTTCGCCGGGCTCGCACGAAAGCGGGTCGGTTCAACCTCGCTTGCTCCGGACGGCTCGGCACTGGCCTTCGGTGCCCGTAGGATCGTCTGGACGGCGGGCGCCGCGGCCTCGATAGCCTGCACGAGCGTACGCTGCGCATCCGGTGAGATGCGTCCAGCGCGAAGCAGTGCATCCACCGCGGCGCGATACCCAGACGCCTGCTGCGGCTCGCTCGCAAGACTGGCCGCGAGCACGCGCTGCAAGGTCTCGAAGTCGGCTTGACCGGTCGCGTAGGCCGCCAGCGTTTCCCGAAATCCGCTCATGCGCGCGAGAACTCCACCACAACGGCTGATACATTGTCCTGGCACGCCCCGCCAAGCGCCTCCCTGAGCAGCGCGTGGCACACCTCTTGTGGATCGCGCGCTCCCAGCAGGGCCGCGAGCCGATCCCCAGCCACCTCTTTGTACAGCCCGTCGCTGCAAATCAGATAGCGATCGCGGTCTTGAAGTTCGTGCAGCTCCAAATCGAGGTAGAGTTTCTCCGTGCCGCCCACCGCGCGCGTGATGACGTTCTGCGCGGCGTGTCGACTCGCACCCGCCGCATCGAGTGCACCCTCATCGAGCAGTTCCTGCACTTCGCTGTGATCGCGCGTGATGCAGCTCAAGCACCCCGTGCGCCAGCGGTAGATACGGCTGTCACCTGCCCAGACGCTCAGGCAGCGGTCCGCAAATGCAAGCAGTATTGCAACCGTGCTGCCACAGACTCGACCATCCTCAAGCGATTTTCGATACAGGCGCTCGTTCACGCACTGCATACGGTCTTCCACATCATCCAACAGCTCACTCAGTCGATCGCGCCGGCTGACACCGCAGAGTGCCTCGACGATCATCCGGCTTGCAAGGTCCCCGGCATTGTGGCCGCCCATGCCATCGGCGACCGCCCACAACCCCACCCCTGGCAGATCCGAAACAGCGTCCTCATTGTGATCGCGCACATTTCCCTGTGCCGTGACGGCGGCCGATCGCCATGTGAATCCGTTGATGTTCGGCTCCTTCAGCATGAGCACCGGACACCCGCTAAATCCGCAGCCTGGACAATACGACTGCAACCCGGATCGCCCCCACCGCGAGCCGCCTTGCGCCCTCGGCCGTCGCCTCCTTCCGGGCCAACGCTCTGCTGCATCAGAGTGATACGCCAAGCGACGCTCAAGGAGCCTCGCCTGCCCGCGCCTCGTCGAGAGTGGATGCCACGGGCCGGATTTCGAGCACCATCAGCGGCTCGGCAGCCGCAGTTCCGTCGCTCTCGATTCTCACCGACAGGAAATCGCCAAGCCCATCCTCGATTGTCTGTATGACACCCTCACCTGCCGTCAAGAGTCGTTCGATCTGTGAGGGTCTCATCACCTCTTCCGTGCCGAGCATCCATCGATCATGTGCCTCTAGAGGCTCATAGTGCAGCTCGACATCCGCCGCTGCGGTTGCTGGCGCCGGTGCCGCCAGCAACCGCAGCAACTCCGCGTCACCGGCACTCGCCCCAATTCGCTCGCAGGTCTCGGCAGGCGGATCGGCCGGAGCGGCTGGCGCTCGCGGGCTCGCGGCGCCGAGCACCTCACTCAGGTGTCCGCCGCGAACGCGCAGTACCCGCATCGAACCGATGCGCACCAGGGCGCAGTCGGCTCCCTGAGCGAGAAAAAATACTGCGGCGACGGCTGACTGGCACTGCGTGCTTGCCCGAGCGCTGTGTCCAATTGCACGCTGCAGCGCGCGCCGCAGAGCCTCCACTTGCGCCTGCAAGGACGCTTGCGGCGCCAGATCATGTGCCACGTCGGCGAGCATCTCGAGACAGGATGCCGATTCGGCGCCTGCGGGCGCCCCAATCACACCCCAGAGCCCGATGTCCGCACGCCGCACGAATCGCGGCTCCGTGCCCGCCTGCAGGCCGGAGCGATGCGGTCGGGGATGCGCTGCGCGCACCTCGAATTGCTGCGCCATCAGCAGTGGCTCGCTTTCAGCAGCCGCTGCAGCCGCGCTTGCAGGGCTCGTGGCCGTGTCGCCGGCAAGCGCGATACTGTGCCATCTCGCCTGCGACCAGCGACCCTCGAGCAGCGCCACGAAGCTCTGTGGCGCAGGCAGACCGTTGGTGACGAGCCAGGCGGGCTCGAGCGACTCCGTGCCCTGCGTCCACCACATGGCGCACGGCCGGAAGGCGCGTAATAGCGTCAGGGATGCGAGCGCATTCGCAATGCGTCGCGGCGACTCATCCAGCAAAGAGATGTGCCACTGCGCCGCGGTGGTCGCGAACGCATTGGCGCGCATACGCGTCATCATTTGGCCGGACAGCTCGAGGTCGCTGTGCGCAAGGCTGTTGGCGAGTGCCTTGACCTGAGCGTCGAACGCTTCAAAATCAAAATCACCGGAATCAAGTGCCGCGCGCGCCAGCTCTTCGGCCGCATCGAACCACGCGCGGCCAGCCCCGCAGGCCATTTCGAACAGACAGCTGTCCGCCGGCAGCGGCAGCAGCACGGTGAGCGGGAAATAGCGTCCCACGCGATCGACGCTTGGCATCATGACACCGGCATACGGAACCTCACCGCAAATCCCTTCGGCGAGCACGAATCGCCAGACCGGGCTGGTCAGGTATGTCTCGAGCCAGCGCGCGCCGAGCAGTTCGCGGCTTGCGTGCAGACTCTCTTGCAGCCATGCATCCCAGACATCGACGAATGTCTGTGGCGCCCGCCGCTGCACGAAATCGCCCCTGCAGGGAAGCTTGCCGTAGAAGCCGCTCTCAGATGCCGCCAGCATGCTGCCACTACGGATTGCAGTGAAATCCGATCGCCGCATCCTGTGCGAAAGGATTGCGGATGGAATCGGCGTTGAGCAGAACGCTCATCGACTTGCCGCCCGCGCGGAATGCGACGCGATAGCGCGTGCCCGAGAGCGCCACGACACGTGCCTCACCGAGGAGTCGGAACCAGGCCCAGGGTCCCTGCAGCACAGGACCGGGTATGTTCCCGGCCGGAGCGGTGAACTCGAAAGTGGCTTCGCCGAGGCTCCCCGGCCAGCTCATCTCGCTGCTCTGGACCGGTCCATGCGCGTACTTGAATCGTTGGCCGTCCACATTGAGACGGAAGCTCGACACCGTCGGATCGAGGACGTCGGCCATCAGGTTGAAGCGGACTCGCGGTTGCGCGGAACCGGAAGGAAAAAACACCTCGCGGATGCGACGCGCGCGTTCGAATTGCTGCAGCATCGCCGCTGATCCGGCTGCCGCCCCAGCTCGCCATCGCCACGGTACGCTCGTGGTGTCAACGAGTTGTGCCAAGTGACTGCGGAAGAAGGTCGCAAACACCCCATTCGGTCCGAAGACGTGGGCGAAATCCCCGAGTGCCGCGTCGCTCGGACTGTTCGGGTCGAGCGGGTAGCGTCCGCTAACCAGCTCGCGACACGGTCTGACGACCTTGGCCTGATAGAGCTTGGCGAGCTCGCCGCTTGCCTCCGAATTGACGATCGAAGCGCTGCGGACCGCCACTTGAGCTGCCAGACGCCCGATCGGTGCCGGTAGCTCCTGGGCCAAGAGCGCGAGCGACTGTCGCGCCCCGCGCATCGCCGCCTGGACGCTCGGATCGAGCGCGCTTTGCTGCCCGACGCCCGACCCTGTGGAGAGCAGCCGCTGGTACTGCTGATTCAGCGTGGCCAGCATCTGATCGATCGGTGCCTGCCCGGGCGGACCCGACACCAGCTGGCGGATAGGGGCGAAATAGCTCGTCACGCGCGTCCCCGGCGGTGGCGCACCCTGCGGCCCGGAGCCAATGACTTTCTTCAGCGCGTTGAGCTTTGCGCTCGCGAGCGCACCGCCGAGCGCAGCCGCTGCACTCTTGGGGGGCTTCAGCAGATCCGTGTTCCGCGCCACCACCCTTAAGAAGCCCTTGAGCGGAGATGCAGGGCTCGAGATGATCCCAAGCGTATCGATGAATTGCTGCGGGGAGCCGGCAGAGCGGATGCCGACATCCTGAACCAGCGTTTTCCAGTACTGCAGGTAGTCGCTCTCATAGAGGCTCATCACCTGGTACGCCAAGCCTCCGCTGTCGTGCAAATCGGGTACCTGAGCACCGAAGACCCAGGAATTCTTCAGAAAGTCTGCAACCAGCTCATAGCGGCTCTTGCTGTTGATGCGCTCGAATACCGCCCGCGTATACAGCGCCGGTATGGGTTGCGACAGGGGTGTGCCGCTGCGACGGACGAGCACAGAAGACCCCGTGCCGATCTTAAGATCGAGTCTGATCGAGTGCGTCGTGTCGTTCAGATAGCGCAGCTTCAACTGATCATAGATCAACACAGGCAGCGAAGCGCTGCGCAACGCGATGCGCGCCTGGGCTACGGCCTGCGTGTCGAGCGGAATCGAGCTCAGCCGATCATGGGTGAGCAGCTGGTTGAACTGCTCATCGAGTTCGCGCGCCGTGGCCGAGTCCTGCGGATACATCGAATGCCAGAGAACCTTCGCCACGTAGCGCAGGTAATCGGGGTCACGATGTTGAGCGCTGCCCAGCATCAAGTAGCCTTTTAGAAACGCGTACAGCTTCTGCGGCGAGGCGACACTGCCTTGCAGCGTCTGTTGCCACTGCTCGGCGAGTGCCGGCACCAGAGTTGCGTTGAGCTCGCGGACGTAGGCGTCGCGCGCTTCGGTGCCGATTTCCGCACCCTGATACAGCCCGGCGCGCATGTACCAGGGAACCTTGCCGCGATACTGCTCGGCCTGCTGCGCCACGTGCCGAAGCGCATCGAGCCGTGGCAGCCCGGCGGCAACACTGAGGTCAGCGGGCTTGCCGAGTTGCTGGTACGCATGAGTTGCCGTGGAAACGCGCTCGAGGTAAGCCGCATTGGCATCGTAGCTGCCCATGAGCCACGCCAGCAGCAGCACGAGCACGGCGAGGCAGCCGATATAGGCGCCGGAACGTGCCAGGATCATGCGTGCCTGCACCACCCGATTCACGCCGGCAAGCCCGGACTCGGGAAAGATCACCCCTCTGAGCAGCGTATCGATGAAGTAAGCACGTCCCCGGCCCGGCGCCGGGGGCGCCACCGCTCCGCTCACACCGAAAGTGCGCGCGATGGCGCCGAGCATCCGATCGATAGGAGCGCCTTCCTGCGTGCCACTCGTGAAGTACACCCCGCGCAGCAGCACCAGCCGCTCGAATCCGGAGGCGCTAAAGACGCGCTGCAACAGCTCATTCAGCGCCGGGCCGAGCGCGCTCAGCTGTTGCGGAAAAGCCAGAACGCTCGTGCGCCTGCGCGGGTCGCGCTCGGCACTCATACGCACCAGCACCCGTTGCTGCAGGCGCGCAATCAATTCATCGAATTCCGTGCCGTAGTGTGTCGCCGCCTGTCCAGACTCCGACACTTCGATGGGGAAGGTCGTGCCCCAGACCTGGGCTCGTCCGGCGGCATCGAGATCCTCGAAGAACTCGCTGAACCCAGCGATCAGGTCGCACTTGGTCACCAGGACATATACCGGTACCGTGATGGCGAGTTCCCGTCCGAGCTCCTCAAGCCGCGCACGCACCGCGTGGATCTGTTGTTCGCGCTCGCTCTCGCTCAGCACGATCAGATCCGTCGCACTCACCGCGACGATGACGCCGTTGATGGGCTGGCGTCCACGGAATTTGCGCAGCAGTTGCAGAAATGCACTCCAGCCGGCGGCATCGGCGCTCGCGCTGGAGTCCTGTGTCGTGAACCGACCTGCGGTATCGAGGAGGATCGCCTCGTTGGTGAACCACCAGTCGCAATTGCGCGTGCCACCGACGCCGCGCACGGCTTCTTTGCCGAACTTCTGGGCGAGTGGAAAATGAAGCCCCGAATTGACCAGCAGTGTCGTCTTGCCGGCGCCGGGGGGACCGATAATCACGTACCACGGCAGCTCATAGAGGCTGGCAGCGCCCTTCTTGCGGGACCGTTTGAGCGCCTCGATCGCCTCTTCGAATCGTTTGCGCAATTGGGCGGCATCGCCACCGGCTGGCGAGGCCGGTGCTGCGCTCGCCTGATTGGCCACCTGTTCGCCGAGCTGGCGGCTCGCCTGCGCGCTCTTGAGCTGACGAAGTTGCACATATGCTGCATAGCCGACCGCAAGCACAAGCATCACAAGCAGCCGCGCGATGACCGTTGCAAGCGGCGCGTGGCCCGCGAAGGCGAAATACGGGCCGGCAAACCAGATCAACACACCCAGCAGAATCAACCCGAGGGTCACCAGGAATACCCGGCTCTTGAGGAGCTTGATCACTTAAAGGCCTCGCAAGAGCAAGATTTCAACGCGGCGGTTGCGCGCCCGGTTCTGCGGCAGATTTGCCGGCCGGTAAAGCGGATCGGAGGCACCCTTGCCGATCGTTGCAATTCGGCCTGCATCGGGAAGCTGCCGCGCGAGCAACGCGGCCACGGTCCGCGCGCGCGCGCGGGAGAGCACGAAATTGTTGGGGAATTCGAAGGAATGCACTGGCACATCGTCCGTATGCCCGACGACGACCACGCGCCCTGGGATGCCCTGCAGCGCCGCACCGACGGCCGAGACGAGCGGCAGATAGCGTGGGCTCACCCGTGCACTGCCCGAGGCGAACAAATCCGGCACGGTGAGCGTGATGCGCGTGCGAGCGCCGAGGTTCTCGACGGTGAGCAGACCGGCGGCGATCTGGGGTGCAAGCCGGCTCGACAGACCCGTCGGCGGCAGAGCCGCACCGCCGGCCGGTTGCAGCGGCCTAAGCCCGACGTTCGCCAGCGCAGCACTGATCGGCGCCGAGCGCGCATTCAGTCTTGAATTGAACAGCCACCAGGCGCCAAAAACAATCGCCACCGTCGCGACCGCCACGACCCACAGTGGCACCAGATGCAGCATCGTGTGACGTCGATTCTCGACACCGGTCCAATGCAAAGAAAGTGCCGGATCCGCAGGCCCTCGCAGCTGTTCGATTCTCTGCAACAGATCGCGACGAATATCCTCAAGGCGGATCGTGCCGCGCTCATCGAGACGATAGCGTCCCTCAAATCCCAGTGACAGGCAGACATACCAGAGTTCGAGCAGCGAGAGGTAGCGCTGCGGCTCGCCGAGCAATCGGTCGAGGATCTGAAAGAACTTATCGCCGCCCTGAGCTTCGCGATGGAAAGTCACCAACAGTGACTCGACGGCCCAACCGCTCTGCGCACCCCACGGGGTGTTAAGGACCGCCTCGTCGATAACAGTGCAGAGCGCATAGCGCGCTGCCAGCACATCCGCATCGGGTATTGTGGCTCGCCGCAGCCGCTCCTCGAACGCCCGAATCTCCTGAATGCACTGTGCGCGCAGCCCCTGTACGTTGGCATTGGCGATCTGACCGCGGAGCCGTCCAGCGAGCACCAGCAGTGGAACGGCAGCCTGCAGCACCGGATTGCGCCCTGCCCCGACAAACTCAGCGACGGTGCCGGCGGTGTCCGGTGCCGGGCCCGACGGGGTGGGCGGCCCTGGCCACCCTGCATTCGGCGCTCTATTACGCTCGCTGCTCGGGGCGGGCGGCGCCGCTGCGTCTGGCCCCGCTGCGACATTCGGGCGACGCCCCGGGCGCGGCCTGAGGATGGTCGCATCACTCGGCGCAAATGGATCATCAGGGGGCGTGCTCATCGATCAGCTCCGTATCGCCCAGAACTCCAGCGTGAGGCCGGGAAAACTTCCGGACTGGTGGATCGCAATGCCGCCGGAGGCCTTCAGGCCGCTCCACAGCTCACTCTGGGGGTCGAGTTCGAAGTAGGCATATCCGGCGTGATACGGAATCTGGCGCGGTGCAACCGGCATGGGGCGGATTGCGATACCGGGTAGTTGCAGGTTGACCAAATCGCGGATCTTCTCGACTGGACCGATCTTCAATTGCTGCGGAAATTGGCGTCGGAACTCCTCGGTCGGCATCTCCGCCCGGGCGGCGAGCACGAACACCGCGGAATCGAACAGGGTCCGATCGGGCACGTTGCCGACGCTGATCCCGAACTTCTTCTGGGCGAGTGGAATCGGTACCGCGTTCTGCTCGAGGACCACGCTGAGCGCGGCTCTGAGCGAGTGGATCAGCGGCTCGAAACTGCCCCGCAGCGCATCATGATGATATCCCGGAAATTGCGCCGGACGGCGCGCACTCGCGGTGAGGGTGGCCAGATCCCCGGCAATCTGCAGGCCAATCCGGTAGAACTCCTCCGGGTGACAACGCGCGCCGGCCGCCAGGTGCGCCACGAGCGGCTCATAACGATTGACCGTCTGCAGCATCAGGAAATCGGCGATCTCGGCCGCGCCGCCCCGACCGCTTGCGACGGCACGCGCAGCCAGCGCCTCCCCGCGCTGGTGCAGCAGTCCTTGCAGCTCGGACAGAAATGTCGCCAGCCGCGGCGCAGCGCTGCATGTCAGCACCGTGGGGATGAACGATTCATCGAGAATCACCTGCTTGTCCGCGCGGCACTCAATGACGCGCGCGAGCGGGATCTGTGCGAAGTCCTCGGCCGGCTCGCTCTGTGGCATGAGACGTGCGCTCAAGGCGGCCACCTCGAGCTCGACGACCGAGGCGACGTCCGACATCACATCGCGCGTCTGGTGATCGATGGTGCGATATCGGCTCGCCTGCATCGCCGCTGAGGCGCGCGTGGTGAGCGTCGCCCCGGCCCTCTGCAAAGGAATGGCCAGATGCACCACCTGGTCGCGCACCTGCGTACCGACCTCGAGCGGCGCCGGCAGCGGATCGCAGTCCGGCATGACAAACGGCGTACCATCCGGGAATACTCCACGGGCACGCCGCAACGCCAATTTGCCGATCGCGAGCAAGTCACGCTCGATCTCGAGCTCCGTGAAACCCCAGGAATCGGCGCGCAGCGCCGCGGTCCGCCCCTGCAGATAAGCCTCGAGATAACGCTCCTGCTGTTGAAAATGCTGAGGCCGTAGAAACAACCCCTCAGACCAGACGACTCGATTCTTATCAGACATCTCGCTTGCGACCTTCGATTGAGATGGGTCTCGGTATCATTCCGAGACAGCAATACCGACGGCACTCTTGCCGATATGCACCGTGACGCGACGGGACGCCAGCAGCTTCAGTAGCGATTTCTTCGGTACGCCTACGACAGCACGCCAGCGCGTCGTGCGTACGTTGCGGTACGCGGCGAGGACCCCGAGGTAACGAGCGCCGGCGGACAGATCGATGTGCAGTGGCAAATCCTGCCCGGGGAAGACCGTACGTTCGTCCCGCGCGATGAGACTCGAGCCGAGCGTGCGGCGCTGGTGGTCGTAGAGCGCGAAAAAGCCGGCATTCATGAACCGGGATTTGCCCCGCAACTGATACACGCGTACCACCACGGGTGAGGGTTGGCCGAGTGCGTCGGGATTGACAGACTTGCTGGCAACGAGGGTTGCCAGCGTGCGGGTCGGCTTCGGCCGACTAGCGGCGCAGCCTGCGAGCCCCAGCAGGCCGCAGGCCATGATCGTCAGCGCGACGGACCATCGATGCACTGTGAATTCCCCCTATCCTCCGCGTACTGCGGGTCGCCGCTGCCCCACCGGTTGCCACGCCTGCGAACTTCCATCTTAAGCGCTAGCGCCGCGACTTGCTGTGATTCCGCTTCAGTTCCTCCAGTTGCCGTTCGTACGCCACGGCGAACTCCTCGGCGAACAACTGACGAAACGCCCGCTCGCGATCCTGCGCAAGCTCCTGGAACTCTTGCACGAATTGCTCCCAATAGCGCGCCTTGGCGTTCACCGCAAGCAGTGAACCGCGGCGAGCCCGTTTGTCAAACGCCTCCTGCAGTTGCTGCGGATCGAACCGGTCGAGCACCTGCTCGAAACCCGCGCGCATCCCGGCCAGCATGGCAAGCTGGTGATACCGGATGTCATTGAACGCATCCTCGAACGCCTCGACAGCCGGCAGGTAGGCAGGATTACGCCGCCCGAGCAGAGAGGCGAGCGCATCGTTCGCATCGGCCGCAAACTTAAGGGGATTGTTCTCGACGGTCTTCACCACCGTCTGCGTCAGCCGAAACTGTTCCTTGATCTCCGTTCGGGCGCGCAGCACCTCGATGACCCCCTGCACCACGCAGCGCAGGATCTGGCCAAGGGCGGCCGGCGAGTCAGCGGGCAACGCGCCGGGGTCGACGCCCGCGGCCCGCAGCAGCGCGATGACATCGAAGCTCTGCGAATCAGCGAGGGCGGGTGGCCCGACGCCAGGTCGCGGCGCGCTGGGGGCCGGGGCCGGGAGCGACGTCGCTCCCCCTGTGCCGGCGGTGGCCGTGCCACCCGCGGGCGCTGCTTGCGGCAGAGCCGAGACTGCTTGAGAGGCCGGGGTGGGACGGATCGGCGGTCGTGCATCGACGCCGGCGGCCGCTTTGCGCGAGAAGCTGGTCTTGTCCCAATCATCCGGGATCGCGGAACTCACCGCCGGGTTCGAGGGCGCCGGCTGAATCGGTACCGCCCCCCCTGCCGGCGCTGCCGGTGGGGATGACTTGGCGCGACCGAACGTCGTCACGTTCCAATCATCGGGTATCACCGGTTGCGCGGGGTTCGCCGTCGCGGGACTCGGGCGGGGGGCAGAGAAGTGATCGCTCAACCCAGGGGTATGATTCCAGCGGGCTTCCTGGGCAGGCGGTGCGCTTGCCCGCACATCGCTCGATCCGCCCAGATGGCGAAGCGGATCCAGCTCATCCGCGGAGGCCTCGAGCGGGCCCCCCACTGGGGGCACGAGGTCCCGTGGCCGCAGATCGAACGGGTCATCCGACGGAATGAGCGGCCGGGCATCCCATTCACCGCGCGGCGTGCCGGCCGGTTCCACTGCAGCACCTTCGAGCCCGACGCAGATTTCGTACTCGTCAATGAACAGACGATCGCCATGGCGCAACGGGCGCCGTTCGAGCTTCGGTATCAGGCTCTGCGGTGAGCCGATTGCCACGCCATTTTCACCGGCACTTTCGATGTAGTACGTTCCACTGATCCAGCGGACGGTCGCGTGATGGCGCGAAATGTACGGATTCGCCAAGACCCAGTCGCAGTCCGGCGCCCGCCCGATGCGCCCGCCCTCGGGTCCGAAGACCTTGCGGCGGTCCGATCCGAGGCTTTCACCGTTGCCGCTGATTATGTCGAGCGTGAGATTCATGACGTACAGAACTAACTCATAGGAGCTTAAGGCTTGCCGAGGTGCCGTCGCAAGCGAACGGCGCCCCGATTCCGATGCTGCCCTGGCGCCCATACACCGCAGCGGTATCGCTTGCGTTGCGCCCCGGGACAGCCGCTGGGCTCGTGCACGACTTGGCCACACGGGCCGCTTGACCGAGCACGCAACGCTTGCCCAAGGGCGCGCCTCGCGCCGGCTCAAAACATGTAGTCTTCCGGTGGGTAGAACCTCACCCCCGTGATTCGCGCCGTCTCACAGGCGTCCTTCACTCGCGTGCTGGCGATCAGGATTTCGGGCACCTCGCCGAGTCGGAAAAAATCCTGCCCATGGATGCGCCCGGCATCGAGCGCCAATGTTTCGATGAACTCGATGTGCTGCGGATCGGTCGGCGGATGCTTCACGACCGATTTCGCCCGATCCAGGCAGCTGATCCGCCCCAGGACGTTGATCAGCGCATAATCACGTGTCTCGGTACCATCGTGCGGATTGCGCACGAGCACCGGAAAGTGCTGCAGGTTGTCAATCCCCAGCGCCTGCAGCAATTCGCGCAGACGCGTTGAGAACAACAAGCCCTTCACGCCGGCCGCGATCAAATTGTCCGTCAACCGACCCTGCGAGTCCGCATCCCGTTCTATCTCGATCAGCGGCACCGGTTGCGTGACCAGGTACCCCTGATTGAACAGCAATCCCTGTGCGGCGATGACCGGCGGCACCCCGTAAATCATCGCCTCGTCCTCGGCCGTCGGCTCATTCACCCAGACCCAGTGACGCTCACTCATCCGTCCCCCTCATCCGCTCAAGCCGTGCATAGGCCGAGCTACGCTCATTCAGCGCATCGGAGCGCAACAGCCAATCCCATTGCCGCACACGGGCCTCGATCTCGCGCGACAGGCGCTCGAGGTCGCCGAGCAATTGCAGCTGATATTCACAGGCACCGCTGAACTCCGGCTCGCAATATTTTGCACAACGTTGCTCGAGACGCTCGAGCAACGGCTGGATTCTCGAGTTATAGAGCGCATTCGGATGACTGCCCCGATGGGCCTGCAGGTCGTGCTGAACGATATCGAAGGTGTACGACGGCAAACATATGCCGTTCGCCGGTGCATTGACGTCGTATCCGATCAAAGTGGCGTCGTGCTTCAACTTCGGCACGTTCTTGAACAGGTTGATCGATATGAGGTGATGTTTTTGGGTGTGGTACTGCGGATGTTTCAGCGCCGCAGCAGTGCTCGCATAGGATGCCTGCGGCGTCTGCTGCTGATACTCCTCGGCGCTTGCCATGCTGTCGATGCCATCGCCATACTTGACCCACGGTTCAAGCCCCGCATCCACCCAGGCCGAGGCGAAACCGCTCGAGCGCTCAAGTTTGCCGCCGGCCGGATACGAGACCGACTGGGCGTGGTTGCTCAGACAGTCCTGCCAGTCGCACTTGGCCTGCTGGCTGCTCGTCGAGTGCCCCTGGCCAAACTCCGGTGGGGCAACTGATTCGCCGATCTCCATGTGTGGCTTAACCCATTGCGTTCTTGCTGTTTTGAAACAGCGGATCGGCCAGCCGGCAGACGTTCTTGCCCTCGAATTTGACATCGAACGAATACATCATGAATTCGCAGGCGCCCATGACCTTGCCGCTGATCACCCCGCCACCGGCCGAGCCGGCACTGTCGCCTGAGGAGATCATGTACTTTGCGCTCTGGGTCATGGGCATCTGGCCATCGGTCGTGACACTCGTCGGTCCGGAACTCGTGTTCGAGGACTGACCAACGTTCGGATACGGGATCGGCACCGGACCGCCGGGCGTCGGGGTCTTGCAGACATCGGGAAAGACAGTGCTCATCCCCCCACTGCCCTTGTGCGCAATGCCGAGCATATTGGCAAAGACGGTTCCTGGCACGATTGGCCTCCCCCACCCCTCAGGTGCGACTTCTCGACAATAAGGCACAGGCACGCGTTTCGCCATCGGAGGCCGCCCAGACGAGCGCTGGATCCGGCCGATCCCCGCGAGCGATGGCGCGCGCACAGATCGCGAGCAACAACGCGCCGAGCGCAGCTCCAGGATCTGCAAAGCAGTCCGCCGGGTGACTCATGGGCGCCTCTTCGGCAAAGAAATCCGCATGCCGGATCCGAGCCACGCCCCACTGCTTCGCATCGAAACTCTCCCCGGTTAACCCTGCGAAGGTCGCGCCGACCATCGCTCGCTGATCGGGCAATCGCGTGCGCAACTGCTCGATCGCCATGGCGAGTCCCTCGCCGCGAGCCGGTACCGTGCCGGCGCGGTGCCCGGGGTCGCGAGCGGAGGCGGCCGCCTCGATGCTCACTGCTGCGCCGTCACGGGAAGCCTTCGGCTGCGACAGCACTAAAAAGGCGGCCCCCTCGCCGGGGATAAATCCATCGCTCACCGTCGATCCGAGCAGGCGTCGATCGGCATCGAGCGCTGCGAGCACGCTGAGGTCGAGGTACGTGTCTACGCCGCCGACGATGACCGGTCGCTCCGGTTCCTCAGCCAGGGCCTCGAGTGCGAGTTCCAGGGCGAGAAGTGCCGCTGCCCGGCCCGCGGGCACGATGCGACTGTTGGCCAGATCGAGTGTCGTGCCGGCCATCGTCGCCAGATACAGCGCGAAGCTGCGCAGCCACGGCGCCTGCTCCAGCGTGAGCTGCGGCAGCCCGAGAAACAGCCGCAATGGGGGCGGGCCGGCCTGCGCGAGCACCGTACGCAGTGCCGGTGCGCCCAGACGCAGCATCCGTCGTGCGCGGGCAGGCAACGGCACAGAGGCAATCTGCGCAGGCAAGTCCGCCTGTAGCGCAGTCTGTGGCACCAGTCCCATTCGAATCGGCTCGCCGCGCCGGTCGAGAATGCCGGAATTGCCGATTGCCGATAGCCCGGCGCGAATCGACGCCCAGATTTGCTCGACGCCATTGCCTGCCGAGCAAAGCGCCGCGACTGCCGTGATCTGCCCGGCCATCAGCTGGCGGCTCCCGCTCGCTCGCGACGCACCGTGACTTTTTCCACCTTCAGCACCTTGCGATCACACGGCAGGGCCGCCCGCCACGTGAAGCAGACGCGATTTTCATCGGGTTCGATCAACACCGTCTCGAGATTGGCGGTCGGATGCTCGAGGCTGCCGGCCACTTTGACATCAAGGCGCAGGTTCGCCGCCGGGATCACAAAGGCAATCGGTCCGTCCGGGGAGGCTCCCACGACCTCAATCGGCTCACCACCACGCAGAAATCGGTCGAAGGCCAATTCCGCAGCGGCGCACTGCAGGAAGCGCGGATCGAAATCCACCGGCAGATACGGCGCGCGCTTGCGCTGCCAGGCCGTGTCATACGTGCCGGCGAAGCGCCGCCTCGGCAGCCAATGGGCTGCCGAGGGCGCAAAGCACACCGGTGAGGCGTTCTGGCCGAGCCGCTCGAGCGGCTCACCGGGGTGTTCAAGATTCGGTACGGGCAGACCGATGAAATCGGCCGGTGCATTTTTTCCAGCAAAGCCGATCCCGACCGGATTGCGTTCCTCGGCGAGCCACTGCGTACCCAACGCCTGTGTGCCGCCGAATGCGCGCTCCCAGACCAGCGGCATCGCTTCGAAAGGCGCGGGCTCGCTGGGCGTTCCATCGGGCTGCCAGTGACGCTCGCCGAGCACGCGAATGGTCTTGTGGCGCTCGGCAGCCGAGACCCGGACCAGCATTTCGCGGACCGGCTGGCCTTGCGCCCCCCAGGCCCGCCCGACGAGCAGGACATCCGTACCAGGCTTGCCCACATGAATCTCGGAGACCGACTTCAGACTCGAATCGCTCGGGTCGGCGTAGTACTCGTCCGCGAGCGTCACCGGCAGTTGCGCGCTCGCGAGCGCGAGCTTCGGACGCAGGACCAGCGTTGCCTTGAGGATGACGTACAGCGTGTCCACCGCATCAGCATTGGGCAGGACCGACAGGAGCGCATAAAACGGCGTTTGATTATCAATCTGTAACATCGCTCAGCGCACCGTCCCGGCGGCAAGGCTCGTCCGCCCCGCCCGCATCATGGCCTGCTGTACGTGCGCAAATGCGCGCGGTTCGAGGTCGTATTGACGGCCTGTGCGCACCGTCAACTCCAACGCCAGATCATCCCGGTGGAGCATCGGTCCGCTCTCAAGCGCGCTCACCAAAGCCTCGAGGGTGACGGCTTGTCCGCGCCAGTGCCGCACGCCCGGGGCCAACTGGCCTTTGATCCTCTGCCAGTGCCGCTGCACTGCCGCCGGATCCGGTAGTGGCCACAGATCGGCCCCCCTCGGCACCAGGTCTGCATCGAGCGGATCGCTTGTCAGCGGCGGCGGCGATGCGGCTTCGGCTGGCTCCGGTGCGGTCAGTTGATCGCGCACGAGCTCCGCGCCCGTGATCGCACAGTAGGTCTCCCCCGCCGTTCGCGCCAGATGCGGCTCGAGCATGCCGGCCAGAACGATCTGCACCGCCTCGGGTGTGCCGATGTATGCGAGCGCAGACAATGCGGCTGTCTGCAATGTCGGTGAACGCAGAGCCGCGACCACCAGCGCCTGCTCCTCGGAGGAACCTAACGCCGCGACACCAGCGAGCATCGGCGCGCAATCCGGATGCCGTTGTTCGATGAGCTGCACTGCCAAACGCCATGCCAGGGCGTGACCGTGGCGAATACCCGCGACGATCGCGGCCTGGCGCACCGTTGGTGCGCTGCTGTTCAGTCCCTCCGGCACATAACGCTGCACCATGGCCGTCTCACCGGCGCGGCCGAGCGCCGCCAGCGCCTGTGCCTGAGCTTGTGCGAGCGTGGAGTGCAAAGCCTCGAGCGCCTCGCGACCGGGTGCGACCCGCCGAAAGGCCTTGATGCGGCAGAGCACTGCGCTGTGCTCCGGGCCGCTCTCGGCGAGCGCACGGGATACCGGCGCAAAAGATCCATTCAGTGCGGCGGTCTCGATACCGCGCGCCATGGCCTGCAATGACGCACCGCGGGCGTCCCGCACGGCCGCCGCCAGTGCGGTAGGAGCGTCGGCGGCCTCGGCACTCGCCAGTAGATGCGCCGCGACGGTCTGTGCCGAGAGATCCTTCCCGCGCAGCGCCCCGGCCGAGACTGCGACGATGCGTTCCCCAGCAATGCGAACCCCATCGAGTGCGCCGTGCAGACGCTCCTCAGTCCACGTCCAGGTCGCTGCGAGATTTCGCGTAAGACTGCTGAGGTCCGACTCCCAGCGCTTCCAGAGAAACTCGGCCTCCTCGAGGCTTTGTTCCACGAGATCCCAGTACGGTCCGGCGTCGGTGCAGGTGGCGGTCATGACAGCGATCGCCTCAGTTGATTCGCACCTGTCCGCCTTTGATCCGATTGGTCCCCTCGGAGTACGTCTCGACGTAGTTGCCGCGAATCACCACCCGGCCGTTGCTGCGCAGCGTGATGGACGCATTGCCGCACTCAAGCACAATCTCCTCCTGCGCACGGATGTGCACCCGCCGGCCATCCACCTGCAGCACCACGTCCGCAGCGGCTGGCCCATCGTCCTGCTTGTGCGCAGCGCCAGCGCCTTGCGCGCCGTCGCTCTGGGGCATCAGCCCGAGTATGAGCGGCAGCGTCGGATCGCCATTTTCGAAGGCGAGCACCACTGCCCGGCCGCTCAGCGCTGCGGCGGCCAATTCCTCGACCGGTAGCGCGAGCGCGAGGCGCGCAGGTCGCGTTCGCTCCGATCCGGCGAAGCTCACCTGCACGCCACCCGCCCCGTCCACCGCAACGACGCGACCGAGCACCACCGCCGCGGCAGCAGCCGGTGCGCGGGGCGATTCGGCCCGCAGCAGCGCCTCGAGCTCGTTGCGCGCCGTCGTGGCGCTCTCATCGGCAACGGCGAGGGGGTGCGGTGGCTCGGATCGATTTGCGCTCATGGTGTCCTCGGTGATTGGAACGCCGCGGGAGTGAAGTGAACTGACACCTGGCCGAGGCGCAGCTCAGTTCTGGGTCACCTTGCTGCCCTTGATGACCACATTGCCGCTCGCCTTGATGGTGATGTCGCCATCTCCAGATAACGTGATGTTATTGCCCTTCAAGGTAATCGTGCCATCCTGATTCATCGTCAGGCGAGCTGAGCCGACGACGATCTCGACGGCTTCTCCGGCGTTGATCGCGAGCTTCTTGCCGATCGACTGCGTGTCGTTATTGCCGATCTTGTGGGTGCGATTCTCACCGATATTGACTTGCTCGTCCTTGTCCACTTGATCGGTGCGACCGCCATTGATCGAGATATTCTCATCCTTGCTCACCGCAAGGGTGCGGCTTCCGGAGATGTTCTTCGAGTAATCCTTGCCGATGTCGATCGATTCACTGCCTTGCACGCTACGCGTCCGGTCCTTGGCGACCGTGATGCTCTCCTTGCCACCGACGGTCTCGTTGCGATCCTTGCCGATCGAAGTCGTCTCATTGTTCTTGACGCTCTTGGTACGATCGTGACCGACAGAGTGTTGCTCGTCGTTTTCGACTTCGATCGCCTGATCCTTCTCGGCATGCAGCAGCAGCAGCTCTGCGCCTTTCTTGTCCTCGAATCGCAGCTCGTTGAAATTGTCGCCGGTTCCCTCCAGTGCGCTACGCGAGCGGATGCCGCTTTGCGTCTTGTTGTCCGGCAACGGATACGGTGGTTTATTCGTGCCGTTGTAGACACTGCCGATGATGATCGGGCGATCCGGGTCACCCTCGAGAAACGAGACGATCACCTCCTGGCCGATTCGGGGAATATGGATGCCTCCCCAGCTCTTGCCGGCCCAGAGCTGTCCGACCCGAACGAAGCAGGAACTCTGCTCGTCGAGCTTGCCGTAGCGGTCCCAGGGAAACTGCACCTTCACCCGCCCGAACTGATCGGTGTAGATCTCCTCGCTCTTCGGCCCCACCACCACGGCGGTCTGCGTGCCGTGAATCATCGGCTTCGGCGTCAATCGCGGCGGCCGATACGGCTCGCGCGCATCGACCGCATCGAGGGCGATCGAGAACTCGGTCTCTGTGCCCGAGCCGGCGTGATAGGCCTGCGAGTTGAGCTCGATCGAGGTCGAGGTGATGAGGTACTGGATGTCGAGACTGCTGCGTGGATAGCCCGTCAGCTTGAATACATGACCCGCCGCAAGCCCCGCGGCATCGCCACTGCCGCGGGCAACCATCTGCGCAGCCTGCAGCTCCTGCACGCGTAGTTTCGCGATGCGCTCGACGCTGTCGGAGGTGACTTGCGACCCGTCCGAGCCGACCTGGTCCGCAACGGCCGGGAAATCGTACACCTCGTACGCCGATGACTCATAAGAGCGCGAGATGGAAGCGGTGCCTGCGGGAATGGGCGATGGGCGCTCAAAATCATAATCGCGGGCCGCGTAGCGGCTCGGCTGAAAGGATTTCTGGAACGACCAGCTTTGCAGGTGATCGCGTTCGCGCAGCGCATCGGTCGCGCTCGAGGGATAGTAGGGGACCGAATCGTAGCCCGCGACCGCCTTGCAGTTCCCGACGTCATCACTCAGCACCATGACGTGCTTGTTATCGGAATGCTCGAAGTAGTAGAAAATGCCCTCATGCTCGAGCAGCCGGCTGAGGAAGTTGAAGTCGCTCTCGCGGTATTGCACGCAGTACTCGCGCTGCGGATGAGTGCCGAGGTGCAACTCAAAATCGCTGAAGCCGGCGTTCTGGCAGACTTCCTTGAAAATCTCCGGCGCGCTCTTGTTCTGAAAGACGCGGCAGTCGGCTGTTCGCGTCAGAAACCAGAACCACGGCCGCGTGACCGCCCGGTATTGGTGCATGCGCTCTTCGTAGCCCACCTGTTGGAATTCGCTGACCAGACCGTGAAAGTAGCGCAGCGGTTCCTGCCGCGTCGTCGCGAGCGACACGACGAGGGGTTTGCCGAGGATCTTGTCCGGGTCGAGTTCTCCGCTCTCGCTCAGCAACGAGATGGTGCACTCAAAGGGCCGGCTCAGGTGCTCCGTGCCGGTCATGCTCGCGAACACGAGCACGTTCGGTCCGAAGGGAGTCGTCACCTTCACGGACCGGTTGTCCTGGTACTTGGTGCTCATTGCTGTTCTCGATGCCCCCCTGCAGCGGTCATCCCGGACAGACCGCCCCATCCGCCCGCGTCGCGATCGGCTTGCCCGCCGCTCACTCGATCGTCTGCAGGCGCAGGCAACCTTCGTCGTTCTTCGAGTAGAAGTATAAACCGTCTGTGTCGAGCCCCTCGTCGATGATCACTGGGATGGCCTGCTCGAACTTCTGGCGAGCGATGGCCGTGGCACCTACTTCATTGATTCCATGAGATTTTACGTAATCGGTCCAGCGCTGGCCGTCCGCCTTGTCGATCCGCTTGCCCGCGTCGGTCGCTCGGCGCATGAGCCCGATGAACTGGTAATAGTCGAACTCGACTACCTTCGCGCGCGCCATCGATGCTCCAGACAAGGCTGAGAAATTACGCTACAAATAGCAGGAAAAGACATGAGTTTTCAAGGACTACCGCAGCTTAGTGCGAGGTTCGCCTCGTTTCCGCGGCACACCCGGCACAGATCGTGTCCCGCCCCGCCGGGGCGGCTGCCGACAGCAGCGCCTGGCAGTGCCGAACAGACGCACCGCTCGCAGTGGCGCTAACCGCCGTGGATCGCAACCCAGGCGGTACCCTGCTCTGCGAGCGCGGTCGTTGCGCGCATGTGAGCACGAGCGACCGTGCACGCCAGGGCGCACAGCGCGGCCCTGGGGCCCTTGCCAATCCTCTGCGGCGGGACCGCGCTTGAGCACAATCCGGATCAGGCAACGCTGTCGAGACCATGAATCAGCTTCTCGGTCGATGGTTTAAGCGCCGCGAACGGCAGACCGCCGGTCAGCATCGCCGCCGCGTAAGCACCGCGACCGACCCGACCATTGCCATCGGTGAATCCGTGTGAGCGAACCACAGCGCCGAACAGGTAGCAGGCAAGATCAAACCATCTCCGATCAGCGTGTGCCGGCAACCCGATGCCCTGGGCCAGCTTGAAGGACGTCGCGAGCAGGAAGCCCGCTCCGCCAGTCGTCGGATACGGCGCCTCTTTCGCTGGACCACGCGTCGGGCGCAGCCCCGCCTGATTGACCAATTGAGTGTGCAGATACCGCAGGGTGTCCTCGGCACGGATGTCCTTCGTGGTCGAGGCCGTCTGCAGAGCCGTTCGGATCTTTGCGCGGTTGATCGGCGCCTTCACATCATCAGCCGACTTCACCAGACTGTTCGACGATGAGATGATCCACGCGGTCGCCTTGTCCAGATCCGAATCCGTCGCCTTGGCACCGTAGTCGGCAACCGCGAGCGGCTGGGTGGCGAAGCCGTGGTGAAACGCCCCCATTCTGGCCTGCAGCTGCAGCTTGCCCAGATAGTAATGACCCTGCAGCACGCAGTCGATCTCATGTTGGAATAGACTCGCCAGCGCGTCCCAATATCCTTTCTTGTTATCGGCTTGGTACATCGCCTTGCCATTCATGGCGAACTTGTTCCAAAAGGCGAGGATGCTGGCCTCGGTATGTGCGGTGCCGATCAGTCGTGTCAGCTGCTTGACCTGGGTAAGTGATTTCACCTGCTTGGTGAAGTCTTTCTGCCCCAGTTCAACCCAATTCGATTTTTTGCCGAAAAGACCCATGATCAGACCCTCTGCGTAGACTTGTGTTGTTTGCTCGGCATACCCGATCCTATGCGAACGAATAGCCGAACTCGCCGTCGTTGACCGATATCGCGATCTCCCGCGTCGACACGCCTTGCGAGATCCGCTCGAGGAATGCACGGCTCACCTGAGGCAGCAATGTGTTGGTGAGAATTGCATCGATCATGCGCCCGCCGCTCTCGGGCTCGGTGCAGCGTGAGGCGATCAGGCGCACGACGGCCTCGTCATAGCGCAGCGCAGCCTCGTGGTTCTGCCGGATGCGCTGCACGACCCGATCGAGCTGCAGGCGGATGATGTTCTGCAACACCGCATCGGCGAGCGGGTAGTAGGGAATCACCACGATCCGCCCGAGAAGCGCGGCGGGGAAGGTCTGTAGCAAGGGCGCTCGCAACGCCTTGGCGATCCCCTGCGGGTCGGGCAGCAGCTCCGGGTCCTTGCACATGCCCATGATGAGGTCCGTGCCGACGTTGGTCGTGAGGATGATGAGGGTGTTCTTGAAATCGACGAGCCGGCCCTCCCCGTCCTCCATCATGCCTTTGTCGAAGACCTGGAAGAAGATCTCGTGCACATCAGGATGGGCCTTTTCCACCTCATCGAGCAGCACGACGCTGTAGGGTCTGCGGCGCACAGCCTCGGTGAGCACGCCGCCTTCCCCATAGCCGACATAACCCGGTGGGGCGCCCTTCAGCGTCGAGACCGTGTGCGCCTCCTGGAACTCGCTCATGTTGATGGTGATCAGGTTCTGCTCGCCCCCGTAGAGCGCCTCGGCCAGGGCGAGCGCCGTTTCGGTCTTGCCGACGCCCGAGGGTCCGGCCAGCATGAACACCCCGATTGGTTTGTTGGGATTCTCCAGGCTGGCGCGCGAGGTCTGAATCCGCCGGGTAATCATCTCGAGCGCGTGGTCCTGGCCGACGACGCGCTGTGCCAAGGTCTTGGCGAGGGTGAGCACGGTCGCCACCTCGTCCTTCACCATGCGCCCGACGGGGATACCGGTCCAATCGGCGATCACCCCGGCGATGGCCTGCTCGTCCACGCTCGGCAGCACGAGCGGTCGCTCACCCTGCGCCTCGGCGAGCAGTGCCTGCAGCTCCTGCAGGCGCGCGCGCGCGGCCGCCTGCTCGCTTTCGTTCAACGGCGCATCGGCACTCGGCGCACTCGCGGTCGCTTCCTGCGCACTGGCGGGCGCCGCGACCGCACCGCCCGTCCCGGCTCCCGCCGGGAGGTCCGCCGACACCCCGGATGCTCTGAGTTTCGCGCGCAGCGCCAGGATTTCCTCGACTATCGTCTTCTCCCGCGCCCACGCCGCCCGCAGCGCCTGCAGCCGCTCACGCTCCTCGCGCAACGCCGACTGTGCGCTCTCGAGCCGCTCGGCAACCTCGATGCCGATCGCCGCCTCCCGGCCAATGATCTCGAGTTCCGTCTCGAGCGCCTCGATACGCCGCTGGCTGTCCTCGACCTGCGCGGGCGTCGCGTGGTGACTCACCGCGACCCGAGCGCAGGCCGTATCGAGCAGACTCACCGACTTGTCCGGCAGCTGGCGGTCGGGTACGTAGCGATGGGCGAGCTTCACCGCCGCCTCGAGCGCCTCATCGAGGACTTGCACGCGGTGGTGCTTTTCCATCACCGAGACGACCCCGCGCATCATCTGCACGGCCTTCGCCTCGCTCGGCTCCTCGATCTTCACGGTCTGGAACCGCCGCGTCAGCGCCGGATCCTTCTCGATGTATTTCTTGTACTCAGCCCAGGTCGTCGCGCCGATCGTGCGCAGCGTGCCGCGCGCCAACGCGGGTTTGAGCAAATTGGCCGCATCGCCGGTTCCCGCCGCGCCGCCAGCCCCGACCAGCGTGTGCACCTCGTCGATGAACAGCACGATCGGTTTCGGCGATGCCTGCACCTCGTCGATGACCTGACGCAAGCGCTGCTCGAACTCGCCCTTCATGCTCGCCCCGGCCTGCAGCAGTCCGACATCGAGCGCCCGCAGAGTCACCTCCTGCAACGACGGCGGGACGTCCCCGGCCGCGATGCGGCGTGCGAAGCCCTCGACGACCGCGGTTTTTCCGACGCCCGCCTCGCCAGTCAGGATCGGGTTGTTCTGGCGTCGCCGCATCAGGATGTCGACGATCTGGCGGATCTCCTCATCGCGGCCGACCACCGGATCGATTTTGCCGAGTCGCGCCTGCTCGGTCAGGTCAACCGTGAAGCGCTTCAGTGCCTCCTGCTTGCCGAGCTGCGCCGGTGGCAGCGCCCCGCTCGCCTCGCCGGGGGATGCCGCCTCGGTGAGCCGGCTGCCGTCGCTCGCCCCGAGGGCTTCCTCCGGGGAGCTGGCGACGATTCTTGCGAAATCGTCCGCGAGTTTGTCCGGATTCACTTTCTCGAACTCGTGCGACATCATGAGCAGGGCGTTGCGCAGGCCTGCAGTCTTCGCCAGGGCGACCAGCACGTGGCCCGTGCGGATGCGCGACTCGCCGTACTTGAGGGTCGCCCAGACCCACGCACGCTCGGTCGCATCCTCGATGTGCGAGGACAGGTCGGAGATCGAGCTCGCCCCGCGTGGCAGCCGGTCGAGCGCATCGGTCATATCGCGGGCAAGCCGGCCCGGATCGACTCCGAAGGCGCGCACGATCAGATGGACATCGGAGCTCTGCAGTTGCAGCACCTGGTGCAGCCAGTGCACGAGCTCCACGTACGGATTGCCCCGGAGCTTGCAAAATACCGTGGCGCTCTCGATCGCCTTGTAGGCGAGGCTGTTGAGCTTACCGAATAGCGCCACACGACTGATGTCACTCATGTTCTCTCTTCCCGCGCAGTGCGCTCTGAAGTCGGTTCCTGGATCACCACATCGTCCGCCATCTGTCCCCGCCCGCCGAGCCAGGTGGTCCACCCGAGCTGCCCGGCGCTGCCGAGGCACACTCCCGGCACCTCGACATCCCGCAGCAGCAGACGCAACTGCCAGCTCCACTCCTCGTTGGTATACAGGCGCACGTGAGCGGCGAGCTCGGTGAGCCCGCGCGAGCCGGGAAGCAAGTCCCGGAAGCTCATCAGATCGAGCGGCCCCATGACGATCTCGAATTTGTGCTGGCACTGCCAGCTCATCGCCCCGAGCGATGTCGTGCGGCCCAGTGAGACGACCGACGGATCGTGTCCGAGTCGGCTGAACAGTTCGGCCGGCACCTCCATCCATTCGCCCACGAACTGGCGCACCACCACCGGCAGCCCAAAATGCTCGGCAAGCACGCTCTCGAGCCCCTCGGCCGAGCGGGCCTGCGGTGCGAAATGGGCCACCCGGCTGAGCTTGGCGCGATCGGACAGCGCATCGCGGTTGAGGGAGGACGGTGCGCCGAGACCGAGCAGCGCACCGAGATACAGGATGAAGCGGTCGCTTGCGGGGCGATCGAAGCTCGTCGCCGGATCGGACTCGGCCCAGGCGCGGTAAAAGAGCGAGATCAGCCGGTGCTGGAAGAGATTGACGAAATCGGTGAGCGTCGGGTCTTCACGTTGCCGGTCGCGCTCGTAGGCATGCTCGGTCAGATGCAGCGGCAGCGCCCCGTTCGGACCGAAAATGCCGAACGAAAACTGCTCGAGTCGCCCCGGCGTCTGTTCCGAGGCGTCCTGATAGCCGACGACATCCGAGGGCGCGAACGACAGACTGGGCTTCTGCCCGAGACGAACGGCATCGTCCGCGCTGCGACGTGACTCCCCGAGACGCGGACGCTCCGGGAAGCTCTGCTCGAGGAGCCGCAACGCGGCAAACAGCTTGAACCGATGCGGCTCGGCGCCGAGCTGCTCGAGCGCTGCGGACCGCTCGGGCGCAGCCGTGCGCGCGGGCGTCTCCGCGCTCACACGATCTGACGTCTGCCCGCTCGTACCGGCCATGTCTTGATCGTCCCGCGCGCCGCGGAATCGAGGCGCATCTGGGTGAACGAGTTGATGGAAACGTAGCGCGCGAAGAACCGCTCCAGCACGCTTGCCAATATCATGATGCCTGCGCCCTCGAACGGCGCATCATCCAGCGTCAGGGTGATCTCGAGACCCCGGCCGTAGCTGATCGGACCGGGGATGGGCATGCGCCGCACCAGCGGTCGATAGCCGATGCCCACCACGCCCTCGATCTGGCGCGCCGCCGACGCATCATTCGGATCGCGGTAAAGCGCGAGCATGTCGCGCAACATCTGCGCCCCAGCCGGACCGTCCTCCTCGATGAGCGAGAGATAGTTGAGCGAGAGGTGTCCGATCAGCCTCCACGCCGTGTCGCCGAAGGCCGGCGATGGGTGCGGTGCGCTGGGGCCGGCGATGCAGCGGACCGACTCGACGGGGATGCCGCCCTCGATGAGGAAGCTCGTGCGGCCCTGTCCGACGGCGAGCTGCACCGGTAGATCCCGATTGGTGCACAGTACCTGCGCGTCGATCTGCCGGATCCGGCCCTCGAGCTGGCGTTGGGCGCTGTCTACGACCGAGACGAAGCACTCGCTGC
This sequence comes from Pseudomonadota bacterium, assembly GCA_021808195.1. The sequence goes on from JAKBCE010000023.1 coordinate 37,462, forward strand.
CGACGTAAGCGGCCCGCGTACCAAATTGCTGCTGGCGCGCCGAGGGCAACCGCGCTCGCCGCTGCAGCGTGTAATAGAGCGCGGGCGAGCCCGGGTCGGTCTGGTGATCGGTGGCGTAGAAGGGACGGATTTCGCCGATCGGCTCCCCAGCGGTGTCGACGGCACTCAGGCGCTCGATGCCGAAGATTTCGAAATCCATCGGCCGATTGCGGTCGACGACCAGATGCTGCTCGGTGTCGAACGGCTCGAGGTGAATGCGGTCGGCGGTGCGCTGGAACAAGTTGATCGCGGGCGCGCAGAAGAGGCGGAAGTGGCTCGCATCGAGCGCGTTCTCGAGCGCCGCGTGCGCGCGACCGAGCATCAGATGGATCTCGAGCTCCTCGCCCGCGCACTGTGCGATGCCCTCACGCAGGTGCTCGAGCGCGAAGAAATGGAAGCGTTCGGGAAAGGCAAAGTACTCCTGCAGCAGGCGGTAGCCCTGAAAGCCGCGCCGGCTGACCGGCAGCAGAGCCTCCTCGTCCTCGAATCCGACCTGACGCACGCTCGCGGCCGAGCGTGCGACCGCCGTGGCGCCCTGGCGCGTCGAGCGCAGGCAAAAGCCGACGCAGTCGGCGGTGATCTGCTCGTACAGCGCCTGCGTGAGGCCGGGGGTCGCTTTGATGAAAAAAGTGAGGGAATCCAGATCCAACGTGTCGATGCTCACCCCGGGAGCCGCCTTCAGCCGCAGGCGAATTCCCGCACGCGCGCGTGCATCGAGCGCAATGCCCTGCACGGCGAGTGCACCGGTACCCGAAAGATACTTCGCCTCGACCACCGTCAGCGGCCAGAGGCTCACCGCGTGGGCAGTACGGAACTCGCAAGCGGTCCGATCTCCCTTGCCGAGTGGTGTCCTCAGGATGGCGCCGCGGGGAATGGTGACACCGGCGAGTTGCGGGCCCTCCTTTGGATCGGGCGTGAATTCCACCACCGTGCACGAGGGCACCGGCGCGAGGAAATGCGGATAGATCATCTCGAGCAGGTGCTGGGTGAAATCCGGGTGGCGCGCGTCGAGTTTCAGCTGAATGCGCGCAGCAAGGAACGCGAAGCCCTCGAGAAGCCGCTCGACATACGGGTCCGCGCACTCGAGTCCCTCGAGCCCGAGGCGCGCGGCGATCCGCGGATAGGATTCGGCAAACTCTGCGCCCATCTCCTGGATGAACTGCAGCTCGCGGTTGTAGTACTCGAGAATGCGCGGGTCCATGTTCAGCCTGCGCCGGAATCGCTGACCGCGACGTCGCCGGTGTCGGTCTCGATGCGCGTTCTCAGGATCAGCTGCTGCGGCGCCGGTTGACCCCACAGCTCCGCCTCGATCCGAAATGACAGCTGATGGCCGTCCTGCCCGCCGGCGCGCGCCTCGGGCACCACATGCACCTTGCGCAGACGTGGCTCGAAGCGCCGGATGGCCTCCTCGATGCCCGCGGCCGCCCTCGCCGGATCGACCGCAACGGCGGACAGCCCCGCCAGCGAGCGCATGCCGTAGTTCAGCACCGAGCGCTGCACGCGCGGATAGCGCTCGAGCGCGACGCTCGTCTCGAGGTTAAGCGCATTGAGCAGACTCGCCACATCGCGCAGCACGCACTCACGCAGCCGCCGCATCGAGACGTTGCGCCGCTCACTCGATTCAAGCATGGCATTCGGCACGTTGCGTGTCTCGATCCGGCAGAACTCCTGCACCGCGATGCCCTGCGGCGCCCCCGGAGGCTTCAGCAGCAGCGCTTTGAGATGAGCGGGACTGACTCGTCCAGTCGGCGCGAACAGCCGCAAATGCAGTGTGTCCTCAGCGCCATGATCCGCCGTGCCGTCCCGCTCTTGTTCGACGATCCGTAGACCTTGCGCGAAGAGGATGTCGAGCCATTCACGTTCGGCGAGCTGCAGTTGCGCGAGTTGCGCGCGACCGACCTCGACATGAAAGATGGTGAGGAAACGCTCGTCGTCCTCGAGCCGATCGAGCAACGCCGGTTGGAGGCGCTCGCGCAGACTGAGCTCGGCCATGATTCGCGCTCAGTCGCCGTTAAGCACGAGCTCTCGCACCTCGAGCAGCCCCAGTTCTGGGCCGCTGGTCGCGAGCACCCGTTGGCCGAGGCCCGCAAATGCGCCCTCCCCGATGTCCTGCCACTGCGTCCTGCGAGCCATTCGCACGCGATCATCCTCACTGTGTTCGGAGCCCGGGTAGCGCGCGGGGATAAAGCCGAGCGCCTCCCCCTCGTTGCTCCAGGTGAACTGAGCCGGCACCCACACGAGGTCCCTCGCGTCCGTCGGCGGCTCGATGACGATGCGCCGGATGCGCGCGAACGGTGCCCAATAATACGCGCCGTTCAGGAACACCTCGAGGACCGGACCCAAGCGCGAGTCGCCATCGGCGATCCAGTCGAACTCGGTCCCGTTCACGCTGCCTGCCGTCGCCTGAGCCGCCTCGAGCGCTTGCGCGCGCAGCTGCGCGGATTGCTGCGAGTTGCCCTGCGCGAGCGCGCTGAGGGCCTGCAGCAACCCGGCGATCCACGACGGCGGATCGCCGAGGATGAGCGGCCGCTTCTCACCGGCGAACACCGCCGAGCGCAGCCGCTCGCAGCCAATGGCTGCCGTGTAGGCATGCTTCATCGGCAACGCCGAGGCATCGAGCTCGCCGGCCACCTGCAGCTGGTTGACGGCCCGGTCCCACTGCCCGGTCAGCATCAGCATCTGCGCCAGGAAGGTGCGCAGCTTCGCATCGGCCGGCGAAGCGCGCACCTGGTTGGTGAGCTCCGCGAGAGACTCGCGGAGCTTGCCGTCTCGAAAGAGCTGCTGCGCGTCGCTCAAGACTTGGCGTTCTCGGCGATATTCCAGTCGAAGCTCTGCGTGCCTTTCTTGCCGCCCTTGTCCGCCTGCTGCGCGTATTCCACCTTCACCTGCGCGAAGTTGAGCGATACGTTCTCAGTCAGGCGATCCTCTCCCCCGCTGCCACCGGTCGTGTACGCGGTCACGAGAATATTCTTCATCGTGATCTTGAGGTACTCGAGCGGATTCTCTCCGGCCTTGCGCACGGTGATCACACCTTCTTCGATGTGCTTTCCGTTCGCGCAGCACAGCATGATGTTCGGCGTTGCGAGATCGACGTACTTGGTGATGCTGATGTCCTGGAAGTTGGCCTTGCCCGCCCCACCGCCGGTGCCCATGTGGAACGTGCCCGCGTTGGACATACCCCAGGTCCAGGCGAGGATATCGATCGCCTTCTTATCCTTGAACGTCTTATCGACGGTCTCGCCATCGATGCCCTTCAACTCGAGAAACATGTCGACTGCCATTGGCCCAACTCCTCTTGTGGTTCGTTCGTCGAATGGTTCGTTCTAACTATCGGTCGTCCGTCGCGCGCGAGTGCCCATTGCGCCGCTGCACGCTCGCGATATCCGGCCCCCTCAGCCCTGGCGCTGTGAGGGCAAGCGCGAGACCAGCCGCATGGAGATGTTCACCCCTTCCAGCTGGTAGTGCGGTCGCAGGTGGAAGGTCGCCGAGTAGTATCCGGGGTTGCCTTCAACTTCCTCCACCTTGACCTCTGCGCCCGCGAGCGGCTTCTGCGCCCGGGCGGTTTCTCCCGCGTTCTCCGGATTGAGAATCACGTAGCTCGCGATCCAGTCGGAGAGGAAGCGCTCCATGTCGGCGCGTTCCTTGAATGAGCCCACCTTGTCGCGCACCATGCATTTGAGGTAGTGCGCAAAGCGGCAGCTCGCAAACAGGTACGGCAGGCGCGCCGAGAGGCGGGCATTGGCCGTTGCATCCGGATCCATGTACTCCTGCGGCTTCTGCAGCGACTGCGCGCCGATGAACGCGGCCATGTCGGTGTTCTTGCGGTGAATGAGCGGCATCAGCCCGCAATTGGCGAGTTCCGCCTCGCGCCGGTCACTGATCGCGATCTCGGTCGGACACTTCATGTCCACGCCGCCGTCGTCACTCGGGAAGGTATGCACCGGCAGTCCCTCGACGAGTCCCCCCGACTCCACGCCGCGGATCGAGGTGCACCAGCCATAGAGCTTGAATGCCCGATTGACGTTCACGGCCATCGCATAGGCTGAGTTTGCCCACGCATAGCGCGTGTGCTGTCCACCGCTCGCCTCTTCCTCGAACTCGAATTCTTCGACGGGATTGGTCTTGGCGCCGTAGGGCAGTCGAGCAAGGAAACGCGGCATTGCGAGTCCGATGTACTTCGAGTCATCCGATTCGCGCAGCGATCGCCAGGCGGCATAGTCCGGTGCACCGAAAATCTTACCCAGATCGCGCGGATTGGCGAGTTCCTGCCAGGAGTCCATGCCCATGAGCGTCGGGCCGGCCCCGGCGATGAACGGCGCATGAGCCGCGGCGGCAACCTGGGCCATCTGGCCGAGCAGTTGCACATCGCCCGGGGTGTGATCGAAGTAATAATCGCCGACGAGACAGCCGTACGGTTCGCCGCCGAGCTGCCCGTATTCTTCCTCGTACAATTTCTTGAAGATCGGGCTCTGATCCCAGGCCGCGCCCGCGTACTTCTTCAGCGTGCGACCGAGGTCCTTCTTCGAGACGTTCATGACGCGGATCTTCAGCATCTCGTCGGTCTCGGTGTTGCTGACGAGGTAGTGCAACCCGCGCCAGGCGCTCTCGAGCTGCTGGAAGCGCTCGTGATGCAGAATGAGGTTCACCTGGTCGGAGAGTTTCTTATCGATCTCGGCGATGATCGCCTTGATCGTACCGATCACATCGTCGGAAATTACCGCAGTCTCGCTGAGCGCCTGCTCGGCGAGGGTCTGCACGGCGCGCTCGACTTCAGCGCGCGCCCTGTCGGTCTTCGGCCGGAACTCTTTCTGCAGCAGCGCCGCGAACTGATCGGCCTCGGTGCCGGCAACGGCGGCGTTTTCAGTGGATTGGGTGGCTTCAGCCATGACTCAACTCCCGGACTCTTCCTGTTTGGGTTGTGCAGCGAGAGACTTGAGCAGCGCCGGATCGTTGAGCGCTTTGGCAATCAACTCTTCGGCGCCGGACTTGCCGTCCATGTAGGTGACGAGGTTCGCAAGCTGACTGCGCGCCTCGAGCAGCTTGCTGAGCGCTCCGACCTTGCGCGCCACTGCTGCAGGTGAAAAATCCTCCATGCTCTCGAACGTGAGGTCGACGCTCAGATTGCCCTCCCCGGTGAGGGTATTGGGCACGCTGAATGCCACGCGCGGCTTCATCGACTTCATCCGTTCGTCGAAATTGTCGACGTCGAAATTGAGGAACTTGCGCTCCTCGACGCCGGGCAGAGGCTCCTTTGCATCGCCTGAGAGATCGGACATCACCCCCATGACGAACGGAATCTGGACCTTCTTCTGCGCCCCGTAGACCTCAACGTCGTATTCGATCTGTACGCGCGGCGCGCGGTTGCGGGCAATGAATTTCTGACTGCTTTGCTTGGCCACGGTTCGTCTCCAGCTTCAAAATTCGGTTCACTCGTCGTCGCGTATCCCACCGATGCTCTTTGCCTGCGCGACAGACTCGGGAACCACATCCTCGAGCACTGCCAGGAAGTCTTTGCCGATCAGACGTTTGGCGCGCTCGAGGAACATGGGTATGGGGCTCGACGGCTCGTTCGTGCGGAAATAAGCAGCCACGGCATCCAGCGCCTTGATCGCCTCGGCGCGGGTGCCGATGGCGTGCGGCACGCCTGCGGTGTGCGCTACCACGGCACCGTCTTGCACCGGCTCACCTGCCGGATCCGGCGCGCGCGCGCGCAGCTGAGTCTCAATGAGTGTGAGGGTCCGCCCAAGCAGTGCCAGCGCCGCGGTGAAGTCCGGTACCGCCTCGCTACCGGCACGATCCCGTGTGAGGGTCTCGATGGCTCGGTAACTGTCGAGGGCCTGATGCAGTGCGCCGGCGAGGGACTGCAGCGGCTCGAGCTCCATCGCCGCGAGCAGCGCGTCGATCTCGGCCGGATCCCGGGCGGTCTCATCGGCAGCGGGACTGAACTGCCCGTGCGCGATCTCGATGTCCCGAATGCAGCAAGCGCCGAGTTGTCGGTGCTCGAGCAGCGGTGCGCGGCGCAACCCATCGAGCACGGCGACCCGATCGGCCAGCGCATTGAGCGCGTTGCGCCGCAGGATGGCATCCTCGTCGACGCGCGGATACAGCGGCTCCCACCACTCGCCGAGCCACTGCGCGGCAATGCTGAGCGAGCGGCTGAAGCCCTCAATGCCCTCGATGCGCAGCATGGCGACCGCCAGATGCGACAGGATGCGCAGATCCCGACTCTTGGCGAGCGCCTCGAGCGATCGGTCGCGGATCTCGCGCCAGTCGGGCTGCGCGTCCTTCGGCCAGGGGCTCAGCAGCCCAAAGATCCGGTAGGCGTCGAACGCGGCCAGCAGCAGCGGCTCAGACTCATCTAGATCGACTCCGCAGGGGGAGTCGGCGGAAATTGGCGTCGTTAGGTTTGAAGCTTCGACTTGCATTCGCTGCTTGGTGTTTTCGGTTGCCGCGCCGCCGGTTCGCGCGCTGTAACCCACAGCCACAAACCGCCCAGGCTCCATCCCCCCCGGGATCAGCCAGAGCGCGCAGGTCCACAGGATGGACCAATATTGCGCTAAGTCAATAGCTTGAGCGTTCAAACGGAACTGTCGCACCAATTTGTGACAGATTCCCGCTTGTGCGGCACGGCGAGCGACACCGCGAGCCTCGGTTGAGCGCCTGCCTAGCGGGTACTCGCCTCGGCAAGCAGGGTTCGCACGTGCGCTCGGCCTCGTCGACAGGCCTGCGGCAGATCCGCGCCCTCGGCAAGCGCGGCGGCGATCGCCGCGGCGAGTGCGCAGCCCGTTCCGCGCCGTTGCGCGGGGAGCCGCGGTGCGGTCAGCCACAGCGGTTCGGCGTCGGCACGGGCCAGCAAATCGGCCGCTTGCTCACCCGGGGCGTGTCCGCCCTTGATGAGCACCGCATGCACGCCCTCGGCGAGCAGCCGCTGCGCCCAACCGAGGATGCGCTGCGGGTCGGGCGGGCAGGAGGTGGTCTCCCCGACAAGACAGGCCGCTTCCGGCAGGTTCGGCGTCAGCAACGTGGTGCGTGGAAACAGTCGCGAGCGCAGCGGCTCGTAGCCCGCCTCCTCGAGCAGGATGCCCCCGGAGCTGGCGCGCAGCACCGGATCGAGCACCACCGGCACGGCCGGGACAGCCTCGAGCGCATCGGCAACCGCTTCGATTGTCTCGCGCGCCGCCAGCATGCCGATCTTGATCGCGCCGATGGCGCGGGTTGCGAATGCCGCCTCGATCTGGGCCCGCACATGCTCGCCCGGCACGCGGTGTACCGCCGCGACCCGGCTGTCGCTCTGTGCCGTCACGGCCGTGACCGCGCAGAGCGCATCGGCGCCCATCAGCTCGAGGGTGCTCACATCGCGCAGCAGACCCGCCCCACCACTGCTGTCGGAGCCGGCGATCACCAACACGGCCGGACGCTGTCCCATGGGCTTACTCCCCGAGCGCGATCAGCGCCACCTCGCGCGCCTCGCGTTGCAGCAGTGCGCGTGCGGCCCGCCAGGCGCGAATCCCGGAGCGACAGCACAACACGACGCGCCCGCCTGAGGGCAGCGGCTGCGCTGCAATCTGCTCCACCTCGATGCGCAGCGCGCTCGCAAACGGCGAGACCGGCGCCTCGGCGCGCGTGCGCAAATCGATCACCACGTCATCCGGGCGGACCTGCGGGGCGGCGATGAAGCGCAGCACCGGCTCAGCCGGCTCCGGGGCGCGGGCAAAGGAAAAACCACCGAAGCGCAGCGTTGCCAGATCCACACTCACCAGTCTGCCGAGCACCGTCGGGGCAAGTCGCAGCAGCAGCGCGAGCGTCAGGTGCGCCTGCAGCGTGCCCAATACCCCAACGGCACTGCCGAGCACGCCGGTCTCGGCGCACGCCCCGGCACGCTGCGGCATGTCGGGAAAGACCGCGCGATAACTCGGCGCGCCGCCACAGAACACCCCGGCGTAGCCCGACAATCCGAGCACCGAGGCGCTGATGAGCGGCTTGCCCTGGCGTTGGCATTCATCGCTCAGCATGTAGGTGAGCGCCAGGCTGTCGGCGGCATCGACCACAAGGTCGGCCTGTGCGCACCAGGCTGATGCGTTTGCCGGCGTGACCCGCTCCACGGCCGCCTCGATGCGCACCTCGGGATTGAGGGCGGCAAGGCTCGAGGCGGCCGCCGGGGCCTTCGCCGTGCCGATATCGGCCATGCGGTAAAGCGGCTGGCGATGCAGGTTGGACTCTTCCACCCGGTCCGGGTCGAGCACCACCAGTTGCCCGACGCCGGCGGCGCACAGATACTGCAGCACGACGCAGCCGAGTCCCCCGGCACCGATGACGAGTACGCGAGCCGCGGCGAGTCGCGCCTGTCCCTGGGCTCCGACTTCGGGCAGCACGCTCTGACGTGCGTATCGTGCGCTCATGCCTGCTTCTCGCCCGCCGCCACCCAGGCGCGCATGCGTGCCAGGGGATCGGCATCGCGCACGATATCGTTGACCACCGCGGCACAATCGGCGCCGGCGGCGAAGACGCCCGGGAGACGCTCGAGTGTCAGACCGCCGATGGCTACGAGCGGCAGCGCTGCGATGCGAGCCTTCCACTGCCCGATGCGCGCCAGTCCCTGGGGCGCAAACGGCATCACCTTCAACAGCGTCGGATAGATCGGCCCGAGCGCAACGTAGTCGGGCTCGAGCGCGAGTGCGCGCTCGAGCTCGGCCTCATCGTGGGTGCTGATGCCGAGCCTGACCCCGGCGCGGCGCAATGCCGGCACATCCGCGCTGTCGAGATCGCCTTGTCCGAGGTGCACGAAATCGCAGTCTTCCTCAAGGGCAATCTGCCAGTAATCGTTGACGATGAGCTGTGCCCCCGCGCTCAGGCACAGCGCGCGCGCGGCGCGAATCTGCGCGCGCAGCGTCGCCGGCCGATCCTTGATGCGCAGCTGAATCAGCCGCACCCCGCACGGCAGCAGCCGCGCGATCCACTCGGCGCTGTCCACGATCGGATAGACGCGCGCGAGCATCAGCGCAGCAGCGCGGTTCCCACCACAGGGGTGGAGGGCACGGCCATGTCGCGCGGTTCCATCGGTCCGGCGAGGAAACCCTCGCGGCCGGCGGCGACCGCCTTCGCGAAGGCTGCAGCCATGCGGACCGGATCGACCGCCTGGGAAACGGCCGTGTTGATCAGCACCGCATCGAATCCGAGCTCGAGCGCCTGGGCGGCATGCGAGGGCACGCCGATACCGGCATCGATCACGAGCGGAATGTCGGCAAAGCGCGCGCGCAGTGCCTTCAGGCCAAACAGATTGTTCAGTCCGTGGCCCGAGCCGATCGGTGAGCCCCAGGGCATCAACACGCGGCAGCCCGCCGCGCACAAACGCTCGGCGACGATCAGATCCTCGGTGGTGTACGGGAACACCTCGAAGTCCTCGGCGCACAGAATGCGTGCCGCTTCGACGAGCGCAAACACGTCTGGCTGCAGGGTGTCCTCCTCCCCGATCACCTCGAGTTTCACCCAGCGGGTCCCGAACACCTCGCGCGCCATGTGCGCCGTGGTCACCGCTTCCTTGACCGTGTGACAGCCGGCCGTGTTGGGCAGAACCCGCACCCCGAGCTCGCGCACGATCGACCAGAAGGCCTGCCCGGCCCGCTCGCCGGCCGCCTCGCGCCGCAGCGACACCGTGAGCACCTGCGCGCCGCTCGCCTTGACCGCCTCGGCGAGCACCGCGGGCGAGGGGTAGCGGGCGGTGCCGAGCAGCAGCCGCGAGTGCAGCGGCACGTCATACAACTTCAGCATGTCACCCTCCCTGCATGGGAGCGAGAATTTCGAGCCGATCGCCCTCGGCGAGCAGCGCACTCGGGCGCGCCGGCGCCGGCACGAACTCGCCGTTCAGCGCCGTGGCGATCACCGCCGCGGCGAAGCCGAGCTCGCTGAGCGCCGCGGCCAGATCCGCCGCGCGCACCTCGCGCCACTCACCGTTCACCTGGATGTTCAATGCATCACCTCCGGGGCCTCGCGCCCCTCGAGCACGAACGCTGCGGCGCGGCGCGCGAGCGCCGGTGCGGCGAGAAACCCGTGGCGGAACAGCCCATTGACGTACAGCGTGCCGTTGCGGTGCGTCAGCCGCGGCAGATTGTCGGGAAACGCCGGGCGCACGCCGGTGCCGATCTCGACGATTTCCGCCTCGCCGAAGGCCGGATGCAGCGCGTACGCCGCGCCCAGCAGCTCGAGCATCGAGCGCGCCGAGATGCGGCTCGCCTGATCGCTCTCGATCATGGTTGCCCCGATCATGTACCGGCCCTCGCCCCGTGGCACCACGTACACCGGGGTGCGCGGGTGCAGCACGCGGATCGTGCGCGTGAGGGTCAGATCCGCAGCCTGCACGTGCAGCATCTCGCCCTTGACCCCGCGCAGGTCCGTCAACACCGCGCGGGCGGCGAGTCCGGTGCAGTCGATCGTGCAGGCGCCAGCCCCCGGGGTGCCCCCGGGCGCCTCGGTGCCGAAGTGGATCGTGCCGCCGAGGCTGCGCAGCCGCTCGGCGAGCGCGATGAGCGCGGCACGCGGATCGATGTGCGCCTCGTCCTTGAAGAACAGCCCGTGCTCGAACCGCCCGGCCAGATCGGGCTCGAGCGCACCGATGCCATCGGCATCGAGCCACGCATAGTTCTCAGTCCGGCGCGCAAAGTGCTTGAGCTCCCCGACATCGCGCGCGTGCGCCAGTACCAGCGTGCCGCGGCGCACCATCCCCGGGTAGCGCTCGGCCCACCAGGCGAACCCCTCATCGCCGAGCGCCACGATGTGCGGCGGCGAACTGACCCGCTCGCACCAGGGCGCGAGCATGCCGCCGGCAAACCACGAACAGCCGGCATTGTCGAAACCCGCGTGGCGCTCGAAAACCTCCACACTCGCGCCCCGCTCGGCGAGCTCCACGGCGCAGGCGAGTCCGGCGACGCCGGCCCCGAGGATGGTGGCGTGCATCGCTCAGTCCTCCTCGCCGGCAGCGACGTACAGCTGCCCGCCGGCGGCGCGGAACTTCTCGGCCATCGCCTGCATGCCCTGCTCGCGCGCCTCGGCGCGCACCTCGTGCGAGATGCGCATGGAGCAGAATTTCGGGCCACACATGGAGCAGAAATGCGCCAGCTTGTGCGCCTCCTTCGGCATAGTCTCGTCGTGAAACGCGCAGGCGGTGTCCGGGTCGAGCGAGAGGTTGAACTGGTCCTGCCAGCGAAAATCGAACCGTGCCCGCGAGAGCGCATCGTCGCGCTGGCGTGCCCCGGGGTGGCCCTTGGCGAGATCGGCCGCGTGGGCGGCGATCTTGTAGGTGATGACTCCGGTCTTGACGTCGTTACGATCGGGCAGCCCGAGGTGCTCCTTGGGCGTGACATAGCAGAGCATCGCCGTGCCGTACCAGCCGATCATCGCCGCGCCAATCGCCGAGGTGATGTGATCGTAGCCGGGGGCGATGTCGGTGGTGAGTGGACCGAGCGTATAAAACGGCGCTTCGCCGCAGTGCTCGAGCTGCTTGTCCATGTTCGCCTTGATCTTGTGCATCGGCACGTGACCCGGCCCCTCGATCATCACCTGACAGTCGTGCCGCCAGGCGATGCGCGTCAGTTCACCGAGCGTCTCGAGCTCGGCGAACTGCGCCGCGTCATTGGCGTCGGCGATCGAGCCCGGGCGCAGGCCATCGCCGAGAGAGAAGCTGACGTCATAGGCGCGGCAGATCTCGCAGATCTGCTCGAAGTGCTCGTAGAGGAAGCTCTCGCGGTGATGCGCCAGGCACCACTTGGCCATGATCGAGCCGCCGCGCGAGACGATGCCGGTCACCCGGTTCGCCGTGAGCGGGATGTGCGCAAGGCGCACCCCGGCATGGATGGTGAAGTAATCGACGCCCTGCTCGGCCTGCTCGATCAGGGTGTCACGGAAGATCTCCCAGGTGAGCGCCTCGGCGACCCCGCCGACCTTCTCGAGCGCCTGATAGATCGGTACCGTGCCGATCGGCACCGGCGAGTTGCGCAGAATCCACTCGCGGATGGTGTGAATGTTGCGCCCGGTCGAGAGGTCCATCACCGTATCGGCGCCCCAGCGGATGGCCCAGACCAGTTTGTCGACCTCCTCGGCCATCGAGGAGCTCACCGCCGAGTTGCCGATGTTGGCATTGATCTTCACCAGGAAGTTCCGCCCGATGATCATCGGTTCGAGTTCCGGGTGATTGATGTTGGCCGGAATGATTGCGCGCCCGGCGGCGACCTCCGCCCGCACGAACTCCGCGGTCACATACTCCGGGATGCTCGCGCCCCAGTCGTTGCCGTCGCGCAGCACCGGCGTCTCGGCGCTGCGCCCGAGGTTCTCGCGGATCGCGATGAATTCCATCTCCGGGGTGATGATGCCGGCACGCGCATAGGCGAGCTGGGTGACAGCCCGGCCGGCGCGTGCGCGCAGCGGCCGGCGATTCGCGGCGAAGGCGCGGACCGAACCGGCCTCGCTGAGACCGTCGTCCTCCGGGCGCACACTGCGCCCCTCGATCGCCTCCACATCGGCGCGGGCGGCAATCCACCCCTCGCGCAGGCGCGCCAGCCCGCGCTCGATGTCGATGTGCGCGGCCGGATCGGTGTAGGGACCGGAGGAGTCGTATACGATGAGCGGCGCCTCCCCGCTCGAGGGGTGCAGCGCAATCTGGCGCATCGGCACGCGCACATCCGGATACTGCTCGCCAGGGACATGGATTTTGCGCGAGGCGGGCAGCGCGTCAGCGACGACCTTGGGAACGGCATTCATCGTGGAGACTCCTTGAGCGGATCGACCGCGGGAGACCCAGCCACGTCAGTGCCAGAAAGCGCGCGAGAACAACTTTCCTACGCCAGCATGAACTGGATCAGGTTCGAAGGGTCGCCGCGCTGCGCCCACAGGCGCCATCGGCCTCTCAGCCCCTTGGCGGGGCTCCCCCAGTCACGGCGGTGACGATAGTACGGCCGCCTGTCCCGGTCAACGGCGCGCGGCCAGGCCGAGGCCGGGCAGCACGCCGGTGTGCTCTTGGCGCACGGCCTGCAGCAAGCGCGGCTGAAGGCCCAGCAGCGCGAGGATCGTGGGCGCGATCTGGGCGGTCTGCACGGTGCGCCGCACGATGCGCGGTGCGCGGTGCGGGGTGGCCACGAGCAGTGCCACGTGGCGGTCGTCCTCGTGGAAGCCTCCGTGCTCGGCGATCTTGCCCGCGTGGTTGCTGTAGATCACCCCAAGAGGCGGCTCGAGGATGAAATCCGGGACGCGGGGATCGGTGCGCGGATTGCCGAACAGCGCGGTGAGTTCGGCGCCGCTGTAGAACTTGCCGATGCCGAGGTCGTGTCCGGCGGCCTGCGCCGCGATCAGCCCGTCGATCACCGCGGCGACACGGCTTCGATAGGCCGGGGTTAACCACTCGAGCAGCACATCGTCGGCGACGTGGAAGCGGTCGGCGGGTCCGAGGGCATCGAGCGCAGGGTCGAGCACGGCCCGTGCCGAGATGATCCGCACGCGGGAGCGGTCGATCGGTGCGTTGCCGCTCTTGGCGCTGAGGATGAGCACGGTCGAGTTGAGTCTGCCGCTGCGTTGCAGCGCCGCGACGATCTGTCCGAGGGAGCGGTCGACGAAGGCAATCGCCGCGCGCAGCGCCGGGCTCGGCCGGCCGGCGGTGTTGAGATAGCCGCCCTGCGGCCGTTTCTCGGCGACATTGACGGACTGGAAGTCCATGCCATAGAGCGCGGGCACGCCCACCCGGTGTCGGCCGGTGTGATCAAAGCCGGCAATCTCATTGAGCAGCGCGCGCAGCTTCAGGCCGTCATACAGCCGAATCGCTGCGGTTGAGTCCTGGAAGGACAACCCCGGGTTGCGCAGGCGCAGTGCACCGGCCCCGAAGCGCAAGAGGTTTGCGCCCGTCAGCGCCGAATGCACTTCCGGGGCAAAGAAATCATCGATGTTCGCGCCAGGCCCCGCGAACGGCCGGCCGGGACCGTTCAGAATGTCGTAAGCGGGATGCTTGTCGATCCATGCGGTGCGCCAACCGCGCGCATGCAGTACGCCGAAGACGGTGTTGACCCGCAGATAGTTGTGCGGCCACAGCGGCTCGCAGCGACCGCCGATCCGCCGCTGCGGCAGGCGCGCCGGATCAATCGCCTCCGCGCTGTTGGCGGCAAGGTCCGGTGCCCCACCGTCCAGCCGGTGCTCATCGCGGTCCAGGTAGCCGGTCAGGCGAACCTCGGCGCCGGGAGGACCGCTGCAGTGCGAACCGGGCGGGTACAGCGCCCGATCGAACGTATCGTCATAGTAGACACCCGTCACGCGCGGGGTGCCGCCAGTCACCTGGGCGAGCAGTCCCGGAAAAGAGTCCGACGGTCTGGGCGTCATGGCATCGCTATAGAGCACGCCGTGGCGAGTCAAAGCCGCCACGTGCGGACAGGTTCCCGAGGCGATGCAGCGCGCGAGGTCCACCTCGTGAAGCCCGTCAACGCTGATCAGCAGCACATGCCGCACCCCGGACCCTCGCGCTGCCGGGACCGCGCCGGCCGGTGTGACCAGGAGCAGGCACAGCAGCAGCGCGCTCAGGCGCGCGAATGCACTTCTGCAACGCATGAAGGACTCTTTTCAAGACGGCACGACGGGCGCGCAGCCTAGAGTCCCTTTGTGACAGTCCGATGACAGAAGGGGGGCGATTGTGACGGCATGCCTAGCGCGTGGGCGCTCGCACTCGATCGAGCACACCTGCATCGCAGGGCCCGCACGCCCAATGCGTTCCCGCGCTGCACCGACTTCCCGTGGGCGCAGCGCGCGAGCCCTACCTCAGTCCCGGTGGACGGAGTGACTGGCCTGTCCGCCCTTACGGCCGGCTTCGGCGGCGAGCTGACGGTTCTGGGAGAAGCTGCGCTTCTCATCCGGCACGCTCTGTCCACCTTTGCGGCCGGCTTCGGCGGCGAGCTGGCGGTTCTGGGAGAAACTGCGCTTCGCATCCGGCACGCTCTGTCCACCCTTGCGGCCCGCTTCGGCCGCCAAGCGTCGATTTTGCGAGAAGCTGCGTTTGCCGTCAGGCACCGCCTTACCGCCCATACTGGCGATCTGGCGCTGACGCTCCTGACTCATGGATGCAAAACCCCGTCCGCTGGTACCCTTCTGGACTTGCTGTCCCTCGTGGGTTGGCTGAATCATGGGCGCTCTCCTTATGGTCGGGATACGGAACGGGCTCTGAGGAACCCGCGGCGGCACCGCCGCCACTCTACATAAGACTCGCGCGCGGCCCCTGGGGTTCCTGCGACGTTCCCGCCCGTGCAGGCGGTACGCCTCAACCGGGAGCCGGTTTCACCCTTTTCGCGACATGTTCTGGTTGTTTTACACCCAATTTAGCATCGATCGCCGCAATTTCCTGCTGCAGCATCGACCGGACATCCGGCGGGGGGTTCATGGCCAAGAGCTTGTTGAACCGGGTCCGCGCCAGCGTCAGGTCACCGCGTCGCATCGCCGCGGCTGCGCCAAAGAATAACGCTTTCGGGGAGTTCGGGTCGAGCACTAACGCACGCTCGATCAGCTGGCCGGCCTGGCCATCGAGCGAGGAATCGTGGATCAGGATCATCGCCTCGGCTTCCCCGAGCAGCGCTGCGGCGTTGCGCCCGCCGGCCACGCGATCGGCGTGGCGGAAGGCCCGCACGGCAAGCGGATACTCCTGCAGGATGTTGTAGGACTTGCCGAGCTTCAGCCACGCCGTCAGATCACGCGGATGGCGGTCCAGGTGATCGATCAGCTGTACGACTGGCGACTGCGGCGAGGCGACCCCCGGATTTTTCTGCCACGACCAGTTGCTGAAGGTCATGTAGAGCGCCGCGGAGCCTCCGGCCAGCACGACACAGGCGAACAGCGCCGCCCAATGTGCAGGCGCGCGCTGCGTGCGCAACGGGCGGATGAGCGGGATCACGACCAACCCGGCAGCGACGGCGGTGAGCAGCGTCGCGAATAGAATGAATACGATCATCAGCTGTGCTTTCCAGGGCCGGTGAGGCCGTCATCGAAGGACTCATCCTCATCACCGCTCTCGCGCGTCACCAAGGCCGCACGACGGCGGATCACCCACACTGCGCTCAGCGCGCCGACCCCGAGCAGCACCCCCGGGGTGAGCCACAGCCAGGCGGTCCGCCAGGCGAACGGCGGTTTGAACAGGATGAAGTAACCGTAGCGCGAGACGAAGAAGTGACGAATCTGTTGATCGGTGTCGCCGGCGAGGAGCATCTGGCGGATCTGCCGGCGCATGTCGGCAGCGAGGCTCACCGGGGAGTTTGCGAGCGACTCGTCCTGACACTGCATGCAGCGGAAGTTGTGAATCAACCTCTCGTAGCGTGCCTGCAGTTCGGGCGTCGGCATGCGCGTCGGGGCGATCGCGTGCGCAAAGGGCGCCACCAGCAGTGCCAGCAGCACCAGCAGCGTACCCCGCATCGGCGAGCGGCGCCTCATGAGCCGCTCGCCTGACCCGCCGGCAACCGCGGCAGGATGTCGTGCGCCCAGGCGCGAGGGGTGATCGGGCCGATGTATTTGTACACGATGATGCCCTGGGGATTGACGATGAAGGTTTCCGGCGCGCCGTACACGCCCCACTGGATGGCCTCGAGCCCGCCCGGATCGAAGGCCACTTGTTGATAAGGGTTGCCCTTCTGGTGCAAATAGGCGAGCGCCTCGGCGCGACTGTCCTTCCAGTCGAGTCCGATCAGCGGCACGACGCCGGTGTGCGCGATGGCGAGCAGCTCCGGGGACTCAATGCGGCAGGAGATGCACCAGGTTCCCCAGACGTTGAGCAGGTACCAGTGGCCACGCAACGCTGCGGAGGTCACCTTCACGTTTGGATCGGCCAGACTCGGCAGCGCGAAGCTTGGCGCCGGCTTGCCGATCAGTGGCGAGGGCACCAGGTCCTTGCGCGGCGCCTGATGGATCGCGAGCGCGAGCAGCACCACCACCGCGGCGAACACCCCGAGCGGCACGAAGTAGCGGATCATCGCGCATCACCCCCAGCGAGCAGCGCAGCGGCCTCCTTCGCCGCGGACTGCGAGAGACGGTAGCGCCGATCCGTGATCGCAAGCAGGCCGCCGCCGGCCATGATCAGCGCCCCGATCCAGATATAGAGCACCAGTGGACGGACCTGCAGCCGGAAGCTCCAGCGTCCATCGCCCAGGCTCTGTCCGAGCGCGACCAGGATGTTGCTGCCGCCGTGAATGGTGATCGCCGAGTGGGTGGTGGCGATGTGCTGCACCCAGTAATCGCGCTTGGCCGGGTGCATCACGGCCACCGGTTTGCCCTCGTGCGTCACCACCATCGTCGCATCGGTTCCGCCGTAGTCGGGTCCCTGAATTGGACCGATGCCCTGGAAGTGAAAAGTGTACCCGCCGTCGCGCACGCTCGAGCCGATCGTGAGCGCCACGTCGCGCTCGGCTGTAAAGGCCTGCACGGCGGTCATCGAGAACACAAAGATGCCGAGTCCGATGTGCGCGATGGTCATGCCGAGCACGGCACGCGGAATGGCAATGCGTCGCCGCAGCCGGTCGATCGGGTCGAGCAGCGAGGCAATGATGATCCACGCCCCGAGCGTCATGCTCACCGGGGAGAGAATACCGGCGCCGGTGAACACCCCGAAGGCCACCGCGCAACCGATCACGGCGGCCGCACCGAGGGCCACCAGCAGCGCGCGGCCGCGCCCGCCGAGGCCCCCGCGTTTCCAGCGTGCGTGCATGCCCAACGGCACCAGTACCAGCAGCGGCAGCATCGAGACCAGGAACGTCGGATTGAAATACGGCGGACCCACCGAGAGCTTGCCGAGCCCGAGCGCGTTGGAAATGATCGGGGCCATCTCCCCGGCGAACACCGTGCCGCAGGCCGTCACCAGCAGGATGTTGTTAAACAGCAGGAACGACTCGCGCGCGCTGAACTCGAAGCCGGCCTCGGACTGCATCTGCGGGGCGCGCCAGGCGTACAGCGCGAGCGCCGCGCCGATCATGATCACGAGGAAGGTCAGGATGAACTCCCCGCGGCCCGGGCTGACTGCGAAGGAATGCACCGAGATCAGCACGCCTGAGCGGACCAGGAACGTGCCGACGAGGCTCAGCGAGAAGCCGAGTACCGCCAGCAGCAGCGTCCAGCTCTTGAACAGTCCACGCTTTTCGGTCACGGCCAGCGAGTGGATGAGCGCGGTGCCCATCAGCCAAGGCATGAACGAGGCGTTTTCGACCGGATCCCAGAACCAGAACCCGCCCCAGCCGAGCGTGTAATAGGCCCACCAGCTGCCAAGGGCGATGCCGCAGGTGAGGAAGGCCCACGCCGAGGTGGCCCACGGGCGGGTCCAGCGCGCCCATTCGCGGTCGAGCCGGCCCTCGAGCAGCGCCGCCCCGGCGAACGCATAGGCGACCGCCAGCCCCACGTACCCGGTGTAGAGCACCGGCGGATGTGCGGCGAGCCCCGGATCCTGCAGGATCGGGTTCAGGCCCTGCCCGTCCGCCCATGGCGGACTGAGACGCAAAAAGGGGTTGGAGGTGAGCAGCGTGTAGAGAATGAAGCCGAAGCTGATGGTGCCGAGCACCCCCAGCACGCGTGCAGCGAAATTGCGCGGCAGTCGCGCCGTGCCGACGGCGGCGGCCACGGTCCAGCAGCTGAGCAGGAAGATCCAGAGGATCAGCGAGCCGGCATGTGCCCCCCACAGGGCCGCGACGCGGTAAAAGAGCGGCAGTGCCGAATTGGAGTTCTCGGCCACATAGGCTACGGAGAAGTCATTGGCGACGAACGAGGCGATCAGACACCCCATCGAGGTTGCCACCATGACGAACTGTCCGGCCACCGCCGGGGTGACGGCGGCGGTCCAGCGCTCGCGCCCCAGTGCCGGACCGACGATGCCGAACAGCGCCTGCAGTGCTGCGAGCAGCAACGCCAGAATCAGGGCAAATTGGCCGAGCTCGGGAATCACTGCGCGTACTCCGTCGCGGCCGTGACGCTCGCGGGCGTGCCGTTGGACTGCGCGGCCAGGGCCGCATCGCGCGGGTCGCCGTGGCGGATGCCCCAGGCCTGATGAATGCCGGGCGGCCGGTAGTTCTGATCGTGCTTGGCGAGCACCTGGTCGGCGAGGAACACCCCGTTTGGCAGCAGCTTGCCGTGCACGATCACCCCCGCGTTTTCACGGAACAGATCCGGCAGCACGCCGGTGTACTCGACCGGAATTTCGTGCTTGAAGTCCGTCACCAGGAAGCGCACCTGCATGCTGCCGGGCTTGCGATGCACGCTGCCCTTGGCGACCAGGCCCCCGAGCCGGAACGACTCCCCGCGCGGGGCCTTGCCGGCGGCCACCTGCGAGGGCACGAAGTAGAACGTCACGTTCTGGCGAAACGCCGAGAGCGCCAGTCCGCCGGCGATCGACACACCGACGAGAATTCCGATCACCAGCAGCAGCCGGCGGCGTCGAGTCGGGGTCATGATTCCTCCTGCATCTGCAGTCTGCGCAGCGCCGTGCGCTGCGCACGAGTGAGCAGTCGCTTCGCCCAATACACATTAAGACCCATCACCACGAAGGTCACGGCGTAGGACGGCCACACCCACGGGTAGTACCCGCCCATGTCGAGAAATCTCATCATGCGCCGATCTCCTCCTCCACCCAGTGCGCGCGCCGCTCGCGGATCAATACCTCGGCGCGCAGCCGCACCATCAGCACCGCCGCAAAGAACAGTGTAAACCCGAGAAACATCATCAGCAGCGGCACCAGCATCGAGGGCGGCATGGTTGGCTTGCCCAGGTACATCACCGAGGGTCCCTGGTGCAGCGAGTTCCACCACACCACCGAATAATGGATGATCGGCACGTTGATCACGCCCACCACCGCGAGCACGGCGCTCACGCGATCGGCGCGCTGCAGATCCTCGAACGCCGCGCGCAGTCCCATGTAGCCGAGGTAGAGAAAGAACAATAGCAGCTCGGAGGTCAGACGCGGGTCCCACTGCCAGTACGTGCCCCACATCGGCTTGCCCCAGAGCGAACCGGTCACGAGCGTCGCGAGCGTGAAGGATGCGCCGATCGGGGCGGCCGCAGCGGCGAGGGCATGGGCCGCCTTCATGCGCCAGATCAGGCCGATGCCGCCGGCCACTGCCATGATCGTATAGACCATCAGTGACAGCCAGGCACTTGGGGCATGTACATACATGATGCGATAGGCATCGCCCTGCTGGTAATCCGGGGGCGCGAGCCACAGCCCGCCGATCAGGCCGGCGAGAATCAGCAGCGCCGCCGGCCAGGCGAACCACGGCGTCAAGCGCCGCGCCGTGCGGTACAGATATGGTGGGGAAGCCAGCCGATGAAACCAGGTCCAGGCCATTACGGGTATGCCCTCACTCGAGATTGATGCGCACGGCCGCCGCCGCCGCGAGCGGTGCCAGCGTCATGCCGAAGACTGCCAGCGCGGCCAACAGGGTGAGCGGCGCGCCGTAGGCCTCGCCGCGGATTGCCAGCTGCGTCGCATGCGCGCCGAAAATCAGCACCGGGATGGCCAGCGGCAGCGTCAGCAGCGACAGCAGAGCCCCGGCGCGCCGTACGCCGAGCGTCAGGGCCGCCCCGACCGCCCCGAGCAGGCTGAGCGTCACCGTGCCGAGCGTCACCGAGGCCAGAATCCCGGGCAGCGCCCGACCCGGCACCCCGAGCGCCACGGCCGCGACGGGCGCCATGAGCGCAAGCGGCAGTCCGGTGAGCAGCCAGTGCGCGGCGGTCTTCGCCGAGAGCAGTCCGGTCAGCGCACGGCCCGAGAGCGCGTACTGCTCGAGCGTGCCGTCCTGGGCATCGTCGCGGAAGAGAAATTCGAGCGCAAGCAGCGAGGAGAGCAAGGCCGCCGCCCAGAGCACGCCCGAGGCGATGTGCCGCAAGCGGGTCAATTCAGGGGTAATGGCCAGCGGAAAGAGCGTGGTCACCATCGCAAAGAAGGCGAGCGGCTGCACGAGCTGGCTGGCCTTACGAAACGCAAGGCGAAGGTCTCGCTCGAGCATCAGGCGAGCCACCGCAAACGCCGACGGCGCACTGGGGTGATCGCGGTCCGCCCTCGCCAGTCCGGCCTGCAGGATATTGATCTCAGCCAATGCCCAGCTCCAGTCGCCGCAGGCCCTGCTCGGACACTGCGAGTGGATGGTGCACCGCGGCCATGGCGAGCCCGCCGGCGGCGAGGTGTTCGTCTATCAACGTACCCACCAGTCGCTGCCCTTCGACATCCAGATTGGTGGTCGGTTCATCCAGCAGCCACAGGGGCACCGCCATCAGCAGCAGCCCCGCGAGTGCAATACGCCGCTTCTGACCGGCCGAGAGGGTACGGACCGGACGATCCGCCCAACGCTGGGCACCGACCCGCTCGAGCGCCCCGTCGAGTTCGGCGCGACCGAAACGCCGTCGCACGCCGATCCAATAGTGCAGATTCTCCCGTCCGGTGAGTTCCCCTTTCAGCGGGGGCTCATGCCCGAGATAGGCCATCTCGGCGTGAAATGCGGGCAGATCCTCGTTCACGTCCCGCTCGCGCCAGCGGATTCGCCCGCCCTCGGGATAGGACATGCCGCACACGGTGCGCAGCAGGCTGGTCTTGCCGGCCCCGTTCGGACCGGTCAATTGCAGGCACTCCCCGCTCGTGACGGTAAAGCTGACCCCCCGCAAGACGTGACGCTCCCCGCGCCACAAATGCAGACTTTCGCCCCTCAGCGTCGCCTCGGACATGCCGGTGCTTGACCCACCATAGTCTTGATGGGCGGTAAGTCTCGCCAATTCGGACATTTATCTCCATAGGCAGTGCGCAGCTTCACGTACGTAGCGATGCGTATTGCATCGCGCATCGCTTTGCTCCAGAGGGACGCGCCTCGGGTAGAATGTCGCGCCTCCCAATGCCCGGGTGGCGAAATGGGTAGACGCAAGGGACTTAACGAAGTTGAGCACCCGGGGCGGAAACGCCCGGTGTGAATGGGGTCAAAGTCGGTGGACCAGCAGCACGTTACGGTGGCTGCAATACCGAGCTAAGCCGCGCCATCCGTAGCGCGGAAAGTGTAGAGACTTGACGGCCCCTGCCTAAACCACGCAGCGTGTGCGCGGCACGGCAAAGGTAAAGTCCAGACCCCAAATGCGTTCGCTCTCCGCTCCGGCGGTCCGCGAGCGCAGCGGCGTAAGCCGTAGCGGGTACGAAAATCCCTCGGGGGTAACTCCGTGCCGGTTCGAGTCCGGCCCCGGGCACCAGGTGGCTTCAAACTCCACCTTCCCTGCCCGTCCTCCAACATCCCAACATTGCGCTGAAACACTGGGAATCGTAGTGTTTCCGCATCGACATCTGCCGACGCCCGTCTACCGCCATCCAGGGGCATGATCACACGCCTGAGGTGCGAAAAGTGGGGTAAGGCGGGTCGGTTTGAGTCCCGGTTACCCCAAAGGGCGGGTGGAGCAGCGTCAATGTTGTCGGATGCGAAGATTCGGAGCCTGAGACCTAAGGAGAAGGCATACAAGGTTTATGACGATCGCGGGCTGTATATGGTGGTGAACCCGAACGGGTCGCGGTGGTGGCGGTTCAAGTACAAGTACGATGGGCGGGAGCGCGGGATTTCGCTCGGCGTGTATCCGGATGTCACGCTGCAATATGCGCGGGAGCAGCTGCAGGAGGCCCGGCAGCTGCTTACTCGGGGGATCGACCCGAGTAAGCAGCGGCGGACGGTCAAGATCGCTAGGGCGGACACCTTCAAGGTGATTGCCGAGGAATGGCTGGAGATGCAGGCGGAACGGCTCGCGCCGATCACGATGACCAAGGCGCGGTGGATTCTGGGATCGTTCGTCTACCCTCGCCTGGGATCGCGGCCGATCGCCGCGATCGCGGCACCTGAGGTGCTGGCCGTGCTGCGGCCGATCGAGAGCCGTGGGATGAACGAGACCACCCATCGGGCATTGCAGCGTTGCGGACAGATTTTCCGGTACGCCATAGCGACGGGTCGAGCGACGCGGGATATCACGTCCGACCTGCGGGGCGCTTTGGCGCCGGTCGTGGTGGAAAACCGGGCGGCTATCACGGCGCCGGCGAAGATCGGCGCCCTGCTCCGCGCCATCGATGACTACATCGGGCATCCGGCGACGCTGATGGCCCTGAAGTTGTCCCCTCTCGTCTTTCTACGTCCCAGCGAGCTGCGGGCGGCGGAATGGCGGGTCCCGGCAGTGCGGATGAAGATGCGGGAGCGGCATATTGTTCCGCTGGCCTGCCAAGCGGTTGCGATCCTCCGAGATCTCCGCAGCGTGACCGGCAAGGGCAGATATCTCTTTCCGTCGCTACGGACCTCGGATAGGCCGATGTCCGTGAACACGGTGAATGCCGCCTTGCGACGCCTCGGCTATACGCGTGATGAAATGACGGGACACGGGTTTCGAGCCATGGCCTGCACGTGCCTCAATGAGCTCGGCTGGCATCCCAACCTGATCGAATTGCAGATGGCTCACGCGGAGCGGAATAAGGTCCGGGCTGCGTATAACCGGGCCGAGCGATTGGCGGAACGAAGAAAGATGATGCAAGCTTGGGCGGATTACCTCGATGGGCTGCGAGCAGGCCAGCGCGAATCGAGGGTCACGGAAGAAGCAGTTCGACGCGCGGAGGGAACCACGCCATCCGGGAACCAGGCACTAAGACCGAGTAATTGCCGAAAACCGGCCAAAAATGGGGCTACCGCCGTTTCTTAACTAGAGCTATTTTGCGTCCCCGGTAGTGAGTGACGGGCTGCCATCCAGCCATCAGAGGCTCGACCGAGGATGCTATGTGCGTTCCAAATGGCGTTGTCATCGATTCCGAAATCCATCACGGAAGGCCAGTGATAAGGGGCACGCGATTGCCGGTCCGCATCGTCGTTGGCAGCCTCGCTGGCGGGATGTCATTTGCCGAGGTCGAGTGCGAGTACGAGTACGAGTACGACATTACTGCTGACGATATTCGCGCCGCGTTGAGGTTTGTTATGGAGCTAGTGCAACAGGAGTCGTTTCATCCGCTTCCCGCTGCATAGTTATTCCTTAAAGCGACGCGACAATGCGAACCGTATATCTGGATCTCTGCTGCCTCAATCGGCCGTTTGACGACCAGCACCAGGCTCGGGTGCGACTCGAGGCCGAGGCGGTCCTCGCGTTAATCGAACTGGTGAGACATGGCGGACTGAAATGGATCGGGAGCGATATTCTCGACCTGGAATCGAGTCGCCATCGGAATGCCGACCAGCGGCGAGGGGTCGAAGCGCTACTGAGTTGCGCCACCTCCAAAGTGGCGGCAGGAGAACGGGAGCGACAAAGGGGTCGAGACCTCGAAGCCGTGGGATTTGGCGCTTTCGACGCCCTGCACCTCGCTTGCGCCGAGAGTGGTGGTGCCGAGGTTCTATTGACCAGCGACGATCGGCTGCGAAACCGCGCCACCCGTGAAAAGGCCCGACTGGCGGTGCAGGTGGAAAATCCGGCAAAATGGTACTCAGAGGCGATTGCACCATGAGCGCGGCAGTAGAGACTATCGACGGTGGCAGCGCGACCCCTGCTGAGCTGCGGCGGGTCGGAATTGACGCGCTCGTGAAGGCCCTGGGGCCGGTCGGAATGGCCCGGTTTCTCCAGCAGTTCGACCCTGGACACGGGGATTACACTGCCCAGCGGTACGCGATCCTAGGCAATCCGACCGTCGACGAACTTATGGATGAAGTGGAACGGCGGCGCGGAAGTCCGTCCGGCAAGTAGCCCGTTCCCGCTTACCTGTTAATTAGGCCAGATTGGCACCGATTTCGGCGGCCGCACGGGCATCTGCCTGCGGCAAAATCCCGTCTGAAGATCTTCCGCATCCTCCCTGGAAATCGTCACGTCCTGCGTAATCATTGTTGACTCTATTACCGCAGCTCCTGCTGGTAAACGCGTCCCACTGCATGCGGTAGCCCCTGCAACGTTGACCCAGCCGCGACGACCGTGCGCGTGGAAGAGCGGTATTTCCTGCCTAGTGGCCTGTAACAGCTGAATGTATACCGAGGCGCTTACCGGTGTCGGAGTACTTCCACTTCACGGTGCGCGGGGCCTTGTTGTAGTGGCGGATGTAACGCATGAGCTCTTTCCTCAGATCGGCGACCGAGGTGAACACGCCGCGGGCGATCACGTCGCGCTCGATCCTGCCGAACCACAGCTCCACCTGATTGAGCCAGGAGGAGTAGGTCGGAGTGAAGTGCATCTGCACGTTGGGATGCTCGGTGAGGAAGGTCTTGACCAGTTCGGTCTTGTGCGAAGAGAGATTGTCCGCGATCACGTGG
>JAKBCE010000275.1 GCA_021808195.1 Pseudomonadota bacterium
ACGGACCGCCGGCGTTGCTCGCGCCGCTGCGCACTGGCGCACCGGCGGCGATCTTGACCGGCCGTGACTCCCCGGTGAGCGAGGACTCGTCGACGACCGCGCCCTGTGGACCGACGAGACCGTCGACTGGAACGACCTCGCCTGATTTGACCAGCAGGACGTCCCCTACCATTACGTCCTGAACCGCAACATCGGCGTAAGCGTCGCCGCTTCCTCGATGCGCGATGCGCGGCGCACGGCTGACCAGACTGCTCAGTTCGCGCCGCGCGCGCGCCGTGGCGTACTGCTCGAGCGTCACCCCGCTTGCCAGCATGGCCGCGATGATGGCGCCGGCCAGGTACTGTCTGAGCAGTAACGCTCCGAGCATCGCCAGCAGCGCGATGAGATCGACGCCGATGTCCCCACGCAGAAGGCCCCGAGCGGTGTGATAGGCGGTGACGGCGATGACGACGCTCGTCACGGCTCCGAGGACAATCCGGCTCAGCGCGAGGTCGCCGACTGCCGCGGCCACGCCCGCCGCAGCCAGTGCAGCAAGCACGACGCCCAGCAGCGTAAACGGCTGCCCCGCAATCGCGCGCAGCACGGCAGTGGCGGGAGATCTGCTCAATCGAGTTGCGTGTTCACGGCGTACCGTCAGACGGGCGGATGTTCACCTCGTCGAGGCTGACGCTCCCGCTCGCGCTGCTGCTGCTGTTGCGGGTTCGGGCGCTGCTGCTGATAGCGCGGCTGCGGGCGGGGACGTTCACGGCCCTGCGGCCCGGGATGCTGCGGGAAGCGGTAATAGCGATTCTCCAGGGTCCGCTGCTCGCCCGGCCCCGGGTAGCGCTGTTGTGGGTAGCTGCGCTGATAGCGCGGCAGCGGTGCACGGGGCGGCGGCGCGCGTCGGTTCCATCGATCCCAGTCAGGGCGGCTGTGCTGCCAGCGCGGGCCCCAATGCTGTGCCCAGCGCGGCGGCTCATTGCGACTCCAATGCAGGAAGAATGGCGGCGGACGTCGATAGAAGCCGACCGGAACCCGCAGAATGAAATCCGGCACACGCTCCGGAGGCACCAGATACCACGGACCGTTGTACCAGGTGCTCGAGTACCACGCATCATCCGCGAACGTCCAGTAGTAGCCGTCGTAGAAGAACAAATTGACGTCGAGATCCGGGGCGTAATAGACGGGATAACCAGGCACCGGCACCAGATCCGGATAGGCCGGTACATTGATCCCGATCCGCATGCCCGGCACGGCGACACCCACACCGATGCTCACCTGCGCCACGGCAGCGCTCTGGACTGCTCCGAGGACGCACGCGGCGAGTGCAGCACTTTGCAGTGCGCGCTTGAAGGGATGTACTGCCATGAGTCTCTCCCGAGTCGAAAAGGATTGCAGCCCGCTTCGCCCAGCATGACGCACGCACCCGAGATCAGGCGCTGCACCCAGGCGATCACCACACGAGCTGAACTTTCCTACGGTCTGAACGACGGCGCATCAGAGAAACTACCTAGGCGGGTACAAGAAGGCGTGCCTCACGGGTCGCGCAGGACACGGGCCCGCATGATCAGCCGATGCTCCGGAGTTCCTCCGCGGTCAACACAATGCCTGCTGCGGCGATGTTCTCCTCCAAGTGCCCCATGGAGGCGGTCCCCGGAATCGGCACCACGACGGATGCCCGCTGCAGGAGCCACGCAATCGCGGCCTGTGCGGCGGAAATCCCCCGACGCTCGGCGAGACGCGCCAATGCCGCAGGGACCTCTCCGCCAGCGGCATGCCGACCGGAACCCAGGGGTGCCCAGGGCAGGAACGCCGTGCCACGCGCAGCGCAATGCTCGAGGACGTCATCACCGTGGCGGTCCTGAATGTTGAAGCGATTCTGCACCGCAACCACCGGCACCACGCGCTCGCAGCGACGCAACTCCTCGAGGGTCACATTGGAGACACCGATATGACGCACCTTCCCCTCGGCGCGCAGTCGCCCGAGTTCACCGACGGATTCCTCCAGGGGCACGGCGGGATCCGGTGCGTGCAGCTGATACAAATCGATGCGCTCGCGCCTGAGCCGCTTGAGACTGGCCTCGCACGCCTCGCGCAGGTGCACCGGTCGACCGTCGCGCACCCACTCCCCGGGGCCGGGGCGGACCAAGCCCCCTTTAGTGGCGATGACCAGATCCGCCGGATAGGGATACAACGCGCGGGCCAGGAGATTCTCACTGACCTCCGGACCATAGGCATCAGCCGTATCGATGAAATTGACTCCGAGATGCACCGCCCTGCGCAGCAGTCGTACGGCTAATGAAATGTCTGGCGGGTGGCCCCACACGCCCGGTCCAGTGATGCGCATCGCCCCGAATCCGAGGCGATGAATAGAGAGTTCGCCGCCGAGCGCAAGCTGTCCGCCGGCCGCCGCATTGAGAATCGAGTTCACGCGAGGCCTCCTTCGCCCACGGCACCACGCGTCACACGCGCCGGCGGCGATTGCCCGGATTTCATGCCGGATGACTCCACCCGTCAACCCGCAGGCGTCAACCGATCATGGCGCGGAGTTACGAGCGCGCCTCTGCCTCGACTAGTCCCATCTATCACAAATTCACGGCGCAGGCTCCACATCCTGGGCGAGCGCGCGCGAATCCACCCCGCTCGAACCCAGCGTCTTGACCCGATCCGCACAACGTTGCGCTTCAACGGGGCTCTGGCCCGAGCGCAATGCGAGCCACAGCACGACGAGACTGAATCCCGCGATGATCCACATTCCGGTGAAAAATCCGATCACTCCGCGTCCTCCCATGACTCCGCTCGGGCCCAGGTCGCTCACCAGCCACATGCCGCCCAGATACGGAATCGTCCACCACGCCTGTTGCCAACCAAGTTCGCTCGCAGGCCTGCGGCGGATCAGGAAGAACCACACCAGGTACGCAATGATGTAGGCGAAGACCGCGCTGAACATCCACTTCGCGACCGTGTAGCCGGTCCAGTAGATGATCCAGTTCGATGCGATGAAAGCAATCGGTGCGAGCACTCCGGCTGCCTTGAGGCGAAAAGGGCGCGGCGCATCCGGCAGCGCGGCGCGCAGTCTCAAGAGAATGACCGGACCGATGCTGTACGACAGCACCGTGATCAGCGAGACCGCCGACACCAGCTTCTGCCAGGACGGGAACGGGAAGAAGAACATCACCCCGACGATGTAGGTGACCACCAACCCCACCCAGGGCACGCCGTGCCGATTCAGGTGCGTCACCTGTTGAGGCGCATTGCCCATCTCGCCGGCTGCCATGATGATGCGCGGACTTGCGGCAATATAGATGAACGCCGTTCCGAGTGGCGAGATGAGTGCATCAACGTATAGCAGCACGGCCCACCACACTGCGCCCACGGTCACTGCAATCGCCGCCAGGGGGCCGAACATGCCCGAAAAATGCAGATGCCCCCACCCGGCAC
>JAKBCE010000276.1 GCA_021808195.1 Pseudomonadota bacterium
CGGCCGGCTTGCAACGCCCGGCAGCCAACCGAAGGCCGGCAGCGCCGTTCCGAGCAGCCCGGCACCGATCGGCACGAGAAACAGTGCCACGGTGAGCTGCGGCGCGTGGCGCAGCCACGAGGATGTCAGCCCGAGACCGGACGGCTGCTGCGGCTGCACTGCGAGTCCCCCGCCGTTCGTCACGGTGTGTAGCGCCGCTCCCAGGCCGCCGCGAGCCGCACGGCCCAGGACGGATGCGGTTCGGGCAGCACATGCCTGAGCGCTGCCGCCGCCGGCAGCCAGGGATTATCGGCCTGGGCGCGAAATCGGGCGCGCTGCGCCGGGGTGAGTTTCGCCAGATCGAGGACCGTGGGTCCGCCGAGGGCGCGAATCTCCCCCGCCCGCGCCTGCGCTGCGGGCGAGAGCAGGAAGTTGGCGACGACCATCGCACCCGCCTTGTGCGCCGCGTTGTACGGAATCGCCACGAAACTCGCGTTGCCGAGCGTGCCGCCCGTGAGGACGACGGTGCGCACGCTCTTCGGCAGCCGCCCGGCGGCGACGTCGACCGCAGCCGACGCCGGATTGAATGAGGGCATCAGATCGATTTCCCCGTCCTCGAGCAATTGCCGTTCGGCCGGACCGCTCGCCGGATACTCCCGACCGTGGCGCCACAGGAAGGGGCGCAGCTGCGCAAACCACGCCCAGAGCGGCGCGGTCGCCTGCGCGAACGCCGCCGGGGTCACCGGTCGTTCCAGCACCGAAGGGTTCGGAGCAAGCGCATAGAGGGCCTGCTCGAGGAACGCCACGCCGAGAAAATTCTCGACCTGCGGAAACGTGAACCGCCCGGGATGGCGGCGCACCCAGGCGGGAAAGGCACGAATGTCGAGCGGGACGTGTTTGACGTACGCCGAGTCGTAGATGAACACCAGCTGCGCGGTGCGCCAGGGCGACTCGTACCCGTCCACCGGCACGGTGAAATCGTAGCGCAACTCGCGGTCGCGGCGGCTCACCAGCCGATCGTTCGGCAGACGCTGCGCGAAGGGGCCATAGAGCAGGCCCCGGCGCTTCAGCTCGTAGAAATTCGGGCCGTTGATCCAGATCAGATCAATGGTTCCGTTGCGGTTCTGGCCGGCGGCCTTCTGCGCGATGACCTGCGTCACGGCCTGCGAGGTGTTCTCCAACGGTACCTCGCGCAGCGTCACGTCACAGCAGGCTGCGACCTGACGCGCCACCCACGCGATGTACGTGTTGAAGCGCTCACTTCCGCCCCACGCGTCGAAATAAACTTGCTGGCCACGCGCCCGCTCGAGCACGCTCTGCCAGGTGCCCGCCGATGCGGGCCGCGGGGCGAGCCCTCCGAGCAAAACCCCGGCGGCTGCGGCGAACATCAGCGCCCGGATTCTCACGGGTGCGCACTCCGCGCAGCCGCCCGACGGGCCCGGGCCGCCTCGATCACCGGGCCGAGCACGGCCTGATGAAACCGGTCGCAGCCGATGCACAGGTTCGCATACGGCTCGCCTTTGGGCGTGTGTGTGCTCGAGGCGGCGACGAACTGCGCTTCGCTCCACCCGTAGGCGAGCCCCATGCGCTCGGGATGCCCGGCGGAGATCGCCGCGTACGCCGGCTCCTCGGCGAGGGAGTCGAGGATGGCGATCAATTCATCCTCGAGCAGATTGCCGATCGGCAGGCGGGTTTTGATGCAGCAGGGGAACACATTACCGGCCGGATCGATGGAAACTTCCGAGCCGCTGTAGTGGTGCTGAAGAAAATTCAGGCCACCCGACCAGCGGTTGCAGAAATTATCCGCCAGCGTCGCCGTCGAGAGCCCATTGTCCCACGCTCTGCCCCTCGGCCACAGCCGCCCGATCCAGGCATCCGGTGTCGCGCCAAAGAAATTGAAGGTCGGACCCTCTGGCCGCAACGCCTCATCCACGGTCCGCACCGGAGCAACACCAGCGCGCAGACCGTGGGCCTCGAGCAGCCGCGTGAGCCGCTCCTTGAACACGCGCTGCCGTGCCTCGCCCTGCATGCCGGAGTGGAAATCATCCACCCCGGAGATCGACAGTGTCGTCAGCCCCCGGGCGAGCAGTTCCTCGACGATGGCGTCGGTGATCAGATCCCCGGTGGTCTGCACGATGAGCTCCACACCGCCCTGACTGCAGTAGCGCGCCTGGATGCGCTGCATGGCCGGATACAGCACGCGCTCGCGCACCCCCTCGAGCAGGACCTCCCCGCCGGCGAGGATGATCCGACCGGGACGCTCCGCCAGGCTGCCGTCCGGCGCCGGATGCTCGCGATCGAGGTACGTCAGCCGCGACGGGAAGCGATCGATGATCCGCGGGAAATTCTCCTCGGCCTCCTTCACCACCGCCTCGAGCGCCGAGCGCACATAGGGACGAAATCGCGGCTCATAGCAATGCCGGCACTTGCGATGGCAGGCCCAGGACACCACGTAATAAATCGATTCCACTTCAGTCGCACCCGTTCGGCTGGTTCCAGGCTCGAGACACCGTTCCCCCCTACCCGTGAGGCACGGGAGCTCCTGCACATATTGCACGCTTGCCGCACGCGACACGAGAGGGGCCGCTGCCGCTTGGAGTGCCCCCGTAACCTTTTGGCTCGCCCGCCCGAATACAGCAACGGAACCTGCGCGCCGCTGCAACCGGCGGCGGCAGGATGACTTGATCCACTCATCTGGAGAACCTTTCATGTCCACCCGCACCGCCTCCCTCGCCGTCGCCAGCGCACTCGCCACCGCCGTCACCGCCCTCGCCGCTCCGCTCGCCACGGCCGGCGGCATGTCGATGAGTGGCTCGATGATGATGAAACAGCGTGAGCACACGATGGCCGAACTGCACACCGGAAAATTCGTCCGCTGCTTCGGCGTCGCCCTCGCCGGGCACAACGACTGCTACGCCGGACCCGGAACCACCTGCGCGGGCACAGCGAGCCGCAACTACCAGGGCAACGCCTTCAAGCTCGTCCCGACGGGAACCTGCACGGCGATTACCACCCCGTACGTGACGATCGTTCACGGCCACGGCAGCCTCAGCAAAATCACCGAAGCCGGCCGCTGAGCGACGCACGGACCGGGCGCACCGCTTGGTGAGCACCATCATGCCAGTGCCGCACACCGAGTCCCGGCGCTGCAGGCCCGACGCCGTCCCACCAAGGGCCGGCGTCGGGCTGAAGGCCGCTCACTATGGCGTGGTCCTCGAAGCCCGCCCGGATATCGGCTTCTTCGAGGTCCACGCAGAGAACTACATGGGCGCCGGCGGCCCGCCCCACCGCTACCTCACGGCGATCCGCAAGGACTATCCGCTCTCGCTGCACGGGGTGGGTCTGTCAATCGGATCGGACGGTCCGTTGGACGGTGCGCATCTGCGCCGGGTGGCCGCACTGGTGCGTCGCTACGAACCGGGGCTCTTTT
>JAKBCE010000277.1 GCA_021808195.1 Pseudomonadota bacterium
GGTTGACCGAGTCGCGCGCCAGGTTGCGCATGAACGAACCGTCGATCTTCAGGTAATCCATCGGCAGGGTGCGCAGGTTGGAAAACGAGCCGACGCCGGAGCCGAAGTCATCGAGCGCGAAGCGGCAACCCATGCCGTGCAGCACCCCGACGAAGCGCCGGGCATGCTCGAGGTTGGCCACCACCGAGGACTCGCTCAACTCGAAGCACACCTGCGAAGGCGTCACGCCGGTGCCATCCAGGCACTCGACGACGAACTCGAGAAAGTCCGGATCGCCGAGCGTCTGCCCGGACACGTTGATCGCCACGCAGCGGCGTGACGGGATCTGCAGCGCGCCGCGCCCGAGCGCCGCGAGCGTGGTCTGCACCACCCAGCGGTCCACCATGCCCATCAGCCGGTAGCGCTCCGCGGCGCGCACGAACTCCGAGGAAGAGAGACTCTCACCCTCGTCCTCATTGAGCCGTACGAACACCTCCATCGCAGGTCCGCCCGGATCATCGCCGTAGGCGGGCACAATGGGCTGCTGGTACAGCTGGAAGCTGTTCTCGCGCAACGACGCCTGCAGCCGCTGCAGCCACTGGATCTCCCCGCTGTGGCGGGCGAGCGCCTCATCGTGCGCCGAGTACACCGCCACGCGTCCGGAACCGCGTTTCTTCGCGACGTAACAGGCCGAGTCGGCCGCGACCAGCAGTTCCTCGGGCGCGCCGCTCTCGCGCGAAATCTCCACCAGGCCGACCGAAACGCCGAGGTTGAAGATCTTGTCGCGCCACACGAAGCGGTGCTCGGCCACGGCGCGACACACGTCGTCGGCGATCTGGCGCGCCTTCTCGAGCGGGCAGCCGATCAGCAGCATGCCGAACTCGTCACCGCCGAGCCGCGCCACCGTATCGCTGTCACGCACCGCATCGCGCAGCACCTTCGCCACTTCGCGCAGCACGCCGTCGCCGGCCACGTGGCCGCTGGTGTCGTTGACGACCTTGAAGCGGTCCAGATCGAGACAGCACAGCACGTGCTGGCCGTCGCCGCGGTGCCCGCTCTCGGCCGCTTCCTGCAGCCGCCGCTCGAACTCCGGGCGGTTGACCAGCCCGGTGAGCGCATCATGGGTCGCCTGGTAGGACATCTGGCGCGCGATGCCGCGCAGTTCCGAGACGTCGTGCAGCAGCACCAGGGCCCCGCTCAAGCGCCCGCCCGGGGCGCGGATCGGGGAGGCCGACAGCTCGATCGAGCGCTCGCTGCCATCGTTGCGCGCCACGAGCAGTGCCCGGCGCCCGAGATTGACGGCGATGCCGCTGCCGATCGCCTGGCGGATCGGCTCGCTGATCAGCCGCCGGTCCCCCTCCTCGATCAGATTCACGACCTCGCCCACGGTGCGCCCGAGCGCCTGGTCCTGGGACACCGAGATCAGCCGCGCCGCGGCCGCGTTCAAGTACATGATGTCACCGGCCCGGTCGGTCGCCACGACCGCCTCGGTGAGCAGGTCGAGCGCCGCGAGCTGGCTGCTGTCGGGCATGCCGTCCGCCGTGTGCGCCGGGGCGGCGCTCTGCTCCGGGAGCACCTCCGTGCCCGTCATCAGCAGCGCCGGACCGTCATAGTCGAGCGCTGCGACCAGCAGCTCGATCCGTACCGCGCCATCGGCGCCGGCCAGATCGACTTCATAGCGCTCCGCGCCGGCCTGGCCGGCGAGGCGTCGGCGCGCGTTCTCGGCGACGAGCTCGGCGTACTCGGGCGTCACCAGCTCCGCGAGCGAGCGCCCGATCAGCTCCTGGGGCGTGACGCCCAACAGCCGCGCCAGCGCCGGATTGGCGTATACGATGGTCTCGCGCTGCACGAGCACGGCCTGCGGCAGCCGTTCGGCGAGCACCATGAACTCATCATGCTCTGCCGCCCGTCCGGGGTGCGGCGCCGCGGCGCCGAGCAGCCGGTTCAACGCCTCGACCAGTTCACCGACGGCCGCAGAGGCCTGTGGCGCCTCGGGGACGCTCAGCGTCGGCCGCTCGGGTGGAAGGCGTTCGATCTGGCGCGCCAGGGACTGGAGCGTGCGCCGCTCGCGATGTCGCAGGCGTTCCGAGCGCAGCACGAGGATGACCGCGGCGAGCAGCGCCAGCAGGAGGCAGAGGGCCCAGAAGATCGACATTCAGCTCAGCTTCCCTCGGGCGGCCGCTTCCACAGTGCTCCGCGACTTATTGGTTATATCCATACGTGCAGATCGTGCACGCGCCGAGCATAGCGCATGGGGTAGGGCGTTCCAGCGCTATTTCACCATATCTCGTCGCAATTCCGCTTGGCAGGAGCGCCGAAAACCCGTAATTTTCCCCTGCCCCGGATCCGGGGAGCCGATTGATCCGATTGGAGTCCCGTCACGATGCCGGCTGATGCCCGCGAACAGATGATCGAACACCAGGTACGCGCCTGGGATGTGCTCGATGAGCGCGTTCTGGACACCCTGCGCAAGGTGCCCCGTGAGCACTTCACGCCCCCGCAGTACCGCTTCATGGCGTATGCCGACGCGGAAGTACCCCTGCCGGGCGGCCAGCACATGCTGCGCCCGAGCGTGGTCGGACGGCTGCTCGCGGCACTGGAGCTGACCGGCCGGGAGCGGGTGCTCGAGATCGGCACCGGATCGGGTTTCATCACCGCCTGCCTGTCGACTCTGGCCAAATCCGTCCAGTCGCTCGAAATCGTGCCTGAGCTGGCCGACATGGCCCGCCGCATGATCGGCTCGATGGGACTGCGCGACATCGACGTGGTGCCGACCGATGCACTCACCTTCGAGCCGACCGGCCGCTTCGAAGCGATCGCCGTGACGGCCTCGATGCCGGTGTACGACAGCCGCTGGCAGCACTCGCTCAGCATTGGCGGGCGGCTGTTCGTCGTCGTGGGCGACGCCCCGGTGATGGAAGCGAAGCGGATCCGCCGGGTGGCCGAAGACGCCTGGACCGAAGAGAGCCTGTTCGAGACGGTCATCGATCCGCTGGCGCACGCGCAACGGCCGGTCGAATTCAAGTTCTGAGCCGGGCAGCCGGCGCCGCCCGGTCGGCGGCGGCGCCCGCCTCCCTCTCATCGGGTGCAACTTTGCGCCCCGTGCGGTGTTTTAGGGAAACTTATGCGAAGCACCCCTCGTCATCTGATTCTGGCAGCAGTGAGCGCAGCGCTGGGTCTCGGTCTTTCGGCCGCGGCCTCGGCGACGAACTTCCTGCAGGTCTACCACGAAGCGTTGCAGAACGACCCGACCTACCGGCAGGCGTACGCCACCTACATGGCGGCGCGCGAGGCGCGCCCGGAGGCCTGGGCCGCGCTGCTGCCGCAGATCTCCGCCACGGCCGGCAAGACCTGGAGCCACTCCGCCGGCAGCAGCGGTCAGATCGGCAGCACCGCGAACAACACGTTCTACA
>JAKBCE010000005.1 GCA_021808195.1 Pseudomonadota bacterium
CATCAATGCGCCCCTGACGCGCCACCCGCGCCGCGAGCAGCTCGCGCCGCCGCGGCTCAAAGCGCCGGTGCAGCTCGGCCAAAAAACCCAACGCCTCCTCGCTCAAAATCTCCTCAAAGCGCGGCTCCATCGCCGCCTCCATCCGAACGCCCTGCGGAACACGTGAATCGCTCATTGGGACATCTCTCGCCTCATCTAAACCCTGCCTCAATGTGCCGGGGGAGCTCCATATCGTGCCGCAACCCCCAGCAAGGCAGCGGTGCTTCGAACCGGGTGTGACATAAAAGTCCGGACGACTGGCTGAAATTGAGAATGGTCCGAGTACAACCTTAATCACTATCCGATTTTGGCAATAAGCCCACTCTCAGGGTACCGACCGATGCGCCCTGTTGCGAATACGCAACCAATGCGCGTCACCCTTCGCCCGTCTCTACCAGAACCGGGAAACTCGGGCTGCCTGTGTCGTTGCGACGCGAATAAGGCGACTCGAACCCCGAACACGATTTCCGCATCAGGCTTGCCAAAATCGGATAGTCCCAGCGCAGACCGCTGCGCGATGCTTCAGCAGGAAATGAAACGCCGGGGCGACGGGCGATACGCCTATCGCGGACATCAAACGGCGAACGCGGCGTTCGTCGGGGAGCGTGAAGCATCAGCTGCTGTGGATGCAAGCAAGGACAAGCGCTGAATGCGAGCCGGTACTCGCCGCACGAGAGATTCTAGGGGCATCCCAATGGGATGACCTCACCGTCCGAAATACTTCCGGGGGAGAGCTGCCTTGAAACACAACCACAAACTAACTTGTGCGATCGCAACCATCCTGGGGACGGCGCAATTTCACGCCGCGTTCGCCGCTGGTCCGTCTGCAGATTTAGGGTCAAATCGTCTGCAAATGGTCGTGGTTACGGCGCGACGCCGGCGAGAGAGCATTCAGGATGTTCCGATAACGATTCAAGCAATAACCGGAACACAATTGAATCAGCTTCAGATCGCAAACCTAGACGACCTGTTAAAGCTGACGCCGAACGTCACGGTCTCTGAAAATGGACCGGGACAGGGTCAAATTTACATCCGTGGACTTGCCGCGGATATGGGCGGCGGCCAATCGAGCGCAACGATAAATCCATTCCCCAATGTTGCAGTCTATCTCGACAACCAATCAATGCAATTCCCGGGACGAAATGTCGACATATATGTTGTCGACATGAAACGTATAGAAGTTCTGGAAGGACCTCAGGGAACGCTGTTTGGCGGAGGCGCCGAGGCGGGCGCAATCCGCTATATCACCAACAAGCCGCAGCTCAATCGTACCTCCGGAAATGCGGAGGCCACTTATGGAATAACGAGTCACGGCGATCCGAATACCGCGGTAAACGGCATGCTCAACTTGCCCATCATCAAAGGGCGACTGGCTGCGCGTCTGGTCGTTTACAATGATCGGCGTGGTGGCTACATCGATAACATCGCGAGCACGTTCACTCGCAGAGACAATACCCACGCCGGAATTCCCGTTCAGTGCTCGGGAGGCGTAGCGGCCGCCGGCGGCGTGTGTCCCGGCGGCACCAGTCCGACGCTATTTGCGCCACCGAGCCCATTGAGCATAAACAATGATGCAGTAGCGCGAAACGCATCGAACCCAGTGACCTATACGGGCCTTCGATTCGAGGTTCTGGGCAAGATCAATGACGACTGGAGCCTGCTCGTCACACAAAGTCAGCAGACGATGGACTCCCAGGGAGATTTCACTCAGTTTCCAGTGAGCTCCGACGGACAACCTCTCGGGCCATGGCAGGATACGGTATTTACACCGGCATTCAACAAGGATCGATTCGAAAATACTGCCTGGACATTGAAAGGAAAGCTCGATGCACTGGACCTAGTCTATACCGGCGCTTATCTGGACCGGCACATTGACAATCAGGACGACTACACAAATTACTCCCGCAGTGCAGGTGGATATTATTATCAGTGCACGGGCGTCCAAGGCGGCATGACGGGGCCGGGCAGCGGACCGCCAATCTGCTACTCACCGCAGAGCTACTGGCGTGACCAGGCTCGAAATACGCATCTCAGCCAAGAGCTTCGCATAAGCACTCCCGGAAATTGGCGGCTTCGGGGAATCGCGGGCGCGTATTACGAAGATTTCAAAATTTATGACGTGATGAATTACAACTACAAGACAATTCCGTCGTGCAGTCAGGGCAATCTCGCAATCGCGCTAGCAGGCGGAGCGCCTTGCGTCGGAAACGTATCGAGCCTGCCGAATACGACGGCAAATAGCCCGGGGCAACGCGGCAACAACACGGCATTTGGGATGGATACGCAGCGTGGCTACAAGCAAGTCGCATTTTACGGAACTGTCAGCTACGACATTCTGCCGAAGAAGCTGACGATCAGCGCGGGAACCCGCTTTTACCATTACACCGAATATGAGATCGGGTCGGAATACTACACGTCATCCGACTGCGTCAACATACCAAATGGTCAATGTGACGTGTCGACTCCAGATGGAATCAATATCAACGCCGAGAATCTGCGCAAGGGGTATCACGGGTTCAGGAGTAGCGCCAATCTGACATGGCACATCACCCCGAACATCATGGTGTACTACACGTTTTCGCAGGGCTTTCGTCCGGGAGGCTTTAATCGTGGTTCGGGGGAAGTCGCGAAAAACGCGAGCGGAGTATGGCAGTTTGCGAAACCAATCGATTACTCACCCGATACGCTCATCAACAATGAAATTGGTTGGAAAGGAGTGTTTCTGCATCACCGGATGCTCCTAAACGGATCCGTGTATACGATGAACTGGAAAAACGCCCAGATGATCTTCTTCGATCCGACGGCGCTGGGAAACACTGCATTCGCGACGAACGGTCCGGATTACACCATCAACGGTGCTGAACTCCAGCTCGAAGCTCGCCTCGGAGACGGGTTTACTTTGGATGGGTCCGGAACATTCAATCATTCATATCAGACGAACTCTCCGTGTCTCACGGCAAATAACCCGGCTGTGGCTAATTACGGTCAATGTATCACTGAGGTAAACGGCCTTCCGTTCAGCAATCCCTTTGGCGGGGAAGGCAGTACACCGGCTTTCTCGCCGCGCGGAGAGGGCAGCCTCAGAATTCGATACGACAGCATGATTGACCAGTACAATTTCTATGCCATGGCCGGCGTAAGCTACGTCGGGGGAATGTGGAGCGAGCCATCCACCTATCCAGGCGCTACGTCGCCGCAGTGCTATCCAGTCCCAACTGGTACGCGCTGCCGGTACTATCAGCCGGCATATCACACGTTCTTTGCAGGTATCGGTATATCAAAGGACAACTGGCACGTGGATCTGAATGGAACGAATTTGAGCAACTCCGATGCGAGCGTATTCACAAGCTCTGCGCAGTTCATCAAGACAGAAGTGCCGTTGCGGCCGCGAGTGGTCAGCGTGACAGTGGGCTACAGCTTTTAAATAAGAGAGCCTCATAACGGTGCGCAGTCTGGTGCGACCGAGCACCAGACTGCTTGAGTTATAGTGAGGCGGTCGGGTTCATTGGCCGTCAATATCACGTGTATTCGCGACTTTGAACAAGATCGCCTCACATTGTGCAGACGGGATTGAAGCGCAAGCCGAGCGCATCCGGCGCCTGCTGGATGCACGTCAGCTCGAGGCTGCTCTGTCGTGCGCGCTCAGCCAGCTGACCCTTGAGCCCACTCACCGGGATATTCTCTATCTATGCGCTGTGTCCCAGCGTCACCTGCAGCGTATTGACGACGCGCTGACGACTCTAAAGAAACTCGAATCACATCATCCCCGCTACGGCCGTCTCTATCAGGAACGTGGCATGTGTCTGGTGGCCAAACGAGAAGCGAACCTGGCCATTGAGGCATTTCTTCACGCGGTAAACCTCAATCCAGCACTGCTAGACAGTTGGCGAATGCTCGAGGGACTCTACCGGATGATCAAGCGTGAGGAAAATGCGCGGCTGGCGACACAACACATCGCCACCCTGTCTGCGTTGCCTCCGGAGATTACTGCGGCAACTCGACTATTGCATGACGGCGATCTCGAGCCGGCAGAGAAAATAACGCGTAAATATCTCCTCGAACATAAGTTGCACGTGGAAGCGATGGTTCTGTTAGCACGAATCGGCATTGCACGACGCGTGTACGATGATGCGGAAACTCTTCTTGAAGCGGCGACGGGTCTTGCGCCGGATTATCGAGCTGCAAGGCTGGATTATGCTCGAGTTCTTGCAGAGCGGCATGACTTCCCCCGCGCGCATGAGCAGATCCGTATCCTGCTCGCGTGCGATTCGCAGAATCGGGAATATCGAGTCGTATACGCTGCTGTACTCGCTGGGCTTGGAAGGCAGGATCAGGCAGCCGAACTCTACGAGCAGCTGTTGGCGGAGGGGGCTGATTCACCGGATCTGCATCTCTCGGCTGCTCATGCCCTGAAGACGCTTGGGAGAGCGCCTTTGGCCGTAGATCATTATCACGCTGCGGTGCGTGTGCGACCAGAATTTGGTGAGGCGTATTGGAGTCTTGCAAATCTAAAGACCTACAAATTTACTGATGCAGAGATATCCAACATGCGCTCCATAGAAGCGTCAGTGGATGTTGCTCGAGTGGATCGTTGGCACCTGTGCTTTGCGCTCGGAAAGGCTCTTGAGGACCGCGGAAACTTCGAGGAATCGTTTGAATATTACACCCGTGGAAATGCGTTGAAGCGTGCCGACAGCCGATATCGGGCCGAAATTATCGAGAACAACACCAGGCTTCAAAAGGAAGTCTGCACGCGTGAATTCTTCGCGATCCGCTCCGGATGCGGCGCTCCGAGCGCGGCGCCGATCTTCATTATTGGTCTTCCCCGTTCCGGATCGACTCTCATTGAGCAGATTCTGGCGTCGCATTCGAATGTCGAAGGAACTCAGGAGCTACCCAATGTGCCTCGCATCGTACAGGAGCTAAATGGGAACCTCCCTGATCTAAATGATCCGCGCTACCCAGGTGTACTTCTTAACATCAATTCCGAGGAGTTTAGACGACTCGGCGAACGCTATATAACTGAGACAATGCCATTTAGAAATGGACGGCCACGGTTTATAGACAAGATGCCGAACAATTTCCGCCACTTGGGGCTGATTCATCTGATGCTTCCAAATGCGCGAGTTATAGATGCGAGACGTGAGCCTATGAGCTGTTGCTTCGGAAATCTAAAGCAGCTCTTTGCTTCGGGACAGGAATTTTCCTACAGTATCGAGGATATCGCGCGCTACTACCGGACATACCTGGATCTCATGGAACACTGGGACAGGGTGCTCCCCGGGGCAGTCCTTCGCGTCCATCACGAAGACGTCGTGCGCGATCTGCCAGGTAGTGTAGAGAGAATTCTCAAGTTCTGCGATCTGCCCTTTGAGTCCGCTTGCCTCGACTTCCACAAAACCGAGCGAAGTATACGTACCGCCAGTTCAGAGCAAGTGCGCCGACCCATATATCGAGAGGGTCTGGATCAATGGCGGAATTACGAGCAGTGGCTTGATCCTCTCAAGGCGGCCCTCGGTGATGCGCTTTGGCGATATCGGGCAGCAGCAGGGGCAGACCGCTGAGATGAGCGCCGAAAATACGGTCGAGAATTATCCCGATTGTGCTGCGGTCTGGTTCCGCCTACTCGACTGCAGTCGAACGCGTGACGTGGGCGTGGATACCCCAAACGTCGCAAGGCGGGTATTGCATCGTTGTAAGAGAATCAATTTATATCTGGCGGAAGTTGCAGTAGGGAAAGGTCTTGGTTTGGCGCGGGACCGACAGAGGAGTCGAAAGCAACAGCCGTCGCGCCGACGATGTACGGGGTGGACAGAGTGCGAGTGTCACGACTCGAGGACATCTTTTATCGATCGCCGTCGACTCGCAATTATCAGCCTCCGCGCCAACGTTATGCCGAAATGACAGTTCGGGAGCATCAAATGCAAAGACAGTCACCTCCGCTAAATTGCGCCGAGGTTCGCAGAATGTTTGAGGAGCGGCATCTGGATCGTGCGAAAGTGGGAATTTTCGACGTCGATGGAATTCTCCGCGGCAAGTACATGGGGCGTGAGAAATTCCTGTCCGCGCTCGAAAAAGGCTTCGGGTTCTGCGATGTCGTCTTGGGCTGGGATTCAAACGACCAGCTTTACGACAACGTTCGTGTCACCGGTTGGCATACGGCATTTCCAGATGCGACTGCGCGAATTCTGCCGGCAACGTGTCGCGATATTCCGTTTGAGCCGAATACTCCGCTATTCCTGGCGGAGTTCGCCGGCGCCGCAGAGGCAGTTTGTCCTCGGGGCACCCTCCGACGAGTGCTGGAACGGGCTGCGCGAATGGGGTACAGCGCGTACGCGGCGGTTGAATACGAATTTTTCGTCTTTCGAGAGACACCGGACTCTATCCGTGCGAAGGGGTATCGGGATCCGCAGACCCTCACGCCGGGAAACTTCGGCTATTCGGTGCTGAGGAACTCAGTGCATGCGGAGTTCTACCAGGCGCTGCTGGAGATGGCATCGAGCATGCGTATGCCTATCGAAAGTCTTCACACCGAGACGGGTCCGGGTGTAATTGAAGCTGCGTTGGCCTATTGCGGCGCTCTGGAAGCAGCGGATCGTGCGGCACTGTTTAAGACCTTTGCAAAGGTTTTGGCACAGCGCCAAGAGCTGATGGCGACATTTATGGCGAAGTGGTCGAATCGATATCCCGGGCAGAGCGGGCATCTGCATTTGTCGTTGAAACGTGCAGATGGTGCCTCGGCATTTCATGATTCTGCACAGCCAAACGAGATGTCAGACGAGATGCGTTGGTTCATCGGTGGACAGCAGGCGCTTATGCCGGAGTGTCTCGCGATGATAGCGTGCACAGTCAATAGCTATTCCCGGTTGGTTCCTGGCTATTGGGCACCGACTGCGGCGACCTGGGGCATTGAGAACCGCACGGCGGCACTGCGCGTCATACGCGGCGGCCCATCTGCGCAGCGGGTCGAATACAGAATTGCGGCCGCAGACATCAACCCCTATATAGCGATAGCTGCGGCCATCGGTACGGGGCTGTGGGGAATCGAGCACCGAATTGAGCCGGATGCTCCGATTGAAGGCAATGCTTACGACCGTCCAGCATCTCCGACCAGACGTTTGCCGAGAACTCTTGACGAGGCAGCAGAACGTCTTCACGCGTCCTCTGCTGCTCGTGCCCTGTTTGGGGATGCGTTCATCGAGCATTTTGCGGCGACGCGACAATGGGAGGAGCGGGAATTCCGCAAAGCGATTACCGACTGGGAGTTGAATCGCTATTTTGAGATTATCTGAGTACCTTTTATGAGCAAACAGATACAAACGATCAGTCCGGCGGATGGCCGGATATATGTCGAAAGACCGCTGGCAGAGCCAAGAGCGATTGACGCTGCGCTCGAGACGGCGCGTAGGGCGCAGCTGCATTGGGAGAATACAGCTCTCGACACGCGAGTGACCTTGCTCAGCGCAGCGGTGGATGCGTTCTTGGCGCACGGCCCGGAAATTGCCGAAGAGATCGCGTGGCAGATGGGACGGCCAATTGCGCACGCACCGAGCGAAATCCGCGGATTCGAAGAGCGGGCGCGGCACATGCTGAAGATCGCTCCCAGTGCGCTTGCTCCTCTCGATCCCGGAGAGAAGCCAGGCTTTGTCCGTCGGATAAAGAGGGTTCCGGTCGGGGTGGTGGCAGTGGTGGCGCCATGGAACTATCCGTACCTGACGGCGGTAAATGCGGTGATCCCAGCACTGGTTTCCGGTAACACAGTCATTCTGAAGCACTCTCACCAGACGCCATTGTGCGCAGAGCGGTTCGCGGAGGCCTTTGAGGCGGCCGGCCTTGAGCCCGGCGTATTTCAATTTTTGCACCTCTCGCACGCGGACACCGCTCGACTTATGAGCGACAGACGCATATCGAGCGTGTGCTTCACCGGATCTGTTGACGGTGGCAAAGCGGTGGTTGCGGCAACGGCAGCCGGATTTGCGACCTCGGGACTTGAGCTTGGAGGGAAGGATCCCGCCTATGTTCGCGCAGACGCACACGTTGAGCACGCAATAGAGTCGCTTACAGATGGCGCATTCTTCAATGCAGGTCAGTCCTGTTGCGGAATCAAACGAATTTACGTGGCCGCACCGCTCTATCAACGGTTCGTAGAGGGAGTGGTGGAGCTGGCAAATCAGTATCGATTGGGCTCCCCCCTCGACCGGCAGACGACATTGGGTCCGGTAGTCCGGGCGGCTGCGGCGGATCACATTCGGTCGCAGGTCGAGGCCGCTGTGGCAGGTGGTGCACGCCAGTTGATCGACAACAGGCGCTTCGCGATGAGCAGGCCGGGGTCACCATATTTGGCACCGCAGGTGCTTGTGGATGTCGACCATTCGCACGCACTCATGCGGGAGGAGACATTCGGCCCGGCAATCGGCATCATGAAAGTGACGTCAGACGAGGAGGCTATTCGTCTGATGAACGACAGCGACTTCGGTTTGACCGCCGCGATTTATACCAAGGATCTCGATTGCGCCGAAGCGATCGGGGATCGCTTGCAAACGGGAACCGTTTTTATGAACCGGTGCGATTATCTTGATCCAGCACTCGCGTGGACCGGAGTGAAGAACTCCGGTAGAGGCTGCACGCTTTCGAGCATCGGCTATGAGCATCTTACCCGGCCGAAGTCCTACCACTTGCGGACACAGCTATGACAAATCCTTGGTATGGCAATTGGAATTATCCGACCCGAATTCTAGCTGGACCCGGGCGTATCGCCGAACTTCCGGCGTCCTGCGCGGCGCTCGGCATGAAGCGGCCGCTATTGGTCACCGATGGCGGCTTGAAGCAACACCCAATAGTGCGAGCCGCTCTTGCGTCATTGCCGTCTGCTGTGCTCTTTGGAGAGGTTAAGGGAAACCCGACCGCCGAAAATGTGGAGGCGGGACTGCTCGCCTATCGTACTGCGGAGGCCGATGGGGTAGTGGCGTTCGGCGGTGGTTCGGCGCTCGATGCGGGCAAGGTGATCGCCTTCATGAGTGGTCAGCGCCGGCCGATGTGGGATTTTGAGGACATCGGTGACTGGTGGACCCGTGCTGACCCGGCGGGTATCGCACCGGTTGTGGCGGTCCCTACGACGGCAGGCACTGGATCAGAGGTCGGCAGAGCGGGTGTCATTCTCAATGAGCTGACCCATCAGAAGAAGATCATCTTTCACCCCAAAATGATGCCAGGCATTGTGATCAGCGACCCCGAACTCACCATCGGTCTGCCGCCGGCGGTCACGGCGGCCACAGGTATTGATGCCTTCGTGCATTGCTTCGAGGCCTTATG
Source organism: Pseudomonadota bacterium (assembly GCA_021808195.1). The sequence continues at coordinate 9,352 of JAKBCE010000005.1, forward strand.
CGCGCCCGGGTTCCATCCCCTTGCCGACGGACTTGCCCTCGAGGGTATGCGTCTGATTGCCCGGCACCTACCGCGGGCCTACGCTGACGGCACCGACATTGAGGCCCGAGCAAATATGCTGGCAGCGGCCTCAATGGGTGCTGCAGCGTTCCAGAAAGGCCTTGGTGCTGTGCATGCCATCGCCCACCCGGTGGGCTCGTGGTTCGATACTCACCACGGCCTGACGAACGCCGTGATCCTTCCGTACGTGATGCAGCACAATCGGCGGGCCATCTCGGAAAAGGCGGTGCTGATCAGCCGAGTGCTGGCTCTAAACGATCCTGGCTTCGACGGCTTGATGGAGTGGGTGCTCGAATTCCGCCGCCGTCTCGGTATCCCGCACTCTCTCGCCCAGATCGGAGTGGATCTGCACAATTCAACCGTGATCGGTATCGAGGCAGCGGCGGATCCCTCAGCGGGCGGAAACCCGATCTCAGTCGACGCCGATGCACTCGAGAGCGTCTTTCGGGCGGCGGTAACTGGCGATCTTGCGTACTCCGGATAAGCCAATGAGCTCGCCACGAGTCTTGGTGATCGACGGAAATGTTACGGAGACGCGTCATCGTCAGATCGGGATACTCGGTTACGATGCGGCAACCGGATATGCTCGAGTATTGCGACGTCTGCTGCCCGGACTCGAATGTGATCTGGTATTCCCCGCTGACATTCATAGTCCACAAGAACTCGTCGGGACCCTGGGGCAGTACGACGGCGCCGCCGTCACCGGATCGGCTCTGTGTATCGCCGACGGCGGTTCGGCGGTCGACCGGCAGATCGAGCTCATCGACATGATCTTCGAGGCGGGCGTACCGCTGTTTGGAAGCTGTTGGGGGCTGCAGCTGGCGGTGACGGCCGCCGGTGGAAGCGTAATCGCAAACCCGAGTGGCCGAGAGTTCGGCTTTGCGCGCCGCATTCAATTGACAGAAGCCGGCCAGAGACATGCGCTCTACGCCGGAAAGCCAGCAGTGTTCGAGGCGCCGACGGTGCACCGAGATCACGTCGCGCAATTGCCAGAGGGGGCGCAGGTGCTGGCCACCAATGAGATGGGTATTCAAGCTGCAGCGTTCAGCTATCGCCATGGAACCTGTTGGGGAGTTCAATATCACCCCGAGTACGACTATCGGGATATTTGGGGCGTTACGCGTCGATACGGACAGGCGCTCGTTGAGGCGCGGATATTCGCGTGCCGTGAAGCCCTTGACGAATTTGCCCAAGATATGGAAGCGCTGGAGAAAGACTCTGCGAACAGACCGTTGCTTTGGAAGCACGGACTGGGGCCCGCGATGCTGACCGAGCAAGAGCGCATGCGCGAGCTTGCTAATTGGCTCATGACTGAAGTGCTGCCCAGGGCACGAGGTCGTTGAGCCGTCACCGCACGGCATTTGAGAAACCTTGCCGACAGGGGCGCACTGCATGGCCAACACAGAGCCGCAATTATCCCGTTCATTGAGGGGGATTCACCTCTGGGGCATCGCGGTCGGTCTGGTCATCTCGGGGGAATACTTCGGCTGGAGCTACGGTTGGGCGCGAGCAGGAACGCTCGGCTTCTTGGTGACGACCGTACTGATCGCGGTCATGTATACGACCTTCATTTTCAGTTACACCGAGCTCACGACCGCGATTCCGCATGCCGGTGGTCCATTTGCCTACAGTTATCGCGCGTTTGGCCCAATCGGTGGCTACATCGCCGGCTTTTCCACGTTAGTCGAATTCGTATTCGCACCGCCGGCCATCGCGCTCGCGATCGGAGCATACCTGCACGTCCAGTTCGCGGGATTAGACGCACGTGTTGCTGCGGTGGGTGCATACGCGATCTTCATGACATTGAATATCGTGGGCGTCATGATCGCCGCAACCTTCGAATTGATCATCACTCTGCTCGCCATCGTGGAGTTGCTGGTCTTCATGGCCGTGGTCGCGGGAGGCTTCAGTTGGGCACACTATTCGCATCTCGGCTGGGCCGGACACGCGCACCCTTCGATCGGCATGATCGGCGGCATCTTTGCGGCAATTCCGTTTGCGATCTGGTTCTTCCTCGCCATCGAGGGAGCGGCGATGGCTGCGGAGGAAGTCAAGAATCCGGCGCGCACCATACCACCAGCTTACATCTGCGGGATTCTCACTCTGCTGGCGTTGGCCTTCGGAACCATGATTTTCGCCGGTGGAGCCGGTGACTGGCGGCGACTGGCCAATATCAACGATCCACTGCCACAGGCAATGAAGCTGGTAGTGGGCGCGCGCAGTGGCTGGTTGCATCTACTGGTTTGGATCGGGCTGCTTGGCCTCATCGCCTCGTTTCACGGGATCATCATGGGGTACTCGCGGCAGATCTTCGCGCTTGCCCGCGCAGGCTTCCTGCCGGCATTTCTGGGTCGTGTCCACCCACGCTTGCGTACGCCGCATGCGGCGGTACTTGCTGGCGGCGCCGTCGGAATCGCCGCGATCTATTCGGACCGAGTTATTACGATTGGTGGTCAACCGCTGACGGCGAGTATCGTCACGCTGTCTGCTCTTGGCGCAATTGTCATGTATATCGTCAGCCTGGTCGGACTGCTGCGCTTGCGACGGAGTGAGCCGGGTCTCATTCGACCATTTCGTACTCCACTTTATCCAGCCTTTCCGCTGATAGCGCTCGCGCTCGCCGCAATGTCACTGATTTCGATTGTTTACTACAATCTCGAGCTCGCAGTTATTTTCACGCTGCTCGGAGCGTTGGGTGGCGCCATTACGTGGTATCGACGTCGGAATGCAAGCTGGGAAGTCGACGAAACGCTGGTGACTTCCACAGATACTCGTGCAGCGTCGCTCGAGGTCGGATCCGAGTAGCCACGGAAAGAAATGCGCAAGATAGTTTACAACGGTGTTATGGGAACCGTGGGGCGTGCGTGAAGACAGACAGTTAAAAGATAAAGGAAGCAAATTCGATTGAACATGGGGCAGAACTCAGTGCGCGAATTGGCGGAGCGATGTGCGGCGAGAGGTCCTCTGCACGAAACGATTAATTGCTATCGAGCGTCGGTGCATTGACTCGATCGATAAGTGCCTGGCGTCGAATTCGATTGGCAGCTGACTAAAACGCCTGAGTCGGAATTCATCGTGTGTCGTCCGTCGTTCAACTCGACGGAAAGGCGTCTGTCGCGACATGCGGGTGTGCGGACGGGCGCGATGAGATGATTGCGCGCAAGTCGGGTGTAACGGTCATTCGGAAGCAATGAAAATCTGCAAACTAGAGACCTTTGGCGATCAATACGTCTGCTTCGTCAAGCTCGTGACTGATACGGGCTCTGTCGGTTGGGGACAGATGAGTCCGTACAATGCAGACATCACGGCGGCGGTGTTTCATCGACAGATTGCGCCGTGGGCTCTCGGTAAATGCACGGATGATATCGAGGGACTCATTACTCGCATTGAAGAGCACGAACACAAATTTCCCGGTAGCTACCGTTGTCGAGCGCTGGCCGGTCTTGACACGGCGTTGTGGGATCTGCATGGAAAAGTTTTTGGAAAACCTGTCGTGGAGATGCTGGGTGGAGCGTCACGGTCTTTGCGAGTTTATGCGTCGTCGATGCGAAGAGATATTTCGCCTCGGGATGAGGCGGAGCGGTTCATAAAGTTGCGCGATGAGTTCGGATTCACCGCATTCAAGTGGCGCATCGGCTCGGAGTGCGGGCACGACACGGACGAATGGCCAGGGCGAACCGAAGCCATCGTGCCCTGCGTGGCTCGGGCGTTGGGTGATGATTGCGCCAAACTGGTGGATGCAAACAGCGGATTTTCGCCAAAACGTGCGATAGACGTAGGCGCGATCCTATCGGCCGAAGGAATTTGTCATTTCGAGGAGCCCTGCCCGTATTGGGAGCTCGAGCAGACGAAGCAAGTTGCGGATGCGCTCGAAATTGACGTCACAGGCGGTGAGCAGGATTGGGATTTTGCAACGTGGCGTCGCATGATGCACATGCGCGCGGTCGATTCAATTCAACCGGATGTGATGTATATGGGTGGAATGGCGAGAACGCTGCGTCTTGTGAAGTTGGCTCAAGAGGTCGGTTTGACCGTGACGCCGCATAGCGCCAATCTGTCGTTGGTGACGGTCTGTGCCATGCACCTGCTGGGAGCGATTCCTAATGGCGGAAAATACCTCGAATTATCGATAGAAGGGACGGACTATTATCCCTGGCAGCAAGGACTGTTTGTTGAAGACGTGTTCGCGGTCCGGGATGGAACGGTCCGTATTCCCGAGGCTCCCGGGTGGGGCGTGACGGTCAATCCGGCTTGGTTGGAGCGGGCGGCGTACCGGGTGAGTCGGTTGAACGGCTGAACTTGGCAACACGGAGGCGTTCGGGCGCAGTTTTGGGCGGCAGACGTCGCAAGGTTGCGGTGGCCGTGAGTGATTGTGGGTATTCCCTGGGACTGATTGGATTTTCGGCTGCATCCGGTGATGTCTCTGCCAGGCACGGTCTCTGTGCTGATGAGCGATCGCACCGGTCCGGTCCGAGTCATCATGCGGTATGCCGGCGCAGTCGCGTGCCGTTGATGTGATATCGGAATCGAATCGGCGCGTGCTCATCAGGGGTTGTGCAGCTGAAGGCGATGTCACGATGTGCTGAGTGTCTCGCCGATGGTGTCGAGCGCTGCTGTGAGGTGATCCGGTATCGCCAGCTCCGCGGCCGAGAGATTCTCCCGCAGGTGGACGACGGACGCTGTTCCGGGGATCAAAAGAATATTCCTGGCGCGACGAATCAACCAGGCGAGTGCCACCTGCATGCGGCTGGCGCCAAGCCGGTCGGCGACATCGGATAGTGTGGATGACTGCAGCGGCGTGAAGCCGCCCAGGGGAAAGAACGGGACATAGGCGATGCCGCGGCGGGCGAGCTCGTCGATCAGGGCGTCGTCCGCCCGATGCGCCAGGTTGTAGTGGTTTTGGACGCAGACGATCTCGCAGATCCGGCAGCCTTCCTCGATTTGCGCAGGGGTGACGTTGCTCAAGCCGATGTGACGCACCAGACCCTTGCGCTGTAGCTCGGCGAGGACGGTGAGCGGCGCCTCGATAGATCCTTCGACAGGCCCGTGCGTCCCGAACATGCTTCGGAAGTTCACCACCTCCAGGACGTCCAGACCCAGGTTGCGCAGGTTATCGTGCACAGCCTGGGTCAATTCGGGGGCGGATATGGCCGGAAGCCAGGAGCCGTCGGTACCGCGTGTGGCGCCGATCTTGGTTGCGATGACGAGGTCATCCGGATAGGGATGCAGCGCCTTGCGAATCAGCTGATTGGTGACATGAGGACCGTAGAAGTCGCTCGTGTCGATGTGGTTGACGCCGCGCGCCACGGCTTCGCGCAGAATCGCGATGGCGGTATCCGGGTCACGCGGTGATCCGAACACTCCCGGTCCCGCGAGCTGCATTGCACCATAGCCGAGCCGTGCAACCGAGCGGTTGTCACCGAGGCGGAATGTACTGGGTGAATTCACATGGAACATGATCGACCTCCGTTGCGTTGTGGGTACAGCTTAAGGGCCGAGGCAGTGCTCGATAATCCGGTGCAATCAGCACGAGCTGTGCGAAAATGTGAACAATGAAGGTCGATCTGAGTGATTTGAGTGCCTTCCTGCATGTCGCACAGGCTAGAGGGTTCCGCGATGCGGCCCGGGCTACGGGAACGAGCGCGTCCGGCCTCAGCGCGGCGGTGCGGCGACTGGAGGGGCAACTGGGGGTACGACTGCTTAATCGCACGACGCGAAGTGTCGTCCCGACTGAGGCAGGTCGACGGGTATTGGAACGGCTCACTCCCGCCCTGATGGAAGTGGGGTCGGCGCTTGATGTCGTGAACGGATTTCGCGACAAGCCGGCCGGAACGCTCAGACTGAACGTGCCGATCAGCGCGGTGCGACTCGTTTTGCCAGAAATCGTGCCGCGCTTTTTGGCGGCGTATCCGGATATTCGGCTGGAAGTGTCTGCCGACGACGGCTTTGTCGATGTCCTTGCGGGCGGGTTTGATGCCGGCATTCGGTACGAAGAGCGGCTGGAACAGGACATGATCGCGGTGCCGATCGGCCCGCGCCGCCAGCGATTTGCCCTGGCAGCAGCGCCCGACTACCTCGATCTTCACGGTCGGCCCGAGCATCCTCGGGACCTGCTGAAGCATGCATGCCTGTGCGGCCGCTTCAGCAGTGGTGCGATGCCGGCATGGGAATTCGAGCGGGCCGGCGAGGTCATCCGGATTGAGCCGAAGGGACCACTGGTGGTGAGTCTCGGTACCGCGGTCGACCTGGCGGTGGCCACTGCGATTGCCGGCGTCGGCATCACAAATCTGTTCGAAGACTGGCTTCGTCCACACTTCCAACGCGGCGAATTAGAACCTGTTCTCGAACCCTGGTGGCAGCGCTTCTCTGGACCGTATCTCTACTATTCGGGACGACGTCTGGTGCCGGCACCGCTGCGAGCCTTCATCGATTTCGTCAAGCAAGCCGCTCCAGGAGTCGCTCCGAGCAGGCCGTCGCGCAGCCACGCCGGTGCCTGACGCGCACCCCGTGCAGATGGGCTCATCCCCGACCGCTGCGGCGCAATCGCCGCGTTCGGCATTGCAGTATTCTTCTACATAAGTAATTATATAGCACGCTATCTATTGTTCGGAGTAACACATGAGCGCAGCGGCTGACATCATGAGCGAGCGGGGCGCGCTGTTCCTGGGCAGCCGCTTGAAGCGGCTTGCGGACCGGATACAGGGTGATGTGGTGCGAGTCGTGGAGCGCGCCGGTCTGCCGGTTCAACCGAGTCATTATGCGCCCCTCGCCACACTGGACCGATACGGACCGTTGACCGTTACGGAGCTCGCACAGGCATTGCAAATCAGCCAACCGGCGGTCACCCGCACGCTGGCGCGGCTGCTCGAACTCAAGCTGGTCGAGGCTCGACGCTTGCACCGCGACCAGCGGCACAAGACGATCGCGCTGACGGCCAAGGGCCGGGATCTGCTGATCCGTTCCAAGCTGTTCGTGTGGCCTCAGGTCGAAGCCGCCGTCGCCGACATTCTGCCGACATTGCCGGGGTCGCTGCTCGAGCACATCGAGGCCATCGAAACGCAGCTCGCCAGCCGGCCGCTGAGCGAACGAGCGCTCGGTGTACCTGCGCCGGCCTTCTCCATCCGCGAATACTCGGACGACCTGGCGGAAGTCTTCCGCGCCATCAGCGTCGAATGGATCGAGGGCATGTACCGGCTCGAACCCGCTGATCTGGAGGTGCTCGATCATCCGCGCGAGCGCATCATCGAACCCGGAGGGGCGATCCTGTTCGTGCAGGCGGAAGGCGTCGGCATCATTGGCACGTGTGCGCTCCGCAAGACGGCAGAGCGCGAATTCGAACTGACCAAAATGGGCGTGATGCAAGCCGCACGTGGTGTGAAAGCTGGCGAGTTTCTCCTCGGAGCGGCCATCGCGCGCGCGCAAACCCTGGGCGCGGAGCTTCTCTACCTGCTCAGCAATCGCAAGTCCGCGGCGGCGGTCCGCCTCTACGAAAAACTTGGATTCGTGCACGACCCGGAAATCCTGCGCAGATTCGGCGCGCATTATCAAAGATGTGACGTTGCCATGCGATACCGGCCGAATGCGAGTTGAACTGACCGAACATGTGCTTCGATGCTGCAACCGGCACCAACGAGGCATGCGACGGCCGCCCAATTCAATATGACCTAACATCACTGGGTGGCGGCGCTATTCAATATGACGCATGGAGGGCATTCCTTTGCGACGATACATTATCGCCGCAGATGAGTCCTCGACGGCGCTGACTTGCGCTTCCGACCAGCACGATCACAAGGGACGACGAGGCGGTGTTTAGACTGTACGGTGTGAAATCGCAGGGCCCGCGCGGCGCCGCCCGAACTTTTCAGTACCGTGCTCGCTCTCCGACCGCCCTAGGGACTGCGATTGGATCTCGAAACTCAGTTGCTGATGAGTGCCGCGACTCGGGAACATATTGAACAACAATGGCATGCTTTGCCGCAGCGAGGCAGATATTGCTTGTCGCGCCTCATCAGCGTTGCCGCCATGACATGGACCGCCAAGGTCGGAATCGATCGAGTCTCGGATGCGACGAGAGCCGAAAATGAGCGTGCGGCGCGGAAGAACGCCGATATTTGGGCGGGGTTTCTGCCGTAGCTCGCAGCGCGCGGGAGACTGCTGGCACTCGCAGGTGAAATTGAGAAGTCGGCTGGAGGCGTGACTTCCGTCCACCCCGTTATGGCTGCTTCGGTCGAGCAGCCGCCGCGACAGATTCGTGAGTATTGCGCTTTGTACTGAGTTGACTGGGGGAGACGGCCCGGGAGTGTCTGCTCACGTCCCGGGCCGATCTTCATGGCTTACGCCCCAGCCGTCGACTCACTTCACATTATCGGTGCTCTTGATGAATTGCACGATGTTGTGGTGCAGTGACCTCAGCGCCGGAACGTGCACGTATATCATGTGGCCCGTGCGGTAGTAGTGATATTCGATGTTGGCTTGCAGGCTGGGCGGAATCTGCAAATGATGCATCTCAAACCAGCCCTCGTAGAATGGCGTCGAGATGTCGAAATACCCGCCGTTGACCATGATTTTCAGGAGTGGATCGCGCTTCATCGCGACCGCCAGATCGGGTAGGACATTCGGCAGCTGAATCAATGGATGACTGGCGCCGGGTGGCTGATGACGATAATCCCAGCTACTGTAAATGGGAATTTCCAGCCTGTAGTTCAGGCTTTGATCGTAGTGCAGGGTGGTGCGTGCATAGGTATTGAATGCCGACAGGTACGCCGAGCTGATTGCTGCGCTTTGCGGATCATATGACGCTTCCTCGCTGAGCGGGTTCAGGGTCGGGCCGGTGAAGCGCGTATCGAGCGTTCCGGTCGTCAGATCTTCGTTAGCGAGGAGCTCCTTCTGGAATGCGCCATATTCGATGCGAAGGTCTGACTTCAGCAGATACCGAACCGAAAGGCCGGTGTAGTCGTGCAGCTTCTCAGCGATCGCTTGCCGATGAGCGCTCGAGAGGCTGTTCCCTCGCATCAGTGCGAGCGTGTACTCATGGGTGGCGAAATGTTCAACCTGCTGTAGGAAAGGCAGGAGGTGCTGCGGTTCATTCGGAAGCCGGTGATGATACCATGCGGTCGCTGCGTAGCTCGGAAGCGCAACAATGTAGGGCAGATCGACCGAGGGATTTAGTTTTGGATCGTCCGGCATCAGGTCCCAGTTCAGGATGTCGGATAACAAGACGACGCCATTCAGATCGATGCTCTCATGCTCGAGCGCGAGTGGCAGGGCGGCCGCGCGCATCGTTCCGTAGCTCTCGCCGATGAGATATTTCGGTGAATTCCAGCGATTATATTTCGATAGAAATTCACGGATGAATGTTGCGAACGCATGCACATCCTGATCGACGCCATAGAACTTCTGGGCGGCATCGGGACCCGCAATGCGACCGAAGCCGGTGCCGGGCGCATCCACGAAGACCAGATCGCTTGCATCGAGCAGGCTGAACTGATTGCTGACGATCTGGTACGGCGCCGCTGGCGTGTGTGTGTGGTCGGCAGTCACCACCCGCACGGGACCAAAGGCTCCCATGTGCAGCCAGACCGTGGAGGAACCGGGGCCGCCGTTGAACAGGAACGTGATGGGACGGTCAGCCGCATGGACGCCACGCTTGAAGTACGCGACATAGAACATCTCGGCTTCGGCGGTGGGATTCTTCGTGTCATCGGCTGGTGCGTAACGCTTCCAGCCCTTCGCATGAACGACCAGGGTGCCGGCGATGGCGCGATAGGGAATCCGCACCCCGTGCACGATGACTGAACCGCTGCTGTTCACTGCGGTCGCCTTGAATTGCGGGCCAGCCGGCGCGGGCGCACGGGCGGCTGCACTACCTTGGGCATGGCTGATGCCGCTGCAGCAGCTGAAGACCAAAACGGCAAGCAAAATCTTCTTCATCGTGTGTTGTTCCTGCAGGTAATCCCGGACGAGGCCTGCCGCTCAGTGCGCGGACGAGCCGCTCTGCTTTATACCCCAATCGCGCCCGGGCGCATCAGTGGGATGCACGGTATCCGGCTGCGCTGCCCCTGCGCCGTCCGCGTGCGCTGCGACGGCTTGAACAATATTCGTTGTGGATCGAGGCGTGTGTCTCGACAGGAGCGGGTGGCAGAGTATTCGGCGGACAAGACCGCGGCGTGCCCTGCGCCGCATGCATTTGGGACGCCATTCGCATTCGAACCGTGCCGCCTCAACAACGTCGGGCCTCAACGCGGATCGCACTCGCTCACGCCGCGAGGCTCCGTCCCGCAGTCTCGAGGGTATTGCGGCTCAATCGTGGTGCAGCCAAGATGCGCTCGAGCGCCGCGCGCATCTTTTCGCGCCGCATCAGATCCATCCGTCGCCATTGACCGAGAGGGGCGACCAGCTTGGCAGCAACCTGAGGGTTGAGCGGATCGACGGCAAGGATGATGTCGGCAAGGAATTCGTATCCCGCGCCCGAGGCGATGTGAAACCGCACTGGGTTGCCGATCGAGAAGCTTCCGGCTAGGGCGCGCACCCGATTCGGGTTGCGCAGGTCGAAATCTGGGTGGGCGCTGAGAGCCCGTACCGCGAGGGGTGTATCCGGCAGGGTTGACAGGGCTTGGATCGCAAACCATTTGTCGAGCACCAGCGCATCGGTCCGCCACCGGCTGTGGAATGCCGATTGCGCCTCCGCGCGCTCTGGGCAGTCGACGTTGGAGAGGATCGCGAGCGCAGCGAGCACGTCTGTCATGTTTGCGTCGCGGTCGAACTGATCCTTCGCGCGCGCGATGCTGTCTGACTGGCCGGCCGCCACCAGATATGCAAGGCAGACGTTGCGCAATGCGCGACGACCGATCGCCGCACCGTCGACCCGATAAGGCCCAGGATCGGCGAGTCGCTCATACAAGGTGCTTAACTCCCTGTGCAGAACCGTGCCGATGCGCGAGCGGGCCGCTTCGCGTGCGGCATGAATCGCCTCCGGATCGACAATTTCCTGCTGGTCGGCGAGATAGGCCTCGCTCGGCAATGAAAGCGCTTCCGCCGCAAACGCCGGGTCGGCCTCGCCGGCCGCCAGAGTCGCCGCCGCAACCGCTATAATGCTGGGATCCAGAGCCGGTGTTTGCTCACCACGCCAGGATGCGGCCATCGCCAGCAGCGCTTCGCTTGCGAACCGTTGGCCGGCGTCCCAGCGCACGAGCGGATCGGCGTCATGCGTGGCTAGAAATTTCAGCTGTTCCGAACGGAGCCCGCTCACGCGCACCGGCGCTGAAAATCCGCGTAGCACGGACGGCACTGGCCGAACCGCCACGTTCTCGAAGACGAAGTGGTTTTGCGTCTCCTGTGCGAGCAGCACCCGAGTGCTCGGGCCCGCTGCCGGTTCGCCGGCGAGCTGCAGCGGTATCTCTCGGCCGTGCGGATCCAGCAGTCCGATCGCAAGAGGCACCACCAACGGCTGCTTTTGCGGTTGCCCCGGCGTGGGCGGCGTGCGTTGCGTAACGTTCAATACATAGCGCTGATTATCCGGATCGTAGTCCTCGGTGATAGTGAGTTCCGGAGTGCCCGCCTGGTGGTACCAGAGCTTGAATCGGCTGAGATCGAAACCCGAGGCATCGGCCATCGCTGCGACGAAATCGTCGATTGTGACGGCTTGATTGTCGTGTCGCGCGAAATAAAGGTCCATGCCGCGTCGGAACGCCGCTTGTCCGATGACGGTGGCCATCATGCGGATCACTTCTGCGCCCTTGTTGTACACCGTCGCGGTGTAGAAGTTATCAATCGCCTGATAGTGATCAGGCTGCACGGGATGTGCGAGCGGTCCTGCATCTTCCCGGAACTGCGCCGTGCGCAACAGACGCACATCGGCGATGCGCTTTACCGCGCGCGATCCCTGGTCCATCGAGAATTCCTGGTCGCGGTAGACCGTGAGTCCTTCCTTCAAAGACAGTTGAAACCAGTCGCGGCAGGTGACTCGATTGCCGGTCCAATTGTGAAAATATTCGTGGGCGATGACGGATTCGATGCCCTGATAATCGGCGTCGGTCGCAGTCTGCGGGTTTGCGAGTACGCATCGAGTGTTGAAAATGTTGAGACCCTTGTTCTCCATCGCGCCCATGTTGAAGTCGGATACGGCGGCGATATTGAACACGTCGAGGTCGTATTCGAGTCCGAAGCGCTCTTCATCCCAGCGCATGGCCGCCTTGAGCGATTGCATGGCGTGCGAGCAGCGCTCCTCGTCGCCGGCTCTGACCCAGATCGCCAGTGCCACCTCGCGACCCGACCGGGTCGTAAACCGGTCACGTACCGCGACCAGCTGACCTGCGACCAAGGCAAACAGATAGCAGGGTTTGGGGTGTGGGTCAGTCCAGGTGATACGGTGTCGTCCGTCGGGGAGCAACTCGGTCGGACCGGGATTGCCGTTCGAAAGCATCACCGGACAGGCTGTGCGATCGGCGGTAATAGTGACGGTATAGCGGGCCATGACGTCCGGCCGGTCCGGGAAATAGGTGATGCGCCGGAAGCCTTCGGCCTCGCATTGCGTGAAGAAGGCGGCATTCGAGACATACAGACCCGAGAGCTCGGTATTGGCTGCTGGGTCGATGACAGTCTCGATCTCGAGACTGCAGCGATCCGGTACGGCGTCAATGACGAGTGTCGTACCGTCCAATCGCCAACGGCCGCTGTCCAGAGCGAGGCCATCGAGTGAGATGGCGAGTATTGGCTGCCCGTCGCCATCCAGCCGAAGAGCCTCCTGAGCCCCGCTCGTGCCGTTGCGCCGAAGCGCCAAGCGGGATCGCACCCGGGTGGCATGGCTGTCCAGGACAAACTCAAGCTGAACCGTGTCGACGAAGAACGGCGGCGGGCGGTAATCGATAAGTCGGGTTTCGTTTGGCACGGCAACGGCTGGGGCGCAAGGTTCGGGCATGATTTTTGGGGTTCGAGGTGCAACGCTGGCGCGGTACTAGCATACCTTGAATAGTTCATAGGGTAACCCAGGGGCTCTGCCAAGGAGAGCGGCCAGGTGCGCCGGTTCTGCGTCGTATCGGCACGGGCTGACTTGCGACTGCCGCTCATAGGTGACACGCTCCGGTACTCTGCGTTCAGTCGTGACTCTCGCCATCCGCCGCGCGGACTTCAGCGCCGCCACGGCTTAGTGCGAGGAGGCTGACCTCTGGTAGCGCGCTGCAGCACCTCATAGGATGAGAACTGCAATCATCCGCCGGGTGAACGGAGAGCCCCAATGAAGACCCTTGCTGGACTGGCTCGTGAGCTGGAAGACGGCACCGCCACGAGCCGCCAACTGGTGGAGGCGTGTCTGGAGAGGATCACTGACTCTGCAGGAGAGGGAGGGCGGACTTTCTTGACGGTCCACGCAGATGCCGCCCGGGCTGCCGCCGATTATTATGATGCCCTTCGAGCTCACGGTCTGGCGCCCAGTCGGTGGGCGGGCATTCCTGTGTCGATCAAGGACCTGTTTGATGTCGCCGGCGAGGTGACCGCCGCGGGCTCGCAGTTGCTGCGCGCAGAACCGCCCGCCGCAAGAGACTCGGCCGCCGTCGCGCGCCTGCGCGCGGCCGGCTTCATCCTGATCGGTCGCACGAATATGACCGAGTTTGCCTACTCGGGGCTGGGCCTCAATCCGCATTACGGCACTCCGCTCAATCCTTTCGACAGACGGCATGGCCGCATTCCGGGCGGCTCGTCCTCGGGAGCTGCCATTTCGATCACGGACGCGATGGCATATGGGGCTCTGGGAACGGATACCGGGGGCTCCTGCAGGATTCCCGCGGCGTTCTGTGGCATCGTGGGCTTCAAACCGAGCGCTCACCGTGTGCCGCGCCGTGGCGTATTCCCGCTGTCACAGACTCTCGACTCGGTCGGACCCCTCGCCGCAACCGTGGACTGCTGTGCGGTGCTGGATGCGGTTCTGGCTGATGAGACAGACGCTGCGCTCCCGGCCGTGGCGCTACAGCAATGCAGACTGGCGATTCCGACGCGCTACGTCCTGGATTCGCTCGATCCGCAGGTGGCGAGCAGCTTCGAGCGCGCTATTGCCGAACTCAGCAGCGCTGGCGCAGCAATCTGCGAGATCCCGCTCGCAGCGCTGCAGGAATTGCCGGCCATTAATCGCAAGGGCGGCTTTCCTGCCGCCGAAGCCTATGCTCTGCACCGTGAGCGACTTGCCGCACACGGCTCTGACCTTGATCCGAGGGTCGCCGCTCGCATCCTGTCCGGTCGGGAGCAAAGCGCCGCGGATTATCTCGATCTCAATCGCGCACGGCTCGATCTGCAGCGCCGTGTCGAGGCGCCGCTTGCAGATTTCGACGCGGCTCTCTTCCCGACATGCGCGATTGTCGCCCCGCTGCTGCAGGCGCTCGAGTCCGATGACGCCTACATTCGATACAATCATCTGGCGCTGCGCAACACGGCCGTAGTGAATTTTCTGGATCGTTGTGCCGTTTCACTTCCCTGCCACGAACCCGGCACCGCGCCCGTTGGGCTCATGATCATGGGGGCTCGCGGCGCAGACCGCCAGATCCTGGGCATCGCCTCTGCTATTGAGGCGAGATTGAGTGAGGTTCACCTGCCACTAGCGCAGAGACCGAAGTCCTGATCCTTACGAATAGCACAGGACGCGTGTGGCGCGGCGGTAACCGAAAGGATTATCTCGCCTGCCCGCGAGAGCGTTGTGGAGCGCTCGCGAGGGGCATTATTGGGCCCGCACCGTCTGCCGTGGCGGCTGTGACGGGCTGCGTCCGATGTAACGATTGTCGTTTCTCCATATGAGTGGGACGTCAGGCGCAGTGTGCCGCGATCACACAGCTTTGGTGTCCTTAAAAGGTGTACATGAAGTCAACGCCTATGGAGCGGGGTTTCTGGTAGAAGGAAACCCGCTGACCCTCGCTGCCGGCGAAAGCGTAGGTCATCGGCCGGGTGTCCGTCAGGTTGGTTGCCCACACGCTGGCCTCCCAGTGCTGATCCGGATTGCGGATGCCGATTCGCGCTCCCATGTCGTGCCCGTCTCCGAAAGTCGTCGGATCTCCCAAATAGGGATGGATCGCACTGACATACCGGTCATTTGCCTGGACGTACCCCACGAGCCGCTTGGAGATCGGATGCTCGTAATTAACGATATAGCTGGCCGCGAAATCAGGGGCGTCTGGTAGCATTTGACCGACTTTGACTGGCGTGAAGAGCGCGAGCCCATTGTCACTGGTCAGGGTCTTAGTAACACGTGCATCAAGTTCTGTCGCGGCCAGATGAATCCGCAGGCCCCGGATCGGTGTCCAGTCGAACTCCGTCTCGATGCCGTCGATCCGCGCTCGGGGCACGTTGCCCAGTCCGGCGATGAGCGGCTGCGTGCCTACTGGCCCTGCCCAGAGCGACAAGCTCGACTGGCGATTACGGATTACGGAATCAAACACGTCGAGGTTCAGCTGCAGAGAATCTCCGAGGAAGCGGCTCTTGATGCCGAGCTCGCTGGTGAGATTGGTTTCCGGACTCACATATCCCCAGTCGACCTGAACTTGCGCGGGCTGGCCGTAGTAGATCCCGGATTTGTAGCCCGTTGCAACGCTGCCGTAGAGCAGCACTTGCGGCTTCAGATGATAGTCGATCCCCACTCGGTAGGATAGATTCTGGTTGGCCCGTGACTCGTTGAGCGCGGCGAGAACGGTATTGGGCAGGATTGGTCCACTGAAATTGTCTGCGGCATAGGTCAATAGTCCAGTGGGATCAACAGTGATGCCGTCGAAGGCGGCCGTATCGTGTGAGTAACGCAGGCCCGTCACCAGCGTCCAACGGCTCGACAAGTGGGTATCGGCGTTCGCGTACACTCCGGCGGACTGCTGCCGTTGAACGAAGTTCTCGGCCGTAATAGCCAGACCTCCCTGGGTCATGTATGTGGCGAGCCCATATACGAACGTCCAGTCGAGTGCGTCGCGGTTGTGATACCAGTTCTGTGAATAGATGGCTCCTACGATCCAATTGACCGGCCCATTATTGTTGGAGGTCAGGCGCACTTCCTGGCTCCATTGCCACTGCTGGAAATTCTTCGTCCAATTGTTGTCAGCGGCCGGGTAGCCGTCGTAATTGTCGAGGCTGTGATCTGAAAAATAGTCATAGGCGCTGATCGAAGTGAGCGTAAAGGCGGGCAAATGCACATGCAGTGTCGCCGCCGTGCCGCCCCCGATGTCGTCCTTGTAAAGCGGCAGGCCGCCGACCCGCACCCAGGTTCCCCCGGGAGGGCTGTCCATCAGCCCGGCAGTGGGGAAGGGCTCGGGCGGAATGAGTGCTTCGACATTTGGTGTGGATGGCGAGGACGGCGTCGAGTGATCATAAATCCAATGAAAATTCAGATTGACGCTCGTGATATCGTTCAGCTGCAGGTCGAATATCGCACGTGCTCCGCCCCGATCGATTTTGCCGTACCTGCGGCCCGTGGTGAGGTCTGTCTGATAGCCTTCGCCTTGGGTGGTGACGGTGGCAGCAAGCCGCGCCTTGACCCAATCATTCAAAGGTCCGCTCACCGCGCCTGTCGCCTCGAACGTATTCCAGCGACTGTAATTGACGTCGATATAGCCGCCCGGCCGACTGGTCGGCTGCGCGGAGATGATATTTATGGCGCCGCCGTCGGTGTTCTTACCATACAGCGTGCCCTGCGGGCCCTTGAGGATCTCGACTCGGGCGATGTCGTACAGCGCGCCAGTGAGAAAGCCGGGAAAACTGGCGAATACCCCATCCAGATAGACGCCGACGCCACTGCTGTTATTGTTGTTGAAGTCGTCGAGACCGATGCCGCGCAGCAGAAATAACGGCGTGCTGTCGGTCTGCGCATTCATCGTGGAGAGGCTTGGATCAAGCATCGATAGATCGAGCGGCTGCTGGATACGCAGCGACTGTACCGTCTGGCCGCTCACCGCTGTGAGCGCCATGCCGATGCTCTGCGCCGGCTCGGCCCGGCGAGTGGCGGTGACGACGATCTCACTGAGCTGACGCCGACTGGCTGAGGGGCGTCTCGCTCTGGCTCGAACGAGCCTGCGGGTAACGCGCCTCGCAACGGGGCCGGCTGGCCGCTCCTGAGCGCGGACGGGCGTGGGGAGAAGCGAGACGACCAATACGATGGCGGGCCACCCGAGCGGTCGGCGGCCTCGGCCCGGAAAACTGCTGAGCATGAACTCCCCTGTGGACCGAATCGGACGGCTGAACGGCCCATCCGCTCCGCGCCATCTTTCCATGTGCCGGCGGCGTACTACCAGGGATAGTAGAGTGCTCCGGGGTTCGCCTCCCGGACAGGGCGACCAAGGCAATTGAAATGGCGAGTTGCCCGCGGCGGGGGGGGCGGTGCGATACCTCAGCAGACTGACCCCGAACGGATGAGGCGCGGCGGACTGGGAGATCGGGGCGCCCCTGCGTGTGCCATCGATCCAGGTCGAGGAGAGGGACTCGATACTTTAGAGAGGTTTATCAGTAACCTACCGGTAGAAACTTTGGGGGGCCGTGGATATGAACGCAGCAGCCTTGCGCAGTCCGCGCTCGGGGCGGTGGGGATGGGAGGGGTGGACGCGCACTCAAAGACATGCGGTCGTGGCGAGCTATCTCGGCTGGACTCTCGACGCGTTTGATTTCTTTCTGCTCGTTTTCGTACTGAAGGACGTTGCGTCCGCGTTCGCGGTTTCGCTGACGGCGGTCGCCTATTCCATCACATTGACGCTTGCGCTGCGGCCGGTCGGCGCCTTCATTTTCGGAAGGTTGGCAGATCGGTACGGACGTCGGCGGATTCTGATGCTCGACGTGGGTCTTTATGCCCTGTTCGGCGCGCTCACCGCCTTTGCGCCCAGTCTGCTTGCGTTTCTGGTGATCCGGGCGCTGTTCGGTGTCGCCATGGGCGGGGAGTGGGGCGTGGGCGCATCGCTTGCGATGGAGAGCATCCCAACTGAAAGCCGCGGTCTCGTCTCGGGCATCTTGCAATCGGGCTATCCGACTGGATATCTGCTGGCGTCCGCGGTCTTCGGGCTGCTGTATCCGCACTTCGGCTGGCGTGGAATGTTCGTCGTGGGTCTCGCTCCGGCGGTGTTGATTCTGTACATTCGCCGGGGCGTCACGGAATCCCCGGCATTTTCACCAGAGCGTCGCCCGCGCGCCCCGCTCGGCTCGGTGCTCTTGAAGCATTGGAAGCTCGCGATCTACGCGGTGGCGCTCATGACGGCCTTCAATTTCATGGGCCATGGAACGCTCGACCTTTATCCCACCTTTCTCCTGAAGCAGCGCCACTTGGCGCCCGGCACGGTGAGCGTCATCGCCATAACGTACAACATCGGTGGCATTCTCGGCGGCCTGGTGCTCGGTGTGCTCAGTCAGAGGTTCGGTCGCAGGCTCGCGATGATGGCGCCGCTGCTGGCGCTTCCTGCGATGTGGTTGTGGGCATTCGCCCCGTCAGCGATATTGCTCGCGGTCGGCGCCTTCCTCGTGCAATTCTTCGTGGAGGGATCGTTTGGCGTGATTCCCGCGTATCTGAGCGAACTGTCGCCACCTGGGGTGCGCGCCGCCTTTTCGGGCACCGTGTACCAGCTCGGCAACTTTATTGCTGCATCGAATGCGGTGCTTGAGACGACCCTGGCTGAGCGGCACGGCGGAAACTTTGCGTTTGCCATGACTGTCGTGGGTGCTGCGGCGGTGTTCATGCTCGCGGGCTTGGCCCTCTTAGGGCCCGAAGCCCGCCACGCGGATCTGGCTACCTCCTCCATGCGCAGTCTTGCCGGCGAGTCGCGAGACTGAACGTCGCGGGGCCGGCCGGGCGCGAGGAGCCGAACTGCGTCGGCGCGGTCGCTGGTAAGTTCAGAGCGACCGGTACAGCATACCGCCGAGCCGTGCCGACGAGCCATGCCGGGGGTCGGGTCTTGCATGGCAGGCTCACTTTGGGATACCCCGTGACTCGCCCTTCCGTGTCGCTTCTGTTCCCTGGCCCGCCGATGCGCGCGCCCTCTGAGATCGCCGTCCATTCATGCGCTCGCGTTGGTCGCAGGCGCGTTCATTAATCTATGTGCGACGCACGGCATCGTCGCCCCCGGGCGACAGGTGGCCGGTAGGCGCCGCGGTACGGTATGGCGCAATGCGGCGCAAGGCGCCGGCATTGGCCGGCATCGGTGCACACTGCTGAACGCTCGTTCGAGGCGCCTCCGGTCAATCGACCCCTTGCGGCATCGTATCCGGACGTACAATAGCGGCATGCGTTTCCTCCGTCTGCTGGCGCTCGGCGCCATTCTCTCCTTTTTAACCTGTCTGGCCGCGCAGGCCGGCGTGGCACCTTTTGATCTCGTCGGACCTGACCTGCAGGTCTCGGTGACGCGAGGGCACGAGACGCTGCCAATCGCGCAGGTGCCGAACCTCGCGCAGGGCGACCGCCTGTGGATTCGGGCGGATTTGCCATCGACCCAATCGGAGCACTACCTTCTGATTGTTGCCTTTCTGCGCGGCGCGACCAACCCGCCGCCGAAGAAGTGGTTCCACAGTTGTGAGACGTGGGAGAAGCGCTGTGCCCGCAAGGGAATGACGCTCCCGGTGCCCACGGGTGCTGAGCAGGTGCTCGTGTTTTTGGCTCCTGAGACCGAGGGTGACTTCAGGACGCTGATTGGCTCGGTGCGCGGGCGCCCGGGCGCCTTCGTACGGACGTCGCAGGATTTGAACCAGGCAACGCTCGATATCTCACGTCTGAACCGCTATCTCGACGTCATTCAGTCCTTGGACGCGAGCGCACCCGAGCGTCTGTCCCAGGCGGCCCCGAGGCTTGCCCGGAGTCTGGCGATCAAGGTGAACGTCAAATGCCTGCAGCGCATCCCGCAGCTGCAGGCTCCCTGCCTGATGCGCGGGGGACAATCGCTCATTCTCAACGACGGCCACAGTACCTCGATTGTCGAAGCACTCACCTCTGGGCCAGCCGCCGCCCTGGCAATGGAAGCCAGCTATACCCCGCAGTTGAGCTATGGCTACTACAGCCCATACATCGCCTCGGTGCTCGACATCGCGCGTATCTTTAGTTCTTTCACGACTGCCCATTATCAATACATTCCGGCGCTTGCGACTCAATACGGAAACGTTCTGTCGCTGACGCTCAATACGCCTCCCTCGTTCCACGATCCGAAGTCGGTGCTGGTCACTGCATTGCCGGCCATTGAGGCCTCCCAGCTGCCCCCTCTGCATGCCGTCAATCCCAAAGAGAACTTCTGCGCGCGAAAGACGCCACTTGTGCTCCCTGTGGAGGGCGCGCCGCTGGTTTTCTCGACGCAGTACGCACACCACATGAGACTTCGGCTGACGTCCCGCAGTGGGCGGACACTGAATCTGCCAGCGAGGGCGGACGCCGAGCTTGGTGGCTTCGTGATCGATACGCGGTCATTGGATGCTGCCAACCTCGCCACGACCGTGCACGGCACGCTCCGCGGGCAGTGGGGCTTTGCGCGCTACGCTGGACCAAGCTTCACGTTGGAGAATCCGAGTGCCCAGGGCTGGTCGGTCGCGACGCCCGGCGAGGCCGCGGTGATTGTCGGCCGGGAAGACACCATCGATCTCACCGCGGACAATGTCAGCTGTATCGCAGACATCACGGTTCATGATGCCGCCGGTCAAGTGATCAAGACTCAATGGAAGCCGGTCCACTCCGACGAGGTGCAGGTCCAACTGCCCTTGCAACGTGCGCAGCCCGGGCCACTGTCAGTCATTGTAAAGCAGTTCGGTCCACATGCCTCGGTGACGGTGCCGCTCGAGGCATACTCGGAACCGGCGAGTCTCGATCGGTTCACGCTGCACGCCGGGGACAATCAGGGTGTCCTCGTGGGCAGTCGGCTCGATGAGGTGGCGGCACTCACGATGGATGGCGTTGCGTTCGCTCCCGGTACGCTCACGACGCACCAGGGCGTGGACCGGCTCACCTTGACGGCACAGAATCCGCAGGCGGCGGCACAGCTGAAGCAGGGCCAGTCCGGTCTTGCGAGCGTGAGACTCAAGGATGGTCGTATCCTGAGGTTACAGGACATCGTTGCCGCGCCTCGCCCAGGCGTCGTGCTCATCGCCAAGAGCGTCTATCTACCGCACGCAAACACCGCGAGCCACATCACGCTCGTCGACAGCAACGAGCTGCCTCAGCACGCACAACTGACGTTCTCGGTACGCGCCAAATGGCCGACTGTCTTCGACCGGGACGAGATGATCGAGGTCGCGACGGCGGACGGATCGTATTCCACCACCCTCAGTCTGACCAACGGTGGCATCACGCTGGAGAGTCAGTCGGTTGCCATCGCGACGCTGGATCCGGCCCGGGTGTTCGGACCGTCTGCTTTTGGGCCGCTGCGCTTTCGGGTCATCGATGCAGGGGTCAAGGGCGACTGGCAGTCGCTCGTCACTCTGGTGCGCCTCCCGCAACTGCACAAGCTCGTGTGTCCGGCGACAGCCAAGCTCGCATGCAAGCTGACGGGCACCGATCTGTTCCTGGTCGCTGCGCTCGCCAACAACGCGGCATTTGAGCACCCGGTGGAGGTACCTGATGGCTTCCCCGGGTATGCGCTTCCAGTGCCGCACCCCAAGGACGGAAAGCTCTACGTGAAGCTCAGGGACGATCCGCAGGTGATCAACCTTGCATCGATTGCCGCCCGGCATCTGCCTCCTAGTCCGGCATTGCTGGGGGATGTGCCCCGCGGTTCAGCGGTTGCAAATACCGCGCTGCACAATGCGCCCAAGGGTGCCAGGGCTGTACCGGTCGTCGTGCCGGTTGCGCGGCGCTCCACGCCGGCGGCCCATCCCGCACCGGCACCCGCTGGCTCTGCTGCGGCTCCATCAAAGGCCGCTACATCAGGTCCTGAGGTGGCCAAAAAGAGCGCACCGCACGGGCCGGTGAGCGCACCGGCGCCCCAGGAAGCTGTGGCCCACGCCCCGGGATCGAATCCGGCCGCGCCGGTCGCACCCGCTCCCACCGCGGTACCGGCAGCGACGCCCGAAACATCGGCGTCCCCCGTGGCGGGCTCTGGAACCACACATACCCGGCAACCTCCGCAGGGCTGAGCGTCCGCGGGCTGAATCGATTGCTGGTACGTTGATCCGTGAGTCCTGTGGCGCACTGACAGCCCGGGGCGGCGTGCCGCGCTGCCGCAGCGAGGGTTGGCAAAGTGCAGGGCGCACGAAGGAGTCTGCAGTCCCTTGGGGTCTTCATCTTTTCGTGCCGCCTCTTCATTCGTCCGTCTGTGCCGGCGGCGACGCGGCAAACAGACCGTCCTCCTCATCCCGATACGGGCGCGCATGGGGCTGCTCACGGACGCGGATCCTCGGCAGGGGAACTGATCCTCGGGAGCGGTCAAGCCGACGGTGCTGCACTCAGACCTCGGGCATCAGCCGGCCTACTTATGACGGGCCGGTTTCAGGCTTGAGCCAGCGCGCCGCCAGCGGCGGGACCAGCAGTAGGCTGACAAGGGTCGAGGAAACCAGCCCGCCGAGAATTACGACCGCCATCGGGCCTTCGATTTCGTGGCCGGGCTGATGCAACTGCACGGCCACCGGCAGCAGCGCCAGCGCGGTCAGCAACGCAGTCAACAGAACGGGAGTCAGCCGTTCCTCTGAGCCCCGCAGGGCGGTCTGCAGGCCCCAGGCCTGTCCCTCCGCCTGCACCAAGTGGTCATAGTGCGAGACCAGCAGGATGGTGTTGCGCGCTGCCATGCCAAACAGTGCGACGAACCCAACCATGGCCCCCAGCGTCAAGGTCGCGCCGGTGAGCGCCGCGGCCGCGACGCCGCCGATCAGAGTGCTCGGTAGCACCAACAGCACCAGCACCACGTGACGGGTCTGGCCGAATGCCAGCGCCATCAGCAGCACAATGAGCACCAGCGCAGCGGCGGCATGCAGGTAAAGCTGATGGGCCGCCGCGGCTTGTGCTTCGGCCACGCCGCCATAGCGCAGGTAAACCCCGGCCGGCAGCTTCACGTGCGCAGCAATTGCCCGCCGTGCGGTCGCGGCGAAGCCCGTCTGATCCGCGGTAGTCGGATTCGCTGTCACCACCTGGCGGCGCAAGCCATCTTCATGGTCGATCTCGCTGCGACCGGACTCCATCTTGAGCCGCGCGACCGCAGACAGCGGCACGACCGCCCCGTCGGCGCTGCGCAGTGGCAGTGCGTCGATAGCCTGCGGCGACGCGCCGGCGCCCGCGATGCGCACCGTCACCGGAATGCTGCGGTCGGATTGCGCAAGCTGGCCAACCACGGTTCCCTGGTAAGCTGCATTTACCGCTAGCAGCACATCGCTCGGCTGCAGTCCGTACAGTGCGAGTCGGCGCGGGCGCAACTGCACGTGCAGTTCCGGCTGGCGCGGCGGCACCTGCAGACGCACCGCGCCGGCATGAGGCAGACGATGCAGCACCGCTGCAATCCGTCTCGCCACTGCATCGTCGGTGTCTAGATCGTTGCCGAATACACTGACTACGAATGGCGCGGTCTCCCCGGACAGCGTCTCGCCGATGCGTTCGGCGAGCACCGAATAGACTTCTGTCAGCTGATTCGGGAAATCCGCGAATACCTTGCGGATTGCAGCCTCGATCTGACTGGGCGTGTAGCCCTTGGCCGGATCGATCTGGATATCGAACTCACTCTTGTTCGGTGCGTCCCGATCCTGACCATTCACCGCACGTCCGATCTGCTCCGCGACACTCTTGACTCCCGGAATCGCCTGAAGCCGCTTGGCGATGCGCACTCCCACCCGGGTGGTCTCGCGCAGCGAGATGCCTGGACGCAGGCTGGCATGGGCGATGAGGTAGTTCTCGCGGAAATTCGGCAGGAGTCGTTGGCCGAACAGCGGCAGTAGCGCCGCGCCAGCGATTCCTGAACCCAGCAATAGCGCGAGCACCAGGCGCGGGTGCCGGTAGAGCCGCTCGATCGTGCGCCGCTGGAAGTGCTTGCAGCGCAGCAGAAAGTGCGCCTCGGGTGGCGGCTGCTGTTTTCGCATCAACAGAGCACACAGCGCAGGCGTCGCGCTCATCGCCACCAGCAGCGAAATGCCAACGGCGAGCAGGAAAGCCGTCGACAGCGGCCGAAAGAAGGCACCCTGGATGCCGGTGAGCATGACGATCGGAAGGAACGCCACCGCCACGGCTGCCGTGGCGTAGAACACCGGCTGTCGCACTTCGAGCGATGCGCCCACGAACAGCTGCCGGGCGTCAAGTCCGTTACCGGTCGCGCCAGCGTTTCGCCGTCTGCGGGTGATGTTCTCGACGTCGATTACCGCATCGTCCACTACTACGCCGAGCGCCACCACCAGGCCGCCGATGGTCATGGTGTTCAGCGACAGCCCGAAGAACTCCAGAATCCACACCGTAGCGAGCAGCGACAGCGGTATCGAGGAAAACGAAATTAGTGCGCCGCGCCAGTCACGCAACGTCATCAAGAGCAGGATTACCACCAATACCGCACCGATCAGCAGCGAGGTCCGCAGCTTGCTCAGCGCGCTTTCGATGAAACTTGCCGGGCGCAGCAACGCCGGGTGGTAAATCACGCCTTCCTTCTTCAGTGCCGGGGCGATCTGGTTGAGTCTGCGCTCGAGCGCGCGGCCGACCGTCAGCGTGTTGGCGCCGTATTGCGTCGACGTTTCGACCAGGATGCCAGGTTGATCGCCGATGACTCCGTTGCCGAAGCGTGGGGCCGCGCCGTCACGTACCGTGGCGACGTCACCGAGGCGGATCGGCAGCCCGTGGCGAGTCGTGATCACCGCCTCTGAGAGGGCCTGCGGGGTCACTCCCGGTGCCTGAGCGCGCAACACGATGCGTTGTGACGGAGTCTGGATGTAGCCGCCGCCGATCAATGTCGTGGCCCGGCGGGTGGCGCGAATCACCTCGTTCAAGGTGAGTCGGTCGGCCGCCAGCTTCTGCGGATCAACGATCACCTGACGCTCACGTTCCGCTCCGCCGTACAGCATTACTTGCGAAACCCCCGGCACCGAGAGGATCTGCGGCTCGATCGTCCAGCGCGCCAAGCTGCGCAGTTGCACCGGCGTCAGCCGCTTGCTGGTGAAGCCGAAGTGCAGCAGGTACTGCATCGACGACGATAGTGGCGACAGGAGCGGTGAGCCGACACCGGCCGGCAAGACCGCGGCGGCCCCGGCCAGGCGCTCGGTGACCACCTGACGCTGCCGGTAGGGGTTGCCGCGGCGCCTGAACACGATCTTGATCACCGACAGTCCCTGCATCGACTTCGAGCGCAGCGTGTTGACGCCTTCGGTGCCAGCCAACATTCCTTCGAGCGGTCGCGTGACGAGTGCCTCGACCTGCTGGGCGTCTAGACCGGGTGCTTCGGTTTGCACCGTCACGTGTGGCGGCGCGAAGTTCGGGAAGACGTCGAACCGAGCGTGCAGCAAGGCGCGAAAGCTCAGGATCGCGATCAATACCGAGAGCGCGGTGACGATGCGCGGATGGGCCAGTGAGGCACGGACGATGGCGCTGAGCATCAGTCGTTGTCACCGGCAACGCTGCCCAGCCCCTGCAGGGACCAGAGCACGCCCGCACCCTGCACGACGATCCGATCGCCTGTGTGCAGTCCGGTCACCAGCCAGGACCCGTCGACCGCCTGCAGCGGCATGACCCGCAACGGCGCGAACCTTGTGTCTCCGTCCTTGGTCTTCCGCGGCAGCACGTGGTAAACGTAGGCGCCCCGCTGCCCGTACAGCAGTGCGCCTTTCGGCACTAATCGGCCATCGAGGGCACGGCCATCGAGCGCCACGGGCAGGCGGGCACCAGGGCCGAGGCCCGCGGGTGGATGTGACATCTGCAACAATACCCCCACGCTCTGCATGTGGGACGACTGGGCGAGTATGCCGAGGACACGCGCCGGAACCCCCAGACCGTCGACCTCGACCATTGCCTGCCGGGGGAGCGTGCCGAGGCTGTGACGGCCGATCAGGTCGGCGCGCAGAAGCAGCACACGGCCGTCGATGATTGCGTCGATCAGCCGCGCGCGTTGCGCTGAACGCAGGTGCGCAAGAGGTCCCCAATGCAGCCGGAACGTCGCCCGCGCCTGTCGTGCGTGAGCTTGAGCTTCCGTCCGCGCCGCTTCTGCCGACTGCAGTGCCTTCAGGGAAGTGTTCGCGCTGCGATACAACCCCTTCAGGCGCGCAGCTTCCGCAGCGGCCGCCCGGGCCACGACTCGTGCTGACTCCAGCTGGCTCGCATCGGCCACCAGTTCCGACGGATCGAGCACGTGACCGTACGCATTGATGTGTTGTGGCAGATCTACCACCGGCACTGTGGCGATGATGATGCCCACGGCGTGCTGCTGGGCTGCGCTCAGCGCAGGCAGGCTCATGCGGTGGTGCGCTGCTGTCCCTGGCTGGCGGGCCGGGGCGCGCAACGCGATCGACAGCGCCAGTACCGCGCCGAGGGGCAGCAACAGGGACTTCAGCGGCGTCATCGGCGGACTCCAGTGCTCGAATTTCTGGTAGCTGGCTTCGGTCGCGTCCTGGCGCCCTCGCGCCGTATCAGGGCGCTGCGAGAGGCACTTCCCAACTCCGGCCGCAGCGAGACGCTGTCCACTCGTACGGCAAAAGACACTCGGAGTGGCTTATCCTCGGCGCCGCCAAAAGCTAACCGACATTACAGGCTGGTTTAGGTATAACATCCCCCGTCAGGCTCTAGTATAGTGCCTAAATGATCATGCGGGCAAAGACGACAGGCCGGCGTAAGTTGACCGCATCGCCGGGGCACCATGCCGGAGGGGCGGTACGCGTCGCATTGATCTTGGGATGTGTGGGTCAACTCGTCGCCTGTGCCCATTTTCAGCCGAAGCCCCTGTCCGCGCGAAGCAGCATGGCGCGCTTTGACGCGCGCTCGCTGCACTCGCCGGGGCTGCGGGCGTTTCTGGCCGCCAATCATGTCGTTGCGCCTGCGCCCCGTGCCGTTTGGGGTCTGAAAGCGCTGACGCTGACGGCATTTTATTATCAACCTGCGCTAGCCGAGGCGCGCGCGAGACTGCTTGCTGCACAGGCGATGCGCGTGACGGCCGCAGAGCGACCCAACCCGTCGATTGCCGTAACGCCTGGTTATGACGCAGGTGTTCCAGGAGCGATACACCCCTGGGTGGTTCCGCTGACATTCGATTGGACGATTGAGACGGCAGGACGGCGTGGGGATCGCCTTGCGGAGGCGCGGCACCAGGCTGCGGCGGCACGCTGGGATTTGGTGGGAACGCTCTGGCGCATCCGCAGTCGGCTGCGTGGTGCACTGCTCGAGCTGTATGCGGCGCGCCGCTCAGCGGCGTTGCTCGAGGAGGAGGCGAGGACGCGCCGAGAAGTGCTGCGCTTGCTCAAAGGGCAGCTCCAGGCCGGTAACGTCTCGAGCTACGAGGTGGCGCAGGCGCGAATTGCACTGGATCGTGTCCTCGTCGCCAGACAGGCTGTGGTCGGTCGTCTGCGGCAATCGCGCATCCTGCTCGCCGGGGCCATCGGAGTGCCCCTGACAGCTCTCACCGAGGTGCGATTCTCGTTTGCCGACCTGCGGGCACTGCCACTCGCTTTGACCCGACCGGCGGTAAGGCAAGAGGCACTTCTTGAGCGCGCGGATGTCCGCGCGGCTCTCGAGCGTTACGCTGCCAGTCAGTCTGCTTTACAGCTTCAGATTGCGCGTCAGTGGCCCGATATTCGTCTCGGCCCGGGCTTCGCCTGGAACGCGCAGCTTGCAGGCGACCACAAGTGGGACCTCGGGCTCTCCCTGCCGCTCCCCATCTTGAATCAAAACCAGGGCCCCATCGCTGAGGCAAAGGCGCGGCGTGCGTTGGCTGCCGCACATTTTCGGTTGGTGCAGGCAAACGCCATTACCCAGATTGATGGGGCGGTCACAGCCTACGATTCGGCTCGTGCACAGCTCGAAGCGACCAATTCCTTACTGCGGGGACTGCGGCGCGCACTTCACTCGGTGGTTGCCGAGGTCAAAGCCGGCGAATTGCAACCGCTCGATCTGGCGAATGCCCGTCTCGCCTATCAAGCCGGCACGCAGCAGCGACTCGCTGTGTTCATTAAGGCGCAGCAGGCACTCGGCAGGCTCGAATATGCCCTGCAGAATCCACTCACCGTCGCACGGCAGCCTGTGCGCGCCGTACCGAACGAACTCAGCATCGCCCGCGCTCGACCGTGACCCCTGGTTGACGGCGAGGAGGGTCTACTCAGGCGGCGGCTCGGTGGCCCAAGGGGCCGCATCGGGTCTCCCGCTTCAACCGCAATGACTGAAGTGAGCGTGAAGGGAATCGCCCAGGCGGGAGTGCCGTGTGGATGCGCACAGAGTGCCAACGTCGTCCGATCACATCGCGCAGAGCGTATGCGTTGGTGCGGGCCGATCTGATCCTGAAGTGCGAACGCGAATCGGTCCCTAAATGAGCCGGAGCGTCGCAAGAGACGTGTGGTGCATTAAGGATGGATCGCGGCGTTATCCGGTGAAGAACTGACGCACCAATACTTACTGTGCATTCGACCGGCCATCCGGGAGCCTCGCGGGAGGGTAAAGCTCACGCAGTGAGACGACCGAGTTGCTGCAAGTCAGGGTAGCCTATGAAATGAGCCGAATCTGTGGAAGCTGCGAGGCAAGTGAGGGACGTCGAGGTTGGTCTCGACGCGAGCCGGCGCATCATCGCAATTTTTCTTTCCATTACACAGTCCGTGCATCGGGCATTTCGCGTCTGCCGTGAGACCTCCCGGTGTCTTCGGACCGGAAAACCCAGGCGTTCAGTGCTCATTGCGGGTGGGAAGTCTCCACCAACGCGCCCATTTTCAGCGCGCTGACCATGGACGTCAGCTTATTCCGGTTGACGCGCTGTCGCCTCCAGAGGTAAATTTCGGTATGAACGAACCGGTCCGTGCTTACAGTTTGGCGGGCCGCCAAATGACTTCCAAATCGGGCCCGTGGCGCGCATTCGGGTCATGCGTGCAAGAACAGCAGTCGGCGCAAATTTCTTCCGCGTCCGAACGAGGTGAACCGCATGTTGAAATTCCGTCCGCTTAACCTCCTTGCGCTATACGTCACGTTGGTGATCAGTGGAATGAGCTCTGTCGCGCACGCGGGCGGAGTGATGCATCACGTCCCCGGCGATCCGATTAAGATTGACTCCGGCCGGTTGGACGGCACGCTCCTCGCACATGGTGTGAAGGCTTACTACGGCATTCCGTTTGCCGCTCCGCCAGTGCGGGGGAATCGGTGGCGGGCGCCGCAACCGGTGAAGCCGTGGAAGGGCATCTATACAGCGGATTCAAAAGGTCCGTCGTGCTTGCAACCGATGCGTGCGCCAAGTATCAATCATTACTTCGGTGCACAGGTTCTTTCTGAGAACTGCTTGTACCTGAACGTCTGGGCGCCGGTCACTGCCCATCGTGGCGCGAAACTTCCCGTCGTGGTTTGGATCTTCGGCGGTGCCTACCAGATCGGCTCTGGAAATCTTGATATCTATAGCGGCAGGCATCTCGCCCGCCAGGGAGTGATCTATGTGGCGGCCAACTACCGGGTCGGGGTGCTCGGGTTCTTTGCCCTGCCGCAGCTGACCGCACAGTCGCGCCATCATGCCAGTGGTGACTATGGGTTGCTCGATCAGCTTGCAGCGCTGCGATGGGTACAGCGCAATATCCGCGCCTTCGGTGGCGATCCGGAAAATGTTACGGTCGTCGGGCAATCAGCGGGTTCGATGTCGATTAATGCCCTGCAATCCAGTCCGTTGGCACGGGGTCTGTTCGAGCGCGCGATCGGCATCAGCGGCTCCTCGGTGCTGCGCGGACCATTGAGCGTGCCGACTCTGCGGCAGGCCGAATCGGACGGAACGCATCTCATGCGGGATTTGCACGTAAAGAGTCTGGCTCAACTGCGTGGTATGGCGCCGGACAAATTGATTCAACTTGCCGCGCAATTGCACTACCGGGCTCGGCCGGACGTCGATGGCTACGTGCTTCCAGAGAGTCCACGGCGTGCGTTTGAGCAGGGACGGGAGCTGCATATCCCCGTCCTCGTCGGTTCGACAGCCAACGATCTCTGGACTGGCATTCCGCTGCTGCAGGCGAGGACGGTGGCGGGCTATCGCCGCCGGGCGCACGAGATGTTCGGCGCGACGGCATCGCAATTCCTGGCCGCCTGGCCGGCCCACACCAATGCCGATGTCATCCGTCAGGCACACTTGGTCGCTCAGGACTGTGGTATGGGGCTCGCTGCGCTCACCTGGGCGAGCCTTCAGGCAAAGACCGGCAAGGCACCTGCGTTCCTCTATCTTTTCTCGCATGTGCAACCATATGCCCCGGGGGTGAGATTTTCCGATTTCAATCCCGCTACTGCAGACGCCAACCACTTCAGCGATGTCCCATATTGGCTCGGCACTTACGAAACCTATAATCGATTCCGTGTCACCCGCGACTGGAAAGCCCTTGACCGGCGACTGGCGAGCGAGATGCAGGGGGTCATCCTCGCATTTGCCAAGACTGGAAACCCAAATACGCCGCGCGTGAAGTTCGTACCCTTTGAACAGTCTGATCCGTACCGGACGGTGCTCGGGCGTCGAATCCACCTCGAGAAGCTCAATGCAGCGGGCATTGCATTTCTGCTCGCACATCCGCCGAAGCCTTTTATCCCGACCCCTTCCGTGACGAAGCCGAAGCAGATGTACTAAGGGATTCCAGGTGGCCCGATGCAGTGTATAAGTGATTTCGCGCCGAATCCTCCTGCTCAATGACGTCGTGGGTAAGAGTCGGACGCGAAGCACTTGATGTGGATGGCTGTCGTCGTGGGAGCCTCAGCGCTTGAATGACGTCACATTGAGCGATAGGCGAGCTTTTCGCGATTGGATCGAGCCAGTCCATCGCGGCAAGTCGGGCAAATCGATTCCGAGACAGTCGAGCGCACGACCGAGCGAGTGGTCGACCAATTCCTGAATGCTCTGCGGGTGGGTGTAGAACGCGGGCACGGGCGGATGGACGATGCCGCCCATTTCAGTCACCGCCAGCATATTGCGGATGTGCCCGGCATGCAGGGGTGCCTCTCTGACCATCAGGACGAGGCGGCGCCGCTCCTTCAATACCACATCAGCGGCGCGGGTGAGCAGTGTGCTGGTCACGCCGGTGGCGACTTCGGCGAGCGTTTTGACGGAGCAGGGGGCAATCAGCATTCCGAGCGTCTTGAACGAGCCGCTTGCAATGCAGGCGCCGACATCGCCAATCGGATGGACCACATCGGCCAGAGCATGCAGTTCCTCACGACTCAGGTCGGTCTCGTGAGCTCGGGTCAGATCGCCCGCTTTCGAGATGATCAGGTGAGTCTTGATGCCGAGTGTTCGTAGCAGCTGAAGGGCGCGAATGCCGAAAATGGTGCCGCTGGCCCCGGTGATGCCAACGATCAGGCGCCGGGCCGCGCCACTGTCGTCTGTCATGTGTAGCTCCCAAACAGGGAAGGCGCCCAAAGACTGGGATCGACATCGATGAACCGGGCGCGCACGAAATGCTCTTTGAGCTTGAATGGCACCGTGCAATCAAAAATCGTCTTTGTGGTGGTGCCCTTTGATGATACGCGTGGGTCGT
The DNA here is from genome assembly GCA_021808195.1 of Pseudomonadota bacterium. Next base: position 40,960 of record JAKBCE010000005.1, read on the forward strand.
AGAGCGGCGTCTGGGATGGGTCGAGCACGTGCCCTGCGACCCCCGGTATGAAAATGGTATCGAGATCGCCGGCGTAGCGTGTCTGCATCGCCCATAAGACGTCGTTTGAATCGAATAGGTCGACGTCCTCGTCGACGAGGATTAAGTTCTTCAGTTCGCGATAGACTCCGAGTGCGACTAGTGCGGCTTGTCGTGTCAGGCCGTCGTCATTGGCATTGCGCTTGTGCACCTGCAGTATCGCGAGATACTTGCCGCCGCCTGCGCTATGCGCGTAGACGTTCGTGACGAGTCCGGGCAGAGCATCCTGGCAGGCGATGTGAATGCTGGCTTCTGTGGGAATGCCGCAAAGCGTCACGTGCTCTTCACCCGGACCGACCAGAGTCTGCAAGATGGGGTTGCGACGCGTGGTGACGGCTTTGACCTTGATGACTGGCAGCGCAGGATGTGCCTCACCGGTGTATCCGGGGAACTCCGGCATTGCCTTACCGGTGCCGGTATTGCGGTCTTCGGCAATCCGCACGTGGGGTAGGATTTCTCCCTCAATCACGATTTCCGCGCGGGCGATGGCGCATTGCGGAATCGTCAGGCACTCGACAAGCTCGATGGGCTGGCCGCGTAGCCCGCCGGCGACGCACAGCTCATTGAATCCAAATGGCGTGGTCGGTGCTTCGAACTCGGCACCGATATAAACCGCCGGATCCAGGCCCATGTTGATTGAGACCGGTAACGGCTTGCCGATGGATTCGGCCTTCTCGCGAAAGACGTCGATATGCCGCCCGGGGGCAAAGAAAATCGAGATTTCATCTTTCCCTTGGACGCAGAGGCGATGAATCGTGACGTCGACATTGTCGCGATCAGCCGGATCGCTGCCGAGGACGAGTCCCAGGCAGAAGTACGGTCCCGCATCCTGCATGCCATTTGTGGGTGCTGGAAGGAGCGTACGTAAGTCAAAGCCTTCCTCATCAGCCCGGTGCACCATCTCCTGGCACGGTGCATCTGCACGGCCGATCACTATGGGTGGCGTGACATTCTTGCGCGCCTCGGCCATTTGAACGCCGAGCTCGCGCACCGGCGCGCCGAGCAGGGCGCTGACGCGCTCGCGGCTGGCGAGCAGCCCGACCAATACACGAGCGCCGGGATAGCCCTTGACGTTGTTGAAGCTCATTGCTGGACCGATGCGAGTCGGGCGCATGACGGTGCCGCCCGCGCCTACGTGCCGATAGACGCCCGCGAGCTCCGCAATTGGGTCGACCGGACGATCCGTCTCGATGTACTGCCCGGGAATCGTCTTCAGCAGTTCGATGGCCGAGCGCAGATCATTGACGGCCGGGATGTTCCAGCCTTGAGGATGAGGACTGCCCGGTTCGAGAATGTGGTAATCGCCTGGACGCTTTTGTGGCATGACGGATTCCCTAGGGGGACAAGGTCGGGAGAAGGCCTTAAGTCACGCGGAACCTCGCCCTGCGCGAGCTGCATCGCGAGGGACCCGAACTGTTCGGAGCAGCGTCGCTGCTGCTCATTACCAAGCGAGTCCGACCGGCGAGGAGGCGGGTGCGTCGGGGTATTTCGGTCCTGGTGCGGCAGCAACGCTGCGCATGCCGCGAGGCGCTGTCGCCGCGCGTGTGCGATCTATGAAAGCAAGGAAAGGCGTGAATGACGGTGTGCCGACGTGGATTCATCAGAACGCTCCATGCGTATCAGTGCTCGAACGAGAGCGACTTGTCCTACGGAGCCTGCTGTGCAGGGGGCGGCGCATCGGGGTGATTCCAGGCCTCAGCAGATACCCAGGGCTGCAATCAGGATATAAAATTCCATCAAGTATCTAAATACCCTTTGGTATTCGAAATGTCAAGGTACAAGATCCGGCGCGGAGGGACGCGGGATGACACGATTGAGCAGAGCGGAGAGTCAGGCGATCACGCGCCAGCGGTTGCTGAGGGCAGCGCGTGAGCTATTCCGGCGGGATGGCTATGCAGCGACGACCGTAGAGCGCATTGCGGCTACAGCCGGCTTCAGCAAGGGCGCCGTGTATTCGAATTTCGAGGATAAGGAGTCTATCTTTCTGTCGGTCCTTGAGGCGCAGGGCCAGGAGGGCTTGAACGAACTGATCGCGAAGCTCGGCGAAGCAGAAGATGACCTCGCGGTGATCGAGGCTCTGGCGGCTTGGGCCGATGCGACCTCGCGCAGCGGCAGCTGGTCACTCACGATCCTCGAGCATGCGCGGCTGGTGGGACCACAAGGCGCCTCGCTCAAGCGTCAGGAGGAGGTCATCCGCGGACACTGGCGACGTTTGGGTGATTACCTGCTCACCCGATTCCCGGCCATCGACTCAGACGGGGAAACCCTCGGCGCACTACTGCACGAGATCGCCTATGCCCCCGCGATGACCCTGGTCCGCAGGCCCACGGCCGCAGATCTGATGCGCCTCGCCCTGCACTCACTGCTGTGTTCGGGAGCGGAGGCGGCTGCAGAGGTCCGGCGCGCAAGTCGCTGATCCCGGATCAGGCGATCCCATCAAGCGAATCGGGCGTACGCGATCCTACCCAAACCGGTCGCGCACACCGAGGGCTTCTTGGGAGCGGCCTTTGCAGGGTCGCTATGCCACACCTCAGCCCTGCCCGGTCTTGCGGCCGCCGCCCCCATGCCGCTGCGCCGCTCATTGCAGTTGGCATTGACAGAATTCGCAGCAAGACCTAGCTTTGTTTCACAGACGAACTAGTCCGTACAATTTCTCGCACCCCGAACAGTGTCCCGTTGACCCGCCTCAGCCTGAAGCAGATCGAATATTTCCGCGCGGTCATGGAGGCCGGAACGGTCAGCGGCGCGGCCGCCGTGCTGCACGTGTCCCAGCCGAACGTGAGCCGCATGCTCAAATACACCGAATCACGTCTTGGCATGGAGCTGTTCGAGCGACGAGCGGGCCGGTTGCTGCCGACTCCGCAGGCACAAGCGCTGTTTCGCGAGGTGCAGTCCTTGCACCAGCATCTGGAGTCGCTGCAGGAGGCGGTGGAACGAATCGCGAGTGGTCAAACCGGGCGGTTGTCCGTAGGGACCTCCCCAAGCCTCGGCCGCTTCGTCGTACCGTCGGTCATTTCACAGCTGCGCCGTGAATTTCCGTCCTTGCCAGTGAAACTCGACATTCTTTCGGTGTCGCAGGTGATTGACTACTTGATATACGGTCAGGGTGAGTGCGCCTGCACCATTTTTCCCATCAATGATCCGCGCATCGAATCCGAGCCATTCGCTCCAGCCGCGCTGGTATGTGCGGTTCCACAGGGTCATCCCTTGAGCCATTCCAAGACGCTCACCGCGCAGGACATCGCCGCGGAGCCACTCATTGGCTTTGATGCGTATACGCCTCATGGACAGGTCGTGGCGGAGTTCTTCGCGCTTTCCCGATTGACCCCGCGCATGCAGTACCTCGTCCGCTTCGCAGAATCGGCGTGCGCTCTGGTCGAGCAGGGCGATGGCATTGCGCTCATTGACGCATTCACGGTTGCCGGCAACGTGTTTCCGAACCTGATCTGCGTCGGTACCGAGTTCCGCAAGCCATTCCGCATGTATTTTCACCGTGCCTGTGACCGTCCTCTGTCGGCCGCCGGACTAACATTTCGTGATCTCATGAGTCGCTGGCAGTAAACCGGATCGCGCGCCCGCTGATCGCATACGCCGGCCTCGACAGATGCGATGGGTGTCACGGTGAACTTACGAGAGACCCACTCTTGGGCTCACCTGAGTATGCGGTCATGTTATGCCCGACCGCCAAAACGGCAATATTTTCGCGAATTTCCCGGTGCTATGGTCGTTGTGCAGTAGACGGGATGCACGAATATGCACAAGGTCCACCATAGGCAGATCCCCGACGCCAAGGCGAGTCGATTCGCCGGCTTTCCACGGATCGTCAGTCGGCCGGCCGCGCCCGAGTTTTCGCTCGCACAGCTGACGCTGATGCAATGTGCACCGCCGGAGCTGACGGAAATCGCTGCTGCCACCGGCTATGAATATGTGAGTTTCCGGCCGATTGCATTCGGCCAGCCGGGCGAGCCGCGTTACCCTCTCGGCACCGATCGAACTCTTCTTGCTCGCACAAAAGCGGCGCTTCGCGCCACGGGAATCCAGCTGCTCGATATCGAGCTGGCGCGAATCTATCCCGGAGTGGATGTGAAGGGATACCTGCCGGCGTTGCAGGCTGCGGCTGAACTGCGTGGGCGACACGTCCTGACGAGCGTTTGGGATACGACCGAGCGTACATTCATTCTGGATCACCTCAGCGAGCTCTGTGAACTCGCCCTGCCACTTGGTCTGACGGTCGATTTGGAATTCGTTACATTCGCCGGCATCCGTACTCTGGCTGAAGCCGCGGAGATTGTGCGTGACTGCGCATACCCGAATATCGGCATCTGCGTCGACACACTGCATTTCGACAGATCCGGATGTTCGATCGACGAGCTGGAGGAACTACCGGCCAAGTGGTTCCACTACGCGCAGATTTGCGACGGACCGGCGGAGTACTCGAGCTCCGATGCTGAGCTGAAACGGGTCGCACGGGAGGATCGGCGTCTGCTTGGTGAAGGCGGCATCGACGTACGCCGCATCCTGGCCCATCTGCCACACATGCCATACTCGATCGAGCTGCCAAACAGCCGTTTGCTCGCCGATCTCGGTCCGCGTGAATTTGCGCGGCGCTGTCTCGCAAGGGCCCGCACCTATCTTTGCCAGACTGCTTCGCCAGTAGTCAACGCCTGACCGAATCTGCAGAGACTTACCCCGCGATGAAATGCGTCGTCGCTACGGGGAGAATTATATCCGGGGCGGTTCAAAGCTCAGGGGCAGACCCGCATTTGGTGTGAAGCCGTAGAGCGGTTCGCCGGGTAGCGACTGGAGGAGGATTTCCCGCACGCGCAGCAGCGCAGGTAGATCGATCCCGGTCCGCAGCCCCATCGCCTGCAGCATGAACACCAGATCCTCGGTCACCACATTGCCAGATGCGCCAGGGGCAAAGGGACAGCCCCCGAGGCCTCCGAGCGAACTGTCGAAAGTGCTGATACCAACCTCCAGTCCGGCGAGCACGTTCGCAAGACCCAGGCCCCGAGTATTGTGCAGGTGCAATCCATCGAAGGCAGCGATTCCGACCTCGGCGCGCGTACGTCGTACAAGATCCCTCACTTGCGTGGGATTAGCGTAACCTGTCGAGTCTGACAGTCCCACCTCATCGCAACCAGCCCGCATCAGGGACGCCGCAAGTGCGACCACCTTGTCGGCCGGAACCGCGCCCTCATAGGTGCAACCGAATGCAGTGGAAATCGCCCCTTCGAACCTTGGCCGACGCTCCGGCGTAAGTGTCCGCAGCAGCGAAACGATCCCAGTGACCTCCTCCATCATCTGCTGTGGTGTGCGCCGGACGTTCTTCATCAGATGAGTGTCAGAAGCCGAATACGGAATGGTGATCTTGTGCACGCCCGCGGCAATCGCGGCTGCGGCGCCCTTAAGATTCGGCACTAGTGCGCACACCGTGAGCCCCGGTATGCTAAGCGCATGGGCCACCACCTCAGCGGTGTCGGCCATTTGAGGCAGCAGTTTTGGTGAGACGAAGCTGCCGACTTCAATTTCTCGCACACCACAGGCCGCTTCGGCACTGACCCACCGCTTCTTCGACTCCAGTGGCATCACACGGCCGATGCTCTGAAGGCCGTCGCGAGGGCCGACCTCGCTGATGAGAATTTTGTCGCTCATGGCGCCTCCCTAGGCAGTTGCCGCATGCTCAATCGCTTTCTCCGGCGAGTAGATGTCAAGAATATTCCAGTGCCCAGTCGTCGGCGTAGGGTTGTTCTTCATCGGGACATCGATGACGTAGGGGCGTTTCGAGGCTAACGCACGCTGTAGCGCCGCAGAGAGTTCATCGGCCGATCGCACGCGCTCGCCTTCGCCGCCGTAAGCCCGCGCGATCTGGGCGTAGTCCGGCACCTGAGTCAATGGATCCTCGCTTGCTGGGAACACCGTGCCATGCGTAATGCCGTAAGCGGCCTTCTGCAAGCCGGCGATGGTTCCGTACGCGTTGTTGTTCATGACCAGCCAGATGACCGGTAGACCCTGTTCGACCGCCGTGGCCAACGCCGCCGGATTTTGGCCGAATCCACCATCACCGACTAGGGAAATGACCACCCGCTCGGGACTTGCGAGTTTCGCGCCGATCGCCGCTGGAGGGCCGAACCCCATGGTCGCGAAGCCGCCCGGCGTGAGAACCGATCCAGGGGTGAGTATCGGGAACTGCTGTCCGACACCGTTCTTGTTCCAGCCCACGTCGGTCGTAATGATTGCATTACGCGGCAACGCGGCGCGAACATCAGCGAGAATACGCTCAGGCATCATCGGGAACGCGTCGCTCGTCTGCATCTTGCGATTTCTCTCAGCAAATTCCTTGCGGAACTTGGCGATGCGGTCGACGATCAGGTGGTTTCTGCGACCCCGCGGGTGCAACTCGCGCGCAGCCTCAGTCAGCGAGGTAAGCGCTTGCTTCAATTCCGCAACGACACCAAGCTCCGTCGGGAAATTGCGCCCGATTTCCATCGGCTCGATGTCGATGTGGATCAGCTTGGTGGGCGGGATGTTAAACGTGTAGTCTCGATACCATGAGCTACAGTCGGCCTCTTTGAATCGCGTGCCGAGACCCAATACCCAGTCTGCCTCAAGACAGGCCTGATTGACGAGCGACGTGCCCCAGAAGCCTGTCATCCCGAGCACCAAGGGGTGGTCATCCGCGAGCGCCCCCTTTCCCATCAGGCTGTGCGCCACCGGAATACTGAGGTGCTCGGCGAAAGCCTGAAGCTCTTCGCTCGCCCGGGCCAAGAGGACTCCACCGCCAGCGTAGATCAGCGGTTGCTTGGCGTTGTGCAGATGCTTGACGATTTCACGCGCGGTTTGCGCCGACATAGACGGTGCACGCAAAACTCCGGTATTGTGCTCAAGGCGGGCAAACGCCTCCGGGCTGATTGTCGCGGAAAACACGTCCATCGGAACGTCGACGAGCACCGGGCCAGGCTGTCCGCTCTCTGCCAGTGCGAACGCTTTGTCAATCGTCTCGGGGAAGAGCTGCGGATCTGTGACGCGCCAGGCGCGTTTGACGAATGGGCGGTAGATTTCGTACTGAGCGCCGTCCGAGTGCAGATTGACTTCCTGATGAGGGTGCTTGCCAAAATAGTGAGAGGGTACGTCTCCGGAAATCACCACCATGGGAATGCAGTCGAGTGCTGCATTGGCTACGCCGGTGGCCGCATTGGTCAGCCCGGGTCCGAGATGGGTCAGAAGCACAGATGCCTTGCCGGTGATCCGCGCATATCCATCGGCGGCGTGAGCTGCCACCTGTTCATGTCGCACATTCACGAATTTTAAGCTGCTATCCGCCATCGCCGACAACACGGCGATGTTTGTGTGGCCGCAAAGACCGAATACGTGCCGTACGCCACGGCGTTCTAGATAACGGATCAATTGGTGTGCGACGGTATTACGCATGGCGTCAGAACACCTCTGTGTTGAGAAATTCGCCGAATAGCTCTGCATCCGATGGTCGATCTTCTGGGATCGGCCGACTGACCCAGGTGGTCTGCATGAAATGCTTCAGATGGATGTTTTCGTTGGTGATGTTTCCGCCCCAGATCCCGCAGCCAAGGCTCGATGTCATGGGCATGCCATTTGTGAACGAGCCGGCGTTTGCCTTAGATTGCGGCTGCCGGACCATCATGCGGCTCACCGGCGCGACGCGTGCAAGTTGGTCGATGTGTTCATCGTTGTGGGAGTAGATTCCACACGAGTGGCCTTTGCCACCGACCTCGTAGATCTGTTCCACCATGCGCAGCGCCTGATCGAAACCACTGTAGCGATAGACTGCGAGCAGTGTCGTGAGCTTCTCGCGGGAGTAATTGTGCTGCTTACCGATCGCATCGGCCTCAACGATGAGGAACTTACGGTCTTCGGGAATGCTGAAACCGGCGCGCGCCGTGATGACCTGCGGCGGGCATGCGACGGTATCGGCGAGGCGTGCACCACTGGCATCCCACATGACCTTCTCGATTGCTTCCGCCTGGCTTTTGGTCGTCAAGAATCCGCCTTCTTCGACAAGTGCCGCGAGGAAGACGTCGTAGATTCGAGCGTCAATTAGGATGTTGCCATCCGCCGAGCATCCCGATCCAAAATCGGACGTCTTTGACATTCGCGTGTTCCGAGCCGCAATGGCGATGTCTGCGGTTTCATCGATGACCATCGTAGAATTTCCAGCGCCCACTCCGTAGGCTGGTTTGCCAGAGCTGTACGCCGCCCTCACCATCGGCTGTCCGCCGGTCGCAAGTGTCAGATCACATTGCGACATTAGATATTGCGTGGAAGGGATACTCGGGACCTCAATGCACTGGAAGAGGTCGGCCGGCGCACCTTGGCGGCTGATGGCCTCGCGCATCACCCGAACCATTTCGAATGTCGTCTTCTTAGAGCGCGGATGCGGAGAGAAGATGACTGCGTCTAGACACTTAAGAGCGTAAATGCCGGTATATGGCGGAGTCAGCTCGGGATTGGTCGTTGGTACGAGCGAGGCTATCACGCCGGCGGGCTTGGCGTACTTGACAATGCCCTTTGCTGGATTCGTCTCGATGATCCCGACGCTCGGTTGCCGTAATGCATCGCGGAGGACGCCCATGATCTTGAATCGCTTGGAATTGCGCCCCTCAGGGTCGCCGAGCCCGCTCTCAGCAACGCTCATTGCAACGATCCGCGAAAATGTTGTCTCGTTCGCGGTAGCCCAACCGAGTGCCTGGCAAAGACGGTCTATCTGTGGCTGCTCGTAGTGACGCACTGCGGACATAGCGGTGCGTGCACGCGAAATCATTGAGTCGATGTCGATACGGGCACTGTCAGTGAGTTCTTTGCCACGAGGATTCGCGCTCGTCGTGCTCGCCATGGTCTGCTCCCGATGCTGGGGGGAAATTCAATATACACGAACTAGATCGTACATCAAGATGAGGATGCCTCCTCATCCGGGGGGAAATCAGGGAGGGGTAGGGCGGGCGGTGCTTGCGACAGGGGGGTGCGGCGGATTTGGCAGACTGAGATTGGCGAGGGGGCTGGTTTATGATTTCATTTGGATATTGCACTTGTATCGCCGGCCTTCGGCCGGCGGAGTGTCCACGATCACGACTCAGCCACGGCGACACAATATGGCCAAGAAGAAGAGAGCGGAACCCCTGCCTAGCAGCCTGCCGGACCAGACGGATGCCGAGCGCAGCAAGGCGGACATCGTTGCCGTCGCCATGGAAGAGTTTGCCGAGTACGGTCTTGCAGGCGCACGCGTGGATGCGATCGCCGAGCGCACCCGTACGTCCAAGCGCATGATTTACTATTACTTCGGCAGCAAGGAGGGGCTGTATCGAGCCGTGCTGGAGCAAGCGTACAATGGCATACGTACTCGGGAGAGCCAGACTCACCTGAAGGAGCTGCCGCCGCGAGAGGCGCTGCGCCGTCTCGTGGAGATCACCTTCGATTACGACGAAAGTCATCCCAGCTTCATCCGGCTGATCGCGGTGGAAAATATCCATTACGCTGAGCACCTGAAGAAACTGTCGTCGATTCGGGGTATCAACGTCAGCGCGATTGATACGGTAGAGGGTATCCTGGAGCGCGGGAGGGCGGATGGGATCTTCCGCAGCGATATCACCGCCTTCGACGTGCACCTGCTGATCAGTTCCTTCTGCTTCTTTCGAGTATCGAACCGGCACACCGTAGGTGCGATATTCAGGCGCGACCTGTCGGAGGCGAAAACTCTGCTCAGCCAGAAGCGCCTGATCACAGAGGCGGTTGAGCGACTCGTGCTGCTTAATCCCCTTGCCAGCTCAAAGTAGGTGCGCGCACTCACTGAGAGCGGTGCCGTCGACCGTCAGACCAAACGTGCAGCATCGTGCCGGTCTGGCTTGTGCCGGATGTGAGTGGCGCTGCCCCTCGTTAGCCGATGCAATAAGTCACTGGGAGACCAGACGGCGGAAATGCTGCCGCATTCGCGCTGGGTCGGCTGGGCGACCGGTGAAGATTTCGAATGCACGCGCAGCTTGATAGACTGCCATGCCGCCACCATCGAGCGTCCGACACCCGACCGCCTGCGCGGTCTGGAGCAAGAGCGTATTCAGGGGAAAATAGACGATGTCCGCCACCCATAGTTCGGGGCGCAGCAACTCTGGTGCGACGGCCGAACCGGGGTGTTTAGCCATACCCATGGGAGTCGCATTCACCACGCCCCGCGACTCCCGCAATGCCTCATCTAGACGGTTCCACGTACGGATGAGCCGCTCAGGGAATTGCGCAGCGAGGCTCTCAACGAGCGCTTGCGCCCGCCGCATGTCGATATCTACCAGCCGAAGTTCCTGTGTTCCGAGCTCGAGTAGCGCAAACGCGGTCGCGGCCCCAGCGCCGCCGGCGCCCACCTGAGTCACTATATCGAGCGCGCTATCCCGCATGTTGTGACGAAAGCTTTCCGCGAAGCCCCACGCGTCAGTATTGAAGCCGATGCGCCGACCGCCGGCAAACTTGATTGTGTTGACCGCGCCAATAATCCGTGCCTGCGGGCTGAGCTCGTGCAGAAACGAGATCACGGCTTGCTTGCACGGGTACGTCACGTTCAAACCTGCGAAGCCGCGCTGCTCTGCTTCGGCGAGCAGCGCCGGCAGCTGATCTACCCCGACGCGCAGCTGGTCGAGGTCTATTAGCTCATACCGGCAGACCATCCCTTGCGCAGCAGCTTCGGATTCATGCAGCGATGGCGATTTTGAGGCCTGTATCCCGCTTCCGATTAGACCCAACAGGCAATGTGCCGGTGGACCCTCTGTTGATTTTGCGTCCCGCATCAAATCGCTGGAACGACGCGCCATGCTATGTCATCCGAATATACGAACTAGATAGTGCATTATAGGGGCGCGTACGTCGGTGAGTCAAAGCGATGTTATCGCGCGTCTGTGAATTGTACCCGGCGAACATCTCCCAGCAGAAACACATATGACAGTACGCCAATGAGAGCGACGACAGCAATGAAAGCCAGCGCCCAAGCGAAAGAGCCGGTTTCTTCGACGATCACACCTATCACGATTGGGGTGACAATTCCAGCAAGATTCGCGCAGAGATTGAACAAGCCGCCGGTCAAGCCGACCAATCTTTCGGGCGCGACGTCGGTGATCAATGTCCAGCCAAGATTGCACATGCCTTGCCCAAAGAACGCCAAGCTGAGGACCGCTATGACCAGGCCGTTGCTGCGCAGAAAATTGGCCGCGACGATGCTTGAGGCCATGAGCAGGCCGGCAACGATTGGAAGTTTCCGTGCGACATTGACCGAGCCGTGCCGCTGCAGGATGAAGTCGGAGAAAAACCCTCCACTCAATACTCCGACGGTTGCTGCAATAAACGGCAGCGTCGTCATGAATCCGGCATTCAACCAGGACATATGGCGCGCGGTCGTCAGATAGGTCGGGAACCATGTCAAAAAAAACACAAGCGTAGAGTTGCTCGCGAACTGGCCGATCGAGGCGCCAAGGATCTGTCGCTGCCGCAATAGGAATCGCACACTGTGCCAGTCGAAGCGTATCGCCTCGCTGCGCGAGCAGATTCCTCCGCCGGCTGCGATGTGCTCCAACTCGGCACTGTTCGCCTTCCGACTCGCATGAGGCTCGCGGTACAAGAAATACCAAACGATGGAAAATGTCGCGCCAAGAGCTCCGACGCCAATGAACAGCGCGCGCCATCCGAATGTTGCACTGATCCAGAATAGTGCCGGACTAAGAAACGCCATGCCAACATATTGTCCGACGGCGAATATCCCGTTCGCCCTGGCGCGCTCAGCCTGCGGAAACCAGGTCGCCAGCACCCGGCTGTTGCAGGGGAAAGCGGGTGCTTCGGCGACACCGAGTGCCAGGCGGGCGCCAGTGAGTGAGGCGAGCCCAGTCACCAAACCTTGTGCTGCCGTGACGAGGGACCAGAGGGCGAGAGAGAGGAAATACGTCACACGTGAGCCGATGCGGTCGAGCAGCAGACCTCCGGGAATCTGTGCCGCCGTGTAGGTCCACGAGAACGCGGAGAAGGCGATTCCTAGCAGCGCGTCATTCAGCTTGAGGTCACGTGCCAGGAGAGGTGCTGCGACGCTGATGACGGTGCGATCAAGGTAATTGATCAATGTCGCAAAGGTAATTAGTCCCAGAACGACGAAGCGGGCGCGCGACGCGCGGACGGCAATCTCTGGAATCTGTGCTCTTGAGGCGGTCATGGCAGAGTCGTCCATGGAGCTAATGGCCATTCAGACCGTGATTGTTCGGTGCGAGCCAATCGAGCGGTCGGCACTTTTGGCGTGGCGCGAGAAACCGACCATGCTGAGTGCGCGCCGCTGCAACCAATGCGTAAGCACGAGTGATTTCCACGACACTTCCCCCGGGGCGATATGCGCCTACCTCGCGGCGCGCAGCTTGGCAGTATACTCTCGCCGAGCAGGAACGCACTAGTCCGTACAATCGCGCGGTGTCGGCTGGCGCGCTATGTACCTCGATTCTGGAAAATGAATTAATGCGTGTGGGACTGGTCTTGTTTGGTGAGGTGCATCGGCAACTCATGTGGTCGGCCGGGGAGCAGTTCGGGACGGGTCGCTCCGTTTAAGGAAGGATCTTAACTCCTGAATCGCTCACAGCAGCGCTGTGCGGAGCAGCCACTAACCGGAGGCACGCCGCCCCAGTGAGCCGGCGCTCAAACTAATCCTTGCCCAGAGCCCGCTATCGCCCATGTGCCTCGCGGAACCGCCGAGTGGATGTCGGGATGAGCCCGAGAATCCAGTATGCGGTGATCGTCGCAGCAATTGCCATTCGGCGAGTCGCTTCCCGGGTAAACGCCGTCGCTGACGACGAGCGCCACTGAGAGGCTCCAAAACAGATCTTGCTCAGCACTCACTTGGCCATGGCGGCCTTGGATGGTGAACCAATGTGGCAGCGCTTGAGACCGCCCCCTGTCTCGCTGAAAGACATGCGTGGCCCTGCGTAGGCCCGTCGCTCCGGCCGCACGGTACGCTCCTCTGCTGCGGCGTGCCCGGTATTCTCGGCGAGGCATCTCATTGGAGTGCGCCTCCGGTGCAGAGGTGGCGCTCTCATCCGACGGGGGGGATCTTCAGTGTCCCCGTACGTAGAGGCAGCTTGTGCTCCCGGAAGCAATTCGTATCGCATCGACGGGAGCGTCGTGACGATTTGTGGAATCGAGCCATGCCGCGCAACCGCCTGTATCCGGTCTGCGTCAAATGAGTCGTGAAATCCCTTTGCACTTAGCGCGCGAGAGTGAGCCGGTCAGCGCTCAAAAGGCGAGCTATCTTGGAACTCCGCTTGGTGCCAGGGGGGGGCGGGCCTGTCCGACCATCTCGCGCCCGAGCCTGAGGAGGAGGCTGCTCTCGGTTCGACTGAACTTCACTGAAGGACTCTGCCGAGTCGATGGTTGGCGGTGCCGTAGACGGAAGGTGTTGGTGCCTGACCTCCTCTCGGCCGCATGAGCGAGTCCCGGGAGGGTGTCGGTGCGTGTCTGGGCTACTTAGACCATTCCCGCAGACGCACCATCTCTGTGCTCCGGCAAGACACTGGCACTCCTTGCATCATTGCTGTATTCTCGTCGCGCGTACACGCACTAGTCCGTACACCAAAAAATAGGAGGGGCTCGATGAGTCGATCTAATTGGATGTCTTTGCTATCGCAATGGCGAACGGCCATCGGGTTTACGATCGGCGTGCTTGCGGCGGTATCTGCGGGCGCGGCGCCGCAGGGTTTGCCGCCGGCTGTTCTCAATGCAATTCCGACGGCGAGTCGCGCTGTTCTGGGGGACCACTATCCCGCAGTGCGCGTTAGCTTCCCGAACGGCGTCACCGGTTACCCAGCGCTCACCTACGCAGTGATCCCGGGGTACAGGCCCCTTCATCTGGATCTCTATCTCCCGCCCGGTCCCCATAAGCCCCACCCGTTGATTGTCTACATTCATGGCGGAGGCTGGGCCTTCGGCCAGCCGCGCCAGTCGGGAGCATTCGTCAACTGGCCGGACGTCCTCGCGTTGATTGCCTCGCGAGGCTACACCGTTGCGTCGGTCGAATACCGACTTAGCAGTGAAGCTCCATTCCCGGCCGCGATTCAGGATGTCAAAGCGGCAATTCGCTGGCTGCGCTTCCACGCTCCGCAGTACGAAATCAATCCACGAGAGGTCGGCGTTTGGGGTGGTTCGGCCGGCGGGCATCTCGCTGCGCTGGCGGCGGTGAGCTGTCGGGTTAATGCTCTCAGCCCGACGGTTTCCGGCGGTCCGAAGATTGCCCCGGGCATTGGCCAGGCCAAAATTGCTCCGGCTGGGCCGCAGCGCTCGTGTGTTCAGGCTTTCGCAACCTGGTACGGAGTGTTCAAATTCGCGCAAGGCCCGCGCATTCCTTCCCTGGTCCGTCTGTTCCTGGGGTGCGCGCACACTGAGTGCACGCCAACCCAGGTGGACGCCGCCAATCCGTGGACATACGTCAAATCCGGTGAGCCGCCAGGTCTGCTCATCGTAGGCAGCGCCGACACTGTGGTTGGGGCGCAGCAATCGAGGAACTTCTATCATCTCCTGCGCGCGCACGGCGACCCGGCTCAGCTGCTCGTCATTCCGGGCGTCAATCACAGCTTCATCGGCAAGACACCCGCGGCAACTCGAGCGGCAAGCCTTGAGGCGTTGCAGCGCACAGTCAAGTTCTTCGAAGCAACGCTGGGCGTCGGTCCCACGCACTGACGGTGTGTACGCCAACGCACAACGCCGAGCACGACTAGAAAGTGCAGCGAAAGCTGATGTGACGTGACCCGCATACCCCCAAGGCGGTGAACGTCGATCGGGCACCAGGTGTCGCACTTGTGCGGCACCTGGTGCGGTTCCACGGTGCAGCTACGCTTCCTCAAGGTCCCGGATATCTTCGCAATCAAATGTTACCAAGATAGCTGAGCGCCGCCGGCTTAACCCAGAAGCACTATCCATCGGCACATGAGGCTGTTCCGCGCGCACCCCAAACATCCATCCAAAGTTGCTGTGCCGCGCTCTCCATAGGGACTGCGGGGATAAATCGGGCGATGTCGCCTCCAAGTTGAATTTCATCAATCGCACATCCGCTCTTCACCCATTGCACCGAGCGTCCCTCGCTTTAATTCGGCCGGCGCGAATGCAACCGACTAATTCATCCCGGATAACCATGCGCGGCGTGACCTTCGACAAGAAACCTGATCAGCGAGTCACGCGCACTGCGCTAGAACTGACGATCCGGCTCGCGGCACCGACGGCTCCACAGCAACAATCATTCGCCCTCGATAGCTTTCATTATTGACATGTACGATCTAGTTCGTGTACTTTAAATCGCACTCAGAGAAGTTCATCTAACTGATGTAAATTCCGCAAGGGGGGTAGACATGTTTACAGCCCACAGCCGGCGAACCGCTGTCGCAGCGTGGCCGGCGCACTTGGCAACCGTTTCCGCTGCATCACTGCTCGTGTTCGCCGCTGGTCCGGCTTGGTCGCGACCGATCAGCACGCCGGGAGCCGCACAGAGCGACGGCCCAGCGACCCAAGGTTCGAAAGTGAGTAAGCCGCAACGCGAATCGATTTCGCTACGAGAAGTCGTGGTGACGGGATCGCTGATTCATCAGCCCAACGCCGTTTCCTCTAGTCCGATCGTCGTGACCAGCGCTGCGCAGATCCGCCAGTCGGGGCAGCTTGATCTTGAGAACGCCCTGAATGAATTGCCACAATTTACGCCGGCAGGAAATGCAGCCACAGGCGGACAGGGCACGGGCGGACACGCAACCATAAACCTTCATGGTCTGGGCCCAAATCGAAATCTCGTACTGCTCGACGGCCGCAGGCTTCCGCCTGCTGACATCTATGGTGATGTCGATATCAATCTCATTCCGAGCTCGATTGTGCAGAGTGTTGATACCATCACGGGCGGCGCATCGGCGGTGTACGGCTCGGACGCAATGTCCGGTGTGGTGAATTTTAAAACCATTTCGCACTTGCAGGGGATTCGCGCCGACCTGCAATACGGTAATTCCTACCTGAACGACTATCGCCAAGTTCAGGGATCAGTGGCCTTTGGAACCCAGTTTGATCATCATCGTGGAAATCTGATCGTCGCGATCGGATATACCTATAACGCCGGACTCTGCGGCTGTAAGCGCTCGTTCTTTAACGATCAGGTTCCATCGTCCTACATCGGGCAGGGCACATTCGTGCCGTCTGCAAATAATCTCCCGAGCCAGAGCGCCGTCTCAGCTCTGTTCAGCGGATACGGAGTTACATCTCCGGTTGGCAATACGGTCCCGCTTGGCTTCAACAACGATGGCACGCTGTTCACCGAGAACGGTGCACAGAACTACAAGGGCCCGATCGGCACCTACAATGGATGGGATTACGCGCTGCTTGGTGGAAACGTGCGCATGCCCGTGGGCACCCAGATCATGTTCGAAAATCCGTTGAAACGCCACAATCTGTTCGCAAAATTCAACTACCGTCTCGCGCCCGGTCTGGTCGCATACGGCCAGGTACTGTATGCCGACTGGCACGTGTTTACTAGCAGCGGCGGATCGCTTACGCAGTTTGGAACGCCAATAACGATTCCGGTGACCAATCCGTTCATCCCCGGAGATCTGGCAACGCTACTTGCTTCCCGCCCGAATCCTACGGCGCCATTCGTCTGGAATGCCCGGTACGTCGGGATTGCGCCGAAGTCCTGGGATGAACATTACACGGTGGATCAATACCTGGGCGGGCTGCGTGGCGCGCTGCCGATTGGCGACTGGACGTGGGATGCCTACGCGAGCTGGAGCACTACCGATCACGTTCAACAGAATTACAACGCTGTTCTCACGAGCGCAGTGCAAACGTTGCTGAATGCGCCGGACGGTGGCAATTCCATCTGCGCCGGAGGCTTCAATCCATTCGGCCTGCAGAACAGCCAGAACATTTCCAAGGCATGCCAGCAGTACATGAGCACCACGGCGATCAGTACCGAGCGACTGACGCAGGGCCTAGAGCAGGTGGTGTTTCAGGGCTCGCTGTTCCGGCTGCCCGCAGGCCGAGTGCGGATGGCGATTCTGGGCGATCACCGCACAAACGACTATGTCTATCACCCGGACTCGAACCTGGCGGCGCAGAACATTCAGGCGGTCATCGCCTCGAAGCCGACAATCGGAGCGATATCGGTCTCCGAAGGCGCGATGCAGCTGGACGTCCCGGTACTACGCAATCTGCCGCTGATCCGGCGGCTCGATCTCGGTGGTGCCTATCGGTACTCCCATTACGACACTTCGGGTGGGATTTCCACCTATGCCGGCAACATCAAGTGGCGGCCCGATCGTAGTCTGCTCATCCGCGGCGGATATCAACGTGCGGTCCGCGCTCCCGCTATCGGCGAATTGTATGCTGCTGCCTCAGGATCACAGATTGCATTCGGAACGCCGCCGGCTTCAATCGGCGATCCGTGCGACGTCCGCTCAAGTGCCCGTACAGGTCCTAACGGTTCCCAGGTGGCGGCGCTCTGCGAGGCTCAAGGGGTTCCGGCTTCTGTGATTAATTCCTACGAGTTCGCAACCACGGCAACCGCAGGAGTGAGCGAAGGCAATCCGAAGCTGACGCCGGAGAGAGCTAATACGTTCAATCTTGGCGTAGTGTGGAATTCAACGTTCGAGGCTCCTATATTGAGACACCTGACGGCGTCAGTGGATTATTACAACATCGAAATCAAGAATGTCATTTCGATCATTCCTGGTCTCACGACGCTCAGCAAGTGCTACAACCTGGACGGATCAAACCCGACCTATTCAGTCTCAGATCCGTTCTGTCAGCTGATATCGCGTGATCCGCAAACCGGTCAAATGACGCTGGTCCAGACGCCCTACGAGAATCTCGGCGGTCTGAAGACCGATGGCATAGACATGCAGCTCAACTGGCAATTTGCGCTTGCAGATGTCAGTGGTGCGCACTTGCCCGGTGACGTTGCTATTACGAGCTACATCGGGTACGACAGAAATCAGGAGGTGCAGACGCTGCGCGGCACGCCATGGGTCGATTACGCCGGAACCAATACTATTGGGGCCAGCTTCCCGCGGTGGAAGGCCTTGACGAGTGTCGCTTACAGCCTTGGCGGTGTCACGGCGGGGATGCGCTGGCATTACCAGGATGCCATGTCAGATGTGAGCGCGGTCACGTCGCCAAAATCTCCTGGCAAGGGTGTGGCGCCTTATAACCTGTACGATCTGTTCGTTCTGTATCGGCTCAATCACAACATTCAGCTGCGCGGTGGTATAAATAATATGTTCGGGCATGGAATCCCGGTCGTATCGAGCTCTCAGTTCGGAACAGATCCGGCGGTTTTCGATATCGTAGGCCGCTCGTACTACATCGGTGTCCAGCTGAGTATGCGCTGAGCACGGGGCAGCACAGTGATGATTCGCCTGATAAAGACTCTGGTGGCGATCATCTCCGCTAGTGTCGTCGCGGCGGTGGTCCTCGGCGGGCCACCTGCCGTGGCGGCGGGCGGGAAGGCGCGCAGTGCTGTGGCAGTGAAAGGGGGCTGCTGGCCGGTGCACGAACTGCATTTTGTCTGTGGTGCGGAGCAGCCGGAGGATATGGTTCGGGTCCCGGGGTCCGACTGGGTCATCATCAGCGAGTTTCGACCGAATGGGGGGATAAAGCTTCTCAATGCGAAAACGCGCCAGTTGAGACGCTGGAATTTTATTGAGTCGAGCGCGGTACAGCGCAAGGGCGCTGAAAATTGTCCGGGACCACCGAATCCGGTAACGCTCGACACTCAGGGACTGAGTTTGCGAGCCATCGGGAAGGGACGGTTTCGGCTCTATGTCGTGAACCACGGCGGGCGGGAGAGTATCGAGATTTTTTCGGTGACTCTGCGCGATGGATATCCGCTTGGCAGGTGGCAGGGTTGTGTACTGATGCCCCCCGGAGACGCGGCGAATGCGGTCTCTTCTTTTCCGGACGGAGCCATCATTGCCACCGTTCTGACGCTGCCAGGGAGGACCAAGGCTGATTTCGTTCGCGGGCAGCCCACGGGCGCAGTCTTGGAATGGAAGCCTGGGATGCTCGATTTCCACATCTTGCCGGGCACTGAGCTGCCGGGAAACAATGGCTTGGTGGCGAGTCCCGACGGCAGGCGCTTCTACGTCGTCGCTTTCGGGCTACATGCAATATATGAATACCGGCGAGCCGACACTCTATACCCGGTCCGCTCGGCGACGGCGCCGGGATTCATGCCAGATAATATCCACTGGTTCGGTAACCGGCTCATTGCGGCCGGAATGACGTACGATGAACCGGCCTGCGGTGGGGTGAGGAAAATCGTGCGCGGCAGAGCCGACCCGATGCTCTGTCATCGCGGTTACGTTGTGGCGACTGTTAGTCCGAACACCTTGCGCTTCCGTGTATTGGCTTACGGCGAGCCGAACCCGATGTTCAATGGTGCTACCACGGGGCTCGTGATCGGCACCCGGCTGTGGATCAGTTCCTATCAGGCAGACCGGCTTGCATATCGGCGGCTGCCCGGTACGGGGTCGGGCTCCTGGGTTGCGCGGACGGATGATCAGCTTAGGTAGGGATGTGCGTGCGCAGATGGGGTTGGTGATCTGGGAGTGCGGATGAATCCTGTCTGCGCCTGCCGCGCGACACCGCTATAAAGTGCGGCCACCATGATCACGGATTGCATCTGCGGAGCCAGCCGCCTCGCGATCGCATTCGCCATGCGTGGGGGGCAATCGATCACTGACGGGGGAACGCCCTGCCCTTGCTTGGCATGTCCGGTGTGCGTGGCGGTCCACCGAATCCCTCGAGCAGGGCGGTCATCTGCTCGAAGGGCAGAGGGTGGCTGAACAGATAGCCCTGAATCTGATCGCAGCGCAGCAGCCGCAGTAGCTTGGCCTGCTCCTCCAATTCCACGCCTTCGGCAATCACTCTGAGGTTCAGCGAATGCGCTAGTGAGATGATCGTCTGCACCAGCGTCATGGTATCGGGATCGTCGGACATGGCGAGAATGAACGAGCGGTCGATCTTTAATGCGTGCACGGGTAAGCGTGCGAGATAGCTCAATGACGAGTAGCCAGTGCCAAAGTCATCGATCGCGATCATTATTCCCCGCTCGCGCAGCTCTTGCAGCTTGCGAGTCGTCGCCGCCACGTTCTCCATCAGCAAACTTTCCGTCATCTCCAGATCAATTCCTGGCTGCGGCGCCCCTCCCCTGAGAGCGGCCAATACGGTGTCGACGAAATCCGCCTTGCGCAGTTGAACGGCCGACACGTTGACCGCAACTCGGGGCGCTGCGATGCCGCGCTGCATCCAGCGATGGTGATCGTGAACCGCTCTGGAAAGTGCCCAGGTACCTACGTCTAGGATCAGTCCGGTCTCCTCGAGCAGCGGAATGAATCGCATGGGACCGACGAGTCCGAGTTCAGGGCTCTGCCAGCGCAGCAAGGCTTCCACACCGACGATTCGCTGCGACTGAAGCTCGAGTTTGGGTTGATAATGCAAAACGAATTCCCCGTTCTCCAGCGCGCGGCGCAGCTGGGTCTCCAGCGTGCGCTTCTCGGCGCTGTGTACCGCCATCTCCGCTGCATGAAAGACCCGCGCCTCGCCGGTTTCCTTCGCCCTGCGCAGAGCGGTCTCGGCGCACGATAACAATGCCTCAGCGTTTGGCCCATCGGCAGGGAATATCGCAACGCCCGCTCTGGCTGAGATGCGGATTTCGGTGCCGTTGACCGTGAGTGGTGCACTGAATATCTGCCGCCACAGCTCGGTCAAGCTCTGCTCGAGAGCCGATCGGTCATGACCTGCCTGCAGTGTGACGGCCAGGACATCGCCCGAAATACGCGCAGAGCGGCCGCTGCCGGCCGCGTTCGAGAGCCGATCTGCGAGCTGCTTCAGCAGTGCGTCGCCGATCTGGCGCCCGAGCGAGTCATTTACAGTGCGGAATCGCTCGATGTCAGCCAATACGAGCGCGACCTGTTCGTGCGTAACGTGAGCGGATCGCACCTGCTCATTCAGTCGCTCGATGAGCAGAGTGCGATTGGCGAGGCCAGTGAGTGGGTCGTAGTAGGCTAGATAGTCAACACGGTTAGCCTTCTCGATGTGATCGAGCGCGAACGCGATGTCGCCGGCGAGTTCCTCGAGCAGCCGCATCTCGGCTTCATCAAAGAAGCCGATCTCGTGTGAATACAGTGCAAGTACGCCGACAACCGCGCCGCCGATCAACAGTGGTATATAGACGGTAGAGCGGATGCCCCGCTGTGCCGACTCGTCCTTGAGCAGGACCCGTTCGTCCCGCTCCATGTCATTGCAGATCACCGCCTTGCCCGCGGCGACCGCAGCCCCTGCCAGTCCGCGCCCGGCTGAACCTGAGTTGACGAGCTCAAGCGGGATTTGACTGATGTACTCCTGATCAGCTCCGTGCCAGGCGAGAATGCGTACTCGCATGGCAGTGTGATCGACGAGGCCAAGCCACGCGAGTGTGAAATTTCCTGCCTCCACTGCGATGTGGCACGCTTCCCGGAAGAGTTCCTCGCGGTCTTGCACGCGCACGATCAACGCGTTGATGCCGCTCAGCACCGCGTATACGCGGTTCAGATGACGGATTTTCAGCTCCGCGCGTTTGCGCTCGGTAATGTCTCGGGCAATCTTCGAGGCCCCGACGATTTGTCCCCGTGCATCGAGAATTGGCGAAATCGACAGCGATACATCCACCAGACTGCCGTCCTTGCGGAGGCGAACCGTTTCGAAGTGGTGAATTCGCTCGCCGCGCCGAAGCCGCGCCAGGATTTCGACCTCCTCAGCCAGCCGATCCGGCGGTATGAGCATCACGATCGGGCGGCCGAGCGTCTCCTCGGATGCATAGCCGAACAGTTTCTCGGCGGCAGCATTCCAGCTCGTGATGGTGCCGTCGAGTGTCTTGCCGACGATCGCGTCGTCGCTTGATTCAACGATGGCGGCTAGGCGAGCGCGCATTTCCTCGGTCTGCCGTCGCTCAGTGATGTCCTCACCAATGCTCGCCAGTCCGGCAACGTTGCCGGTTGGCGATCGCAGCACGATGTTGTTCCAATGGATTAGGCGCAGTTCGCCGTTGCGCGTGACAATCTCATTCTCGTAGTGCCATGTGCTCGGTGATTCAGCGAGCGTAGCGCTGAACACGCCGGAGATCTGATCGGTCTGCTCGGGTGGAATGAACACCTCGAACCAGTTCTTCCCGAGCACTTCTTCGCGACTCCATCCGCTCAGCTGCAGCATGAATTCATTGCAGTAAGTGATCCGCGCATTTTGGTCCAGCATCACGGAGGCAAGATGGACGTTGCCGAGGATTTCCTGGAAGCGACGCTCGCTTTCCCGCAGGCTATCGATGGCTTGCTTGCGCTCGGTGATGTCCTCTGCGACGCCGGCGATTCGAGAGATCTCGTCGCTATTGCTGCGTACTGGGAAGGCCCGATCTCTGATCCAGCGGATCTCCCCGCTCGGACGTGCGATGCGGTATTCCTCGTCATAAGCGCCTGCGACCTGCTTGGTCTGCGCCGCCTCGGCGACACGCCGCCTGTCCTCCGGATGCACAGTGTCGAGCCACAATTGCGGTGTCTGATACAGTTGCTCAGGTTCGCGACCCCAGATCTCCCGGAATCCCGGACTCACATAGAGTATTTCGCGCTTGTTGCGGTCGCTGAGCCAAAACACTTCGCGGATGTTCTCGGTCACTTCGCGGAAGCGGCGCTCAGTTTCGTGCGAACGTTCTTCTATCTGCTTTTGTGCGGAAATGTCCTGAATCAGCGATATGAAATGAGGTGTTCCACCGTCAATATGCTGCACAATTGAGGTGATGATGTGAGTCCAGATCGGTGCCCCGCCTTTTGCAATCAGGCGCACGTCCAATCGATATTCAACCTGCATGCCCTCGAGCGCACGGGCTCTTGCGTCAACTGTGCGTGCAAGATCTATCGGGTGCGTCAGACTTCGGATATCAAGCGCCAATGCCTCAGTGCGCGTGTAGCCGATGAGTCTGCAGAATCTGTCGTTGACGCTGAGGAACCGCCCGGTGGAATCGCTGTGCACCACTCCGACTGCAAGGCGCTCAAACATCGAGCGGTACCATTCCTCGCGCTGTCCGATGGTGCGCAACGAGGCGATCACTACCGAAAGAGAACCGAGGGTCACCGGTGTGAGACTGATCTCGACGGGGAGCTCCGTGCCGTCCTTGTGGACGGCGCTGAGACTGATCCCTACTCCCATCGGGCGGGCTTTGGGGTGTCGGAAGTACTCCGCACGCTGCGCGGCGTGGCTGTGTCGCAGGCCGCTGGGAAGGAGCGTTTCGAGGGCCAGTCCGTGCAGTTCGACTGGCGTGTAACCGAGCAAGTGCGCGGCGCGGGCATTGGCAAGTACAATGGTTCCCGCGGCGTCAACCACCAAGCCGGCATCCGCCATGGATTCCAGCGTCTCGTGGACGTCAGCCTGCGGCCCTTGAACCGTGTCACTCACGCATGCGCACCTGCTCCGCGCAATGCCGTTCGCCTCCGTGCCCTGAGTCCCGCGATCAGGGCCCGAGTGAGAGCGCTCGGCAACCTCCCGAAATCAATAATAGACCTCCGTCGGTTTTTTTACCTGAACGGTGGCGCGGATCGTGAGGTTGCGTCCCGATTGGTTGTGCGGGCCGGGCAGAGAGGCGAGTGGAGACCGTGTGCCTAAAGCTGTAGCGGAAGCGTATCAATTGGGCATCGGTGTGCCCGACTGAACCAAGTGTCGCGCACGTTTGGACGGTGACGGACCGCAGCTGCAGTGATCTCCTGGACTAGCTATCGAACCGGGGCTCATCGGTCCAGGGGGCATGGGCCATTCTGAGTGCATGTACGCACGTGTCGGCGACTCTCGGCGGCAGCATAGGAACGGCGCGGATGTGCCGCTCGCAAGGAGGACTGATACGGGCTGACACGAGTGGTGCTTTCAGGAGGTGATGAAAGGCGGTGGATCTGGCATCGCCGGCCGGATTTCCACCAATGTCAGCACCTGCAGGCCCCGTTGAATCGGCGTGAGCCGAATATCGACTGGAAGCTCTGAGCCGTCCTGACAGAGTGCCAGCAATTTCAATCCCGTACCCATTGGACGGCTGGCGCGGTGATCCGTGAAGCGCAGGCGCTGGCCGATATGGGCCATGCGGAAGCGCTCGGGTATCAGCATCTCGACACTCTGCCCATCGAGGTCGCCGCAGTGGTACTGGAGCAGCTGGCACGCCCGGTCTGCCGCGAGCAGGACGGTTCCTGACTCATCGACGATCAAGGCGGCCTCGGCCGCTTCTGCAAGGACACTCTTGAGGTTCTCGAGGAAATGCATCAACAGAGTGCCGGCGGATCCGCTCTTGGTAGCGACTGTTGTCCGCGACGGGTGAGGAAGGAAATATGTAGTTGTGCGTATTGCGCCATTGCCCTGGCGGTGCCGGGCGCGTGACGAGTGGGCGGCGATGGATCGGGCCGACTACGTTCCTGCAATCGGTTGCGATCTTCGCGGACTCGTGGCACGCTAAGTTAAAATGCCGTGCGGATCGTGCCGTGCCCACTCCCCGAAGACATTCCAGAGGAGAGCATGGTCATTTTGCCAAGAAGAACATCTCATGCGATATACCGAGAGCCAGCAACAGAGCGGGGAATACCTGCGGCTCGCCCTGCCGCTCATGGTCCGCCAGGGTGCAGCCTACCATCCGGTGAGCTACGCGCTGTGGTACGAGCACGTAGGGGGATTGAATCCCGCGCTGAGCTCCGTGCTGCAGGCCCGGCTCGAAGCGAATGAGCCGCTGACGGAACAGGATGCCTACCAGCTCTACAACGAGCACATTGCGCAACGAGAGGCCGCGGTGTTCGAGAGTATGCGACAGTGCCTGCAGGTGCTGCTCACGCATACCGCAGACGACGTTGATTCGATTCGTGGTGACACCACTCGCTTCACACGGACACTGCGCGACGGCAGCGCCGAGCTGACGCACGAAGTTCCGCTGGCGGTGGCGCAGCAGGTCATCAGTCGGCTGCTGCACGAGGCTCTGTCTCTGGAGGCGACCACGCGCACGCTGTCGGAAAAGCTCGAGGCGCGCACCCGTGAAGTGAGCCTGCTGACCGAGCAACTCAACCAGGCGCACAGCGAATCACTGACCGATCCACTCTGCGGCATCGACAACCGTCGCGGCTTCATGCGCGCCGCGCAGGCGGTGTGCGATGCTTCGCACGGACTTTGCGGTACGGCCCTCATCATCCTCGACGTTGATCATTTCAAGCGGCTCAATGATGCCTTTGGACACCTGCTCGGTGATCGGGTGCTGCGCAGCATCGCCGAGGTGCTGCGTGCCAACGTCAAGGGCGGCGATACCGCGGCGCGGATTGGGGGTGAGGAATTCGCGCTGCTGCTGCCGCAGACACCTATCGATGGGGCGCGGATTCTCGCTGAGCGGATCCGGCTCGCTATTGAGCGTGGACGCATCCGCCGGGATCGCGCCGCGGAAGCCATCGGGGCGGTGACGGTGTCACTCGGCCTCGCTCTCGGTGAGCCCGGCGAGTCGATCGATGGCCTGCTCGCGCGCGCCGATTCGGCGCTATATGCGGCCAAGCGCAATGGGCGCAATCGACTGTGTGTCTCGCCTGTGTCTGCGTCTGCGGCGCAGCCGTTCGTCGAGGCAAATTGCGGATAAAGTGCCTCTAGCCGTGCGTCAGTCGCTCGAGCTGTTCGATCTGGCGCTGCAGTTCCCGTTGTCCTTCCAGTAGCTCCACCGCCAGTACCGCGCCGCTGACGTTCACTCCGAGGTCGTGCATCAGCCGCGCCGCGGTAGCGAGGCGCGCCAATGCGGCAACCGGGAGCTGCCAGTCTTGCGGGGCGCTACCGCGGGGCGAGACGAGCCCGAGATCGGCGAACTCGACGACCGCCCCCAGTTCCAGTCGGCACAGCCGGCAGATCTCGACGGCGGTGATCCACTGCGCCTCGCCGCCGAGCGGCATGTCATACACTTCAACGACATCGCTCACGGCGTTACCTCTGCAGATCGGCCCGCGGATCGAAGCCCGCCATCTTCTCGCGCATGCTTTCGTATACGGTGCGTGCCTCGCTGGAGTTGGCCGGCGGCAGCACCACCTTCAGCTGCACGTAGGCATCGCCGGGCGGCTGGCCCGGTAGCCCGCGACCGCGCAGCCGTAGTTTCTGCCCGGACTGCGCACCAGCCGGGATCTGCATCTCGACCGGCCCCCCGAGCGTCGGGACGGTAACGGTCGCGCCGAGTGCCGCTTCCCAGGGGGCGACCGGCAGAGTCAGGGTGACGTTGCGCCCGTCGAGCTGATAGAGCCGGTGTGGCCGGACGTGCACTTCCAGATACAGGTCCCCTGCGCGCGCACCGCCGGGGGCCGCCTCACCCTGGCCGGCAAGCCGGATGAGCTGCCCGTCGGTGACGCCCGCGGGGATCGTCACGCGCACGGTGTGCGAGCGCAGCTCGATCGTCCCATCAGCCTTCAGTTCCGGCCGCTTCAGCTCCAGAGTGCGGCTGCCGCCGCCAAACGCCTCCTCGAGCTCGATGTCGATGCGGGCATGATGATCGCGGCCACCCGGTGGCGCGCGGCGTCCCCCTCCTCCGAACGGACTCCCACCGCCAAAGAGCGAGGAGAAAAAATCGCTGAATCCTTCCTCCTCGAAGGCGTGCGCGCCTCTGGAGCCGCCGCTGCCTCGGCCGCCAGGGCTGCCGCCACCGCTGAACTCGAACCCGCTGGCCCACTCCGGCGGCGGGCGAAACTGCTGGCCGGACTTCCATTCGCTGCCGAGCTGATCGTAAGCGGCGCGCTTCTCCGGGTCTTTCAGGACCTCGTAGGCCTCCTGGAGCTCCTTGAATTTCTGCTCGGCGTCCTTCTCTTTGCTGACGTCCGGGTGGTACTTGCGGGCGAGCCGCCGGTAGGATTTCTTGATTTCCTCGGCCGTGGCTGTCCGGGCCACACCCAGAACCTTGTAATAATCCCGGTATTCCATGAGCGACGCTGCCCTCGCGGCAAAGGATGAGGAAAGGCCGTTGCGAGAGATGGGGGCGCGCAGGGTCGAAGCCAAGCCCCCCCGGGGGGCGCGCTTGAATCGCCCGCTCCCAGCCCCATAGAGCCAGTATGAACGCCGAATCTCCTGTTGCCGCCGTGCTGGTGGCATGCCCGAAGTGCCACTCCCTGGTACGTGTGCCCGAAGCGCGTGCGGCCGAGCATCCCAAATGTCCGCGCTGCAAGGCAGCGCTGCTTGCCGGGGAGCCGGTTGACCTGGACGCGAACGGCTTCGTCGCGCACGTGGAGCGCGCCTCACTGCCGGTTCTGGTGGACTTCTGGGCGCCCTGGTGCGGGCCGTGCCGCATGATGGCCCCGGTGCTGGAGCGCACCGCAACGCAACGTGCCACGCAGCTTCGCATCGGCAAGGTCAATACCGATGAGCAGCAGCAGCTGGCCGGACGCTTCGGTATTCGCAGCATTCCGACTCTGATCCTGTTCCGCGACGGACAGGAGATTGCGCGCCAGTCCGGCGCGCTTGATGCGAGCACTCTGGGTCGCTGGCTCGACCGCGCGTTGGTCTGAGTGCTCGCGGCGCAGCGACCCCGTTGTGGTGCATCGCGCCGAGTGCGGGGCACGCTGACTCGACTCAGTGCGGATCAACCAGGCGCAGCCGGATCAGGACACGCTCTCCGCGCTATAGCGGGCAAGCAGTCCAGTGCGCAGCGCATAGCGGAACACGCGCGTGAAGAAATATCCGGCGAGAGCAACATACAGTACCGCGAGCACCGCGCCGCCCGCCAGGTGCGCGGTCGGCAGCGGGTGTCCCGCCAGTATCCCCCGCATGCCCTGGAAGACATACGCGGGCGGCAACAGATGGCCGACCATCTGCATCCACTGCGGCAGCGTGGTCAAGGGATAGAACACCCCCACGAACGGGGAGAGCAGCGCCGGCATCGGCCAGACGAGCCACTCGGATGCCGGGCCGAGCCTAAGTACCAGGGCGCTGGCGAGGATTCCAAGCGCGATGCCGAAGCAAAACAGAACGAGCAGGAAGGGAATCAACATCAGTCCAAGCGAAAAGAACGATAGGCCGAACACCACACTCGCCAGCACCAGCATCACGAGGAGACCGACTGCGCTCGTCACGATGCTCGTGATCACCAGTCCGGTGATGTACTCGTAGGTCGTGAGCGGCGTGGCGAACAAGTTGAGAAAGTTTCGCGACCAGACGTCCTCCAGAAAAGCGGTGCTCACGCCCTGCATGATTCGCGTGAAGAAATCCCACAACAGCACCGCTCCGAGCAGTGTCGGCACGTAATTGAACCGCCCCGCGCTCATAGAGTTCAGATAGCGCGTGATGAAGCCCCACATTACGATGTCGATTGCCACCCAGGCAAACATCGGCAGCGTGCGCACCGGGCTGCTGCGGATCAGGTAGAACTGCCGCAGCAGGATGCCGGCGATGGGTCGGGCTTTCAATCCGCTTGCTCCGCAGGACCGGCGAGCGGCTCGCGCGCCAGCCGGATGAACAGCTCCTCGAGCGTGGCCGCACCGTGCTGCGCCGGCAGCTGCCGCGGATCCCCCTCCAGCAGAATCTTCCCTCGCGACAGGAACAGGACCCGATCGCAGACCGCTTCAACTTCGTACATATTGTGCGAGGTCCACAGAATGCCGCAGTTTCCCTCGTTTGCCAGCTGGCGGATCCGTGCGCGAATGGTCTGCGCCGCGGCGGGGTCGAGTGAGGCAGTCGGCTCATCGAGCAGCAGTAACTGAGGCTCATTGAGTACGGCCTTTGCGAGCGCCACCCGGGTTTGCTCTCCTGAGGACAGCACGCCGCATTTGGCGCCTCGCAGGCTCATGAGGTCGAATTGCTCGAGCAACGATCTCACCCGTTCGCCCAGCCGGGGGATGCTGTACACGAGCCCGAAAAATCGCAGGTTCTGCTCGACGGTGAGATTTCCAGGCAGGGTGGCATAGACGGCTGAGAAGTTCGCGGCGGCCAGAGCTCGTGACCGCTCGCGCTGCAGATCGATGCCGGCGATGCGGATGCGGCCTGCGGTCGGACTGAGCACGCCGAGAACCATGTTGATCGTGGTCGTCTTGCCCGCGCCGTTCGGGCCAAGCAGGCCGACGACTTCACGCCGTCGGACGGCAAAGGATATGCGGTCGACGGCCACGAGTTCCGGATAGCGCTTGTAGAGCTCCGTGACGCTGAGCACGACGTCATGCTCCTGCGCGGCCGATGCTTGAGCGTCGGAGTCGCGGGAGAGTCGGGAATGACTGTCTCGTGGCGCGTGCATTGCTGGTCACGATAGTAGCATCCGGCGCACTTCGGGATGGCTCACCGATCCACCGGCATCTGTCCGGCAGGGAGCGGGCGGCCATCGGGTCGCACCCGTCTCAAGACTTCGAGCGGTGCTCTGTCATCTCGTCCCGGGCTGCAACTTCCTCGGCGTACGGGTGTTCTTGCGACACAACCGAGGAGACGCTCTCATGCACGCTATCCGAAAGCTCATTGCTGCCACTCTTGCACTGCTCGTCACGCTGGCTGGAACGGCGCTGGTGTTCGCGCCAGCGACTTTGGCCGCAGCCCCACCCGCGCTCTCGAGCAGCGGAGCGTGGCATTCGCTTCGTCCAGCATTGGCAGTCCCCACGAGCGGCACGCTCGCCGGGGTGCGGCCGGCGGGGGCGCTCCTCGCTTGCGGGCAAGTGTCACGGCGACACGGCTGATGTCGTCTGTGCCGTGGCGAGCAGCAGACACAGACCGCAGGCTTACGTGCCGCTGCCGCGGCGCGTAAGCGCACCGACAACGATCGGGGATCGCCGGGACGGGGGGGGGGTTATTCCGGCAGCGTCACGCCTGAACCGCCCATCTCAGCAGGCATGTCCCGCATCTTGGGTTGTCCGTCGTGGATGTGCAGTACGGTCTCCTGATAGTGCACGTGCACGCCGGGCCGGAAGGTCACCGTCGGCAACAGGGCAGCATAAACATCGATCAGACCGAAACCCGGGTGGTCCGTGAACAGGTGACCGCCGCATTCCTTGCACCACTTGCGATGGCTGTTCGCCGTCTTGTGGTAACTGCCAATGGCCTCGGCCCCCCGAGTGACCCGGAATGATTCGGGTTTCCAGAGCGTGAACGCGTTGACCGGGCCGGCGGACCAGTGGCGGCAGGATTCGCAGTGGCAGTAGCCCATGGCGACCGGCTCTCCGGTCACCTGAAACTGCACCCGACCACAGAAACATCGACCTTCGTGCACTGTTGCGTTCACTCGCAATCTCCGTGGAGTGTTGTCGAAGTCAGGATAAGTCCACCCCGAATAGCCGTCAATCCAGCACTGCCGGCTGGCACGGGGCGCGGACGCAGCCGGGCGTCGCGCAGTCTGTGCTCGGCGTGACGGGTGCGCAGCCAGTGGCGGGGGAGGGGGCCGCCTCGCCACTGGCTACGCAGGTCCGCGGCCGCCGAGTGCTACAACTTCTGGTGAGTGCCGTCGCAGAGCGCGCCATGCGCCGAATGCTTACAGCCGCAGAAGTACGCCGTGCCGCTCTTCTGCGGCTTGTGCTCGATCGGGGTGAACGCGCTACCTTTATGCGAGCCGTCGCAGAACGGTTGCGTCTTGCTGCGCCCGCAGGCGCACCACCAATAGCTCTTGCCAGCCTCGACTTCGACGGCGAACGGGCTCTTCTGGGCAATCGTCGGTTCACTCATGATCTCGCTCCTGATCTGAAAATGGGACGGGGAGAGCGGTCGGCGCCATGCGTTCGGCAACAGACGCCACCCAGCCTGATCGCAGGACATTCGATCGAGGACGGCTTGCGGCCTCGACAGGTTGAGGTGACTGATTTTTCGACGGTCCGGCGCGTCGTGCACCCCGTATTGCCGACTCTAGCTCACGTCATCCGACTGAAATAGGCGACAATCAGTAATTATTTGTTGCAGAATCGACAACAATGGATCAGCTCGATGGCATGCGCTTATTCGTTCGGGTGGCTGAGCAGGGGAGCTTCTCCACGGTGGCGCAGCAGCGCGGTGTTGCCCGATCGGTCGTGACGCGCCGGATCAGCGCTCTGGAGGGTCGGCTGGGCGTCAAGCTGCTTGCACGCAGCACGCGTCGTCTGAGCCTGACCTCCGCCGGCAGCCGCTATCTGGAGCAATGCCGCGAGATCCTCAAATTGGTCGAAGCGGCCGAGACGGGGCTCGATGCGGAACGTCAGCGGCCGCGGGGTCTGATCCGTGTCAGCCTGCCGGTGAGCTTCGGTCAGCGTTACCTCGCGCCGCTGCTGCTCGAGTTCAGCAAGCGCTATCCGGAGATCTCGCTGAACATGGATTTCACCGACCGACGCAGCCGACTCATCGAGGAAGGGGTCGACCTCGCCATTCGCATCACCGAGCGTCTCGGTGAGCAGGAGATCGCCCGCCGTCTTGGCTCGGCGCAGCTGGTCGTCGTCGCATCCCCGGAATATCTGCGGCGGCGCGGCGAGCCGCGCCATCCAGCGAGCCTAAGCGAGCACGAATGCCTCGCTTATACGTTGGCGTCGAGTGCCTCTTGGTCCTTCCTCGACAACGGCGAGCCGCTAAACGTGCCGGTTCAGGGACGCATCCAGGCCAACAGCGGCAGCGTGCTGCTGCAGGCGGCCGTCGAGGGCTTGGGAATCACTTGCCAGCCACGTTTCCTGGCCGAGGAGGCGCTGGCCAGCGGCGCACTGCGCGTGCTCTTGACCGATTACACCCTGCCGCAGATCGGCATCTATGCCGTGCTGCCCGGAAATCGGCACATTCCGTTCAAAGTCCGGACGCTGATCGACTACCTCGGTGAGCGCCTGCGTGGCGGCATGCAGCCGCGCCATTCAGACTGACCTTCCCGTCGAGCCCTGATCCGCCATTGCCTGTGGCCGCGGCCGTGTCGAGGCAATCCGCAATGGCGCAGCGCTGGTACCCGCGCGGGGTATTCGATGTGCGGCCTGTCTCGGGAAGCAAAGGGCGGACCTTCATACCCGCTGAGGCGCAAACGCGCGCACTGACTCGAGCGCATAGCCCGCATGCGAGAGGCCGTTGGGTCTGCGTCCATCAGCACTGAGCGCGACGGTCCGTTTGACCACTTGGTCCACTCGCTGCGGTTTCGGCTCAAATGCCGATGGTATCGCGGAGAGGCGCTGCTGCATTGCAGTCAGTGCATGCCTTGCTGAGCGTCCGGCTGAGCGCAGGCCGAGAAGCGCACGGCGATGGGCGTCGACGCGCGCTCGTCGTTGATGGTTCGATTCGCCTGAGGGGATCTGCGTCGCGACGCAGTGGGGTCAGCTGGGAAGGGTCGTCGCGCCCGGTAATGAGCGCGGCGACCCTGTGCCTCACAGCAGGTGCTCACCGGCGGCGGTCGCCGCCCGCAGCCGGGCCTCTCCTTGACGCGCCTGGGATTCCAGCTTGTTGAATGCGGCAATCTGCACTGGCGTTGGCGCGCGGTAGTCCAGGCCGATCTCTGATTGCAGATAGGCAAGGAAGCTGCGCAGCCTGACGTTGTACATCGTGTCGCCTTCGCTGGAACGGATGTGACGCTGCACCACAGCATGCAGGGCCGCATGGATCTCCTTGAGCACCGGGGCGGCGCTGGACTGCTGCACTTTGTGAGCGGCCACGGCCTTCACAAGACGTTGGCGCAGGAGGATGGCCGCGTTGATATCTCGATCGAGCACCTCGACGGTGTTGTGCAGTGCAAGCTGCAGCGCCAGGTGCTGTTTGAGGATCGCTGCGGTGGTGTGCAGTCGGGGATCGAGCTTCACCTGGAAGGTCTGCTGATAGGAGTGAGTGCCGTACTGCAGAACCACGGTGTAGTGCCCGGGATTGACGCGCGGACCCTCGGCGCTTGCCACCAGACCGTCGGTCACCTCCGGCGGTTCCCAGCCGATCACGTTCGGCGCGCTGGCGTAGCGCAGGTTCCACTGGAAGCGGTTCATGCCCGGGGTCACCGCCGTCATCTTCTCCTTGCCGATCTGCTCGGCCTGCGAGGGCAGCAGATTGTCGCGGACCGTGGCGGGCAGCTTCTTCGCATGCGCGTTCTTCAGATGCAGAGTGTATCGCTGGATCACCTCGCCCTGCGCATCGCGGAACGTCAGGCTGACCGGTGTCTTGCCGTCATAGTTGGCAGGCAGATGGAAGAACACGGTCGCGCCGAAGGGCGGATTCTTGCCGACCGATTCGCGATACTCGGCGCTCGGATCCTGGCCATACGCTTGCGTCAGCCAGGCCGTTTCGGGCGCATACAGAGCTGGCGCGTTGGCGGCCGGCTGGCTCTCATGAGACAGCTGCTCGAGCAGCGCGAGATTGCCGAGGATCCAGAACGAGCGACCGTGCGTCGCTGCAACGATCTCGCCCTCGCGGGTGTCGATGGCCAGGTCACGCACCTGCACGTGCGGCAGGTTAAGGCCAAGTGCCGTCCAGTGTGCCCCGCCGTCGAGGCTGGCGTACACCGTCTCGCCGGTGCCGAGGAACAGCAGCGAGGCATCATTCGGATCTTGCTTCACGACGAACACGTACTGATCGTCTGGCAAGCCATTGGTCAGCACGGACCAATGCCGGCCATAGTCGGTGGTCTTGAAGACATATGGATGATAGTCGTCCCACATGTAGCGCGAGGCGGTCAGGTAGGCCGTGCCGGCTGCGACGTGTGACGGCTCGATCGAGGTGATAGTCGACCATTTGGTCAACTGCGGCGGGGTAACGAGGCGCCAATGCTTGCCGCCATCGCTGGTTACGTGGACCAGCCCGTCCTGCGAGCCGGCCCAGATCACCTGCGCGTTCACGCGGGAAACGGCCAGCGCCGAAATGTCCGGGAAGATCTCCGCTGCGGTCTGGTCGAGATCGATCGGTCCGCCGGTCGGCCCCTCGGTGGAGCGCACATTGCGAGTCAGATCCGGGCTGATCACATGCCAGGTGCGCCCGTCATCGTGGCTGACCATGACGTACTGGGAGGCAAGGAACAATTCCTTGCTGTTGTCCGCGGCGAAGAAGATTGGATGCGTCCAGCCAAAGCGGTAGCGCATCCGTGCCGCATCCCCGCCGTCGCGGTAGATGGGCGAGGGGCTGACCGACTCGCGCACGCCGGTCAACCGGTCAAAGCGCTGCATCAGCGTGTAGTAGTCGGCGCCAAAAGTCACGTCACGGCTGCCGGGCTTCGGGGCGACGAATGTGCTCTCGCCGAGGGCGACCCAGTGCCACGCGGACACGGGTATCGCGCCACCCGGTTTGGCGCTCGGGCCCTCGAAGGAACCCTCGTCCTGCTGGGCGCCGTACACGTTGAACGGAAACGCCTGATCGATCGCGACGTGGTAGAACTGGCCGGTCGGCTGGTTGTGCTCAGTGCTCCAGGTCTTGCCGCCATCGGTCGAGACCGTCGCGCCGCCGTCATTGCCGACCAGCAGAATCTTCGGATGCTGCGGGTTGATCCACACGATGTGGTTGTCGCCGTGGCGCATGTGCAGCAACGCGAAGGCCTTGCCGCCGTCGCGCGATACCCACACGCCGTCGACGTTCGGAACGTACATCGTGTTCGGATTGGTCGGGTCGACGTAGATGCTCGTGTAGTAGAAACCACGCTGACGCAGGCTCCAGTTGCCATTGACCCGCTGCCACGTCTTGCCACCGTTGGTGGAGCGGAACACGCCGCCGTGTTTCGCTTGGATGATCGCGTACACGATATTCGGGCTGCTGGCGGCGACCGAAACGCCGATGCGGCCGAGCAGGCCATGCGGCAGGCCGCGGTTGCGCGAGATGTTCGTCCAGTGCGCGCCGCCGTCGGTGCTCTTGTACAGACCGCTGCCCGGTCCGCCGTCGATCAGCTTCCACGGCAGTCGCTGCGCCTGCCACATGGCGGCATACAGCACTTGAGGATTGCGCGGATCCATCACCAGATCGATCGCGCCGGTCTTGGCATTGACGTACAGGACTTTGTGCCAGGTCTTGCCGCCGTCGGTGGACTTGAATATGCCGCGATGGGCATCAGGCTTGAACACGTGGCCCATTGAGGCCACGTACACGATGTTTGGATTGTGCGGATCGACCACGATCGCGCTGGTGGTGCGCGTGGCCCGCAAGCCCGCATATTTCCAGCTCTTGCCGCCGTCGACGGACTTGAATATCCCGTCGCCGGTAACCATGTCATTACGGATGTCGGCCTCGCCGGTGCCGACGTAGATCACCTTCGCATTGGACGGGGCGACGGCGATGGCGCCCACGCTGCCGCTGCCGGAGGTCCATTTGCCGTCGGTGATGTTGTGCCAGCGCACGCCGTAATCGGTGCTTTTCCACACCCCGCCGTCGACTGCGCCCATGTAGAAGAGATTCTGCTTGCCGGGGACGCCGGCGACGGCGACCACACGCCCGCCGATGTCAGGCCCGATGCTGCGCCAGGTCAGCTTGCCATCGAGTAACTTCTGCACCGGCATCGCGTGCGCGCTGAGCGGCACGCACAGCAGAGCCGCCATCGCCATGAGCAAGGACTTGCCGCGGACGAACCGCGCATCGGCATCGACGTTCTGCATTCAAGTTCCCCTTTGTGTACGCCGCTGCAGGACCGGGCGCGGACGAGATGAATCGAACCAGCTTAGCGAACTCGGTTCGGTGCTGCAATGAACCGGAAAATCCCGCGAGCTGAAGAAAAATCCGTGCGCTCGAGTTCAGTCAAGGGCGACGATCGGAAGGAATCCTGCGACGAGTCGTTGGGGCGCGCCGGCCCGTCGCGCGTGATGCCTCTGCCACGCAAATGAAGAGTTTCGCGGCGCCGGAGGATCCTGCGCAGCGGGCGTGCGCCTAAGCCTCTCTGCCGGTCCGTTCGCAACGAGCATTGCGTGTTGGGCGGCGAACCGGCGCATTCGCAGCGCGACGGTTCATCGCGCTCGCTACCGGTGCTCGGGGCGCCTCGCTCAGCGGATACTCTGGGTGTCCCGAATGTGGCACACGATCCTCTCGGGCCGCCGCGCGCCACGCGTGTGGCAGAGGGTCGGTTGTGGCCCGCTCGGGGCTGCCGCACACTGTGGTCCGCAGTCCATCCATCCTTGCCAGAGGAGATCCCCGTGATCAAAGTGAGCGTGATGTACCCGAACACGCCGGGCGCCCGATTCGATCATGCCTACTATCGCGACCGGCACATGCCGCTCGTCAAGAGCCGCATGGGTGAGAAGTGCCTGTACTACACCGTGGACAAGGGCATCGCGGGCGGCGATCCCGGCGCGCCGGCGACCTACGTCGCCATGTGCCACATTTTTTGTGATTCGGTCGAGGCGTTCCAGTCAGGCTTCGGTCCGCACGCCAAGGAAATCCTCGCCGATATCGCCAATTACACCGATCTGGCGCCGGTGCTTCAGATCAGTGAGGTCGTGGTCGGTCATTGAGCTGCGGCCGGGCGGCCCGCGCTCGGCGCGGGCCGCGTTCACGACACGGATTTGTGGCCGCCCCGCGCAAGCGTTACGAGTCGATGGCGGTCCGTCATCGTGCCCGGTAGAATTTTGGCTGTCGGGCGGCACAGAGCGATGCGGCATTCGATCGCGGACGCTGCTCCGGAGTCAGGAGGCGGATCGCAGCATCCGATGAGGCCATGGTTACTGCAATTATCCTGATCAACGCCGAACCGGCGCGGACCGCCGCCGTGGCGCAGACGCTGAGTGAGTTGCGCGGGATTTCCGAGGTGTATTCCGTCGCGGGCAACTTCGATCTGGTCGCCGTGGTGCGCGTTCGGGAAAATGAGGCGCTGGCCGACCTCGTGGCACAGACCATTCGGGGCATCGAGGGCGTGACTCGCACCGAGACACTGATCGCATTCCGGGCCTACTCCCGTCACGATCTGGTGAGCCTTTTCAGCCTGGACTGAGCGATTCGTCCGGCGGTGCTCAAGCCCACTACGAGTCCGCTGCCACGACGCAGTTGCGGCCCGCATCCTTGGCTCGATAGAGCGCCTGGTCGGCATCTTGAAGCAGTAACTGCGCCGTGCAGCGCGGATGCGTGCCGCGGCGGGTGACGGCGCCGATGCTGACCGTGAGGGGGCGGTGATCGTTGCTCGACAGTGCAATTTGTTCGCGAATCCGTTCCGCGAGCGCCAGCGCGCCTGCGGTGGTGGTGGCCGGCAGGACCAGGACGAACTCTTCCCCGCCAAAGCGGGCGACGGTGTCCGCCTCGCGCGCCGTGCCGCGCAGGATTTCCGCGATCTGCTGCAGCACCTCATCGCCTTGCAGGTGACCAAAGCCATCATTGAATGACTTGAAGTGATCGACATCGATGAGCAGGAGCGACAGGGGCTCGCCGCGCCGCTCGGCGCGGGCCACGCCCTGGTTCAGCTGTTGCATCAGGGCGAGTCGGTTGTAAAGACCCGTGAGCGGATCGCGGATGGCCTGCGCGTGCAGCTGACGGTTAAGCTTGTGCAGGCAGCGGTGGTACTCCTCGAGCTCCGCCTGATAGCGGTGTGCTGCGTCCAGCGCTTGGCGCAGCGTCTGTTGGATCGTGCGCATTTTCAGCTTCGTCGCGGCCAGACGGGCGAGCGCGTGAAGAGCGGCGCGCTGCCGTGGCTCGAGTCGCCGCGGTCGATAATCGAGTACACAGAGCGTGCCGAGCGCAGAGTCAGCGTCGGTCCTCAGCGCCACCGAGGCGCAGAAGCGAATGTGCGGCTCGGCACTGACCAGCGGGCTGTCGGCGAGGCGGGGGTCGGCTGTGGCATCGGGCACCTCCAGCATATCCTGCGGTGCGCGCGTGATTCGTGCGCCGAAAGTGTCGTCCGCCGCGAGCCGCGCAGCGGCGATGCCGTGACTCGATGTGACCCACTGCCGTGGTCCATCGTCGAGACTGAGCAACGCCGCGGGTGTATTGCACGCCGCAGCGGCAAGCAGAGTCAGGTCGTCATAGCACTGCTCGGATAGGGAATCCAAGACCGACTGCATCTGCAGCGCTTCGCGCAGCTCGGACTCATTCTCAGGAGGTGACGTGGGCGTCATGGGATCTCGAACCGCACAAGGATCAGGCTGCGCCGGCGGCGCGGTGCGGCGTACCGCAGACCACGGTATCGTCCGAGTGCGCCAAGGCCCAGGCGGGGCGGGCTAGCCGGGCATGGGTCGCAGCCGGGTCGGCGCACTCGCGGTACGCTGCCTGGGCGCGCAGTTGCGGCTCGATAACGGCCGCGGGCGAGGGCTGGCCGAACAGGAAGCCCTGGTACTGATCGCAGCCGAGTTCGGCCAGGCGCTCGAGCTGGGCTGGCGTTTCGACGCCTTCCGCGACCACCTTCATGCGCAGACTGTGTGCCAGGGAGATGATGGCCTGCACGATCAGGGTGCTCTGCGGATCATCGCTCATCTCACTGACAAAGCTGGAGTCGATCTTCAGCCGGTCGATGGGAAAGCGCCGCAGGTAGCTCATGTTCGAATAACCGGTGCCGAAATCATCGACCGCGACGACCACGCCCATGCGACTGAGCTGCTCGAGGATCGCCACGGAAGCCTCGGCGTCCGACATGACCGCGCTCTCGGTGATTTCCAGCTCGAGCAATTCCGGCGCCGCATGATGCGCGCTCAACGCTGCGCCGATCGTGTGCAGCAGATCCCGCTGGCGGAATTGCAACGCCGAGAGATTGACCGCGATGCGCATCGGCAAGCCGGTCAACTGCCAGCGCCGGGCCTGACGGCAGGCTTCCTGCAACACCCACTCGCCAATGGGCAGAATCAGCCCGGTCTCCTCCGCGATCGGAATGAACGTGCGCGGTGAAATATTGCCGCGGCTCGGGTGCCGCCAGCGCAGCAGCGCCTCGACGCTGCAGATCTGTCCGCTCAGGACATCGACGCGCGGTTGGTAGTGCAGCTGGAACTGTCCGCGTGCCAGGGCATGGTGCAGTTCGGCCTCGAGCCAGAGCCGCTCCTGCGCGTAACCGTTCATGCCTGCGACGAAACGCTCAAATGCTCGTCCACCGCGACGCTTGGCAGCGTACATGGCCTCGTCGGCGTGCGCGAGCAGTTGCTCGGGCGTGTCGCCATCGTCCGGATACAGACTGATGCCGATGCTAGAGGAGACGAGCACTTCGACCGAATCGAGCCGCAGCGGCTTGCCCAGTCCCTGGATGATGCGGCTGGCGATGGCCCCGGCGTCCTCGGCATCGCGCACGGGCCGGGCGAGAATCAGAAACTCATCCCCGCTCATGCGTGCGACGAGATCGCCGGGACGCACAGCCGTGACGAGTCGCCGTGCCACCTCGCAGAGCAGCGTGTCACCGGCGCCGTGTCCGAGCGAGTCGTTGATCAGTTTGAAGCGGTCGAGGTCAAGCGCCAGGACGGCAAAGCGGTCCCTGCCGGCCCGTACCTGCTGCAGCGTGCCACTCAGGCTCTCAATGAACGCGTCGCGATTGGCGAGGCCTGTGAGGCTGTCGTGCCGCATCTGATGGCGCAGCCGAGCGTTGATCTGCCGGAGCCGTCCCGCATGGGCACGCGCGCGCGTGGCGAGCTCGGCGTTGTACACATCGGTCAGCAGCGCAAAGGCAAGAATGCTGGCGGCGACTGAAGCGATCGTGACCGAGCACCAGGCGCTGTTCAGGATCAGACCGCCGTGCGACTGGGCGCCCGGCGCGATGCGCATCGCGGCCATGCCGATGTAATGCGTGCTGCTGATGGCCAGGCCCATCAGCACCGGACCGCCCACGCGCCGCAGTCGGCGCGCGAGGCCCGCCTCCTCTGCCCGAAACGCCAGCCACAGTGCGCTCCAGGACGCGCCGATGCCCGCGACGACCGAGGCAGCGACGATCGCCGGCTGGTACTGAATTCGCGGGGTGATGTCGATCGCGGCCATGCCCAGATAGTGCATGCTGGCGATGCCGCACCCCATGATCACACCGCCGAGTGCCAGCCGTGCCGCTCCGCGGCGCGTGGCGGCAATCCAGATGGCCAGCCAGGAGATGACGACTGCGATCAGCAGCGAGAGGAGCGTCAGCGTGAGGTCGTAGTGCAGCACGATCGGCATCGACATGGCGAGCATGCCGATGAAATGCATCGACCAGATGCCGATGCCCATTGCGGCGGCGGCGCTGCCGATCCGATAGGGGCGCACGGGCGGGCGCGCATCGCTGAGGTGATCCGCGAGCCGCAATGCGGTGTAAGAAACCAGCACGGCGACCGCGACCGAGAGCGCGACCAGCCAGCCATTGTAGGTGGTGTGCATCATGAGGGAATTCCGTGCACGCATCGTAACAATGACATTTGTGCCCGACGTGACCGAGATCGCATCGTGGGCCGATATGTGTCGCATGGCGCCGGCTGCGCTCAAGGCGAGTCAACTCCATGTTTGAAATCAGTTTTCTTCTGCGCAGGCCGATGGGGATGCGCTGAGATACGTACAAGTCCTGATGCTCGGCGCGCCTGCAGGCTCGCTGCTGCGAGTGCGCTGAAGTCTGTCGGGCGGGCGTGTCGGTGGCGGACGGCGCGGTCCGGCGGGTGTGCCTAGGCCATTTGATGCCAAGCGCGCAAGTCTTGTTGCGCGCGGCTCAATTGCGCATAGTGCCGCCCTTTCGGCCTGCTCCGCCCCCACACCCATGCTCGCAATCGAATCCCGTATCGCCGCGGAACTCGCGGTCCGCCCGCCGCAGGTGCTCGCCGCCGTCGCTCTGCTCGACGGTGGCGCCACCGTGCCGTTCATCGCCCGCTATCGCAAGGAGGCGACCGGGGGACTGGATGATGCGCAGCTGCGCACGCTGCAGGAGCGGCTCGTCTATCTTCGCGAGCTCGAGGAGCGGCGCGCCGCCGTGCTGAAGAGCATCGAGGAGCAGGGCAAGCTCACGCCCGAGTTGCGCGCGAGTCTCGAGACTGCCGACACCAAGCAGCGCTTGGAAGATCTCTATCTGCCATACAAGCCAAAGCGGCGCACCAAGGCGCAGATTGCGCGCGAGGCGGGGCTCGATGCGCTGGCGGCGGCACTGCTCGCCGATCCGCATCGCGACCCGGAAGCGGAGGCGGCCGGCTACTTGAAGCCCCCGTTCACCACCGAGCAGGGCGAGAACCCCGGGGTGCCCGATGTGAAAGCGGCGCTCGAGGGGGCCCGGCAAATATTGATGGAGCAGTTCGCCGAGGACGCCGCCCTGGTCGGAGCGCTGCGCGAGCATCTGCGCGAGAATGCCTGGGTGGTCGCGAAGATCGAGCCCGGCAAGGAGGAGGCCGGCGCGAAATTTCGCGATTACTTCGACTATCGAGAGCCGCTGAAGGCCATCCCTTCGCATCGGGCGCTCGCGCTGTTTCGCGGGCGCAAGGAGGAGATCCTGCAGCTCGCCCTGAAGCTGCCCGAAACGCTTGCGGCCGAAGAGGAGGCGACGCCCGCGGTGGCACCGGTCAACTCGTGCGAACGGAAAATTGCCGCCCGCTTCCAGTTGGCCCCTCAGGGGCGGGCGGCGGACGCGTGGTTGATGCAGGCGGTGCACTGGTGCTGGCAGGTGAAGCTCGCCTGGCAGCTCGAGGGCGAGCTGTTCACCGAGCTGCGCGAGCGTGCCGAAGAGGAGGCGATCGGCGTCTTTGCTCGCAATCTGCACGACCTGCTACTGGCTGCGCCCGCGGGGCCTCGGGCGACGATGGGGCTCGACCCGGGCTTGCGCACCGGCGTGAAAGTGGCTGTGGTCGATCGTACGGGCAAAGTACTCGAGACCGCGACGGTCTATCCGCACGTGCCACGCAACGAGTGGGAAGCGTCGCTGCAGACCCTCGCTACGCTCGTCGGCCGGCACGACGTCGATCTGATCAGCATTGGCAATGGAACCGCATCGCGCGAGACCGACCGGCTCGCTGCCGAGCTGATCAAACGTCACCCTGAACTGAAAATCAC
The DNA here is from genome assembly GCA_021808195.1 of Pseudomonadota bacterium. The sequence goes on from JAKBCE010000005.1 coordinate 82,849, forward strand.
CCGGATCGTGGTGTCCGAGGCGGGCGCCTCGGTGTACTCGGCTTCCGAACTCGCCTCGCACGAGCTACCGCAGCTCGACGTCAGCCTGCGCGGCGCGGTCTCGATCGCCCGGCGCCTGCAGGACCCGCTCGCCGAGCTGGTGAAGATCGATCCGAAATCGATCGGCGTCGGGCAGTATCAGCATGACGTGAATCAGAGCAGGCTCGCCCGCTCGCTCGATGCGGTAGTGGAGGACTGCGTCAATGCGGTCGGCGTCGACGTCAACACGGCCTCACCGGCGCTCCTGGCGCACATCTCGGGACTGTCCGACGCGCTCGCGGAAGCCATCGTGCGCCATCGCAACGAGAACGGTGCGTTCGCGAGCCGCGAGGACCTGCGCGCCGTGCCGCGACTCGGTGCCAAGACGTTCGAGCAGGCCGCCGGCTTTCTGCGCGTCAACGGCGGGCCGAACCCGCTCGACCGCTCGGCGGTGCATCCGGAGGCTTACCCGCTCGTTGAGCGGATTCTGGCCGATCTCGGCAAACCGCTCACAGCAGTGATGGGCGATGCGCGCTCGCTGCAGCAGATCGATCCGGCGCGCTATACGGACGAGCGGTTCGGCCTGCCCACGGTGCGCGACATTCTGCGCGAGCTGGAAAAGCCCGGCCGCGACCCGCGCCCGGAATTCAAAACGGCGGTGTTTCACGAGGGCGTGCAGGATCTGAAGGATCTGGCGCCCGGTATGCTGCTCGAGGGGGTCGTGACCAACGTCACCAACTTCGGCGCGTTCGTCGACATCGGCGTACATCAGGACGGGCTGGTGCATATCTCCATGATGTCGCATCGCTTTGTGAAAGATCCGCGGGAGCTGGTCAAAGCCGGCGACGTCGTCAAGGTGAAAGTGATCGAGGTCGATCTGCAGCGGCGCCGAGTCGCCCTCACGATGAAGCTCGACGAAGTGCCGCGCGACCGGGCCCCGGGCGGCTCGCAGCGCAGCATGGACCAGAAGCCGCGTCGCGCCGACACGCATTCGCGGCCGCGGCCGCCGTCCGCGCGTCCTTCCGAGCCGAGCGGCAATGGCGTGATGGCCGAGGCTCTATCGCGCGCGCTGAAGCGCTGAGCGGGTGCCCTGGCACTCAGCGCGCGGCGCGCTCGCTCTGGCAGAGGCTGCCCTTGAGTTCGTTGAAGTAGTACGCACGGAAGCGTAGCGTGGCTTTGTCCGTGCGTACGGAACGTTCGGCGCGAGCTCGAGGAATCTCCGGGGGGTCCGAGGACTCGACGATGGCGCGATCCTCGTTGGCGATCCGCCGGTTGGCCCGGTTGAAAAAGCCATCGAGGATGGCGGGGCGTGCGAAGTCCCTGGCGGTCATCAACAGCAGCCGGGTACGCTGTTCGTCCAGCGGTACGCAGCTCACCGCGAGTATCAGCGTGCGCTGCCGCATCGGGATATGCAGGTTCATCTGATTCGGCTTGCGAAAGTCGAGCAGGCCGGGTCGCGGGCGGCCGTGTAGCGCGGTGCGCACCCGCCAGCCCCACTCGTGCTCCTCGATCAGGGTGTCCATCGGTTGCTCGATCAATGGCACCAGATCCTTGCCGATGCTGCGACGATGCACGAACGGCAGATGTGGCCAGTCGAGCATGTTCTCCATCGCGCGGGTCCAGTGCGTATTCCAGGTCATCTCGATGCCGGTGAGGCGCGTGTCTGGGCCGGCCAGCCTCGCATCGACGGTCGGGGCGGCGGGGACGGGGTCTGCCGGCGAGGTATAGATCCAGATCTGGCCGGCGAGCTCGTGAGCCGGAATGGCGAGCGCTGCCAGCTGTGTTCGCGGCGCCTGCGGGTTCCACGGCACCGACAGGCATCGGCCGCTGCGGTCGAAGCGCCAGCCGTGAAACGGGCACTGCAGGCAACCACCGGTCACGGTGCCGAGCGACAGCGCCACGCCACGGTGGGGGCAGCGATCGAGCAGCGCCGCGGGGGCGCCGAGCGGATCGCGGAACAACACCACGCGGGTGCCCGCAACCTGCACTCGCAGCGGCCGCTCGGCCCGCAGCTGCGTGCTGTAGGCCACTGGTGTCCAGATCCGGGCGAAGTCCCGGAAGAGAGTGTCAGCCTGCCTCGGCTCGAGTGTCATGGGCGCGGTGCTCGCGGTACTCGGCGATGATCGCCGGCAGCTGATCGAGACGACTGATGAAGCGCACGGCCCCGATCTGCCGCCGAGTGCGAGCCCACAGCGCTCCACCGGCCCAGATCTCGACCGATGCCGGCAACCGCGCACGCAAATCCTGCAGCATCTCCAGTGCGTGTTTCGGCCTGAGTGCTTCGCTGAATGAGAGCCCGACGACATCGGCGCCGTGCTGCCGGGCGGCCTCGGCGATATCCCACGCCGGGGTCTGAATTCCCAGCGACACACAACGCACGCCCTCGACCGCCAGGCAGGCGTGCGCCATGAGCAGCCCGAGCTGGTGCTCCTCCCCGGGCAGCGTGGTCAGCATCACGCTCGGGCGGTGGGTGCCGGGGTAGACCGCCCCAAGTCCTTGCCGGAGCTGGTGCTCCATCTGCTCGGTGTACAGATGCTCCTGGCTGATGGCGATCTGTCCGCGTGACCAAGCATCGCCCACCCAGCGATTCATCGGTGCGACAAACTCGATGACGAAGCGCTGCAGCCCGAGACGCTGCAGTGCTGCCGACAGGTGCACACGCAAGCCCGTCTCGTCGTAGGCGCGAAGCAGGCGCAGCGTCGTTTCAAACAGCGCCGACTCAAGCACGGGCGCGGACTCTGCGGATTTGGCTTCGGCCGCCTCGGCGCGTGCGATGAGCTGCTCGAGGGCCTCGCCAACCAGCTGGCGCGGGCGCAGTCCACGGTCGAGCAGACGGCTGATCAGGCGCAGCTTGTGCACCTGCTCCGCCGGATAGAGCCGCTCGCCGTTCGCATCGCGCAGCGGGCTGGGGAAGCCATAGCGGCGCTCCCACATCCTCAAGGTGTCTTTCGAAAGCCCCGTCTCGCGCTCCACGGCGCTGATGGCGGCGTCGGGTAATTCGGCTGGTTGCACGGATTGTCCTGGACAAAAAATTGACAATTGCTTGAATGAGGCCTATTCTCTCGCACAGGACAATATTTGTCTAGGACAAAACAACCCCGAGGCGCCCATGAATGCCGTTCCCCGTTCCGTTCTCGCCGATATTCAGGCCAGCGCCGACAGCCGGGACATCCGGATCAATCGTGTCGGCGTCAAGGGTGTGCGTGCGCTGGTGCGGGTGCGACAGGCCGACGGCGGTGAACAACCGACTGTCGCCCGATTCGAGATGGCCGTCGGCCTGCCTGGGCACGTCAAGGGCACGCACATGTCGCGCTTTCTGGAGACGCTCGAGGCGCAAGCTCAGCCGCTCGATCTGCGGACACTGCAGGACTTGCTCGAGCAGATGCTGCAGCGGCTCGGTGCCGATCGTGGCGAGATCGAGATGGCATTCACGTACTTCATCCGCAAAGCCGCCCCGGTCTCGCGCGTCGAGAGCGCGCTCGACCATGAAGTGCTGATGCGCGTGGTTCATGATCCGGACAATGCAACACGCAGCACGCTGCAGGTGTGTGTGCCGGTGACCAGTCTGTGTCCGTGCTCCAAGGAGATATCGGATTACGGTGCGCACAATCAGCGTTCCCACATCACCATCACCGCGCAGCTGCGCGCCCCGATGGGCATCGAGGAACTGGTGCGGATTGCGGAGGAGGAGGCCTCCTGCGAGGTCTACGGCCTGCTCAAGCGCCCCGACGAGAAGTTCGTCACCGAGCGCGCCTACGAGAATCCGAAGTTTGCCGAAGATCTCGTGCGCGACATCGCCGTGCGTCTCAATGCCGAGCCGCGCATCGAGCGCTATCGGCTCGTGGCGGAGAACTTCGAATCGATCCACAATCACTCCGCATTCGCGGAGATCGAGCACGAGGCGCGCGCAGAACTGCGCTTGCAGGAACGCCCGCCGAAGCGCAGCTGAGCGCATGGCGCGGCCCCGGGGCGCGCCTGCCGTCGGTGTCCTGATCCCGAGCCCCGAACTGCTCGCATCGTGATTGGTGCGCTGCGCGAGCCGGTCATGATGCGGGCCCGAAGGGGGCTGTGAGACCGGGGGGCTGCGTCGAGGGGGATCTGAATGCCGCGTCCGATCCGTTCGTGCGTGTCGGTGAGATGACGGTAGGCTCGAGGACGAGCGATCCCGTACTCGAGCGGGTCGCGATGCCGCCAGCACCAGAGCAGGCCTGCCGATTGTCGCACTTGCCTCTGGCGAGCCGGACTCGACCCGCGCGCAGCCGCCGCCTCGGCGCATGGGGGCCGCGTGCGAGTGGTATCAGCTCCATCTGCCGAAGCACCTTGCCCTGGCGCTCTGGGTCGAGGCGGTTGAGCGACTTCGGCATTGCCATTGGCTGGCGGGGGCCGACTCGGCTGCACTGCCGCAGCGGAGGCGACCGCAAATCGCAGAGGAGATGGCGGGCGGGATGTTGTATCTCGTCCGGCCGATCGACTCGATATCGCTCCGCCCGGCGCAGCGCACCGTAAGATGCGCCGTCCTGCACGAGAATATCCGCTCGGGAAGGTCCGCGGCAGTCGCCGCAAATACACCGAATTGTGAAGCGCGGGTGGCGCACCCCCAGTCGGGAGGGTAAGGTAAGGCAGGACGTTGCCGGAGCGCCCATTGCATCGGCGCTGTGATGCAAGCGGCTCGCCGGACCCTTCGCACGATCTCGACGCTCATGCCGGACCGATGATGGTCAGACAATCCACACCTCCCGGCCGCACCCGACGCCACTCGCGCATGGGGCGCACGGCTGTGCTTCGCAACTGAGCGGCGCATCGACGGTGCGCTGGTCTACGGAACGCAAGACGCAGATCGCCTTCGCCGGCGCACTGGCCTGTGTGGTCCTGATCGGCGTGGTTTCGGTGCTCAGCCTGCGGCATCTTGCCCGGGACGCGGCCTGGGTGCGGCACACCGTGACGGTGCTGGCAGGGCTGCGGCGTCTCGACGCCGGCCTCGCCGCCGCCCAGTCGGACGAGCGTGATTTTGTCCTGACGGCGAGCGCGAGTGCGCTGCGCCGCTTCCAGCACGCCACGCAGGTCATTGACCGTGCCTACGGGCAACTGCAGCGTCGCACGGCGGACAATGCGATCGAGCAGGCGAGGCTGAAGCGGCTGGGGCCGCTACTCGCCGCGCGCACTGCCCGGCTGGAGCGGCGGCTGAGATTGCCTCGGGAACGGGGGTTGCGCGGTGCGCGTGCCGGCGAGGCGGTGCTACGCACGCACCACAGCACGGCTGAGGGCATCGAGGAGCTCCTCAGGCGAATGCGCACCACGGAGCGCGTACTGCTTGCCCGGCGCGAAGCGGCGGCAGCCCGTCGCACCCGACTCACCGAGCTGACGGTCGCCGGCGGGGGGGCTCTCGCGTTTCTGGTGGCCGGGTTCGCCCTGGGCGCGCTGCGCCGGGACTTCGCCGGCCGGCAGCGTGCGGAAGCGGCGCTGCGCCAGCTGAACGCACAGCTCGAGGAGCGTGTCCGCCAGCGTACCGATGAGCTCGCACGTGCAGCTGCTTCGCTGCGGGCCAGCGAGCGGCGGCTGCGTGCATTCGTCACCACCACCTCCGATGTCGTCTGCCGGATCAGTCCGGATTGGCGCCAGTTGCAGCCGCAGCCAGAGAGTCGCTCCGCGGCGCTGCTGCCGGGCCTGACCGGACAGGACTGGCTCGAGCGGTATGTCCATCCCGAGGATCAGTCCCGCGTGCGCGCTGCGATCGAGCAGGTAATCCGGACCGGCGAAGTGTTCGAAGTCGAACACCGCGTTCAGCGTAGCGATGGCACCACCGGTTGGGTGATTTCCCGCGCCATTCCACTACTGGATGACGACGGACGGGTGCTGGAGTGGTTTGGCACGCTCAGCGATGAAACCGAGCGCCAGGAGGCGCACCTGAAACTCGCGGCGCAATTGGCGAGGCTCAATCTCCTCGGCACGATCACCCGCGCGATGGGTGAGCGACAGGACGTGCGCAGCATCTTCCAGGTGGTCATTGGGACTCTCGAGGCGCACCTGTCGCTCGAGCTTTGCGCGATTGGCTTGCTCGAGGCTGCTGACAGCCGGCTCGTCGTGGCACATGTCGGCGGTCGCGGCGCGCAACTGGCGCATGGACTGGCAATCGACGCACGGGCCGAGATCCCGATCGGACACAATGGTCTCGCGCGATGTCTGGCGGGCGAGCTCGTTTACGAGCCGGACCTTGCCGCGAGCGCCTCGGCGCTCGCGGCCCGTCTCGCCAACGCCGGACTTGGCGCGCTAGTGGCTGCACCGCTGCGCTTTGAAAGCCAGGTCTCGGGCGTACTGCTCGCAGCCCGCCGGGAGCCCCGTAGCTTCAGCAGCGGCGAGTGCGAGTTCTTGCGCCAGCTGGGCGAACACGTGGCGCTGGCCGCACACCATGCCGAGCTGTATCAGGCGTTGCAGAGAGCCTACGACGATCTGCGCCAGACACAACAGGCCGCTTTGCAACACGAACGCCTGCTGGCGCTCGGTACGATGGCGAGCGGCATCGCGCATGACATCAACAATGCCATCTCGCCGATCATGCTCTACACGGACATGCTGCTCGAGGACCGGGAGCTCCTGCCGCGCGTGCGCAAGCCGCTCGAGGTGATCCAGCGGGCCGTCGAGCAGGTGGCACATACCGTGGCGCGCATGCGCGAGTTCTACCGTCCGCTCGAGCCGCAGCAGCCGCTGCTGCCGGTGGATTTGAACCGGCTCGTCACCGAGGTCATCGATCTGACCCGGGCGCGCTGGAGTGACATGCCGCAGCGGCGCGGTACGCTGATCGAGCTCGATATCGCCCTCGCATCCGAACTGCCGCCGATCCCCGGGGTGGCCAGCGAATTGCGCGATGCACTCGTCAACCTGATCTTCAATGCGGTGGATGCGATGCCTCAGGGTGGCCGGCTGTCGCTGCGCACGCGACGCACCGGCCACAGCGCTGACGGTGAGGCCAGCGTGCTGCTCGAGGTTGCCGACAGTGGCGTCGGCATGGATGCCGTCACACGCAGCCGCTGCCTCGAACCGTTCTTCACCACCAAAGGAGAGCGAGGCACGGGACTCGGATTGCCAATGGTGTACGGCACTGTGCAGCGGCATGGCGGGGAGATCGCAGTGGCGAGCGCTCCCGGTCAAGGCACTCGGGTGACACTGAGCTTCCCGGTCACGCTCGCGGATAGCGGTGACGGGACGGGGACGCAGCCGTTGCAGGTGACGGCTCCGCTGCGGATTCTGTTGATTGACGATGATCCGATCGTGATTCAATCGACTTATGCGTCCCTTTTGGGCGACGGACACCGGGTGACCGCGGTCGACGGGGGACAGGCGGGAATCGATGCGTTCCGCGCCGCGCTGGCAGCCGGTGAGCCATATGAGGTCGTCGTCACCGATCTCGGTATGCCGCATGTCGACGGACGTCAGGTCGCAGCGGTGGTGAAGGCATCGCGTCCGCAGACCTTGGTGTTGTTGCTCACCGGCTGGGGACGGCGTCTGGTGGAGGAGGGGGAGATCCCGGCAGAGGTGGACAAGGTGCTCGCCAAACCGCCTCGGTTACGAGAATTGCGTGCGGCGCTCGCGCCTGAGCGCAACGCACCTACAGGGTGAGCGAGGGACGGCCGAACAGATAGCCCTGCAGCAAATCGACGCCCAGCCGGCGGGCGGTCCGTGCCTCAGCCTCGGTCTCGATGCCCTCGAGTACTACACGGCTGTCGGTCGCCTGGGCAAAGCGAGTGAGCAGCTCGACCAGGCGCTGCTTGCGCTCCTCGCGATCGATGTTGCGCACGATGCTCATGTCGACTTTCATGAACGCAGGTTGCAGCTCGGCGAGTACCGACAGCGAGTTGTATCCCGAGCCGAGATCGTCGATTGCGATGCGAAATCCGGATTCAACGAGCCAAACGATGGCATTGCGCCAGTCGGTCTGTTCGAGCAGGTTGCTGCGTTCGGTGATTTCGATGACCAGGCGGTTGGCCGATGGGAGCAGCGGCTCGAAACGGCGCTGCACCGCGAGCAGGTCGGCAAGTTCGTTCGGGTGTGCATTGAGAAACAGCAGTCGCTGTGCCGGCACCTCGCGCAGCCAATCCGCTGCGCCGGCGGCAACCCGGTCGGCGAGCGGGCCGAGCATGTCGTGGGTTTCGGCCGCGGCAATCACCCGCAGCGGTGAATCGAGGATTGGGTGACGGCTGCGCAGCAGCGCCTCATAGCCCTGGACCACACCACTCGCCGCCTCGACCAGTGGCTGCAGCGCGAGCTGCAGAAGGCAATCGTTGAAACAGCACTCGAGCTCGCGTCGCTCGCGCAGCAACACATCCTGGTGGGCGCGGCTGTAGAACTGCTCGAGCCGGGCGCGCTCGTTGAGTGCCGCATCGAGCGCACTGAATAGCGCGTCCAGATGAAACGGCTTGGCAACCAATCGGGTGACTTCACCCCGGTTGACCGCGTCCATGACCACCGGCAGATCGAGTGCCCCCGACATCAATACCCGTACGCAGCGTGTCTGCAGCGCGAGCAATTGACGCAGCACTTCCAGTCCGTCCGGCGGCGGGAGGTGATAATCGACGACCGCGGCGTCGAACTCCTGCGTGCTGATCCGGCTCAGTGCTTCGGAGCCGTCGCGGGCCTCCGTGACTTCGCAGCCCCTGTGCTCCATCGCCGCCCGCAGGACCGAGCGCAGATTTTCATCGTCTTCGACGACTAGAACGTGCATCGCGCCCCCAGTCCATTGCGTGGACCGATCGACCTGCGCGGTGGTTGCGCACGATGCGCCCCGTGGCCGCTAATGATGGGCCGATTCTACTCGACTCATGCTGTCGTGGACATGAACAGGCCGGATTTCCGGTTATATAGCGCCGTCAGCAGCGTTCCGCGCACCAGGAAGGCCTGCTCGTGACGTTGCACCTTGATTACGTGCGCGACGACATCCATGCCCAGCGTCTCGATGCGGATGTTGCCCCCGGCAGGCACGGGCATCGCCGTGTACAGACTCACGCCGGTCAGTGACAGATCGCGCAAAACGGCCGATACCGGCGTTGAGTTGGGGGCGGTGTGTACCGTAACGCGGCAGTCCTTCGCGACGCGGGGCGCGGAGCGTCGGCCGAAGGACTCGCGCGCGGTGCCGAGCTCGTAAGCGATCGGCGCAAGTGGGCTGGCGCAGCGCTGACAGCGCGTATCCGCCTCGACTCTGGCCGGCACCGGCAGCGCGCAGAAGGGACAGACGCGCGGTGTGCCGAGCGGGGTGCGCGCCGCGCCGCCCGGGCTGGGGGCTATACGGGCGGACAGTGGCCGGCGCCGGCTCTCGTCGTATGCTTTACGCTTGGCCGGATCGCGCAGAATCTGATAGGCCTGATTGATGCGCGCGGCGGTCTCATGATCACCACCCAGGTCCGGATGCGTCCTGAGCCGGGTCATCAGGCAACGGTACACTGCCGTGATCACCTCGGGCGGGGCCTCGGGCTGCACATACAGAATTCGATACAGATTGCGTCGCTCTGGGCTCATTTGACAGTAAATCGGCGGTTCTGGCGTGAACTTTAGCGCGGAAGGCTCGGCGGGGGAATCCGGCGGGCGGCTACCACGAGCCTGGCCCGAGGGTGTCCTCGGCGCGCCGATAGAATATCCTCTGGGCGAGGCCGCATCGGGCATGCCCGGTGCGAATGGAAGAGTGCAACATCGACGGGGGCACCATGGTCACAAGCGCGACAGAACGCTTCCATGACAAGGTCGTGCTGATCACCGGGGCTTCGTCCGGTATCGGCGAGGAGCTTGCCGTGCAATTGGCGCAGGCTGGCGCGCGGTTGACGCTGACGGCACGTCGTGCCGAGCGGTTCGGGCAGGTGCGCGAGCGGATCGCCGCGCTCGGTGGTACCGAGCCGCTGATCGTGGCCTGCGATGTGACGCGGGATGAGGATCCGCCGCGCGCGGTGGCCGAGACCCTTGCGCACTGGGGGCGGCTCGACATCGTCATCGCCAATGCCGGATTCGGCGTTGTCGGTGCCTTTGCGAAGCTGTCCGTCGAGGACTATCGGCGGCAGTTCGAGACCAACGTGTTTGGGGTTCTGCGCACCTTGCAGGCCGCGCTGCCCGAGATCCTCAGGTCCCACGGTCAGCTGGTGATCATCGGTAGTGTCGCCGGTTGGACCGCCTCCCCGGGCGCCTCGGCCTACGCGATGAGCAAGTTTGCGGTGCGGGCGCTCGCGAATGCGATCACCCCGGAGCTCGGCCTGCTCGGGGTGCGCGTGACCTTGGTCAGTCCCGGGTTCGTCGAGAGCAATATTCGCCGGGTCGACAATCAGGGGCGCCTGCATGCGGAAGCCGCTGAGCCACTGCCGCGCTGGCTGGTGATGGCCCGCGGCAAGGCAGTGAAGCACATGCTGCGCGCGATTGCGCGGGGCCAGCGGGAAGTGATCGTGACCGGCCACGGACGCCTGTTCGTCCTGCTCGAGCGGTTGTTCCCCTGGGTGCTGCGTGCCGCAGCGCGCAAAATGGCAGCGACCCGCGGTAGCTATCGTACCGAGCCGAATTCCGGGTGAGCCGTCCGGCCGGCGGACGAGTGCAGGAGATGCCGGCGCGGCGCTTCCTCAGACGTGTCGCGTATGCTCGTCGTACGGCGCGGCGCGAAACGCCGACTGTGCCTCGGCCCATGCCGATTGCGCCTGAAGCCGGGGGTATGCCGCGGTGTGTAGCGTGCCGGGCAGCTGCTCGTGCGTGAATCGCCACGCGACGGCGGTGGCGATGGTTGCGGCGTTTACGGCGAAGGGCGCGGGATGCCCGGCCAGTTCCGTCTCGAGCAACGCGTAGGTGGTGTGTAACTGCTCCGTCACGCGCGCCACCCACGGCTCGTGTTGTTTATCGGCGGGCCGCAGTTTGCGCTCGTAGACGATCTGCACGCTCTTGTCGCAGGCGGCAAGCGCCAATCCCACGCCGCGCAGTGCAGCGGCGCGCTCGCTCGCGGCGCGCGGCAGCAGCGAGTGGGGCTGTGCGAGCGTCTCGGCGTAATCGAGGATCAGCGAGGAGTCCATCAGTACCGTGCCGTCCTCGCAGATCAGCGTCGGCGCCCGGACCACCGGGTTAATGGCCTTGAACTGCTCGTAGGTGCTGAACACCGAAATGCACCGCTGCGTAAACGGCAAGCCGAGCGCATGCAGCGAAACGGCGACGCGCCGGACGTACGGTGAGTCGAGCATGCCGATGAGTTGCATCATGCCTTGCGCCTTCTCCTAGTGCCTGAACGTAGGGCCGCCGCCGTGGGGTGTCTATTGCAAAGGCACGACCCGCAGGCCGGCGATCTGGTGCGCCTGATCGAAGAACACCGCGAGACCGACGGTCTGCTGCTTGAACATGGTGTGTACGATCACCATGGGCTTGCCCTTGAAACGCATCGAGTCGCTTCCCTCGGTCTTGGTGTACGGGCCGAACTTCTTCTCGATGTACTGCCACAGGTTCTGCAGCTTCGCCGGGGTGGCGTGCCGGCGCATCTGCGCGTTGAAATGCGATTCCGCCTGGGAGAATTGGCCGGCGGCCAGCTCGTGGACGAAGGCGGTCGCCACGGCACGGCTACCGCTCGGTGTGCCGGCCAGAGCGGCCGGTAGCGCCAACGGCGCGAGAACGGCCAATGCGCAGGCCGCCCTGCAGGCATTCACTCGTCGCATGATGCGCATCATCGAATCTCCCCTGTCGTGCGGGCCGGTCAGACTCGTCGCTGCCGGCGGAATCGGTGATAGGCGTCGATCACCGCCCGGTCGAGCTGCTCGGGCCGGGCGGTGAGGGCGAGTGCCCCTTGGGCGCGTAGCGCCCTGACGTTGCCTTCCAGGGTGCGATGGTACTCGGAGGCGGCCAGTGCGCGGAAGGGATCGAGCGCATCGCGGGCCGGCGCACTCGCCCGTCCGGCGAGCTGTGGGTTCTCCAGGCCACACACCAGGGTGAGATGCTTCGGTGCGAGCAGCCTGATCGCCTCGCTGAGCTCCTCGCTCGCCGCATCGAGCAGGTCGGTCAGCATGATTACGAGCATGCGCCGCGGATGCGTGGCGCGGATGTGTGCGGCGGCCAGCGCGGGATTACCCTGGCCGGCATGGACCGTGCACTCGGCGAGCAGCGCGCGGATGCGCGCCACGGCAGCCGCCCCCCGCGCAGGCGCAAGCTGTCTCAGGGGGCGCTGCGCAAACAGCAGCAGGCCGACCGAATCGTCAAGCTCCACGGCACGCTGAGCGAGACGCGCTGCCACATTGACGTACAGTCCGAGACGGTCGATTCCCCCCGCAGCGAGTGCCCCGGCGCGCCCGACGTCGACGGCGAGCAGCACTTCCAGGCAGCGCTCCGTGGCGAACTCGCGGCTGATCAGCCGGCCGCGCCGGGCGCTCGCCTTCCAGTCGATGGCGTGCAGCGGATCCGCGTGCCGATAGTCACGCAACTGCACGATCTCTGCGCTGGCGCCGGCGAAGTGTGTCGCGCGGCCCGCATCAGGCCGCTCGCCCGTGGCACGGCCCGCGTGCCCGAGCAGATCCGGGACCACAGTCGCGGTGTACTCGGCGGTTGCGCAGAGCGGCCACCATGCCAACTGCAGCGGTCCCGCCACGCGCAGTCGCGGGCGAGGCCAGGCAAAGTGCCCCAGGCGGCGTGCCGTGGCCGGCAGCTCGACGCGGGTTTCGCGCCCGCGTGACAGAGACAGGGCGAGCACGCGAACGTCAATGGCAAACGACTCAGGCGCTGAGAGGATGGTCTGCATCCGCAGCTGCGTGCAATCGCTCTGCGAGAATGCGACATTCATCTTGCGCTCGCGGCCGAGCGGCCAGCGCTGTGGACCGCCGAGCGTTACGTGTACGCGCCGGCGCCGCACCACTGCGAGTTCGTAAGCGAGGCCGGCGAGAACCAGCGCTGCCGGCAGAGCCCACAGTCGAGCGAGCGTGGCGTCCCACTGCCCGAGGATGCCGAGCAATCCGGTCAGCAGGATCAGCAGCAGGCCATTGCGCTGCAGACTCATACTGGGTGCGTCTGCCTCAGCGTGGCACCGGGACCCGATCGAGCAGTCCACGCACGAGCTCGCGGCCGTCCCGGCCTTCGAGCAGCGCTTCCGGCGCCAGTGTCAGGCGGTGCGCCATCACCCAGGGCGCTACCAGCTTGACATCGTCGGGTGTGGCGAACTCGGCGCCACGCAGGCCGGCGGCGACGCGTGCGGCGCGCAAGATCGCCAGTGCGCCGCGGGTCGAGAGGCCGAGCGTGATCTGGGCGTGCTCGCGAGAAGCCTGTGCCACTGCCAGTATGTAATCGCGCAGCGGGGTCGAGACGTGCACCCCATCGGCGCAGGTGCGAGCCGCTGCGAGCAACTCCGCGTTCACCCGCGCGCCCGGGGTAACGGCGGTCGGTGCGACGCCGGCTATCGTCCCGTAGCGCTCGAGTACGAGTCCTTCGTCGGTGGCCTGCGGGTAAGTGACGTCGATGCGCATCATGAACCGGTCGAGCTGCGATTCGGGCAGGGGAAACGTGCCTTCGAACTCGTGCGGGTTCTGGGTGGCGATCACCATGAATTCCGGCGGCAGGCGGTAGGTCTGGCGGTCGATGCTGACCTGGCGTTCCTCCATGGCCTGCAGCAGTGCGGACTGGGTTTTGGGTCCCGCCCGGTTGATCTCATCGATCAGCAAGACTTCAGTAAAGATCGGGCCGGGGTGCAAGGTGAACTTGCGGCTCTCGGCATCGAACACGTGTACGCCCGTAATGTCCGCGGGCATCAGATCGGCGGTACCTTGAATGCGGCTGAAGCGCCCGGCCAGGGCCCCGGCAAGACTCTTGCCGAGCAGCGTCTTGCCGAGTCCGGGCGGTCCCTCGACCAGCACGTGGCCGCGCGCCACTACGGCAATCACCACTGCACGGATCAACTCGCGCAGACCGATGATGGTCGAGCCGAGATGTTGCTGAATCCGGTCGGCGAGTTCCTCAAGCGGGTTCATGTCAATTGCCTTCGAAGTCGAGCCAGGAGGGATTGCAGAGGCACCAGATCGACGTGTGACCCCTCGTTGAGACGCGCATGAAACTGCTCGAGCGCATGACAGTCGCGCTCAGAGGCCCCACTGCTCGTGCGCAGCCACTGCCAAGGGTCCGTGCGCGGCGCGAGTTTCTGTACCTGCGCGATGAATTCCTCGATCAGCCGCCGTCCGATCTGCTCAGGCCGCACGACGGCGGCCAAATAGCGCGCGCTGCCTTCGATGTAGGCGCTCTCATCCACTGCTTGCCAACGCGCGCGCACCGTGCGCATCGGCTGCGAGCCGAGCACGAACACGAGCCATAGTAACACCAGCCAGCCGAGCGTAGCGTGCAGGCGCGGATCGGCAAAGAACGCCTGGGCGTCGTAAAAGGCAGTCAGCCCCTGGTGTGCGTCATCGAAGATCACTGCGCCGTCTGGGGTTCGCGACCAGGCAAGCACGTTGGCGAGGAAGCGGGCATTACCGCCGAGCGCGATGCCGGCGTTTGAAAACGGGCTCGCCACGGCCGAGACAATGATCTGTCCGGCGCCGAGCGGCACCAGCCACAGTGCGGGCGTGCCGCCCGGTGTCAGCCTCGCCAGCACGATGGGCGTGAGTGTGCCGCCCGCATGTGCCAGCCAGATGCGGGCCGGCAGGGTGTGGATCGGCTGCAACGTGCCAACCCCATGCAGCAGCGGCTGTGGACGTTGTGCCAGGATCTTGTAGCGCGCGCTGCCCAGTGCGGCCGTTCCGTGCTTGCGTGGCTGAGGCGTGAAGCGCAGGGCGCAGAGACGCTGCAGATCTTTCAGCTGCAGCGAGTTGTACATCCCGAACGTCCACAGCGGGGCGTCGTCAAGCGCGGCGGCGATGAGCACTGTGTTGCCCTGCGTCACCCAGTGCCGCAGGGCGGTTAGCTCTGCGGCATGCATCGGGACGCGTTGCGGCCATGTGACGAGCAGAACATTGCCTCTCGGTTGCGGCGCGATGCGTGCCAGGTGAGTGTACCGATAGCGCAGCGTGACTCTGGGGATGTGTTGCGCGGCGAGCCAGCGCCAGATGGCCAGGTAGCCCTCGGGGCGCGCATTGATCGACACCGGCACGCCGGCGGAATGCTGCGCGGCCTGCGGCTTGGGAAAGACCAGCAGGTAGAATAACGCCAGCGCCCCGGCGGCCAATGCGAACGTGCTCAGGCGCTGCTTCACGGGCTGTGCTGCCCCTCGTGCGCCGGCGCAACGCTGCACTGCGCACGCAGCATGCGTGCGCTGCGCAGCAGCGGCTCTGGAATGCGGTTTACGCCCGGCGCCCCGAAGCGCTGCCGTTCCGCCAGCAAGGCAATGTGCGTGAACTGTTCACGCTGCAACGGGGTGTCGAAGCGCGCCCGCAGGCCGAGTTCGCGATGCGTGAGGTTGCGCTCGTGCTCGAGTCGCTCTGCCTCCACCAGGGTCGCAATCAACAGTTGCAAAACCTGCGAGGGCTGTCCGGCCAACGCGGACCAGTCTGGCTCCTCGGCCGGACGTACGGGCTGGTCGCGGGCGGGGCCCTCAGGTCCGCGGCGAGCCGCCGGCGTGGTGCGTCGCTTCAGCCATCCCGCACGCCACCCCAGGTACAGTGACAGCAGCGCGATTGCGCTGAACAGCGAGCCCAGCGTCCAGAGCAGCACACGCAGCAGGCTCGAACGCCGTCGCCCTCTCGCGAGCGACGCCAACCAGTGCTGCAACGCGGCCGAGAGCGGCGCGGTCCAGCTCTCGACCCAGGTGCGCAGCCGATCCCAGAGTGAGGCGGCGGGCGGGCGTGGCGCGAGGGCCCGCGAGGCCGCGCGCAGGGCCGCCGCATCCGGCCGTGTCGAGCGTGGGGTGCCCAAATAGCGCTGCGCCACGGCCGACAGTCCGGCGAGGCTGCGTGAATCGAGCGTTTTGCGCCACTGTGGCGCGAGCGCGGTGCGCAGATGCAGTCGGGTGAGCGCCGCGCTGATGCCGGGGCACTCTGCCCGCAACGCCTCCCAGCCACGCACCGGCGGGGTCCGTGTGGCGCATTGCGAGAGGATCGTCTCGGGGCGCTGCGGGGACGCCGGCTGCGGCGGCGCAGCGGCCGCGAAGGTCGCCAGAGCCGAGGCCACGAGCCATCGAGACGGCATCGCTCAGCGAGCGCCGAGCGCCTCCGTGCGTGCCGCGAGATCGCCGCCTTCGCGACGCAAGGTGAGGTCGCGGAAAATCACCAGCACGATTGCCGTGGTGAGGGGCAGGGTGAGCAGATGAGTGCTCTGCGAAATGATCTGCGCGATGCGCAGGTGCGCGCTGAAGTCAGACAGCTGGGCCGCCTGTATGGCGAACAGGCCGAGCGCGGCGCTCAGTGCCCAAGGTATGACAAAGCCGAGCACGGCGATGACCACGTTCGCCACGAACAGGATGACCGTCACGCGCCACCAATCTCCCTTCACCAGACGCCAGCTGCGACCGAGAGCCGAGGCGGCACCGGCGTCTTCCGCGAATACTGCGGCCTGCCAGAGCATCAGACGCACCCCGGCGTAGATGACCGCCGTGATCACGGCGAGTACCAGCACGACGCCGAGCAGGATCATCAGTCCATCGTGGCTCAGCGCCAGCGAGTGTCGCTTTGCCAGTACGGCTGCCACGATGCCGAGAACGATCGCCGGAATCATGATCGCCAGCATGATCAGCCCTTGCAGAATGAAGCCCAGCACGAGTCGCGGCAGCCGGCGTGCCCCCGTGCGCAGCGCCTCGTTGGTGCTGATGGATTGACCGCGCATTACGCCGATCTGTGAGGAAAACAACGCGCCGGTGATCGTCAGTTGAATCAGTGCCAACAAGAGAGTGGCCAACGCATTCTGCGGTCCGTTCAGTAGCGACCACAGCTGCAGCCTGTGTTGCCAGAGGGAGGCGTTCAGTGCCGGCAGTGTCGGATTCACGACAAACACCAACAGCGAGCCGGCCGCCACTGCGATCAGTGCCAGTAGCCAGCAGCGGCTGAACGATGCGCTGAACAGGCGCAGCCAGTCATCGAGAACACCGCCGATCGATTGCGGTGCGGAGGGGGCCTCATATGTCATGCTCGCTCCGGAACGATGAGGGAAACGGGGCGGCTGCCCGGTCGGCTTCTTGCCGCCTCCGGGCAGAATAGCTAAGCTAAATCTTGACCGCCAACTTTTTTCATCGTATGGGAAGGCGATGACCGAAGCAGTGCTCACCGTCACAAGCCTTACCGGCGTCGAGATGGCGCTGCCCATCGCGGGGCCGGGCATGCGCAGCTACGCGTTTCTCGTCGACTGGCAGATCCGCCTGCTCGGCGCACTGACGTGGTTGCTGATCGCGGTGCTGTTGCGACTGCTGCCGGCCATGGCGGGCGGGCCGCTTGCGCATGAACTGCTCCTCGGCGGCACGGTGCTCGCGCTGTTGACTTATTTCCTCTATCAGCCCGTGCTTGAGATGGTGACGCGCGGATATACGCCCGGGCTTCGCACGGCGGGTGCCAGAATCGTCACCCTTGAGGGCACGACGCCGGGCATCGGCGCATTGCTGATCCGCAACGTTTTCCGACTGATCGATGCGCTGCCGCTCTTTTATGTCGTGGGACTCGTCAGCTGCATGCTCACCGAGCGGCACGTGCGTCTCGGGGATCTGGTGGCGGGTACCGTGATGGTGCAGGTTGCGCCGCAGGCGAGTGGGGAGCTTGACCGCCTTGCCGCGCAGGCGCGTCGCGACACACTGCCTCTCGAGGCGATGGAACTCGTACATGATTTGCTGACGCGCTGGACTTCGCTCGCGCCGCAACAGCGGGCGTCGCTCGCACGCAGCGTGCTGGCCAAGCTCGAGCCGGGCTTCAACGGTGCCGACACCGCGCTCGCGGAACCGGCGCTGCACAGGCGTCTGGAGGCGTTGCTTGAGCGCGGCCGATGATGCGCAGGCGGCCGTTTGGGTGCGTGCGCACGCGAGCCAGTGGCAGTCGCTGGCTGCGCAAGCCGACGCGGCGGCGCGCAGAACGCAGCCGACGGTGGACGAGGCGCTGCGCACGCTGCGCACTTACCGGGTGCTCGCGCGCCATCTGGCCACCGTCCGTTCGCTGCTGCCGGGCGGCGTGCTGGCTGCAGTCCTGGAGCGAACCTGCACCGGACTGCACACGGCCGTCAATCGCCCGCCGCCACTGACTCGCGCGCGCTGGGCGCGATTGTTTCGCGACGACATTCCGGCCGCTGCCGCCGCCGTGCAGCCGATCGCCTTGTGGCTTGCGGCGCTGCTCGCGGCGAGCGCCTGTGCGGGCTGGTGGCTCATCAATACCTATCCCGAGCTGGTCAGTCTGATCGCCAGTCCGCAGATGATCGATGGGGTCGAGCATGGCCACCTGTGGACCTATCAGATTCTGCACCTCGGCCCGCCCGCGATGCTCTCGGCGCGAATCTTTTCCAATAACGTGGTGGTGACGTTCGGCGCGTTCTGCTTCGGCACTCTGTTCGGACTGGGCGCGTTTTACATGATCGCCATCAATGGGCTCATGCTCGGCGGATTACTGGCCTTTACTCATCAGCATGGTCTCGCTCTGGGGCTGCTGAAGTTCATCTTGGCGCACGGTCCGGTTGAACTGTCGGTGATGTGTCTGGCGGCTGCGGCGGGCACGGCCCTCGGCGAGGCCGTGATTCGTCCAGCCGCCGAGACCCGCAGCGCCGCGCTACGTCGCCGCGCCGAGCAGCTCGGACCATTGCTCATAGCCTGCGCATTGCTGCTGCTCGGTTCTGGCCTGATCGAGGGGTTTATCTCGCCGCACCCGCAGGTCTCGATTCCAGTGCGGCTCGCCCTCGGTCTTGGCTACTGGACGCTCATGCTGCTGTGGCTCTCGGGTCGGCTCGTGCCGCGGCGGTCGAACGCGGCGCGCGACCGCTCTGAGACGGCGATTCCGCAGTGTCGTACGAGGATCGATTGAGCGCGGGTCGGGCTGCAGCTATGCTTGCCGCTACGACACAATGGCGCCGCGGCGCGTTGGGGGGGGCGATGAAGCAAGTGGGTGTGCTGTTGAGCGCCGTCGCGCTGTTCGGTTGCCGCATGGCTTGTGCGAGCCCGTTTGGTGCGTTGATGAAGTCCGAAGCAGCCTTGAAGAAGGCGAGTTCGTGGCACGTGGTCATGCAGATATCCGGTGGCAATGCCCTCACCATGGATTACTCTGCGCCGCACCGCTGGCGGGTCGTGCTGGCCCCTGACCGTACCGAGGTGATCATCGGCAATGCGGTCTACATGGATACGGCCGGGCATGTGACGCAGTTACCGGCGGCCTACGCCGCACCGATCGCCCGTGCGGTCCGGATCCGCAAGTTCGATGCCCCGACGCTGGCGCAGGTGCGTCGGACGGCGCGCGATCTCGGCGCGCAAACCCTCGATGGCAAGCCGGTGCACGTCTATCGGTACGTGGCAAATGGTGCGACGGATACCTGGTATATCGGCTCCCGCGATCTGCCGATGCGCGTTGTCATCCAGAGCGACAAAGGAACGCAGGTGGTGCGCTATTCGCGATTCAACGTGCCGGTGAGCATTCAGCTGCCGACCGGATGAGCCTCGCGACGGCTCAAACCAATACGCGCTCTATGCCTCCATTATTGGCGCGTGCGACGTAGTCGGCCATCCAATTCTCGCCGAGCACGTGACGGGCGATCTCGACCACGATGTAATCGGCGTCGAGATCCGCATCCTCGTTGTAGCGCTTCAGACCCTGCAGGCACGAAGGGCAGGAGGTTAGGATCTTGACGTGCTCGGCGCCGGCGGCACGCAGCCGGTCGGCACCGAGGCGCATTTCCTGCTCCTTGCGAAAACGCACCTGCGTCGACACGTCCGGTCGAGTCAGCGCAAGCGTGCCCGACTCTCCGCAGCAGCGATCATTCTTCTCGATGCGGCCGTTGCGCGCGTCGTTCATCAGCGCATTGACCACCTGCAGTGGGTCATGACGCTTGATCGGCGAGTGGCACGGATCGTGATACATGTAGCGCGTGCCGGTCACCCCCTCGATGTGCACGCCTCGTTCCATCAGGTATTCATGGATATCGATGATGCGTGAGCCGGGAAAGATCTCCTCGAACTTGTAGCTCTGCAGTTGATCGTAGCAGGTGCCGCAGCTGACCACGACGGTGCGAATATCGAGATAATTGAGGGTGTTGGCGACGCGGTGGAACAATACCCGGTTGTCGGTAGTGATTTTCTCGGCGCGATCGAACTGGCCGGCACCGCGTTGCGGATAGCCGCAGCACAGGTAACCCGGCGGCAGCACAGTCTGCACGCCAACGTGCCAGAGCATCGCCTGCGTCGCGAGCCCGACCTGCGAGAACAGCCGCTCCGAGCCGCAGCCGGGGAAATAGAATACCGCTTCGGTCTCGCCGGTCGTGGTGACTGGGTTGCGGATCACCGGCACATACGCGGCATTTTCGATGTCGAGCAACGCGCGCGCCGTCTTCTTCGGCAGGCCACCCGGCATTTTCTTATTGACGAAATGCACCACCTGCTCCCGCACCGGGGCCTTGCCGGTGCTTGCCGGCGGGTGCTGCGTCTGTGCCCGTGCCAGGCCCTTCAGCAGCCGGTTGCCGGTCCGCTGCGCCTTGTAGCCCCATTCGATCATCACTTTGCGCGTCAGGCGTATCGTCTCGGGCGAGGTGGCATTGAGGAAGAACATCGATGCGGCCGTGCCCGGATTGAAGCGCCGCTTGCCCATGCGCCGCAGCAGGTCGCGCATGGCCATGGAAACGTCTCCGAAGTCGATGTCGACCGGGCAGGGCGAGAGGCACTTATGGCAGACCGTGCAATGCTCGCCGACATCGGCGAACTCGTCCCAGTGGCGGATGCTCACGCCGCGGCGCGTCTGCTCCTCGTAGAGAAACGCCTCGATGAGCAGCGATGTGGCGAGGATCTTGTTGCGCGGGCTGTAGAGGAGATTGGCGCGCGGTACGTGCGTGGCGCATACCGGTTTGCACTTGCCACAGCGCAGGCAGTCCTTGATCGAATCGGAGATCGTGCCGATCGCCGACTGCTGCATGATCAGCGATTCATGTCCGAGCAGATTGAAGCTCGGGGTGTAGGCATTCGCGAGGTCCGCGCCTGGTAGCAGCTTGCCGCGATTAAAGTGACCGTGCGGATCGATGCGCTGCTTGTAGGCGCGGAAATCCCGCGTTTCTGCCTCCTGCAGGAACTCCAGCTTGGTGATGCCGATGCCATGCTCGCCGGAGATGACGCCATCCAGGCGGCGTGCGATGCCCATGATGCGGGCCACCGCCGCCGTGGCTGACTGCAGCATTTCGTAGTCATCGGAGTTGACGGGAATGTTCGTGTGCACGTTGCCGTCGCCGGCGTGCATGTGCAGTGCAACGAACACCCGGCCGCGCAGCACGCGTTTGTGTGCCTGATCGCAGGCGGCGAGCAGCGGCGCAAATACGCTGCCGCCGAAGATCTGACGCAGCGGGGCGCGCAGGTCGCGCTTCCAGGAAACGCGTATGGTGCGGTCCTGCAGCAGGTCGAATATCCGCGCCTGCGGCGTCTGAACGGCGCGCGTGCGCAGCTGCTCAGGTGAGAGTTCGCTGCCGAGATGCGTCAGTGCAGCGACGCCATCGCCGAGCGGTACGTCCATGTTTGCGGCGAGCCAGCGCCAGCGCTCGCGTGTCTTTGCGAGGAGTTGGCCGGCTTGTGCGGCCCGTTCCCCGACCACCTCATCGTACGGAAGATTGCCGACCTCGGGGTCTTCGGCACGTGCGAGCGGCAGCGGCGCTGCGAACAAGCCCGCGAGCTCCTCAAGCAGCCTCAGCTTGTTGGCGATCGAGAACTCGATGTTGATCCGCTCGATTGCATCCGTGTACTCGCCCATTCGCTCGAGGGGCAGAACCACGTCCTCATTGATTTTGAACGCATTGGTGTGCCGCGCGATCGCCGCGGTCCGCGAACGGTCGAGCCAGAATTTGCGCCGGGCATCCTCGCTGACCGCGATGAAACCCTCGCCGCTGCGTGCGTTGGCGAGGCGCACGACCGCCGAGGCGGCCGTGGCGACCTCGCCTTCCTCGTCCCCGACGATATCGCCGAACAGCGCCATCTTCGGCAACGAGCCGCGTTTGGACTTGGTGGTATACCCCACGGCGCGCAGATAGCGCTCATCGAGATGTTCGAGTCCGGCGAGGCGCACGCCGCGTGCGCCGAGATCATCAAGATAGCGCTTGATCTCCACGATTGCCGGCACCGCCTCACGGGCCTGACCGAAGAATTCGAGGCAGACGGTGCGGGTGAAGGTCGGGCTGCGGTGCAGGACCCAGCGGGCGCACGTGATGATTCCGTCGCAGCCCTCCTTCTGAACGCCGGGCAGGCCGCCGAGAAACTTGTCGGTGACGTCCTTGCCGAGACCACTCTTGCGGAACTGACGTCCCGGGATCGACAGCCGTTCCCGTCGCAGCACGGAGGCCTGCTCGGGTCGCTGGTGGCCGTCCTTCCACACCAGGTCGAATTCGGCGATTTCGACATCGTGGATCTTGCCGTGATTGTGTGCGATACGGCTCACTTCGAGCCAATTGCCCTCACAGTCGACCATCCGCCACCAGGCGAGGTTATCGACGGCAGTTCCCCACAGCACTGCTTTCTTACCACCGGCGTTCATGGCGATGTTGCCGCCGATGCACGAGGCGTCCGCCGAGGTCGGATCGACTGCAAAGACGAGACGACCTTGTGCGGCGGCAGTCGCGACGCGGCGAGTCACCACGCCGGCTTCGGTGAAGATCGTTGCGGTCGGTGTGTCGAGTCCCGGTAGAGTCAGCGCCTCGATTGCGCCGAGCCGCTCGAGCTTCTCTGTATTGATGACCGCCGATAATGGCGTCAGCGGCACAGCGCCGCCGGTATAGCCGGTGCCTCCGCCGCGCGGGATGATGGTGAGCCCCAACTCGATGCAGGTCCGGACCAGCGCGGGGATTTCCGCTTCCGAATCCGGCATGAGCACTACGAACGGGTATTCCACGCGCCAGTCGGTGGCGTCCGTTACGTGAGACACGCGCGCGTACGCATCGAAGCGTATGTTATCGATACGCGTGTGGCGGCGCAGTGCGCGCAGCGCCCGGCGCCTGAGCGCAAGCCACTCGTCGAAATCGCTCTCGAAGCTGCTGACTGCACCGCGTGCGGCGGCGAGTAATTCACCGACGAGTTCGTAGCGCTCCCCGTCTGCGAGGTCGCGTCGTCGGTCGATCGCAGTCAGCCGATGGTGCAGCGCGTGGATCAGCAGACGCCTGCGCCGAGTGTTCTCGATCAGATCGTCCTGCAGATACGGATTGCGCCGCACCACCCAGATGTCGCCGAGAACCTCGTAGAGCATGCGCGCGGATCGTCCGGTGCGCCGCTCGGCGCGCAGCTCGCGGATGACGCTCCAGTAGCGCTCCCCTAGCAGTCGCATCACGATTTCGCGGTCGGAGAACGACGTGTAGTTGTAGGGGATCTCGCGCAGTCGCGTGGGCGCGTTGCCATCCGCCGCGGGGGGAGGCGGAAGCACCGGAAGGGCTGCTGCGTTGTTGGCCATGCGCCGGTCTGCGGTCGGGCGTCTCAGGGCAGGTCGGTGCTGCCCATGAGATACCGGTCGCATTCGCGGGCGGCCCCACGGCCCTCGTTGATCGCCCAGACGACCAAGCTTTGTCCGCGTCGGCAGTCGCCGGCGGCAAACACACCGGGAACGCTGGTGGCAAACGAGCCGTGGGCCGCGTCGATATTGGTGCGCGCGTCCGTGGCGATTCCGAGCTCAGCGAGCAGAGGTTGCTCGGGGCCAGTGAATCCGAGTGCGAGCAGCACCAGATCGGCTGCAACCTCGGCCTCGCTGCCTGGCACCTCGACCGGTTTCACGCGTCCCTCGGCGTCACGCTCCCAGGTGATGCGCACTGTAGTCAGGGACTGAACACCCTGTTCGGCGTCTCCGTTCAGCCGCTTGACCGTCGTCACATAGGCGCGCGGATCGGCACCGAATCGTGCGGCGGCTTCTTCCTGTCCGTAATCGAGCCGATAGACTTTCGGCCACTCCGGCCACGGGTTGTCGGCCGCGCGTTCCATGGGCGGCTGCGGCATGATCTCGAGCTGCGTAATGCTCTTGCAGCCCTGGCGCATGGCTGTACCGACACAATCGGTGCCGGTGTCGCCGCCGCCGATGACCACCACGTGCTTGCCGCCGGCGTGCACCGGACTGCGCTCGGGATTGCCCTCGAGCAGCGCTTTGGTGCTCGCAGAGAGGTAGTCCATCGCGAAGTGCACGCCCTTGAGTTTGCGGTTCGGAACGGCGAGATCCCGCGGTTGCGTGGCGCCGGTGCAGAGCACGATGGCGTCGAAGTCCTTGCGCAGAAGCTGGGCTTCCACGTTTTCACCGACGTGGGCATTGCAGACGAATTTGATGCCTTCCTTTTCCATCAGCTCGATGCGGCGCAGCACCACGTCCTGCTTGTCGAGCTTCATGTTCGGAATACCGTACATCAGCAGCCCGCCTGGCCGGCTGTCCCGCTCGAGTACCGTGACGCTGTGACCTGCGGCATTCAGCTGTGCGGCAGCTGCGAGTCCCGCCGGTCCGGAGCCAATCACCACCACCCGCTTGCCGGTGCGGTTCGCCGGGGCGATCGGCGCAATCCAGCCCTGCTCCCAACCCTCGTCAGCGAGCGCCGCCTCGATCGTTTTGATCGCGACCGGAGGATTGTTAATGCCGAGTACGCACGAGCCCTCGCACGGCGCCGGGCACACCCGACCGGTGAACTCCGGGAAGTTGTTGGTTTTCAGCAGACGCTCGAGCGCTTCGCGCCACAGGCCGCGATAAACCAGGTCGTTCCACTCCGGAATCAGATTGTGGATCGGGCAGCCGGTGGCCATGCCCGAGACCAACTTGCCGGTGTGGCAGAAAGGTACGCCGCAGTCCATGCAGCGGGCGGCCTGATTGCGCAGGCGCTTCTCGTCCATGTGGTGATGAAATTCCCGCCAGTCACGCACCCGCTCGTGCGGCGCGCGGTCCACCGGAAGCTCACGCAGGTATTCGATGAATCCAGTCGGCTTGCCCATCGGGTACTCGTTAAATGTGTCAATTTCCGCCGACGCGCGCCAGATCGCGCGCGTTCTCTTCGAACGCCACCATGACGGCTTCCTCGCCGCTCAGTCCCTGGCTGTGGGCGCGCTGCAGCGAGGCGATGGCGCGTTTGTAGTCCCTCGGCACCACGGCGACAAAGCGCGACACCAGCCGAGCCCAATTCTCGAGCACGTAGCGGGCACGATTGCTGCCCGTGTAGTCGCGATGGCGCTCGATCATGGCACGCACTCGCGCAATCTGCTGCGCATCCTCGAGGCGTTCGACGTCAACCATCTGCGTGTTGACGCGGGCGGAAAATTCGCCCGTCTCATCGAGTACGTAGGCGATACCTCCGGACATGCCGGCGCCGAAGTTGCGGCCCGTCGGGCCGAGCACCACCACGTTGCCGCCGGTCATGTACTCACAGCCATGATCACCGACTGCCTCGACCACGGCATCGGCACCACTGTTGCGTACCGCGAAACGCTCGCCGGCCATGCCGCAAACGTAGACCTCGCCGGCGGTGGCGCCGTACAGACCTACGTTGCCGATGATGATGTTCGATTCCGGAGCGAACGGCGAGCCGGCCGGTGGGAACACGATGATGCGTCCGCCGGAGAGGCCCTTGCCGACGTGGTCGTTGGCATCACCCTCGAGCACGAACGTCATGCCCGGCGGCATGAAGGCGCCGAAGCTCTGGCCGGCAGTGCCTTTGAAGCGGATGTGGATGGTGTCCTCGGCAAGCCCTTTCGGACCGTGGCGGCGCGTCACTTCGCTACCGGTGATCGTCCCGACCACGCGATTGACGTTGCGGATCGGCAGCTCGGCGCGCACCGTCTCGCCCCGCTCGATTGCCGGCTGGCACAACGGCAGGAGCGTCGTTACGTCGAGTGATTTGTCCAGGCCGTGATCCTGGGCGATCTGGCGGAACCGACCGACCTCCTCACCGACGTCCGGCTGGTAGAGGATGTTGCTGAAATCGAACCCTTTGGCCTTCCAGTGCTCGATGGCCTTCTTCGGACGCAACCGGTCGACCCGGCCGATCATCTCGTTGAGCGTGCGGAAGCCGAGCTCGGCCATGATCTCGCGCACGTCCTGGGCGATGAAGCGCATGAAGTTCACGACATGCTCGGGTTTGCCCGCGAACTTCTCGCGCAGCCGCGGATCCTGCGTGGCAATTCCCGCCGGACAGGTGTTGAGGTGGCACACGCGCATCATGATGCAGCCCATTGCCACGAGCGGCGCGGTGGCGAAGCCAAATTCCTCAGCGCCGAGCAGTGCGGCAATCACCACGTCGCGGCCGGTCTTGAGCTGGCCGTCCGCCTCGATGGTGATGCGGCTGCGCAGGTTGTTCAGCACCAGAGTCTGATGTGCTTCGGCAACGCCGAGCTCCCAGGGCAGGCCGGCGTGCGTGATCGAGGTCTGCGGCGAAGCGCCGGTACCGCCGTCATAACCGCTGATCAGAACGACGTCCGCATGTGCTTTGGCGACGCCTGCAGCGATGGTGCCGACGCCCACCTCGGAGACCAGCTTGACGCTGATGCGTGCGTTGCGATTGGCGTTCTTCAAGTCGTGGATCAGCTCGGCCAGATCCTCGATCGAGTAAATATCGTGATGCGGCGGTGGCGAGATCAGTCCGACCCCGGCGGTGGTGTGGCGCGTCTTGGCCACCCACGGGTAGACTTTGCTGCCGGGCAGCTGGCCGCCTTCGCCGGGCTTGGCGCCCTGCGCCATCTTGATCTGCAATTCCTGGGCATTGACCAGATACTGGCTGGTCACGCCGAAGCGTCCCGAGGCCACCTGTTTGATGGCGCTTGCCTTGGAGTCTCCGTCCGGTAATGGCTGGTAGCGCGCCGGATCCTCTCCGCCCTCGCCGGTGTTGCTCTTGCCGCCGATGCGGTTCATGGCGATGGCCAGCGTCTCGTGCGCTTCCTGGCTGATCGAGCCATACGACATCGCGCCCGTCTTGAACCGCTTCAGAATGCTCTCCACCGGCTCGACTTCCTCGATCGACACCTGCTCGAATGGAACGAACTCAAGCAGTCCCCGCAGCGTTGCGAGTTGCTTGGACTGATCGTCGATCAGTCCGGCGTACGATTTGTAAGTCGCATAGCTGCCGGTGCGCACCGCCTTCTGCAAGCGATGAATGGATTCGGGATTGAACAGGTGAAACTCGCCGCCGGCCCGCCACTGATATTGGCCGCCCGTGTCGAGCTCATGGTCGCGTTTGTTGGTCGGGAAGGCGGCACGGTGGCGCTTGAGCACCTCCTGCGCGATGGTCTCCATGCCGATGCCGCCAATGCGCGAAGCCGTCCCGGTGAAGTACTGGTCGATGACGTCCTGGCGAACGCCGACGGCCTCGAACACCTGCGCCCCGTGATAGCTCTGGATCGCCGAGATGCCCATCTTGGACATGACTTTGACCACGCCCTTGGTCGCCGCTTTGACGAAGTTCTTGCAGGCGAGCGTGGTGTCGACGTGGGTGATCAGTCCCTCGCGGATCATGTGCTCGAGGGTCTCGAATGCCAGGTAGGGATTGATCGCCGAGCAGCCGAAGCCGATGAGCAGGGCGAAGTGATGGACTTCGCGGGCCTCGCCGGTCTCGAGCACAATGCTGACCCGGGTTCGCAGTCCTTCGCGGATCAGGTAGTGATGCAAGCCGCTCACTGCGAGCAGGGCCGGTACCGCGGCGAATTCCCGGGATACGCCCCGGTCGCTCAGCACCAGGATATTGACCTCCTCGTCCTCGATCATTCGCCGTGCCGCCAGGCACAGCTCCTCCATCGATTTGATCAGGCCCTTCTCGCCGCGTGTGACGCGGAACAGAATCGACAGCGCGCCCACCTTCAGCCCCGGCAGCGACAGGCGGCGCACCTTGGCGAACTCCTCGTTGGTGAGGATGGGCCCGGTGAGTTCGAGCCGGCGGCAGTCGGCCGGCTGGGGTCTTAGCAGGTTGCCCTCCGAGCCGAGCCAGACTTCCGAGGCGGTAATCAGCTCTTCGCGGATGCAGTCGATGGGCGGGTTCGTGACCTGGGCAAACAGCTGCTTGAAGTAGTCATAGAGGAGGCGCGGGCGCTGCGAGAGCGCCGCGAGCGGCGTGTCGTTGCCCATCGAGCCGACCGCCTCGACGCCGTTGCGCGCCATCGGCACGAGCAGCAGGCGCTGATCTTCGTAGGTGTAGCCAAAGGCGATCTGGCGGTGCAGCAGCGTTTCCGAATCCGATGAGGGCACCTCGGAAACCGGCGGCAGATCCTTCAGATACACCAGGTGCTGCTCGATCCACTGCCGGTAGGGGTGGCGCGCCGCGACGGTGCGCTTGATCTCATCGTCGTCGATGATCCGTCCCTGCTCGGTGTCGACCAGGAACATCCGGCCCGGCTGCAGTCGGCCCTTCTGCACCACGTCCTCGGGCGGTACGCTGAGTACGCCGGCTTCCGAGGCCATGATGACGAGGTCATCGCGCGTGACGTAGTAACGCGAGGGGCGCAGCCCGTTGCGGTCGAGCACTGCACCGATCTGCTTGCCGTCGGTGAAGGCAATCGAGGCCGGGCCGTCCCACGGCTCCATCAGACTGGAGTGATACTGGTAGAACGCGCGACGGTCCGGATCCATGCTTTCATGGTTGGACCACGGCTCGGGAATCAGCATCATGATGGCGTGCGCCAGCGGTCGGCCCGAGAGCACCAGCAGCTCAAGGGTGTTATCGAGCATGGCGGAATCGCTGCCGTTGGGGTTGACCACCGGCAGGATCTTCGGGGTGTCCTCTCCGAACAGGTCGGAATCGAACAGCGCCTCGCGCGCCTGCATCCAGTTGAAATTGCCGCGCAGCGTGTTGATCTCGCCGTTGTGCGCCAGATAGCGGTACGGGTGCGCGCGATCCCAGCTGGGGAAGGTGTTGGTGCTGAAGCGGGAATGTACCAGCGCGAGCGCGGTCTCGACGGCAGGATCGGTGAGGTCGGGGTAGTACTGGGCCAGCTGCTCGGTGAGTAGCATGCCTTTGTAGACGATGGTCTTGTGCGAGAGGCTGCACAGGTACCAGTGCTCCGCGCCGTCAATGGTCGAGGCACGGATTTCGCTGTAGGCGCGCTTGCGGATGATGAACAGCTTGCGCTCGAACTCGGCCTCGTCGCGGACCTGCGGCCCGCGTCCGATGAAGACCTGCCGAATGAACGGCTCGAAGGATTTGGCGGTCTCCCCGAGCATCGAATTGTTCGTCGGCACCGTGCGCCAGCCGAGCATGATCTGGCCTTCCGACTGCACGATGTGCTCGAAGAACTCGACGATGCGCCGGCGCAGCGTCGCGTTGCGCGGCAGGAAGATCAGGCCGCTGCCGTAGTCGCCCGGGGCGGGCAGGGTCAGGTGGTTGCGCCGGGCGATCTCGCGCAGGAACGTGTGCGGCATCTGAATGAGCACCCCGGCGCCGTCGCCGGTGTTGGTCTCGGCGCCGCAGGCGCCACGATGCTCGAGATTGCGCAGCAGCTGGATGCCCTGCTCGAGAATGCGGTGCGATTTGCGACCCTTGATGTCGACCACGAAGCCCACGCCGCAGGCGTCGTGCTCGTACCACGGATCGTATAGTCCCCGCTTACCGGGGGCACCCTGGGGGCGGCGCGTCGACCCGGGAGCGACCCGGGGCGGCCGCGCCACAGCGCTGCGGCGCTGATGTCGCATGATCGGCCTCATTGGTTGGTGGTTCCGGCCAAAGCTGCCCGAAGCAGCTTTTCACCGAAGTGCCCGCTCGCCCGTTGCGACGGTGGGACGGTGTGCCGACCGGCCTGAGCCGACACGGCGACCGTCCGCCGTCATGGCGGACTGCTGAGCAACATTCGCGGGTGCGCGCTCCATCACACCGGCGGTGACCCCCGTGAATCACGGGGACATTCCTCGCCGGTGGCTCCCGCACGAATCAAGATGAATGAGGCGGATCGCGCCGCGCCCCGTCACCCACAACGCGTGTGGACCGGGCAGCGAGAGCGGTCTAGGCCGCCAATATGAGTCCGATCATATCCGTCTGAGCCGACGGGTCAATGCCGTCGAGGCCCTTTTCGGGGGTTTCAGGAAAATTTATTTGCCTCGGCGGACTCCTGGCCGCCCGCCGGAGGGAAGTGCGGTCGTCCGCCGGCCGCCCGCTCCATGATCAGCCGCTGTGTCGGGTAGGCAAACTCGATGCCCCGGCGGGTGAATTCCCGGTGCAGCTTCAGATGGATTTCTTGCTGGATGTCCATATGGCGGGTGTAGTCGGCCGTGAGCACGTAATACACCGTCTCGAAATCCAGCGAGACAGCGCCGTGCGCCGAAAAATGGCTGCGATCGAAGCGGGTGTCCGCAATCGCCTCGATGATGCCGCGCACGACGCCCGGGATCTGCTCGATCTGCTCGGCCGGGGTCTCGTAGGTCACCCCGATCGTAAAGAGCACTCGGCGCTCGGTCATGCGGCCGTAGTTGCGCAGCCGACTCTTGAGCAGATCAGCGTTGGAGATGACGATCTCCTCGCCGCTGATGCTGTGCAGGCGGGTACTCTTGATGCCGATGTGCTCGACGCTGCCGGAGAAGGCGTCGACCGAGACGAAGTCGCCGACGAAAAACGGCTGATCGAAGGTGATCGACAGCGAGGCGAACAGGTCGCCGAGGATGTTCTGCACCGCCAGCGCCACGGCGACGCCGCCGACTCCCAGGCCGGCGACCAGGGTGGTGATGTTCACCCCCAGGTTCTCGAGCGCCATCAGCACCACCATGACCCAGACCACCGCCTTGGCGATGAAGGCGATCACCGCGAGCGAGCTGGCCGCGGCGCGGTCATCACCGTGGCTGCTTCGCCGGCTGCGCTCGAGCCACCACATCACCGCGACGCTGGCCCACGTCCCGAGCTGCCAGAACGACACCACGGTGAGCGCCGAGTCGATGAGCTCTCGGCCGCGCGGCGGCAGGTGTACGAACTGCAGTCCGGCGAACACCGCCAGGGTGACGAGAAAGACTTTCTTCGTGCGGCTGACGAGCTCGAAGGCGAGCTCCATCAGGTCGGTACGACCAGCGGCATGCGCGCGCTGGAACCAACGTCCGGCGATGCGTCGCGCGAGCAGCGTCACGCCGAGCAGTGCAAGTGTGGCGCCGGCGGCGTGCAGCAGGTCGGCGGGTGCGCTGCGCAGGATCGGCAGCAGAATCAGCAGGTGCAGATGTTTCACCCTTCAAGATTAACGGAATTGCCGAATCTGGCAACGTGCGCGTCACGTGCTACCCTTGTCAGTCGGGTGCGCGCCGCGTGAAGTTGAGTCGCCCGCTTGCCAGTCCATTCATCTGCGCATGCTGCGCTGCGCGCCAGCATGGCGGCGGAGCGCCGCACAGTCTGGGTGCTGCATCCGCTGCGGGATCTGTGCACCGTGGTCGGATCGGCCCGGCAGCACGACGCACGTGTCAGGTGCACCACCGGTGTATCCGGCTCGCAATTCCGGGTACTCGATGTCATCGGGGGCAGGTCGCCGGAATTTCCATCACCGAACTCGCCGTGCGCCTGGCGCTGCAGCAGAGGGCGGCGAGCAGCCTGATCAATGCGCTCGCTGCACGGAAGTTGATCCGTCGCTAGGGGGATCGCCGCGATCAGCGTGTGGTGCGCCTGCATGTCACGACCGAAGGCGCGCACCTGCTGGCACGCACGCCTCGCCCGCGCAGCGGGTTGCTCGTGGATACGTTGGGGCGGATGTCGGCGCGGGATCTGCGGAAATTTACGAGCAGTCGTGCTGCATTGCTCGGTGCAATGCGCCCGGCGGCGCGAGCGGCCGCGGGCGAGTTCCTGCTCGGCGAATACTGCGGCGCGGTGCCGCTCAGGGTTGCGCCCGCTGGCGGTGCTTTATATCCTCACACATTCGGGCAAATATATTCGCCCGATTCTTATTTCCCTGATCCCGGCGGCCAAGTGGAGTGGCTGCCGCCTGATCTGACAGACGGTCGGCGCCGGCACCGCACGATCGATCACAAGGAGATTCTCATGCAGCCGTACGCCACGCTCAACGCCTCGAAGGCCAACTTCGATAACATTTACGATCAACCCGACCCGCGCGGTTATTTCTCGGTGCTCGGGGCACTCGATTACATGATTCCGGACGTCGCCGAGCCGATCATCCGGCAGATCCTGCGCGTACGCGAGCGGCGCAGCGGCGCGCCGCCGACGGTGCTCGATCTGGGCTGCTCCTACGGGATCAATGCCGCCCTGCACCGCTTCCCGCTCAGCTTTCGGCGCCTGCGCCAGCGCTATGCGAATCCCGAAATGGCGGCGGTCGAGCCGGAAGCGCTCGCGCAGCTCGATCGCAGTTATTACAGCAGCTGGCCGCAGATCGGCGCTGCGCGCTTCATCGGTCTCGATATCTCGGCGCCGGCGGTGCGCTACGCCGTATCGGTCGGCCTGCTCGATGCCGGTGTGATTGCCAATCTCGAGAGCGACGCGCCGCGTCCTGAGGACCGGCAGGTGCTGAGTCAGGCCGACGTGGTGCTTTCGACCGGCTGCGTCGGCTACGTGACCGAACGCACGTTTGCAGCCGTTCTCGATGCGGTCGAGCGGCCGCCGTGGGTGGTGTCGTTCGTGTTGCGCATGTTTCCCTATGATGCGATAGCGGCGCTGCTCGCCGAGCGAGGCCTGGTGACCGAAAAGCTCGCGGGTGCGACGTTCGTGCAGCGCCGGTTCCGTGATCTGACCGAGTTCAGCAGTTGCCTCGCAACGCTCGAGAAGCTCGGTATCGACACCGGGGGGCTCGAAGCGGAGGGGCGGTTTCAGGCGGAGCTGTTCGTGTCGCGGCCCCGGGACGATGCGGCGGCATTGCCGCTCGGCAAAATGGTGACGGTGGTGAGCGGGCGCAACCGTACGGTTGGGACGCGATACGTGCGGGTCGGTCGTGGTGCGGATGCCCAGGTGTTACGCGTGCCGTCGTGATCAGCCTGCGCGCGGTCACGAAGACCTTCGGCGGTGGCGCGAGCTACGCGCTTCGGGAAGTCAGCTTCGATGTGGCCGCGCAGACGTTTGTCGCGGTAGTCGGGGACTCCGGCTCGGGCAAAACGACGCTGCTGAAGACCATCAACCGCCTGATCGAGCCCGATGCGGGCGAGGTGTTCATCGCCGGTGAGCCGGCGCGTGCTTCGCCTCCGCACAGCTTGCGCCGGCATATCGGCTACGTGTTCCAGGGCATCGGACTGTTCCCGCACATGAGCATCGCGGAGAATATCGGCATCACGCCGCGGCTGATCGGTTGGCCGGAGCCGGTCATTCGCGCGCGCGTTGAGGAACTGATCGATCTGGTATCACTGCCGCGTGATTTTCTCACGCGTCTGCCCGCGGAGCTCTCCGGCGGGCAGCGCCAGCGCGTCGGCATCGCGCGCGCCCTCGCTGCCCGTCCCGGCATTTTGCTGATGGACGAGCCCTTCGGGGCGCTCGACCCGGTCACGCGCGATGCGCTTGGCGCAGAGTACCGGCGGCTGCACGAGACGATGCGGTTGACGACTGTCATGGTTACTCACGACATTCTCGAAGCGGTGCTGCTCGCCGACCGGATTGTCGTGATGCGGCAGGGACGTATCGTCGCCGACGGTGAGCCGCATTCGTTGCTCGTGGGGCATCCGGACCCGGCTGTGAGCATGCTGATGGACATGCCGCGCCGACAGGCGGCTCGCGTGCGGGCGCTGCTCGAGGAGCGAGCGTCGTGAACTCGCGTCTGCACGCGGCACTGCGAGTGCTGCCGCAGTATCTGAGTCAGCACGTGCTGCTCAGCGCCGCTGCGCTCGCACTCGGGATCGCGGTCAGCCTGCCGCTGCTGATCGCGGCGCGTCACAGCGCGCGTGTGCGCTGGCCGGTGCTTGCAGCGGCGAGCCTCATTCAGACGGTGCCGAGCATTGCGTTGCTTGCGCTGTTTTATCCGCTGCTGCTCGGTCTGTCGGCGCTGACCCAGCGGTTGTTCGGCTGGAGTTTCGCGGCGCTCGGATTTCTGCCCTCACTTTTGGCGCTGACGCTCTATTCGATCCTGCCGATTCTGCGCAACGGCATCACGGCCATCCTCAACCTGGATCCGGCGATCATGCAGGCGGCAAGCGGAGTCGGTATGACAAGCCGCCAGCGCCTGCTGCGCGTCGAGTTGCCGCTTGCTGCGCCGATGTTGATGGCGGGCGTGCGCACCTCGGCGGTATGGGTGATCGGCACGGCGACGCTGGCGACGCCGGTGGGACAAACCAGTCTCGGCAACTACATCTTCACCGGTCTGCAGATGGAGGATTGGATCTGGGTGGTGTTCGGTTGCGGCGTGGCAGTGGCGCTGGCTCTGGTGACCGATCAGTTGCTCGCGCTCATCGAGCTCGGACTGGCACGGCGGCGGCCGGCACTTGCCTGGTTCGGCGTGTGCGTGCTGCTCGCCGGAGTGGCGATGGCGGCGCTGCCGCTGCGCGCCGGTGAGCGCGGCGGGTATGTGGTGGGGGCAAAGAATTTCGCCGAGCAATACATCCTTGCCTCGCTCATCGCGCAGCGAATCCGCGCCACCGGTCATCCGGTCACCGAGCGCAGCGGCCTCGGCTCGAGTCTGGCCTTCCAGGCCCTGGTGGCCAATGAGCTCGATGTGTACGTGGATTACAGTGGCACATTGTGGAATGACGTGCTGCACCGCAACAGCGCGCCTTCGCGCGCCGAGATGTTGCGTGAGCTTGCGCGGACGCTGCGGCACCGATACGGCGTGACGCTGCTTGGGAGTCTCGGCTATGAAAACGCATATGTGCTGGCCATGCGCCCGGGCGAAGCCAAGGCGCTAGGCGTTCACAGCATCGCGGATCTGGCCCGCGTGGCGCCGCGGCTGCGCCTCGGCGGTGATCTGGAGTTCTTTGCGCGGCCCGCCTGGCGCGACCTTGTGCGCCGATACGGGTTGCACTTTCGCACGTTGCGTCAATTTGAGCCGACGTTCATGTACCAAGCGCTGATGAGCCGGGAAGTCGATGTGATCTCAGCATTCTCCAGCGACGGACGCATTGCAGCCGATCACCTGGTGGTGCTGAAGGACCCGCTGCACGTGATTCCGCCCTACGATGCGGTGATCCTCCTGGCCCCGCGCCGCGCCCACGATCCGGTGCTGCGCGCGGCGCTCGCGCCCCTGGTCGGCGCCATTCCCATCGCGTTGATGCGCCGGGCCAATTACATGGTGGACCGCCCGCACGCGAAGCGCTCCCCCCGCCAGGCGGCGCGCTGGCTCGCGCACGCGATCCACCTCCAATAGTCGCTGCGGGGACCTTATTCTGCGGCGTCGGCGCCCACGGCGATCCAGGCGAGATCCCGGTGTGAGACCGACTCGAGCTTGAAGGCGCGTGCGGCGGCGGCCATGCGGGTCAGCGCCTGGCCCATGGGCATGACCGGCGCCGTGTCTGATTTGCCCGGTTTCAGCCAGCGCACAGGGTTGATGCGAGCGACGACGTAATTGCGTAGATACGCGGAGCGGAACCCGCGGGCCTGCAGGCCGGCCACGATGCGTTTGACCTCGGTGTCGATGCTGAGCAGCCGGGCGGCGTAATCCTGCCGTGTGCGCAGGCTCTGTGCGAGGGGACGGTCGCTGAATTGCTCGACCTTGCGCAGAAATCCGCTGTAGGCGCCGCCGGCGAATCGGCCGGAGGACTCATAGAGCAGCCCGAGCGTGAGCAGCTCCGGCGCCTCGAACTGCTCAGCCCAGCTCTGCTCGCTGGTGCGCGCCTGCGCGCCGGCCAAGCTGCGCGCCATGCGGATGACCTCCAGGCTGCGATCGCGCAGGTTGTGCGCCTTTTCGGTGTTCAGCGCGAGGATGCGATAGGCGAGGGCGGGGTCGGGACAGATCAGCGCGGTAATCTGGCGCAGCCCGAGTACCTTGGCTGCTGCCAGGCGGTGCCGCCCATTCGGCGTCCAAAACCGTCCCCCTTCCCCGCGCACCACGATCAGCGGATCGAGAAAGGCGCCGGCCTCGGCAATTCGACGCGCCAGGCGCCGGGTGTGCGTCGGGGACAGATCGCGCTGGAAGGGCGTGGGTTGCAGCGCGGCGAGCGGCACGGTCGCGAGCAGCAGCGGGTGACCGTTCAGGGGCTCGCGGTAGGCCCCTAGCGATGCGCCGCCTGCGGTGCGCACTTCGGCGACGAGCGCGGCTACTTCGGGGCTGTCCAGGGCGAGGGCAGTCTCGGCCGCCGTGAGGCCGCGCTTGCGCGCCCCCGGGGCGAGCGTGCCGCGCTTGCGCGTGGTACCGGAGCGTTTGGCGCGACGCGCGGGTGCCCGGCGCGACGCGGCCTGCTTTTTTCGAGCCGCCATGGTTCGCTAAGGTGCACCGAGTCGGCCGCGCCGTAAAGATGGGTATGCCAAAATGCGCGGCCGCCTCCCCAGAGCGCTCGCATGGTCATCGCCCCCGCCCTTGCCCGGGACTCTCGCCCCCTGCCCGCCCAGCGTCATGATGCCGCCGGGCAGACGCATATCGACCTGCGCGCAGTTTGGGCGCTCGCGCTGCCATTGATGGCCAACAGCGCGGTGCAAGTGGTCCTCAACCTCACCGACATGTGGTTCATCGGACACATCTCCACCGCGGCGCTTGCGGCGGTCGGCGCGGTGCAGTGGCTGATCCTCGGCGTGCTGTTTCTGCTCGGCGGCAGCAGCATGGCGGTGCAGACGCTTGCATCCCATGCTCACGGGGCACGCAGGTTTCGACGTGCGGCTCAGGCTGCATGGACTGCGTTGTGGCTGACGTTGTGGATCGCCCCCATCTGCGTGTTGGTCGGCCTGGCGGGACACTGGATTCTGGCGCCGTTCGGCTTCAAGCCCCAGATCGCGCAACTGGCCGAGCAGTTCTGGTTGCCGCGCATCGGGGGCGCCTCATTCGCGGTCGCGGCCTGGGCCATGATGGGCTTTTTCAATGGCATCGGACGCACCCGCATCAGCTTCATGGTGGCGGCCGCGGCCGCGATTGCCAATGCACTGTTCAATGCGTTGTTCATTTTTCATTTCGGATGGGGGGTTGCCGGTTCGGCGTGGGCCAGCAACGTCGCGCAGGCCGTCGGCTTCTTGCTCGGGTTCGCGCTGTTTCTGCGCGCCCCGATCCGCATCGCCTTCAACTCTCACCTGACCTGGCGCCCACTGTGGCGCAATGTGCGCCGGCAATTGCGGCTCGGATTTCCAATGGGTCTGATGCCGGCGGCCGACGTGCTCGGCTTTTCAGTGTTCCAGATGATGCAGGTGCGGTACGGGACGGTGGCCGGCGCGGCCACTCAAATGGTCACCGTGCTCACTTCCATGGCTTACATGCCCGGCATCGGCATCGCTACTGCGGCAGCGACTCTGGTCGGGCAGTCCATCGGTGCGGGCGACCGGAATTGGGCCTTGCGGCTCGGTACACGGGTCATTCTGCTCGCGGCGCTCGTGATGGGAGGGATCGGAGTCGTACTCGCCGCGGCAGGGCCCTGGCTGCTGCCGTTGTTTGCCGCTGCGCACGATCGCCATGCGGTCGCGGCTGTGCATCTCGGGGCGAGGCTGCTGTGGCTCGCGGCGGCCTACCAGTTTTTTGATGGTCTGAACCTCGGCAGCAGCATGTGTTTGCGTGGAGCAGGCGATGTGCGGGTGCCGGTGGCACTGGTCTTGCCGGTGTGCTGGTTGGTTTTCCTGCCGCTGGCGCACGCCTTTACGTTCGCCCCGGGTCAGGGGTGGGTTCACTTTCTGCCCCAGTTCGGGTGGGGGGCCCGCGGCGGCTGGAGCGCGGTGATCCTGTACGTGATGTTGCTGGGTTCGTCGCTCTTTCTGCGGTGGCGCTCGCGAGCTTGGCAGCGCATCCGCCTGTAGCGACGTCTTGGCCGGGATCGGGCGGTTTCGGCTTGAATTGACAGCGCTGTCATGCCGTGTAAGCTGGCCTTCCCGGATTCCGGGCGGCGGCGAGAGAAAAGGCTGGACCAGCATGAGACGAGGCGGATCGGCTGAGGGCGGTGCGCTGAGCGCAAGGCGCATTGCGCGGTTCGCGGTGGGTCTGATGGGGGTCCTGGCCGTCGGCGTCGCGGCGAACGCCGCTCAGGGGCGAGTGCACCTGAGGCGCTGGCCGCTCCTGCACCCCGGGCAGCGGGACAGTGCTGCGCTCGAGCGGCGGGTGAACCGGCTGCTCGAACAAATGACGCTGCGGCAGAAAGTGGGGCAGCTGATTCAGGCGGATATCGGCAGCATCGTCCCCCGCGATCTGCGGCGCTGGCCGCTCGGGAGCCTCCTCAACGGCGGCAATTCCAAGCCCGATGGACGGATCACTGCGCCCCCGCAGACGTGGTTGGCGTTGGCGAACCGGTTCTATCGGAATTCGCTACGGGCGCGCGGCGTACGCACGCCCATCCCGGTGATGTGGGGGATGGATGCCGTGCACGGTGCGAACGACGTCTACGGAGCGACGATTTTCCCGCAGAACATCGGGCTCGGTGCCGCAGATGACCCAGGGCTGGTGCGTCGCATCGGACGTGCCACGGCCGAAGAAGTGCGCGCGGTGGGACTCGATTGGACGTTCGGACCCACCGTGGCGGTTGTGAGCGACGAGCGCTGGGGGCGTACCTACGAGAGCTACTCCCAGGATCCGCGGCGCGTAGCGGCGCTCGCTCGGGCGATGGTCCTGGGACTGCAGGGTGCACCGAACAGCGCCCAGTTCCTCGATGCGAAGCATGTGCTGGCGACGCCCAAGCATTTCCTCGGTGATGGCGGCACCAACGGGGTGGATCAGGGGGATAACCGGGAGAGCGAACGGGTGCTGCGCGAGCGCGACGCCGTGGGCTACGAGGCGGCGATCCGCGCTGGCGCGCAGGTCATCATGGCGAGCTTCTCGAGCTGGCAGGGCGAGAAGATGTTGGCCAACTACGGACTGCTCACCGGCGTGCTGAAGGGGCGCTGGCACTTCGATGGGTTCGTGATCGGCGATTGGAACGCCCAGGGTCAGGTGCCAGGCTGCACTGATGTCAGCTGTGCGCGAGCGATCAATGCAGGGCTTGACGTGTTCATGGCACCCGACGGCTGGAAAGCGCTGTTTCGCAATACTCTTGCGCAGGTGCGCGCGGGACAGATTCCGCTCACCCGCCTCGATGATGCGGTGCGGCGCGTGTTGCGGGTGAAGTTGCGCGCCGGCCTGTTCAGCGAAGGCGCGCCGGTGAGCCGGCCACTGGCTGGAAATTTTGCGCTACTCGCAGATGCAGCGCACCGAGCGCTCGCGCGCCGGGCGGTACGCGAATCGCTCGTGCTGTTGAAGAATGCGCATCACCTTTTGCCGCTCGCGCCGCACGAGCGCGTGCTGGTGGCCGGTGAGGGCGCCAACAACATTCCGATGCAGTGCGGCGGCTGGACGCTCACCTGGCAGGGCACCGGCACGACCAATGCGGACTTCCCGCACGGGGAGTCGATCTGGCAGGGAATCGCCTCCACCGTGCGCGCTGCGGGCGGCACCGCCACGCTGAGCGTCGATGGCCGCTACACGCGCCGTCCCGATGTGGCGATCGTGGTTTACGGCGAGCATCCCTACGCGGAATTCGAGGGCGACGTGCACACTCTCGCCTTCACCGGGCTGGCGGCAGAGGCCGATTTGCGCCTGTTGCGGCGCCTGCGCG
Source organism: Pseudomonadota bacterium (assembly GCA_021808195.1). The sequence continues at coordinate 122,451 of JAKBCE010000005.1, forward strand.
CCGCGCACATACCCGTGGTGTCGGTGTTTCTCTCCGGCCGGCCGCTGTGGGTGAACCCCGAGCTCGACGCCTCCACCGCATTCGTGGCGGCGTGGCTGCCCGGTTCGGCCGGCCGCGGCGTCGCCCAGGTGCTCTTTCGCAGACCTGACGGCCGGATTGGATTCGACTTCCGCGGCACGCTGCCATTCGCCTGGCCGCGAACGCCCCTGCAGTTCGGTCTGGATACCCCGGGCCGGCCACTGTTCCCGGTAGGCTACGGGCTGCGTGACGCATCGAACGGCGACCTGCCTCAGCTCGCAACGCACAGTGGCTTGCCGCCGGTGCCTGCGGTCAGCGCGCGCACATTCTTCACCGCCGGCCACAGTGGCGCCGGCTGGCACTGGGCCGTGAGCGGGTCGGTGCAAGGTGGGGGGGCGCGTGGTGCGCGACATCGGGATGGCTCGGCGCGAGCGAAGCGCGAAACCGTTTTGCCGCGCGGCATCGGGCATGCTCTTGGCGGAAGACTGAGGCTGCGCGTGCTCGACTGGCGCCGTCAGGAGGACGCCCGCGAGATCATTTGGTCAGGCGGCAGCGCTGCGCGCGTGGCACTCACTGGCAGCACGCCCATCGATCTGACGCGTCAGACCAACGGTCAAATGGTGCTCGGGCTGCATTACCGCCTCGAGCAGGGACCCTCGGCACCAGTCACACTGCTGATGGGATGCGGCCCCGGATGCTCCGGTGCGCTGTCCATCACCCGAGTGTTGCGCCAGGGCGGGCGCGGCCGTTGGCGGTCATTGCGCATTCCGCTCGCGTGCTTTGCCAGGGCGGGAGCCGACATGACTCACATTTTCACGCCGTTCGGGATCCGTACGGCGGGGCTGCTGTCGCTGGCCGTCGCTGACATCCGCATCGGGTCCGATGCCAGCGGTGCGATCGCTTGTCCGCGCTGATCTGCGGCTCAGGCGTCGTGCGGCGGCGCCGATGCAATTGACCCGCGCAGGATCAGCTCCAGATCCAGATGCGGCCGTGGCATCGGCTGCGGCCAGCCGCGCCGATGCGGCTTGTGCTGAATGATCAGATCGGCTGCGAGTCGCCCCATGGCGCGCACCGGCTGGCGGACCGTACTCAGCTGTGGCCAGATCATCGTTGCGACGGGCGCATCGTCGAATCCCACGATCGAGAGCGCATCGGGCAGTGCAAGGTCCATCTGCCGCGCGACGCACACGGCGGCTGCGGCCATGTCGTCGTTGCTGGCGAAGATGGCGCTCGGACGCTGCGGCCGCAGCAGGATTCGTCGCGCACACTCCAAGCCATCGGCGAATTCGAAATTGCCGGTCTGTACGAGCTGCGTGTCGATGCTCAGGCCCGATGCCTGCATCGCATCAGCGAAGCCAAGGTAGCGCTGCTCGGTGGCACGGTGTCCGGCGCGCCCGAGCATGAACGCAATGCGTCGATGACCGCGTCGGATCAGCTCCGAGGTGAGCAGGCGGGCGGCGGTGCGATCGTCGGTGTCGACCGATGGCGCATCCGGCCGCTGATGCATCGGTGCGATGTGCACGGCGGGGATGCCTGCCGTGGCCAGTGTCGTATGCACTATGGGCAAATCGCTGAGCGGTGGCAGCAGGATGACCCCTTCGAGGCGCAGCTGACCAATGAGGGTGCTCACGGCGCGGCCGAGATCGGGGTTGCCCGCCTCGAGCGGCTCGACCATCAGGTGCAGGTTCGATTCGCGGCAGCGCTGCACGGCACCGGTTTGAAACTCGCTCAAATAATCGCCGGGCTTGTCGTAGAACAGGCCAATCAGAAACGAGCGGGCGCCGGCGAGGCCGCGGGCGGCGAGGTTCGGGTGGTAGTCGAGCTGCTCGATCGCCGCCATGACGCGCGCGCGGGTCTCGGCTCGGACCCCGTGCTCGTTGTTGATGACGCGCGAGACGGTCTTCGGCGAGACACCGGCTCGGTCGGCCACCATCTCAATCGTTGCCGACTCGCGAACCGGGGCGGACGGACTGCGCATGGCGCTACGATAGTAGAATTGCCAGCGCTGTCAATCAGGTCGGGTTCCTGCTCGAATGCAGTGTCTCGGCGCGGCGGGCTGCTCACACGACCTTGGAATAGCGGGGCGGGCCGGAGGAAGCACGTGCTGCGTGCAGATACCGGTCGAAGCACATGGCGATCAGCCGCAGCAGCAGTTGGCCGCGCGCGGTGGCCTGAATCCGCCGCGGCTCGATCCTGACCAGACCGTCCTCGGCGAGCGCGCGCAGCTCATCGAGCGGCTCGGCGAAGTAGTGCTCGAACTGAATGCCGTGCTGCGCTTCGATGGTCGGGATATCCAGCTCACCCTGACACATAAGTTGCTGGATGACATCGGCGCGCAACAGGTCGTCGGCATCGAGCGCCAGGCCGCGCCACACCGGCAGCGTGCCGGAGTCTATCGCCGCCTCCCACCCGGGCAGGTCGCGGTGGTTCTGGCTGAAGCTCGCGCCAATGTGGCTGATGGCGCTCACCCCGAGTCCGAGCAGGTCGCACTGGGCATGCGTCGTGTAGCCCATGAAGTTGCGCTGCAGTCCGCCGGCGGCGCGCGCGCGCGAGAGGTCATCGTCCGGTAGCGCAAAGTGATCCATGCCGATGTATTGATAACCGGCCGCGGTCAACTGCTCGATGGCCAGACGCAGCAGCGTGATCCGCGTCTCCGGATGCGGCAGGAACGTCGTATCGAGCTGACGCTGCGGCTTGAACAGCTCGGGCAGATGGGCATAGCCGTACACGGCCAGCCGGTCCGGCCGTGCGTCGATCACAGTGCGCAGCGTGTGCGCAAAGCCCTCGGGTGTCTGCAAAGGCAAGCCGTAGATCAGATCGACGTTGACGGAGCGGAAACCCGTTGCGCGGCAGGCCTCGATGACCGCGAGCGTTTCCTCGACGGTCTGGATGCGGTTGACCGCACGCTGCACCTGCGCATCGAAATCCTGCACCCCGAGGCTGGCGCGGTTGAAACCGATGGCGCCGAGCTCGGCGATGTCTGCGGGGCTCACGGTGCGCGGGTCGAGCTCGATCGAAAAGTCGCGCTCGGGCCGTGTGCTCAGTTGAAACTGCCGCGCCAGCGCTTCGAACAGTCCGCCGATCTGCGTCGGGCGGAAAAAATTGGGCGTGCCGCCGCCGAGGTGCACCTGCAACACTTCGCGCCGGCGGTCAAACAGCGGCGCGACCGCGGCGATCTCCCTCAGCAGCCGCTCGAGGTACTGCTCGCCGCGTGCCGAATCGCGCGTAATGACCCGGTTGCAGCCGCAGTAGAAGCAGGGGCTCACGCAGAACGGCATGTGCGCGTAAATCGATAGCGCGTGCTTGCCCGCATTGCTGCGCTCGATGTGCTCGCGCAGCTGTGCCGCGCCGAACGAGGGCGTGAACTGCGGCGCGGTCGGGTAGGACGTGTAGCGAGGGCCCGGCCGATCGTAGCGGCGCAGCAGCTCGGGGTCGAAACTCAGTGGGCTCGTCATGCCATCGGTCCGCAGGCCGCCGGGCGCGGCCCACGACATGATGGAGCAAGCGCGCACGAACGGCCATAGGTACAAGTGCGCGCCGCCCGGCTCGCGGCCGCGTGTGCCCGGGCCGCTCCGGGATACGCCGGCGTCGGGCAGGCTCGCCTGCACGGGCCGATGTGCGATCATTGCGCCATGGGAGAGCGTGATGCGGCAGCCTCCGCGGTGCTGGACGGTGCCGGCGAGCCGGACATTGAGGTCTATCGCTCCCGCCGTCGCCGCGCCTGCGACGAGCGGTCGTTCATGCTGGCTGCGGTGGGCATTGCGAGTCAGGTGATCGCCTTCCAGGGCGTGTTCATCCTGCAGGTTGCGGCAAGCGCGGCAGGGCCGGCGGGTGCGCACCTCGAGCAGTACGAACGCGAGAATCAGGCGCTGCCGCTTCCTGCGCCCCCGCCGCCGCGTCTTTTTCGTCATGCGTGGGTCGGTTGCGTGGCTTACGCGGCTTGGCTGCTCGGTGTGGCCTATGCGCTCTCGAACGGCCTGGTGCGTCTCGATGCGTTCGACCGGGGGGATCTGTACGGCGCTGCGGTGCGGCGCGGCCAGTGGTGGCGCGCGTGGACCTGCCTGACGCTGCACCTGAGTGGGCCGCACTTGGCGGGCAATCTGCTCGCCGGGGTGTGGTTCGGCTACCTCGCCGGGCGCCAGCTCGGCGTCGGGACGGCCTGGTTGCTCATCGTCCTCGGCGCGGGGCTTGCCAACCTGCTCGAGGGGTGGATCGGCCCGCCCGGGTATCGCTCCGCGGGAGCCTCGACCGCGGTGTTCGCGGCACTCGGGATGATGGCTGCGCACACGTGGTGGACGGGTCGAGGCGCAGAACCTACCTGGTTGCGACGCTGGATTCCCCTCGGGGCTGGCGTCGTACTGCTGGCGTGGCTGGGCACAGGCGGCAAGCACACCGACATCATGGCGCACCTGCTCGGGTTTACCTTGGGTGTGCTGTTCGGCTGGGCGCTTGCCTGGCCGGTGCTCGATCGGCGGCTCCAGCGCATCCCGCAATGGCTGCCCGGCCTGGCGGCCATGCTGATCATGACCGTCGCGTGGGCACGTGCGCTCGCCTAGCCGGGCGCACTAATCGCTGGTCGGCAGCAGTACCGGAGGTGCCGCGTTCGGTGTGCGCCGATAGCGGCGGATGAGCCGCACGTTGATTCCGTGGCCACTCAAGTGCAGCGTCATCGTGAGCACATCGGCCGGTCCGAGCGCAAAGCGCTCACTCAGTCGCGGTCCGATCAGCGGCTGCAGCACGATCAGGAAGTTCCGGCTCCGCCAGCCGCAGGTCTGATCCGCCCCGCCGTGCCCGAACGCCACGGCGGCGCGCAGGCCGAGCGTGCACTGTTGCACGCCGCCTGCACTACGCAGCGTGAACACACTGGGGGTCATGCCGATGCCGAGATACGTGCCAACCGGCACGTGCGCGATGAATTCACGCACCCAGGTGGCACCGAGCAAGGGCGCGCTCACCTCGACGGCGGGCTCCTGCAATTGCGCCGCGCCGCTCTGCGCGGCGGCGGGTGGAGCGCCTTCGTCTTGATCGGCCTGCTGCCCCGGTCGATGGCGCTCAGGGGGGCGCATCGGTGCGGGGTGCGCAGCAGGGGCTGGGTGGTGCACGCGGAGCATGAGCTTGTGCAGCTGCTGCTGCAGAGTCAGCACCGCCGCATCGAGGTGCTCGCTGTGCACCGGGTCGAGGGTCCAGTTGCCGGCGAGCTGCGGTGTCTTGGCCGGCGCAACGGCGCTCAGCCGCTGCGAGGCGCATGCGCTCAGGGTGCCTGCAAGGAGCGCCGCACACAGGCACCATGCGCGGGCGGAGGGGGTGGGCATAACTGGAAAGACCGTGACGCTGGCAATTGGACCGCGCGCGGCGCCCTCAAGTTCTCGCCGCCGCTGCCGCGGCGGCCAGCGCCTCGATCCGCCGCCAGTCGCGTGTGGCCAGGGCATCGGCCGGGGTAAGCCACGAGCCTCCCGCGCACAGCACGTTGGGGAGTTTCAGGTACGCGCCAACCGTTTCCGGGGTGATGCCGCCGGTCGGACAGAAGCGCGCCTGGGGGAACGGTCCGACGAATGCCTTGAGCAGGGCGGGTCCGCCGGCGGGGCCGGCAGGGAAGAGCTTGAAGCAGTGATAACCGTGAGCCAGCCCCTGCATCAGCTCCGAGGCGCTCGCCACGGCAGGCAGATAGGGAATGGGGGCATGCACGCCGGCCTCGAGCAGCGCCGCGGTCGCGCCCGGGGAAATGGCGAATGTGGCACCGGCATTGGCCGCTGCCCGCAGATCCTCGACGCTGAGCACCGTGCCGGCTCCGACGGCAATGTCCGGCACCTCCCGCGCGATCGCTTCGATGGCGCCGAGCGCCGCCGGTGTGCGCAGGGTGACTTCGATGACGCGCAGTCCGCCGCGCAGCAGCGCCCGGGCCAGTTCGGGGGCGAGGGCGGGCTCCTCGATCACCACGACCGGCATGACTGGGGAGAGTCGCAGGATCGGTTCGATATCGGCCAGCGAGGGCATAGGCATTCGGCTCATGCAGCAGGTTCGAACGCCTATCCTGCAGCAATCCGGACCGTTACGGTAGAGAGCGGCTGGATTACCGCGCCGCCCCCTGCAGGAATGTCAGGGTTTGCGCGTCCGCATCCAGCCGGACCCGAACGCCGAGGGGGACGGGCTCATTGCGCTCACCGTGGCCGATCGGAAAGCCCGCCGCGCATGGCACGCCGGCGGCGACGGCCAGATCGCGCAGCACATCGGCGCAGCCGTAGTCCGCGTCGCGCTCCTCGCATCCGGTGAACGAGCCGAGCACGATGCCTCGTACCCCGCGCAGCAGCCCGGCGAGCGCCAGATGCGTCCACATCCGATCCACCCGATAGGGACGCTCGCCGACATCCTCGAGCAACAGGACGGAGCCTTCGAGCGGTGGCATAAACGGTGTGCCCACCAGCCGTGACAGTACGGCCAGTGTGCCGCCCAGCAGCGGTCCTTCGGCGCTCCCGGCAACGTAGGTCATACGGCCGCGCAGCGGCGCGGCCGGCTCAGTTCCCTCCAGCAGCGCGAACAGCCGCTCGTGTGTGGCGGCATCGAGTTTGCCGAGTTGGGTCAGCACCGGGCCGTGGATGCTGATCTGCCCGGCGCGCTGCATCCAGGCGTGCAGAGCCGTGATGTCCGAGAAGCCGATGAGTGGCTTTGCCGCCGGCGCGATGCGCTCCAGTCCGGGCAGCAGCCGCATGGCGCCGTAGCCACCGCGGGCACAGAACACTGCCTCGACTCGGGGATCTTCGAGCGCGCGGGTCAGTTCGGCCAGCCGGCGCGCATCGTCGCCGGCCAGATAGCGCTGCCGGGAAAAAATTCCGGGCTCGAAATGCACCGCGTAGCGCGTGGCAAGCACCGCGAGGCCCGCTTCGAGCGCGTCCCGCTCGAACGGTCCGGCCGGCGCCACGGCCGCAACGCGCGCACCGGGACGCAGCGCCGAAAAGGCCTGATATGCAGCATGGGGCATGGTGGTGCGCATTGTCCGCCAGCGGCACAGTCGACACCAGCGGCCTTTCTTAACCCGACGCTCACATCCGGCGCGCTACGGTGCGCGGCGACTGGAGCCCCCGATGCTGCTCCGGCGGAGGCATTGCCATGGCGGACCTTGAATCGATCCTGATGATTGTCGTGCTCTACGGGCTCACCCACCTCATCGTCTGGGCGATCGCTCGCAGCGGGGCGTCGCAATGAGCGCCGCGCAGATCATCAGCGGGCTGCTCGCCCTCGCCCTGAGCGGCTACCTGCTGTACGTGCTGTTCAAACCGGAGCGGTTTTGATGACCGCGCAGTCCTGGGGGCTGCTTGCCCTGTTTCTCGCGGCCATGCTGCTCGCGGTCAAGCCGCTCGGGCTGTACATGGCCCGCATCATGGAAGGCGAGCCGATCCCGGGCCTCGGTGCCGGGGCGCGTCTCGAGGCGCTGATCTATCGTCTGTGCGGCATCGATCCGGCCGGGCAGATGGGCTGGAAGGCCTACGCGCTCGCCCTGCTCGTGTTCAACGCGCTCGGGGTGTTGCTCCTCTACGCACTGCAGCGTCTGCAGTACTGGCTGCCGCTCAATCCGCAGCACTTCGCGGCGCCGGCGTCGGACTCGGCATTCAATACGGCGGTGAGCTTCGTCACCAACACAAACTGGCAGAGCTATACGCCTGAGACCACAATGAGCTATCTGACACAGATGGCCGGTCTTGCCGTACAGAATTTCCTTTCGGCCGCGACCGGAATCGTCGTCGCCGTGGCGCTGATCCGTGGGCTCGCGCGCCACAGCGCGCACACCATCGGCAACTTCTGGGTCGATCTCACGCGCATTACCCTCTACGTGCTCGTACCCATCGCCACGGTCGTGGCGCTCGCGCTCGTCAGTCAGGGTGCGATACAGAATTTCAGTCGCTACAAGAGCGTGACGTTGCTGCAGCCGGTCACTTACTCGCAGCAAAAGGTGAACGCCGCGGGCGAGCCCGTCAAGGATTCCGCCGGTAGGCCGGTCATGGCGACCGTGACGAGCGATACCCAGACCCTGCCGATGGGGCCGGTCGCCTCCCAGGAGGCGATCAAGGAACTCGGCACCAATGGCGGCGGGTTCTTCAACGCCAATTCCGCCCATCCGTTCGAGAATCCCAACGCGCTCACGAACTTGCTCGAAATGCTCGCCATCGTGCTCATTCCCGCGGCGCTCACCTACACGTTCGGCTGCATGGTCGGCGACACGCGTCAGGGCTGGGCGGTGCTCGCCGCCATGATGATCCTGTTCGTCGGACTCTATGCCGTGTGCAATTACAGCGAACAGCGCGGCAATCCGCAATTCACTGCGCTCGGGGTGAATCAGCTGCCGAATGCGCAGCAAAGCGGCGGCAACATGGAAGGCAAGGAAGTGCGCTTCGGTATTGCCGGCTCGACGCTGTTCGCCACGATCACGACGGTTACCTCCACCGGTGCGGTGAACTCGATGCACGACTCCTACCTGCCGCTCGGCGGCATGGTGCCGTTGCTCGACATGATGCTCGGCGAGGTCGTGTTCGGCGGGGTCGGTTCGGGTCTTTATTCGATGCTGATCTTTGCCATCATCGGGGTGTTCATCGCCGGATTGATGATCGGCCGGACACCGGAATATCTGGGCAAGAAGATCGAGGCGTTCGAGATGAAGATGAGCGCCATCGCCATTCTCGTCATGCCCTTCATCGTGCTGCTCGGGACCGCGGTGGCGGTGAGCGTGGCGGGCGGCCGTGCCGGTGCGGCGAATCCGGGGCCGCACGGCTTCTCGGAGATCCTCTACGCGTTCACTTCCGCCGGCAACAACAACGGCAGCGCATTCGCCGGCATCAATGCCGATACGCCGTTTTATAACATTGCGCTCGGCGTCGTGATGTGGTTGGGGCGTTTCTGGCCCATCGTCGCGGTGCTCGCGATCGCCGGCTCGCTTGCCGCCAAGAAGCGTATTTCGGTCTCGGCCGGCACGATGCCCACGCACGGTCCGACCTTCATCGCGTTGCTCATCGGTACGGTGCTGCTGGTCGGCGCGCTTACCTTCGTGCCGGCGCTCGCGCTCGGGCCGCTCGTCGAGCACCTGATGCTCTGGAGTCACTGACATGCGCCGCAAGCTCTCGATGTTCGATCGTTCGCTGCTCACTCCGGCGATTCTCGATGCGCTGCGCAAGCTCGACCCGCGCGTGCAGTGGCGCAACCCGGTCATGTTCGTGGTCTATCTCGGCAGCATCCTCACCACGGGCCTATGGGTGCAGGCACTTGATGGCCACGGCGAAGCGCCCGCTTGGTTCATCTTCAGCATCGCGGTGTGGCTGTGGTTCACGGTGCTGTTTGCCAATTTTGCCGAGGCGCTCGCCGAAGGCCGCAGCAAGGCGCAGGCGGCGAGCCTGAAGGGGCTGAAGCAGGCCGTGGCGGCCAGGCGCCTCGCCGATCCAGCCGATCGCGCGCACAGCACACCGGTACGCGCCGACGCGCTGCGCAAGGGCGATGTCGTGTTGGTCGAGGCGGGCGAGTTCATCCCGGGCGACGGCGAGGTCATCGACGGGGCGGCCTCGGTGGACGAGAGCGCCATTACCGGGGAGTCCGCGCCGGTGATCCGCGAGTCCGGTGGGGACTTCTCCTCCGTGACCGGTGGCACGCGCGTGCTGTCCGACTGGATCGTCGTGCGCATTTCAGTCAATCCCGGCGAGACCTTCATCGATCGCATGATCGCAATGGTCGAAGGCGCAAAACGACAGAAAACCCCGAATGAGATTGCCCTCACCATCCTGCTGGTGGCGCTCACGCTGGTGTTTTTGCTCGCCACCGCGACGTTGCTGCCTTTCTCGCAGTACAGCGTGGCGGTCACGAAGCTCGGAACACCGGTCACGATTACCGCGCTCATCGCGCTGCTCGTCTGCCTCATTCCGACCACGATCGGCGGACTGCTGTCGGCCATCGGCGTGGCCGGCATGAGCCGCATGATGCAGGCCAACGTGATCGCGACCTCCGGTCGGGCGGTCGAGGCGGCCGGAGATGTCGATGTGCTGCTGCTCGATAAGACCGGCACCATCACCCTCGGCAACCGACAGGCCGCCGCGTTCATTCCGGCCGCCGGGGTGAGCGAGGAGGAGCTTGCCGGCGCAGCGCAGCTCGCCTCGCTGGCCGATGAGACGCCCGAGGGCCGCAGCATCGTGGTGCTCGCCAAGCAGCGCTTCAGGCTGCGCGAGCGGGATCTGACCGCCCTGCAAGGCACGTTCGTGCCGTTCTCCGCGCATACCCGCATGAGTGGCGTCGACATCGGCGAGCGGCAGATCCGCAAGGGTGCCGTGGATGCGATCCGCAAGCACGTCGAGGCGCGCGGGGAGAGCTTCCCCAAGGCGATGCTGGCGACGGTACAGGAGGTGGCGCGCCGGGGCAGCACGCCGCTGCTGGTGAGCGATGGGCCGCGCGTGCTCGGTGTGATCGAGCTGAAAGACATCGTCAAGGGTGGCATCAAGGAGCGCTTCGGCGAGCTACGGCGGATGGGCATCAAGACCATCATGATCACCGGCGACAATCCGCTCACCGCCGCGGCGATCGCCGCCGAGGCGGGCGTCGATGATTTTCTCGCCGAAGCGACACCCGAAGCGAAATTGAATCTCATCCGTGCGCACCAGGCCGAGGGTCGCTTGGTGGCGATGACGGGCGACGGTACCAACGATGCTCCGGCACTTGCCCAAGCCGATGTCGCCGTGGCGATGAACTCGGGGACTCAGGCAGCCAAGGAGGCCGGCAACATGGTCGACCTCGACTCGAATCCGACCAAGCTCATCGAAGTGGTGGAAACCGGCAAGCAGATGCTGATGACGCGCGGCTCGCTCACGACCTTCAGTATCGCCAACGATATCGCCAAGTACTTCGCCATCATTCCGGCGGCCTTCGCGACCACCTATCCGCAGCTGAATGCGCTCAACATCATGCACCTCGCGAGTCCGTTCTCGGCGATCCTCTCGGCGGTGATTTTCAACGCGCTCATCATCATCGTGCTCATTCCGCTGGCGCTGAAGGGCGTGCGGTATCGGCCGCTCGGCGCCGGGACGCTGCTGCGGCGCAATCTGCTGATCTACGGTCTGGGCGGTATTGCCGTGCCGTTCATCGGCATCAAGCTGATTGATATGGGTCTCACGCTGTTGCATCTGACCTGACGGGGGCACTATGAAAGGCATCTTCCGACCCGCACTGACGCTGCTGCTGATGCTCAGCCTGATCACCGGGGTGATCTACCCGCTGATCGTCACGGGTGTGGCTCAGGTGGCGTTCCCGAGGCAGGCGAACGGCAGTCTGCTGAAGCGTCACGGCCTGCTCATCGGCTCGCGGCTCATCGGCCAGCCGTTCAGTGCGCCGCAGTATTTCTGGAGCCGTCCGTCGGCCACCACGCCCCAGCCCTACAACGCGCTCGATTCCGGCGGTTCGAACCTCGGGCCCCTGAATCCGGCGCTGCTCGCCGCGGTGAAGGCGCGCATCGCGGCACTGCGGGCCGCCGATCCGGGTAGCCGCGCCGCCATTCCGGTCGACCTGGTGACCACCTCGGCGAGCGGGCTCGATCCGGACATCAGTCTCGCCTCGGCGTATTTCCAGGCCGAGCGGGTCGCCCGCGCCCGGGGCTTGAGCGTCGCGCAGGTGCGGGCGCTGATCGGCACGCATGCGCGCGGCGGGGAGCTCGGCGTGCTGGGTGACCCCCGCGTCAATGTGCTCGAACTGAATTTGGCGCTCGACGCCATGAAATAATGTCCCGATGACCGCTCCGACGCCGATAGCCGAGAGCCGGCCCGATCCACAGGAGCTCCTCGCGCGCGTGCAGGCCGAGGAGGCGCGCGCCGGGCGAGGTAAGCTGCGCATCTTCTTCGGCGCCTCGGCAGGGGTCGGCAAAACCTACTCGATGCTGCAGGCCGCGCAGTCCGAGCAGGCCGCGGGTACCGATGTGGTCATCGGTTACCTCGAGCCGCATGGTCGTACCGAGACCGAGCAGCTCGCCGAGGGTCTCGACCGGCTGCCAACGCTCGCGGTCAGCTATCGAGGCATCGTGCGCCAGGAGTTCGATCTCGATGCCGCGCTCGGACGACACCCGCAGATCCTGCTGGTCGATGAGCTGGCGCACTCCAACCTGATCGGCGGCGTGCCCCAACCGCGCCATCCGAAGCGCTGGCAGGATGTCGAGGAGCTGCTGGCCGCAGGCATCAACGTTTGGACCACGGTCAACGTTCAGCACCTGGAGAGTCTCAATGACCTGATCTACCAGACCACCGGAGTGCGTCAGAGCGAAACGCTGCCCGATCACGTGTTTGATGATGCCGATGCGATCGAGCTGATCGACCTGCCGGCCGATGACCTGCTGGCACGCCTGCATGCCGGCAAGGTGTATGTCTCCGATGCCGTCGCGACGGCCGCCGAACGCTTCTTTCGCCGCACCAACCTGATGGCGCTGCGCGAGATTGCATTGCGCCGGGTAGCCGAGCGTGTCGAGGCTGCATCGCGCGAGCTGCAACCGGAGCGCGCGCGCAGGCGAATCGCCGGGGAGCGGATCCTGGTGGCCGTCGGACCGGATGAACAGGCCGAGCAGTTGGTGCGTACCGGCAAACGCATGGCCGATGCACTCGCGGCCGGCTGGAGCGTCGTGTACGTAGAGACCCCGGCGCTGCTGCGCCTCTCGGAGCAGGAGCGCAATCGACGCATCGCGGTGCTGCGCCTCGCGGAATCACTGGGTGCGGAGACCGTGACCCTGGATGGACCGTCGGCGGCTGCAGCATTGCTCGAGTATGCGCAGACACGCCGGGCTACCCGCGTGTTGGTGGGCGCGCCGAAGCGACGGGGCTGGCGTTCCTGGGTGCAGACCTCGACCTCGACCTTGCTCGTAAAACAGGCGCGCGGCTTCGATGTCATCGTGGTCGCCCCGGCAGGATCGGGCGCTGTCCGGCCGGCCCCCTCGGCGCAAATGACCGTCAGCGAAGGGCCGAGTGCGATTGCTTGGGATCGCTACGGTTGGGCTGCCGGGGTGAGCGCGCTCAGCACCCTGCTCGCGTTCCTCATGTATCCGAAATTCGAGCTCTCCAACCTTGCCATGGTCTACCTGCTCGGGGTGACCGTGGCGGGACTGCGGCTCGGACGCGGCCCTTCGGCGCTGACCGCCGTGCTCAATGTGCTCGCCTTTGATTTCTTCTTCGTTCCGCCGCGCTTCACGATCGCGGTCTCCGACGCCCAGTACTTCATCACGTTCGCCGCCATGCTCACTATCGGGCTGGTCATTGCCCGGCTGACCGCCAATGTGCGCCAGCAGAATCGCGTCGCCGGTGCCCGTGAGCGGCGCACCGCAGCACTGTACGCGATGAGTCGGGAACTCGCCGTCACACGCGGTATCGAGAACATGGCGACAGTGGCCGTGCGCCACGTGACCGAAGTGTTCACATGCCGAGCGGTCGTGCTGTTGCCGGATCTTGAAGGCAAGCTGCGCCTGCCGCGCGGGGAGCCGCTCGACAGCTCGCTGCGTGGTGCGGACCTCGCCGTGGCGCAATGGGTCAACGATCATGGCCGACGCGCCGGACTCGGCTCGGATACGCTGCCGGCGACGCCGGCGCTGTATGTGCCACTGGGCGATGAGGCGCGTGCGACCGGCGTGCTGGCGGTCCTGCCGACCAACGCCCGGCGCGTGCTGTTGCCGGAACAGAGTCAGTTGCTCGACACGTTCGCCGGGCAGATCGGGCTCGCGCTCGAGCGTGCGCGCTTTGCCGACGCGGCGCAGGCCTCGAGTCTCGCCGCGGAACGCGAGAGCCTGCGCAATACGCTGCTCGCCTCGATCTCGCACGATTTGCGCACGCCGCTCGCGGTCATGGTAGGCGCGGCCAGCACGCTCACCGAGCGCGGCGAGGCGCTCGATGCGCGCCGACGCCGCGAACTCGCCGCATCGATCGAACAGAAGGCCCGCGAGATGTCCGAACTCGTCTCCAATGTGCTCGATCTGATGCGCTTTCAGTCCGGACAGGTGCCGCTGCGGTGGGATTGGCAGAGCGTGGAGGATCTGGTGGGCGCCGCGTTGCGGCACATCGAGCTGCGCATGCACGAGCACCCGATTGAGCTGCGCCTGCCCCCGGACCTGCCCCCCGTGCACGTGGACGCGGGGCTGGTCGTGCAGGTCTTCGTCAACCTGTTCGACAATATCGCCAAATACACCCCGCCCGGCACGCACGCCTGGGTGTCCGCCGGCAACGAAGGCGCTGCGGTGCGAGTCGTGGTCGAGGACGACGGTCCGGGGCTGCCCGAGGGCGACCCGCAGCGGCTGTTCGAGAAATTCCAGCGCGGCAGCGAAGAAGGGTCGGTCGCCGGGGCCGGACTCGGGCTCGCGATCTGCCGCGCGATCGTCCGAGCGCACGGGGGGGAGATCGTGGCCCGCCGACGCGATGCGGGCGGCGCACGATTCGAGTTCACGCTGCCGACGCGGGAGCCACAGAAGTGACCGGCTCGATGCACCAGGTCCTGGTCATCGAGGACGAGCCGGCCATCCGTAACGTACTGAAGGTACTGCTCGAGGCCGAGCACTACCGGGTGGTCGAGGCCGACAGCGCGCTGCGTGCTGAAATCGAGAGCCGCAGCCACAAGCCCGATCTGCTGCTGGTCGATCTTGGGCTGCCGGACGGCAATGGCCTGACGATCATCCGGCGCGTGCGGGCCTGGTCGCCGGTGCCCATCATCGTTCTCTCGGCGCGCGCGCAGGAGGAGCAGAAGATCGCTGCGCTCGATGCGGGCGCCGATGACTACGTCACCAAACCGTTCAGCGCTCCTGAGCTGCTCGCGCGGGTGCGCGCGGCATTACGGCGCAACGTGCGCGGCACTGAGCAGACGGGCATGCTCGCTCTCGGCCGGGTCCGGGTTGATCTGTCGAAACGCGCCGCGAGCGGCGCCGCCGGGGAAATTCACCTGACTCCGCTCGAGTACCGGGTGCTCGAGAGTCTGGCGCGGCACCTCGGTGCCATCGTCACGCAACAGCAGTTGATTCGGGAAGTGTGGGGTCCGGAGCGGCTCGGCGACTCGCGCGGGCTGCGAGTGTGCATCATGAATCTGCGCGCCAAGATCGAATCCGATCCCCACAAGCCTAACTATCTGCTCACCGAGGCGGGGCTCGGCTATCGGCTGCGCACCGATGAGAGTGAGCCGTAGGCGCGCTGGCGGCTGCGATCCTGCGGCCAGCGCTTAAGTGAGCGAGACCACCAGCTTGGCAGAGTGACTGCGCCAGTGGATGGGGATGACGAATGCGCGCGCGCCCGGGGGATTCGGAATTTGCGGCTTCTCGCCGGAGAACACGCTCGGCACGGAAATTACGAAGTCATGACCGAAATCGCGTCGTGCATTACCGGAGATGGTGTTGGCCACTTCGCCGACCAGATCACGCATGCTCTCGTGGCTGAAGTCACTCTCCTGCATCTTCATCAGCAGCACCGTCAGCATGGCTCGCGGCGCGGTGAAGTACACGACGCCTGCGCGCTTGCCCGAGATGCTGATCAGTCCGGTGTAATCCTGTATCGCCGGCTCGCCCTCGAGCAGGTACGGCGAACCGATCGTCGCCGGTTGCTGCGCGGCCACCTCGAAGTACCGGGTGGTGCCATCAACGAAAGTTTTGAGTTCCTCTTCCCGCAGCATCTGCGTGCTCGATATGCCGGTGTTGACTCAGTACATCAGCTCGGCGATAGCTTCGTTCAGCTGCCGATCGGTGAACGGCTTACTTAAAAAGCCGTTTGCGCCGCGCTCCATGGCCTCGACCGCGGTCGCCTTGTCGGCGAGCGCGGAGATCACCAGGATTCGTACCTGTGGCTTCATGCGCACCAGCTGGGTGATGCATTCGATGCCGTCCATCTGCGGCATGGTCAGATCCATGGTCACCAGGTCCGGGTCGGTCCGGCGCGCCAGCTCGAGCGCTTCGAGGCCGTTGGCGGCCGTCCCGACCACCTCCAGATCGTCGAACTGCTGCGAGCGCTCGATGCGCCGCCGCACGATATTGGAGTCATCCACGATCAGTAGTCTGACCAATCGTCGAGCATGAGTTTCCGGTGCGCTGTTCATGGCTCAGTGCCACCGACGCCTAAGCCACGGCGCTTTCGCTGATCGCCGGCAGCGCAATCTTGAAGCGAGTAAAGCGACCCGGGTTGGTGCTGACGCCGATTCGGCCGCCGAGGCCGTATACGGCCTTGGCGACAACGTCCATTCCGGTGCCGCGGCCGGCATCCATCGTGACCTCGGTGCGTGTCGAGAATCCGGGTTTGAAAATCAGCGCAAGCGCCGAGCGGTTGTCGAGCGCTGCAGCCTGCTCCGAGGTGAGGATGTTCTTGCGCACCGCGGCTTCCTTGAGTGCCTCAGGCGAGAGGCCGGCCCCGTCGTCTTCGAACAGCAGCTCAAATCCGGTCTCGACGCGGCGGAACTCCACCCGCACTTGGCCGGACCCGGATTTGGCGCCGGTGCGCCGTACCGCATCGGGCTCGATGCCGTGCACGGCGGCGTTGCGCAGCATCTGGATGAGGCAATCCTTGACGGTCGACAAATATTGCGACGGACACTCCTCGAGGCCGTGCAGCGTCAGATCGAAAGCCTTGTGATGCTCTTCCGACAGCTTGTGCGCGAGCGCCTGTAGCGTCGCGGCGAGCTCGGCCGGAGCATTCGCTCGTGGCGCGCTCGGTGCGTGCTGCGCAACCGGGGCGCTCTCCTTCAGCGCCGTCAGGCGCAGGGTCATTTCACGCACACCGTTCAGATGAGCGAGCAATTCATCGAGCTTCAGCACCAGGGGTAGAAAGTCCTTGCCGGTGAGCTCGGCATTGGCCTTCAGCTCGGCCACCATGTCCTCGAGCTGGTGGGCGCGTTGCGCGATACTCATCAGGTTCAGTGCCGAAGCCTCGCCCTTCATGGCATGCAGTTCGCGCGCCAGACCCGCAAGCTTCTTGCTGAATTCCCCGTGGTTACGCGCCGGCTCCTTCAGAATGGCGTTGACGTGCTTCAGACCCGCCGCAGCGGTCTCGAGAAATGCGCTGATCTGCAGCGGGTCGGAATGCAGCATGCTCACCAGCATGTCGAGCTGCGAGTGCGCGTTTTCCTGGGCATCGTGCAGCTCCCGCGAGAGCAGTACGCTCGAGGTGATGTCGCCAACCGAGCACAACACGTGCTTGACGCCTTCCGGCCCCATCACGCGGTGAAAATCGAACTGCAGAAAGCGCGTCTCCTTGCCGTTGCGGCCGTTGTCCATGCTCACCTCGAGCTGCCCGAGGGGGTTGATGCTCTTCATGAGGTTCTCGTGTGCCCGTTCACCCCAGAGCAGCTTGATGAATTTCATCGCGGTGGCCAGGGTCTCGGGCGAGACTTTGTCGCGCAGCAGCTCCTCGAACGACAGGCCGGCGAAGTCGGTGCGGCCGAACAGTTGGCACAATGCCTGTGACCAGACCGCGCCGATCCGGTAATCGGCATCGAGCAGGAAGAAGCCCTCGCGGACCGTAGCGAGGATGTCGCGCGTCTGCTCCTGGGCCTCGCGCGCTTCCCGCTCGCCGCGCGCTCGGGCGAGCTGCAGATAGGCGGCTGCCATGCCGAGTAGCAGCACCGCGAGCACACCGGCCGAGAGCAGCAGTCGCAGCCGAGCCGCGGCCGCAGCGGTGCGTGCCTGCAACGCGCTGCTGACTGCGGCGAGCTGCTCGCGCAGAGCCGCGGAGTTCCCGGCGGCAAACAGCTCCGCGCGGCGCACGTGCGCGTAGAAGACCCGCCCACTGCGCGACAGAGTGCTGTTGGTGGCAGAATCCGAATACGGCTCGCCCGCATAGGCGAGCACCGGGGCGAGCACCGGCGTGTAATTGCGCCACAGGGCGGTGACCGCGCCGAGTGCCGAGGGATCGAGCCCGGGTTGGTGCTGCAGTGAGACGAGGTCGCGGTTGAAGCCGGCCACGCTTGCGGCCAGCTCGGCGTGCACGTGGCCGGTGTACTCGAGCGTATCCAGCCGTTGGCGCAGCGCGGTGAGCTGCTGGGAAATGAGTGCGGGGTAGGTCTGCAGCTCGCTCGCGCGCTGCAGGTTGCCGATGCTCGCGCGGATCTGCGTCGCGAGCCTGAACCCGATGATGAGCACGAGCCCCATCACGGCGGCGAGCACGGTGCCGGCGGCTGCTGTGAGCAGGCGGCGGTTTCGATCAGCGTCCGACAATAACATGCGGCGTACCTGCTTAGTTCGGCAGCACGAAACGGATCATGGTGCGCACCGGCACCTCGACCGGCGTGCCCCGGAATCTCGGCGGCGCATAGCGCCAGCGACGAATGGCATCCAGGGCGGCGCGGTTGAAGACGTCCGGCGGACTGGCTTGAATCACCTGCAGCGCACGGGTTCGTCCCCTTTGGTCGACGATGTATTGCACCGTCACTTCGCCGGCGATGCGCTCCGAGAGCGCCTGCTGCGGGTAACCGGGCGCAACATAGTGCGTGCGGCGCAGGTTTCGGGCTACATCGGCAAGTTGCGCGTCGGTCGGCTTCGGAGGGGCGTCGAGAATGTGCGCGGCAGCCTGCAATGCGGCTGCGGTGGCACCCCAGCGCTGCGCTGCGCCGAGATCGGCCTGCGCAGCGGCACGCTGGCCATCCTGTGCCGCCGCTTCGGCGCGCGCAACGAGTGCCTTGGCAAGATCCTGACGCAGCCGTTGTGCAGCCGCGGAGGCTTTCGGTCCAAGGTGAGCTTGGCTGATCAGCGTCAGGTAATGCGCGGCGCTGTCACGTGCAGGCGGCGTCAGCACGCCGGCGGCGAGGCGGGCACGTGCCATCGCAAGTAACTGTTTGATCTGTGCGTGCTGAGTGCGTGCGTGCTGAGCGGTGACTTGCTGGCGTACGGCCGTCAGCGCCTGGGGTGTGGCGCCATTGGCGCGGGCGGCAGCGAGCCATTGATTCTCCGCGTCGGTGCGCCCGGCGATGCCGGCTTGTCGCGCCTGCTTCAGCAGCGCACTGAGCAGTGCGTGTGTGGCGCTCTCGGTGGCCGAGGCGCTCGGCGCCAGCACGCGTAGTCTGGCGAGCGCCGAAGCGGCGCTCGCAGCGCCGGTCAACCGGTTGGCGCTGATGCGCCGGATGATCTGTTGGGCAATGGTTCGGGCCTGTTGCTTGTTCTGCAGGCTCGCAAGCTGATTCTGCCAGGCCATGATTTGCGCCGCGGGTACGCCGCTGCGTGCGGCCTGGGCGATCAGCGGTGACACGGCGCTCAGGTGCCCACCGGCGAGGGCCTGATTCACCAGGGCGCTCGACAATGCGATGCCGAACGGGCCGAGGTGCGGATTGGTGGGCTCAGCCAGACGCAGTGTCGCCAGCGCGAGTGCAGCTGCATTGGTGTGACCGTGCGCAATGGCGTCCTGGAATCGAGAGATCAGCACATGACTGACTCGCCGTAAGCCGTCACGGGCTTCACCATTCGTCGGGTCGACTGCGAGCACCGAGCGGTAATACACCAGTGCGTTGGCACCCCTCGGAGCAGTGAAGTGGCGCGCAAACATCGCGCGGCTCGCTTTGACGAGCAGGTCCTCGACCCGACCCTGAACAATGGAAGTGTCGACCGCTGGCCCCGGCAGGACCGCGGCGGCCGGACGCTGTGCCGGGATTGGGCGTGTGGGGACGTGGCCGGACGCGGCCGGTAACGACTCGGCGGCGTGCCGTCTGAATAGAAATACGCCCACCGCAATTGCGGCAACCGCGAGCGCCGCGGCACCGGCGAGGATCACGAGTGGCTTGCGTGAGCCACCACTGCCCGCCTCGGCGCCGAGGGCGGGTGCGGCCGGGGAGGGGGGCGCGCGGTTTTGCAGAAGCACACGCCGCTCGGGCTGAGTTGCCGCGGCGCGCGATGGTGTGGTCTGCTGCAATGCGTCGGTGATTGCGGCGTTCAGAACCGCCGTGGTCTTGTCCGGCTCGATCGGCAGCGGCAGGACGGCGAAGACCGTCGTGCCCTTGACCGCAGCGGCAACGGACTTCTCCGCGCCTGCGTCCGCGAACACCAGGATGACGGCGTGCGGAGTCTGCTCGAGAGCGCGTTCGACGTCGGCGCGCAGCTCCGACATGTCACGCGCATCGATGGCGAGGATCTGCCCGCCCCGTTCGCTGCTGACATGATCGAGTGCGGCATCGATCGACTCAGCGGGGTGCACACTGGCGCGGCCGTCGAGCACTTCGCCGAGTTCGAGCAGGAAATCGTCATGGCGGGTGAGGGCGGTCAGGCTGACCGCTGCGCGTGCGGCGTTGCCGCTGAGTTCACCGATGGAATCGCGAGACTCATTCGGCGCTGCATGGGCCACAATCGGTCTCCCTCGTTATTCTGTGCACAAGCCGCGGCATACCGCCGACCCCGCCACGTGCGCTGCACCGGGTGCAGGTGGGCGAGTCGATGCCAGATGCCCGACTGCGCGACGTGCAGCTGGGATGAAACCCGTCGCGTGGCGACCCCGCAGTGTCGCCGTTCACACTATTGATGCGATCCGCCTCCCATCCGGCAATCGTTGTCGGAAGCGGATCGGAACGTCCCCCCATCAGGAGGGGGCGGCAGGACGCCGCGTCGACCGAGCGGCATCGCAGATGACCTCGACAGCGGACCTCGGGCGGCCGATCATGGGACGGCGCACGGAAGCGCCGGCATGCGGCACCGCTGGAACGAATTGCCGCCGCGGCCGTCATACTGTGTACAGGGCAGCGGGATCGCGAGTTCGGCAGCAGTCGCGCAGAGCGAGGCGCTCCATCCGGTCTGCGCAGCGGGCGCGTCAAAGCCTCTCACGGCCGCCACTGCCGTTGTGAAACGGGAGGTTATGGCGATGCGATCACGTGCCAACCATCCGGCTCAGGCTCCACGCGACGCCTGCATCGATCACGCCGCGTTCATAGAGTCTCTGGCTTCCTTCAGCCGCTCGCATCGCGCGCGGCGATGGGAGGGGACTTTCGGGCAGTTTCTGGCGGACGTCGTGCCGACCCGCCCCGCGGCGCTGGTGCGCACCAGTCACGAGTACATCTGGGACATGCTGCGCTGGCATGGGAGAGTTGCGCGCTCGGCGGAGTCCGCCGGGCGGCCCAACGCAGCGATGACCCCGCTGGACCTTGAGCCCGAGCGTGGCGGGTTCGGCGATTCGGCACGCCCCGATCCGGCTGCTTACGACGGCACCGACGCCCCGCAGGACGATCGTCCCGTCGAGCTGTTCAGGCGCGAGCTGTTTGGGGTCGATGGACCGCTGTCGCGGGTGGCCGAGTACTTCAAGGCGGCTGCGGGCGGATCCGACGTGGGGCGTCGACTGCTGCTGCTGCTCGGTCCGCCGTCGGGCGGTAAGTCGACGCTGGCCATACTGCTCAAGCGTGGACTTGAGGAGTACAGCCACACGGACGACGGCGCGCTGTATGCGATTGCCGGCTCACCGCTGCACGAGAATCCGCTGAATCTCATTCCCGCCAGTCTGCGCGGCGAATTCCGCGAACGGTATGGCGTCAGCGTTCCGGGCGAACTTTCTCCCTGGGCGCGGGAGTACCTCGAGCGGGAGTTCGACGGGGATTTTCTCAACGTGCCGGTCGAACGCATTTTTCTCTCGGAAGCGGCGCGTCTGGGCATCGGAACGTATGCCCCGCACGATCCGACTACTGCGGACATCGCCGATCTGGTCGGCTCAGTGGATCTGGCCAAGGTCGCTCAGATTGGCGATGAGGGTGATCCGCGCGCCTGGTCGTGGTCGGGAGCGGTCTACTCCGCGAGCCGCGGTCTGCTCGAGATGATCGAGATCCTGAAGGTCAAGCGCGAATTCCTCTACCTGCTGCTCACCCTCACGCAGGAGAAGAACGTCAAGGTCTCTCGCTTTCCGCTCATTCACCTCGATGAGACGGTTCTCGCGCACACCAACCTCGCCGAGTTCCACCGATTCCTGCAAGAAAAGGAGAATGAGGCCCTGCTCGATCGCATGGTGATCATCAAGGTTCCCTATGCGCTCTCATACAAGGACGAAGCGCGCATCTACCACAAGCTCGTATGCGCGGCGGCGGCATTTCGCGACGTGCACCTCGATCCACACGTGCTGAATCTCGCGGCCGTGTTCGCGATTCTGACCCGACTGGTGCGCCCCGAGCGCGAGGGCCTCGATCTGCCGAAGAAACTGCGGTTGTATGCCGGTGAGGCGATCGAGGGCGTGCCGGAAAGCGAGGCGGCGCGGCTGCGCACCGAGGCGCCCGATGAGGGGTTGACGGGCGTCAGCCCCCGCTTTGTGATCAACGCGATTTCAACTGCGATCACGCGCGGTACCCGCCGGAGCCTGACCAGCATGGATCTGCTGCTCGCGCTGAAGGATGCCATCGAGAGCGACGCGCGCCTGGAGGCGAAGCACAAGAAGATCTGGATCGATCACTTGGTGACGGCCCGCAAGGAGTTCTACAACCGCTGGGTCAAGGAGGACGTGCATCGCGCCATGTTCGCCTCGTTCGAGGAAGAAGCGCAGCAGCTGCTCGAGAAATATCTCGATGAAGTCGAGGCCTCGCTCGATCACCGCCAGGTGACCGACCCGATCACCAGCGAGAGCCGCCCGGCCGATGAGCGCTTCCTGCGCTCGGTGGAGGAGAAAATCAAGGTATCCGACTCGGGCAAGCTCTCCTTCCGCCAGGAAGTGGTGCGCAAGGCCATGGTTGCATTCAAGGCCGGTGAAAAATTCAAACTGGCCAGTCATGCGCGCATGCGCGAGGCGATAGAGCAATATTTGTTCGACGAGCGGCGGGATGTGTTGCGCCTGGTCACCTCAGCGGCGCGGCCGGACGAGGAAGCCCGGCAGAAGATCTCGGTGGTGCAACAGCGTTTGATCAGCGAATACGGCTATGACGAGCACAGCGCCCGGGAGGCGCTGAGCTACGTTACGACCCTGTTGGCGCAGGAGTAAGCGCGCTCATGAGCGGTGGCATACCCCGTGAACCGCCGACGAATGCCGCGAAGTGGTATGAGCTGTTCTCGCGCGGCGCGCGGGATTGGCTGCGCCACGACGTGAAGGTGCGCGAAGCCGTACGTCGTCACCTGCCGGAGCTGATGGTCGAAGGCGAACTGATCGGTGGCGGCGCACGTACGGTGCGCGTGCCGGTGAAGATGCTCGAGCATTACCACTTCCGCCTGCGCCGGGCCGAGGAGCGCGAAGGCGTCGGACAGGGACGGGCCAAGCCCGGCGACGTCTTCGTCGATCCGTCGCAACGCGGTGCCGGCGGTGGCAAGGGCAGCGGCGGGGAGGAGGAAGGACAAGTCGAGCTATTGCTCGAACTGAAGCTTGACGACATCGTGGAGTGGTTGTGGGAAGAGCTGCGCCTACCGAACCTCGAGCCGCGCAGCGGCTCGGCGGAGGAATCGGAGTGGGTCCGCGAAGGATGGGACCGGCGCGGTGCGCGCTCGAGGCTCGACCGGCGACGCTCGTTCAAGGAACTGGTCAAGCGGCGGGGCGTCGCCGGAGCGGTGCCGACGTTTACCGATGAGGACTTGCGCTTTCGCCAGCTCGCCCGCCGACGCCGGCCCGCCGTGCGCGCCGTGGTGTTCTTCCTGCTTGATGTCTCGGGCAGCATGTCCGAACGCGACCGCCAGCTCGCCAAGACCTTCTTCTTTTGGACGGTGCAGGGACTGCGCCGCGAATACCGCCTGCTCGACACCGTGTTCGTCGCTCACACGACCGAGGCATGGGAATTTTCCGAGCCGGAGTTCTTTCAGGTCAGCGGCACGGGGGGGACGGTGGCCTCGAGCGGTCTTGCCAAGGTGAGTGAGATTATTCAGGAACGCTTCGATCCGGACCAATACAACATCTACCTGTTCTACGCATCGGATGGCGACAATGCGGCCGGCGATGCCGTTGCGGCGCACGAGGCGCTGGCGGCGCTGACCGGCGCGGCGTGCTTCTGCGGTTACGTCGAGGTCGCCGCCGGCGTTTCGCGGCATCTGGCAACCGGAACCGGCAGGCTGTTCGCCGAGCTCGAGTCGGCCGGCAGCTCCGTTGGCAGCTGCGTGCTCGCCACTCCCGATGATGTCTGGGAGGCCATCCGCAGCTTCTTCACCGCAGAGCAGCGTGCGGCGGAGGGTGCGTGAGCGCGCAAGGCTGGCAGCAGTACGTAGCGCGCATCGAGCAGCTCGCTCGTGATTCGGGGCTGGATTTCCACCCGGTCGAATTCGAAGCCGTGCCGGACTCATTCATGATGGAAATCGCGGTCTACGGACTGCCCGTCCGCATGCCTCACTGGTCGTTCGGGGCGCGCTATATCTATCAATTGATTCAACGGCACATGGGGCACTCGCGGCTGTTCGAAGTCGTTTTTCCCGGCGATCCGGGCAACGCCTATCTGGCGGCCGGCAACGGTCTGGCGGAGAACGTCCTGGTCACTGCGCATGTGCTCGGACATGCCGATTTTTCCCGCAACAACCTGCTGTTTCAGCGGTGTCAGAGTCAGGTCAGCGAGCGCATCGTCGAACATGCGGCACAGCACGCGCGGCAGATCCAGCAGGCCATCGAGGCGCACGGGCTTGAGCGGGTAGAGGCCGTGCTCGATGCGGCACTCGCACTCGAGCAGCACATCGACGTCGATCAGCCGCTGCGCCGCCCGCGGTATGCCGAGTACACCGAATCCCCGAAGCCGCCTGCCGACGATCTGTTCCGCCGCAGATTCGCCGCGCTCGAGGTGAGTCCCCCGGGGACCGTGCTCACGCCACGGCTGCGTGCGCCCGTGCCGCCGTACCCGGAACGTGATCTGTTGTGGTTCGTGGCGCAGTATGCCCCGGAGATGGAAAGTTGGGAGCGCGACATCTTTTTAGCCGTGCGCGAGGAGTCGTTTTATTTCTATCCGGTCTTTGCCACCCAGATCATGAACGAGGGTTGGGCGTCTTATTGGCATGCCCGACTGCTGCGCGAGGCAGACTTCATTGACCAGCAGATCTATCTCGATGCCATCAAATGTCACTCCGACGTCGTGCGGCCGGTGGCCGCCGATGAGCAGGTGGCGCTCGGGCTGAACCCCTATCATCTCGGCTTCGCATTGTGGGAGCACATCATCGCGGAGCAGGGGCTTGAAGCCGCATTCATCATCCGGGCCGAAGATGATGATTTCGCCTTCATCCGCAACTATCTCACCCGCGACATCGCCGCGGCACTCGGTCTGTTCCGCTATCGCACCCGCGATGGGCAGGTTCGCGTGCTCGAGATGGATGTTGCGGCATTGCACGAGGCGATTCTCGCGCCCAAATACAATTTTGGCGCACCGACGGTGTTGGCGCGGCACGTGCATGCCGATGGTACGCTCGACCTGGAGCACGAGCACGGTGTCGATCATCGCGGTCTTGATCTGCAACGCAGCCGTAAAGTGCTCGAATATCTGCAGCGTGTCTGGCGCCGCCCGGTGCGACTGACGACGGTGGATCAGGACGGAGTGGAACTCGAGTTGTCCGCGCCCTGATGAGGCAGGAGACATCGCAACGGATATTGCGGGTCGCGATCCATCCGCCATGCGTCATGTGCGCAGCCTGCGGACGGGATACTGAAGCATGAGTCAGGTTGATGCGTTGCACGCCGTGGCGGCGGCGCACTCTCCAGGGGCAGGCCCGCCATTGTGTTGGGTCATATGCCGGCGTACACTTTGCGCAAGCTTCTGGCTGTCACTGTCAACGGGGTGAAAGCCCAAGCGCGTGGAACGATTGTGAGCCCGGTGGTGCACGCGGTCTGAACACGCGGTGGCACGCCGCGAGGCCGTCGCAGTGTGGCGCGAACCGAGCGAACGGCCTGCTGCGGGCCCGCGTCTGCAGACACCGGCAGGAGACGGTGAGATGCCGGATGAGGGTCGAGCTCTGGTTCTCACGGTGCGCAGGGGAGCGAGGCATGGATCACACGGGCATTCGTAACATCGCGCTGGTCGGCGCAGCGGGCGCCGGCAAGACGCTGCTCGCGGACGCCCTGTTGTTCGCAGCCGGTGTGACCCGAACCAAGGGCAGCATCGAGCGCGGCACCACCGTGTCGGATTTCGATCCGCAGGAGCGCTCCCTCGGGCATTCGCTCGAACCGGCCATCCTGACCTTCGAGTACGATGGCCGGCGCATTCATCTGCTCGACACGCCGGGCTACCCGGACCTGCTCGCCCGGACCCTGGCGGTCCTCGAGGCGGTCGAGGCGGTTGCCGTCGTGGTGAATGCGGTGAGCGGTCCGGATACCGTGACGCAGCGACTGATGAATTTCGCTCGCGAGCGTGGTCTCGATCGCCTGCTTATCGTCAATAAGATCGATAGCCGCGAGGCGAACTGCGCCGAAGTGTTGCAACGGTTGCGCGAGCTATTCGGTCCGCAATGCCTGCCGATCAATCTGCCGGCGGAGCACGGCGCGGCGGTGCGCGATTGTTTCTTCCACCCGCAGAGCGTGCCGGTCGATTTTTCCGCCGTAGACGCTGCGCACACGGCCATCGTCGATCAGGTGGTCGAGCTCGATGAGCAGTTGCTGGCGCTGTACCTCGAGCAGGGCGAGGCGCTCTCGAGCGAGCAATTGCATGCTCCGTTCGAACAGGCTCTGCGTGAGGGACATCTCGTGCCGGTGTGCTTCACGTCGGCGGAAAGTGGCGCCGGCGTGGAGGCGCTGCTGGAGATCTTCACGCGACTGATGCCGAATCCGGCCGAAGGCAATCCGCCGCCGTTTCTGCTCGGTGCGGGCGGTTCGGTGCGGCGCGTCGCGGTGAGCCCGGATCCTGCCAAGCATGTCCTCGCGCACGTGTTTCGCATAGCGATCGATCCGTACGTCGGCAAGCTCGCGGCGCTGCGCGTGCACCAGGGAACTGTGCGCCCGGGCTGCCAGCTGTTCGTCGGCGATGCCCGCAAACCGTTCAAAGTCGGGCATTTGTACCGCATCACGGGCAAGGATTCCGTGGAGATCGCCGAGGCGATCCCCGGGGATCTTTGCGCGCTCGCCAAAGTGGAGGAACTGTATCGAGACGCGGTACTGCACGACTCGCACGAAGAGGATCACTATCATCTCGCACCGGTCGCACTGCCGCCCTCGATGCTCGGAGTCGCCATCGAGCCGCAGCGCCGCGGCGACGAGCAGCGTCTGGCCGATGCACTGCACAAGCTCACCGCGGAGGATCCGGGGGTGCGCATCGAGCAGCACGCGGCACTCAACGAAACGGTGCTCTACGGGACCGGGGAGCTGCATCTGCGCGTGCTGCTCGAGCGCATGAGTCAGCGCTACGGCGTGCAGGTGCACACGCATCCGCCGAGCATTCCCTATCGGGAGACGATTACCCGTGCGGCCGAAGGCCATGCCCGCCACAAGAAGCAGACCGGTGGCGCCGGGCAGTTCGGTGAGGTGTATCTGCGCCTCGAGGCGCTCGAGCGTGGCGCTGGGTTCGAGTTCCTCGACGAGGTGACGGGGGGAGCCATCCCAGGTCAGTTCATCCCGGCGGTTGAAAAGGGTGTGCGGCAAGTGATCGCAGAAGGGGTGCTCGCAGGCTTCCCGCTGCAGGATATCCGGGTCACCGTGTACGACGGCAAACACCATCCGGTGGACTCGAAGGAGGTCGCGTTTGTGGCGGCGGGTCGCAAGGCCTTTCTCGATGCACTCGGCAAGGCTCAGCCCATCGTGCTCGAGCCGATCGTGCATCTGGAGATCACCGCTCCGGCGAGCGCTATCGGGGACATCACCGGTGATCTGGCCACCCGGCGCGCCCGGATCAACGGTAATCAGGCGCGCCCGGGCGGGCTCGCCGCCGTGTCGGCTCTCGTGCCGCTTGCCGAGGTCATCGATTACCAATCGCGCCTGAAGGCGCTCACCGGCGGGCAGGGTAGCTACGTCATGGCGCTCAGCCACTACGACCCGGTGCCGGCGCGGCGCCAGCACGAACTGGTGCAGGCATACCGACCGAGGGCCGTGGACGAATAACGCCGGCGTTCCGCACAGCAGATTATTTGAGCGTCACCTGTCCGCTTTCGTCGAAGGGCAGATCGCGCAGCAGACCATGGGCGAGTTCGACCTTGCCGCGCAGCCGGTAGTGCAGGGGCTGACGGCGTCCGTCGCCAAGCACCGCAAGCAATGCGCCGGCCATGTTCGCAGTCACGTCGGTGTTGAAATCGGCACTGCTGTGTGCCGGCACGGTAAAGCTTTGCGCGCAACGTCCCGCGGCCACCGGCTGGCCGTTGACCGCGAGCGTGTAGGTCAGCGCCCTGACCGGCAGGCGGATCGAGTTTGGATTGCGGACCCGCAGGCGAACCACCAGATGTTGCTGCCAGAAATCTGCCCGCTGTACGTGCACGCTGAGTACGGTGAGCTGTGGCGTGACCAGCTTCGGCATGAAGAGCGCACAGCCGCCGAGGGCGCCGAGCAGCAGCGCCGGAGCCAGCCAGCGCAACCGATGCAGGATTTGCGGGTCAGCTCGCATAGGAACGGCGCATCACGCCGCCATGCTCCGGGCTACCGCCCCCGGTGGCGAGCGGTTGAGAGAGACTTTCAGGCGCGGTGCGACCGAGCTGCTCGTACAGCCGGCTGAGTTGGCGGCGGTACAGACTGTCGAACTGACTGACGGCATCGGCGGGATTGTAATCGCCGAACCACCAGAACCAGTCCGAACTCTCGCACAGGGCGAGCTGACGCTCTGCTGCGCGTTGTCGGGCGGCATCGAGCGAGCCGCTCGCGACCGTTGCATCGAAGGCGAGCTTGGCATCGCAGAGCAGATCCCATGCGCGGTTCTTGGCCGGGTCGCCCATCCACGTGGTGAGCGTACCGTGTACCCAGCTGCCGGCCATCAGCTGCGGCAGCGTGATCGGGGTCAGCCCGCGTGCGACGCATGCGCCGAGCGTGGTCAGCTCGAGTTGCGGGTGAGCGGCGAGCAGCGTGTACAGGGCGCGCAGGAAGTAATAGCCGTTGAAGGGGTAGTGCTCCCAGGCGTTCTCCCCATCGAGTGCGATGAGCACGACATGCCCCGGGTTCGCCGCGTACTGGCGCGCAAGCTGCGCGAGGGCATCGACCAGATTGTGCGCCGCGTCATCGCCGTGCCAGGTGGCGTACGTGAAGCCGATCAGATCCGATAGGGTATCTTCGCGGAAAAACTGGGCGAGCGAGCTGCCAGCGAGCCGGTATGGGCGGTTGAATACCTGTGCATCGATGCTCGGCGGCTGCGGGGCCTGAGCTGCGGTACGCTGCAGCGAGCCGTGCAACACATTGGCGCTGCTCGCGACCCATTTGAAACCCGCACGCTCGAGGAGCTCGAGCGTGGGTCGGCTGACGGCGCCCTCGGACGGCCAGCAGCCCACCGGTCGCGAGCCGAACGTCTGGGTGAACAGCCGCAACCCCTCGCGCACGTGCCATTCGGCGCGTTCCTTGCCACCGGGATAGGCCGTGAGCTTCGGCAAGGGCAGATTGGGCATCGCTTCGCGTGCAGCCTGGAAGTCGAACAGCAGCGGCACGATCGGGTGGCCATAGGGCGTAACCGACAGCTCGCACTGGCCCGCCTCACTCAGCCGGCGATAGCGCGGCACGATATTGGCGAGCAGCGAGCCGATCAGCGTCAGCAGTGCGCGGCGCTGTTCGGCGCTGAAGCCACGTCCCTGTTCGGTGAGGCGGCTGACCAGCGGATCGGAGCGGCGCACGGTCTCGCCCATCCAGGCGAGGTGGTACCACACCGCCAGATCCTGAATGAACTGGTCCGAGGCGTAATTGATGCGCTCGGGCGTGGCCAGCGTCTCGGCGATCGAGGCGAGCTCGAGGTAGGGCCCAAAGCGCTCGATCATCTGCTTGCGTTGTGCGCGCAGGCATGCGCGCACGCTCTCGAGGCGCGCCGTCGGCTCGCTCGGCACCGGATCCGGTCCGAGCAGCGCGAGCACCGGGTCGGGCAGGGCCTGCCCGTCCTGCAGATGTGCCGCGACCGAGCGCGAGAGCGCCTCGATCTGCTCGAGCAGCACCGGGGTGAAGTTCACGACCGCGCGCGCCTCCGGAATGGCCTCCAGGTGCGCGGCCATGTCCGTGTAGTCCTTGATGGAATGCAGGTACGTCCAGGGCAGCACGTAGCGACCCGTGAGGGCATCGCGGTACTGCGGCTGGTGCATGTGCCAGAGCAGTACGACCGGCAGGCGTGCGGCGGTCATGGGTGCCTCACGCCGAGATCCGACGCAGCATTTCGGCAGTCACCAACACGACACCCTTGTCGGTGACCAGGAAGCGTTGGGCGTCGGCCTCGCGGTCGACGCCGATGCGCATGCCGTCCGGTATTTCGCTGCCCTCGTCGATGATGGCGCCGCGGATTACGCAGCCGACGCCGATGCGAGTGTTCGGCAGGATCACCGCGCGCTCGATGGCGCTGCGCTCCTCCACCCGCACGTTGGAAAAGAGCAGTGACTCGCGCACCGATGCGCCCGATATGACGCAGCCAGCCGATACCATGGAGTTGATCGCCAAGCCCCGCCGGCTGTCCTCGTCGAGGATGAATTTCGCCGGCGGCTGATGCACCTGGTAGGTCCAGATCGGCCAGTCTTCGTCGTAGATGTTCAGTTCCGGCTCGACGTGCACGAGCTCGAGGTTGGCCTCGTAGTATGCATCGAGGGTGCCGACGTCCCGCCAGTAGCTCTGCGCGCGCGTCTTCACGTCCTGGAATGGATAAGCGAACACCTGCAGCGCGCCGGCGATCGCCTTCGGAAGAATATCCTTGCCGAAATCGTGCGAGGAGGACTCATTCACCGCATCTTCGCGCAGCAGCATCTCGAGCAGCCGCGTATTGAACACGTAGATGCCCATCGAGGCGAGAATGGCATCGGGCCGACCCGGGAGCGTGTCGGGCACCTGTGGCTTCTCGCTGAATTTGGTGACCCGGTTCCACTCCGTGGCGGTCAGCACGCCGAAATGCCGCGATTCGCTCGCGGGCACCTCGACTACCCCCATGGTGATGTCCGCCCCCTTCTCGACGTGGTAGGCGATCATCGGGCCGTAGTCCATCTTGTAGATGTGATCGCCGGCGAGCACGAGCACGTGCTTGGGGCGGTGCGAGAGGATGAGCTCGATGTTCTGGTAGACCGCATCGGCGGTGCCCTGGTACCAGTTCGGCCCCATCTGCTGCTGCGCCGGAACGACCTCGACGAACTCGCCGAATTCGCCGCGCAGGTAACTCCAGCCGTGCTGCACGTGCGCTATCAGCGACTGTGCTTTGTATTGCGTCAGAATGGAAATCTGCCGGATACCGGAATTGACGCAATTCGACAGCACGAAATCGATGATGCGGAACTTGCCCCCGAAAGGCGTCGCGGGCTTGCAGCGATTGGCCGTGAGGTCCTTCAGGCGCTCGCCCCGTCCGCCAGCCATGATCACCGCGAGCGTTCCGCCGGTGAGTCGGCTGACGTAGCGTCCGGAGGAGGCGCGCGCTGGTTGTCGGATCATGGACCCGGGCTCCCCTGTGGTGGTGGCAGGTTCTATCCTAGCAGTCTGTCCGCGACATCAAAGCCATTTCATCAGTCCCATCCCGTACGCATGGGCGAGGAGTTCGTGGTGGGGGTAAATGCGGATCTCGGTGGCGAACTGTCCGCAACCGGGCGGCTCGGCCTCGAGGGCAAACACCGCCGCCCCGTCGCTCCACTCGCCGGTCGGCTGCAGCGCGGCGCGCCAAAGACCCGGCGGTTCCACCGTGCCGAACGAGCACAGCGGTGGCGGTTCGGTGCTCGCCTGTGGCAGCAGCCGCCTGGCATGGAATTCGATGCGCACGTCCTCGGGCCGCAGTCCGCGCAGGTGCGCGGCAACCCGCAGGCGTACCTTGTGCTCGCGGGTGATCTCGGCGGCCGCATCCTCGAGCAGGCGCAGGTCCACCCGGCTCCAGGATTCGCGGATGCGCTGCTGCCACTCCGTCAGCTGGCGTGCGCCGGCAAAGCCGTGCTCGGCGAGCCGACGGTGGTGCGCAGCGGCCGGGCGATAGAGTTTGTCCGTGTAATCGCGCAACACCCGATCCATGTTAAAGCGCGGGATCACCATCACCATGGCTTCTTTGGCGCGCCGCACCCATTCCGGGGAGCAACCACTGGCATTGCGCTCGTAGTAGAGCGGGACGATCTCCTCCTGCAGCGTGTGCAGGATGAGTTCCGATTCGATCGAATCGCGCCGCCCCCAGTCCTGCACGTCAGAGGGGGGAATGCCCCAGCCGTTGTCCGCCGTGCAGCCCTCCGCCCACCAGCCGTCGAGAATGCTCAGGTTCAACCGGCCATTGATCGCCGCTTTGATGCCGGAGGTGCCGCTCGCCTCGAGGGGTGCGATCGGCGTGTTGAGCCAGACATCGACGCCCGAGACCAGCGAGCGGGCGAGCTGCAGATCATAATCCTCGAGGAAAATAATCCGGCCGATGAACTCCGGGGAGGTCATGAGCTGGCGGATTTCGCGCAGCAGCTGTTTGCCCGGCTCGTCGGCCGGGTGGGCCTTGCCGGCGAACAGCAGCACCACGGGACGATCCGGGTCGTTCAGCAACCGGGCCAGGCGTGCGCGGTCGCGCAGCAGCAGCGTGGCGCGCTTGTAGGTGGCGAAGCGGCGCGCGAAGCCGATGGTGAGCACCTCGGGCCGCGCCGGGTCGAGCAGGCGGGTGACGCGCGCCAGCTGCGCCAGGCTCAGGCCCTTGCGGGTGTATTCGCGTTCGAGGCGCTGGCGCACCGCATCGAGCATTTTGGCTTTCACTGCCTGCGCGGTCTGCCAGAAGCGCTCCTGCGGTACGGCGCGCAGTCGCTCCCAGAACGCTGTATCGCTCAGCCGCTCGCGCCACTCGGGGCCGAGTTCGGTGTCGAAGAACGTACCCCAGAGTTTGTGTAGGAACGTGGGGACATGCACGCCATTGGTGACGAATCCGACCGGATTGTCCTCGGGGCGGATCTCCGGCCAGTGATCGGCGCACAGCTGCGCCGAGACCGCCCCGTGAATGCGGCTTACCCCGTTGACGTGCCGCGCGCCGTTCAGCGCGAGACGCGTCATGTTGAACAGACCCGGCACCGTCGGGACGCTGCCGAGGTCGAGAAACCGCTCGACCGGCAGTCCCAGATCGTTGATGAAGTCCTGGAAGTGCTCGAGGATCAGACCATGGCCAAAGGCGTCGTGGCCGGCGGCGACGGGCGTATGGGTGGTGAACACGCATGCTGCCGCGGTGGCCTCGATCGCCGCCTCGAATGGCAGCCCGAGCGCCATGTGCTCGCGCATCAGCTCGAGAATGAGAAACGCCGCGTGACCCTCGTTGAGGTGCCAAGCCGCCGGCGCTAGCCCCAACGCGCGCAGCGCGCGCACGCCGCCGATGCCGAGGATCATCTCCTGACGGACGCGGGTTGATTCGTCCCCGCCATACAGCCGACGGGTGATGTCCCGATCGGAAGGGGCGTTGACCGCGGTATTGGTGTCGAGCAGGTAAACCGGTACGCGCCCGGCCTGGGCTTTCCAGATCCGCGCCACGACGTCGCGCCCGCCAATGCGCACCGTGATCGTGAGCCAGCGCCCCGCCGGATCGCGGGCCGGTTCGACCGGCAGGTCGCGCGGATCGTGCGCCTTGTACTCGGCGTGCTGGATCCCGTCGTCATCGACAGTCTGGGTGAAGTATCCCTGCTCATACAGCAGTCCAATTGCCACGAAATTCGCGCCGGCGTCGCTCGCGGCCTTGCAGTAGTCCCCCGCCAGCACACCGAGGCCGCCCGAGTAAATCGGGAAGCTCTCATGAAAGCCGTATTCGGCGCAGAAATAAGCGACCAGCGGTTCGCCCTCCGGCGGCTGCGCCGCCAGGTAGGTATCGAGCAGCCGCAGCGCCTCGGCGTAGCGCTCGAGGTAGGGTGCATCGCCGGCGGCGCGGTCCAGGGCCGACTGCCGCACGCACCGCAGCATCAGGCGCAGGTTGCCCCCGCACTGACTCCACAGCTCGGGGTCGAGATCCTCGAACAGGGCACGGATCGGTCGATGCCAGCTGAAGAACAGATTGCCAGCCAGCTCAGGCAGGCGCGCGAGCGCCTCAGGTATGACGGGGGTGATTTCGAGCAGGGTATTGCGCATGGGAATGGATTGGAAACCTCGATTGCCGGTGGAAGTCTAGCCGCTTCGTAACCGTCGCGCCTGCGCGGCGAACCTGCAAGATTCGTGCGCAAAGGGAGACTTTCGCGCCAAGCCGGGGTCACGGTGCTTGTGCGACAATTGTCATGGATGGCTCAGGGGGGCGAGTATGACGACAAGTCCGAGCACTCTGACGCGGGCGGCAGCGCTGTTCGCGGTCGGTTTTCTGGTCTCGCTCGCGCCCGTGGCGGGCTTCGCGCAGACGATGCCGCTCGAGAATCTCGATCACTTTCCGCGCACCACGCTCACGATCGCGGTGGGCGGCACGATGCGCCGCTTCAGGGTGTGGATCGCCAATACGCCGGCGCGCCAGACCCAGGGGCTGATGTTCGTGCAGGACCTGCTTTCGGACCAGGGCATGCTGTTTCCGATGCAGCCCCCGCACGTGGCGCAATTCTGGATGGCCAATACCTATATCCCGCTCGACATGCTGTTCATCGCGCCCGACGGCCGCATCGAGAAGATCGCCGCCGAGGCCAAGCCGTTTTCACTGCAGACGATCAGTTCGGGGGCGCCCGTCAAGGCGGTCATCGAGATCAAAGGCGGGGAAGCACAGAAGCTCGGAATCACAGTCGGGGCGCGCGTGAGCTGGGTGGCGAGCCCGGCCGATGCCTCATCGCGGGCCCATTGAGGGGCGCCGGACGGGCGGTGACCTCAAGCGTTGCGGCGCACCGCCCGAACGCGCGCTGGGGTCGGCGCATCGATTGTTCCGTGACTTGGCGTTGATGCGCATCTGGCCAGGGTGTGGCCCCTCGCACTCGCAGAGATCCGGGCCTGTCAGACGGGCAATCCTCGGCGAGCCGCTGACCGCTCAGCACCGAAGTCTTGCGCTCTCAACCTGTAGCGCGCCCAGCCGCGGTTCCGCCACTTCTTGCGAGTTTCGGGTAAGACCGGTAAGGCCGAGGCGTGCGGCCGGCATCAATTACCGGGTGGCTGACCCACCATCGGTGCGCCCTGCTCGAGCAGTTGCTGATCGCGCTGCGCGCGCAGGACCTGGAACCGCAATTCAGTGGCCGTGACGCAGCGTGTTTCGGGCAGGTTCGAGCCGATTGGGACCTCTCTGCGGCAGTAAATGGTCTTGCCGTCGTGAGTCTGCGGCCGATAGCCCTGGTCGAAAGCGAACTGCAGGATCTGTTTGGACGAGTAGTTCACCGGCGGTGAGGTGGCTGCCGGCGGGCCGGCCGCGGTGCGCGCGGAGGATTGGGCTGCACAGCCTGCGCACAGTGCCAGTATCGCAGTGCCGGTGATGAACATTGGGAATCTGGGCACGAG
This sequence comes from Pseudomonadota bacterium, assembly GCA_021808195.1. Next base: position 157,778 of record JAKBCE010000005.1, read on the forward strand.
CCGTCCTCCTGATTTCTTGTAATGAATCGCGATGCCCCCTGCAAGGCGATCATAGATATTCACTGGTGTGGCCGCAATGACAGCTTCAGGGATGCCGCCGAGGCGCCGGCTCCTCCTGGCACCAGAGCGTCAGGAGAGCGCTATACTTTCTCGATGAAACGGCCAAATCAATTTAGCGCGGAAGCGAGCCCGGTGCTGGCGTTGCTGCTCTGTGTGGGTGTCCTCTTGTCCGGCTCGGTATGGGCCGCAGCCGGCGATTCGCCGGGCGTGCTGGCTCGGGTGCTCGCCTGTCGCGCCATTCGCGCCGATCAAGCGAGGCTGCGCTGCTTCGATCTGGCCTCTGCTGCGTTGACTCGTAGTGCCCGCCACGCTCCCAAGCCTACCCAACAGTCCCGGGCCGACTTGAGCCCTCGGCAGACCTTCGGGTTGACGCCGGCGGCGATTCTCGCGCGCGAAGTCGCGAATGGCGCGCGACCGAAGCCGCTTGCCAACATTACTGAGCGCGTCACCGGATTGCACGTCGGGGCGGACGGACGCATGATCTATGACCTCGCCAACGGTCAGGTGTGGCGCGAATTGCAGAATAATGGTGATGCACCGCCGCTGCGGATCGGAGAGCCGGTGAAAATCTCCCGAGGATGGCTCGGTTCCTACTGGCTGCAGGCCCCTTCCGGGCGCGGGTGCAAGGTCGAGCGAATACACTGAGCTGCAACTCCGATGTTTCTGCAAATCGAGGAATTCCTGAGTGCCGCCGAGCTCGCGGCCATCGGCGAGTGCGCACGCCAGGCGACCTTTATCGACGGTCGGCGCTCGAATCCGCACAACGTGACGAAAAACAACGTCATCGTTGATGCGGCCGATCCGCACGGGCAGCAGGCGGCGCAGATTGCGCTGGCGGCGTACCAGCGTAGCGAGGTGGCGCTCAATTTTGCGCAGCCTCGCCGGATCGCGCCGCCGCAGATTCTGCGCTACGGACAGGGCCAGAACTACGGCGCGCATGTCGATGCAGCGATGATGATGGTAGGCCGGCAGCCCCTGCGTTCCGATGTGTCGAGTACGATCTTTCTCAGCGATCCGGCGAGTTACGAGGGCGGTGAGCTGGTCATCTATCTGGGTTCGGAAGCGATCCGAATCAAAGGCGCAGCCGGGCAGGCGGTGCTGTACCCATCGACGACGCTGCACGAGGTGAAGCCCGTGACGCGCGGTGAGCGGGTGGTCATGATCACCTTCATCGAGAGCCGAATCGCCGACCCGTTGCGCCGCGAACTGCTGTTCTCGCTCAACGAGGTCCGCGCACTCGAGGGGTTGAAGATGGACTGGAACAACCGCATGCGGCTCGAGTACGTCGCTACCAATCTGCAGCGGCTGTGGAGTCAATGAGCGAATGGACGGCATCCCGGCACACGCGCACCTTCAGTATGGATGGTGCGTGTGATGGGCCGTCAAGAAGGGTGCACTCCACGAACCAGCCGCTCGGGCAAGCCGGCAGGATCGGGCTGCGAAGCGGCTGCCGACGGTAACGGTGCACAACAGAGCATCGGGTGAGCCGTGACAGGGGGGCGGTTGGCCCCTTCTCGCACATATGTCGCGTGCTCAGTGAGCGGCTTTGCTGTTCGCCTGAATGGCGCGGGTCCGGAAGCGGAAATTGCCTTGCCCGCGGGCGCTCGCCACGAACAAGTCGTGCTGGCGGAAATCGAACCCGAGCGCGCTTACAGTGCCGAGCACGTCCATGCCGAGTATCACGGCGGGGCGTTTGTCCAGATGCCAGACTTTGAAGATGTGGAAGTTTCCGAAGATGATCTGCGCGCCGAGGACGCGCAGTGGTCCGACCGAAATCACCGGGCTGGTCGCCATGCGGCCCATTTCGACCTGCCGGGTCGCGCCATAGACCACCGTGACCGGCTCCGGCCTGCCGGCGTCGTTTCCAACATGCAGGGCGTCACGCAGCGCCTTGTTGGCCAAGGTGCGCTCCGACCCGGTGTCGATGATCGCGAGGGTCCGGATGTCGCCCACGTATGCCGGTATGGCCATCAGGCCTCCGGAGACGGTCAAGGTATGCACTCGGGAATAATCGAACCGAACATCGGGCTCGAGGTAACGGGCGATCTGTACTCTGTTGTCTTCGAAGTTGACGAGCAGGGTCAGTTTTGGAAGGCCCGCAACACCCAGTATCCCGTCCGCGCCGGCCATCATCGGGGTGCTCAGAACCGGCGCATACGTGTTGCGGATGAGGAGGGAGCCGGCGCTCAGGGTCCGAATCCTCACGGCAGGGATGGCTGCCGACCCGGTGATGCCCTGGACTTCGATCCGTGGGACGTGCTTCACGTTCAGGTGCAGAGCGCGAACCAGGCGTGGGGAGACGGTGGAGTGCCCGGCGCCGGTATCCACGACGAAGCGGAATGGGCCCTGGCCATCGACCATCACGGGAATGACGACTCGCCCGATTTGATCCAGAGTCGTCGGACAGGCAAGCAGCGACTGATAGCGAACCTGCCGGGTGCTCAACACGGTGCCATGGCTCATGCCCGGACCGGGCGGGGCGTTTGCCCCTGCCGGTGAGGCCATTGCCGCAGCGACGAGGCTGAGCGCGCTGATGACAGCCCCGCGCCGGAGGCATTTCCCAGCCGCGAGTGTAGGCATGCTCGTCAGCGTACCACGAGCCGGGGGCGCCGTAATCAAACGCAGAAATATGCTGCGGCGATAACGCTTCAGATCGATTCGGGACGCACGTCGAACGCGATGCAGGTGCGCGCCTCGGGGCCATGGATGGGATTGGTGCCGTGCCACATATAGGAGGGAAAGAGCACCAGCCGGCCGGGCTGGGGCTGGACCGTCAGTTCGGGGGTCAGGCCGGGCACAGGATAGCGCGGCTCGCCGAATTTGATCCAACCGGACTGCAGAGTTTGGTCCTGCACTTCCTCGGGCACCTCGACGTAATACGCGGAACTCACCATCCCCTGGGGATGGAAGTGATTGACATGGAAGCCCTCGCGGCGCAAGCGGACTGACCAAGCGCCAGTGAACCGCATGCTTGGCTGCTGCGCCTGGGCGAGTGGGTGCTGCGGCGCAAGCTGCAGTGTGCCGCAGTACTCCTGAATCGGCGCGCGAAACAACTCGAGCGCACTCTGGATGAGCGGGTCGGGATCTGTGAGCAGGCTGCGTGAGGTCTGTGTGCCGTTGCGCAGAGTCTGGTCGAGCGGCTGGCGGCTGAAGTGATGCCGATCGGCAAGCACCCCGCTCAGTGCGCGATTGAACTCGCTCATTGAGGAAAAGCCGGGCGGGGGGCCGAGGTCAAAGACCCGGACAAACCGCTCGTAATCGTACAAATCGCGGTACCGGCTCTTGCCGAGCATGCGCGCGACGGTGGCGTCGTAGGCCAGCCACTCCTGTGCCAGCGGATTTTGTGCAAGCTGCGCAGCGATGAAGGGTTCGGCATCCTCGGCTCGTCCACGCGCGATCAGGATGGTCACCAGATTGAGCGCAACGGCCGGGCCGTCCGGTTTGGCCGCAGCGGCTTCGAGCGCGTGCGCCTCGGCTTCATCGGCCCGACCCTGATCGAGCAGCACCAGCGCAAGCGTCGAGCGTACGGCCGCAGTGCCTGTGCCGCGCCCCACCAGATCCCGCAGCAAGGTCTCAGCCGCGCCGAGATCGCCCGCCTGCCAGAGCAACTCGGCCAGCAGCCGTTGCAGGGGCACATTGTCCCGGTTGGCGCGGACGGTGCTGCCCAGGGTACGGGCGAATGCAGGATCGCCGCGCATGAACCGCAGCCGGGCCAGCGTCTGCTGGGCCTCGGCATCGAGAGGCTGCAGCTGTACCGCTTTCTCGAATTCGCGCTCCGCATTCTCCAGGTCGCCCGCGTTGATCGCGGCCCGCCCCTGGTTGTATGCCGCCTCGTAACCGTCCGCACCCAGGGCGCGGGCTGTCTCGAGTGCCGTCGCGGCTTCGGGGCGCTCGAGCTCGACGAGCAGGGCGCCGAGATTGTGGTGGGCCACTGCATTGTCCGGGTCCAGGGCGATGGCGCGCCGGTGCGCCGCTTCCGCTGCGGCCGCACTGCCGAGCGCCGTCAGCGCCATGGCACGTATCTCCCACGCTTCCGCATCATCCGCGCTGCTCTGCAGCAGAATTTCGCACTGCCTCTCGGCCTCCGCCGGGCGCTGCAGATCATGCAGCGTGAGGGCCAACGCGCGTCGCGCCGGGCGATGGTGGGGCAGACGCTTCAGCGCCTCGAGATATGCCTGCTCGGCCCCGGTGTAATTTCCCTTCTTGCGCAGGAGGTTACCGAGATTGGCGTGGAACTCCCCTTGGTTGGGCTCGAGTTGAATGCTGAAACGCAGCCACTGCTCGCCCTGATCCCAATCCCCGGTGTCCTTCAGGGCCAAGCCCATCAGGTGGGCCGCGACGGGGTGACGCGGCTCACGGGCCAGGAGCGCGCCCAAAACGGCGGCGGCCGCTGCTGGCTTGCCTTCCCTCAGGAGGGTGGTTGCATTCTCGAGAGCTGTCGCCGATGCCATGCGGCATTATCGCCGCAGCCAGATTTCGTGTACATGTGGCTACAGTGCAACAATCTGGATCTCTAATATGTTGCGCATGAACAACTATTCGGGGAGTGGTGATTCCGGTATTTTATCCTTATATTTCAATTAATTGAGTCTCTCGTGCCATACGACACCGGGATTCGTTGGCCATCCTGGGCTTTACAGAACAACAGTTTTGGGAATAGTCTCCGCGCCACACGCTGCGCCCGTAGCGCGTTTGCGACGGGCGTGAGCGAGGGTTTGTACCCTCTACAGACAGGCGACGACGCCCAGAACAGAACACTTGGGAGAACATACTGATGACGAACAACACGCTTGTTCGGCGGGCCATACAAATTGCGCTCGCCAACGCAGCCGCAGTGACCGTTGCGCTGCCTGCGTTTGCCGCACCCGCCCCGCAGCCGCAAGTGCTGCCGACGCCGACCACGAAGAACGATTCCTCCGCCGACCAGGCGGCGCAGGGAATCAACATGCTCAAGGAGGTGGTGGTCACCGGCTCGCGCATCTACATCCCGGGCCTGAAATCAACGAGCCCGGTGACGTCCATCAGTGCAAAGGCGATTGCGGATACTGGCGCCACTTCGGTCGAGCAGGTCCTGAACCAGCTGCCGCAGGTCACGGCGAGCAACGGCAACATGGACTCGAACGGCTCGTCGGGCATTTCCACGGTCGATCTGCGTAACCTCGGCCCGACCCGCACCCTGGTGCTGATCAACGGCCGGCGTCTGATGCCGGGCGATCTGTCTCCCTCCGGCGGCATCACGAACGCCGCGGACATCAACAACATTCCGACCGCGCTCGTGGAGCGCGTCGACGTGTTGACCGGCGGCGCCTCTTCGGTATACGGCGCCGACGCGGTCGCGGGCGTCGTCAACTTCGTGATGAACGACCACTTCCAGGGCTTCGAGATCGATGCCAACGCATCGGCCTATCAGCACAGCCAGCATGAGGGCTTCTACGGAAGCTTAGCGCCGGCGGCCGGTTATGGCTCGGCCTCCAGCTCCACGATGGATGGGGCCGACAAAAACATCACGTTCATCATGGGCAGCGATTTTGCCGGTGGCAAGGGCAACGCCACGGCCTACGTCAGCTGGCGCAAGGTGCAGCCGGTACTGCAGTCGACTCGCGACTTCAGCCGCTGCTCACTCTCCTCGAACTCCAAGGGCGTAGTGTCCTGCAGCGGATCGAGCACGACTCCCGCTGGCGGCTTCCTCTTTACCGACCCGCCGGGTATGAACGGGTACGACTTCTCGTTCAACGGTCTCGGCAAATCCAGCGTTAACCCGAAGACCGGCCAGTTCGTTCCCTTCACCGGCGATTTCAACTACGGGCCGTACAACTACTACCAGCGCTCGGATACGCGCTGGAACGGCGGTTATTTCGCCCATTACAACATCGACGACAATCATCAGGTCTTCAGCGAATTCATGATGATGTCGGATCACACCGTGGCGCAGATCGCACCGAGCGGCGCGTTCCTGGTGTCGGGCCTGGGCGTCAATCCAGTCACCGGACTGCCCGATGGCGGCTGGTCGGTCAACTGCAACAACCCGCTGTTGTCCGCGCAGGAACAGCAGACGATGTGCGAAGGTGCGACCACCGGCAATGCGTCGGTGCTGTTCGGGCGCCGCAACGTCGAGGGCGGAAACCGCCAGGACGATCTGCGGCACACTGCGTTCCGCATCGTGATCGGCACCAAGGGCAACATCAACGACAACCTGACGTACAACGCGTACTTCCAGGAAGGGCTCACGCTGCTCGCGGATCACTACAACAACGACGTCTCGAAGCTGAAGCTGAGCAATGCGCTGAACGCGGTGCTCGATCCGGCGACGGGGCAGGTGGTTTGCGCCGCGAACGCCAATGGCGCCAACGGTGCGCCGGGCTGCGTGCCATACGACATCTGGGGCCAGGGAACTCCCTATTCCAGCCAGTACACCAATGCCGCCGGTGGCCCGAGCGCGGCCGCAGTGGCCTACATCTCGGCTCCGGGCTCCGAGCAGGGCCAGACCGAGGAGCGGATCTATCACGCGGACTTCACGTACGACGGCACCTCGGCGGGCCTGAAGACGCCGTGGGCCAACGAGGGCCTGGTGACCAACTTCGGTGCAGAATACCGCGAGGAATTCGCGGTGCTGCATCCGGACGAGGAGTACCTGACGGGCGATCTGGCCGGCCAGGGTCAAAAGATCCTGCCGATCAATGCCGGGCTCAGCGTCAAGGAAGGCTTCATCGAGATGCGCTTGCCGCTGGTTGAGGACAAGCCGTGGGCCAAGGAAATTTCGATCAACCCGGGCTACCGCTATTCGAAGTACGACATTGGTTTCTCGACCAACACGTACAAGATCATGGCGGACTGGTCTCCGGATTCGAGCTTCCGCTTCCGCGGCGGTTACAACCGCGCCGTGCGCGCGCCCAACCTCGGTGAGCTGTTCGGTGCGGTGCGTGTCGCGCTCGATGGCAGCGAGGATCCGTGCGCTACGTCCGGCTTCGGTAGCAGCCCGGCCGTGGCGACTGCGGCGCAGTGCGCGGCGCATGGCGTCACGGCGGCTCAGTACGGCACCCTTGGCGAAGCGGGCAACCCGGCTGGCCAGTACAACGGTCTGGTCGGTGGCAACCCGCATCTGAAGCCGGAGACAGCCGACACCTACACGTTCGGCGTGGTTTACACCCCGACGTACCTGCCGAGCTTGAGTGCCACCCTCGACTACTACGACATCAAGATCAATCAGGTCATCAGCACGTACGGGGCGAACCTGATCGTCAACCAGTGCGTGCTGCAGAACAATCCGTTCTTCTGCAATCTGGTGCATCGCGATGCGTCGGGCTCGATCTGGTTCTCCAACAGCGGCTACGTGATCGATCCGACTGAAAACCTGGGCTACCTGTGGGAGCGCGGCGTCGACGTCGGGTTGCATTACCGTGAGAACCTCGGCCGCTTCGGTGCGATCGACTACAACTTCAACGGCACGTACGTCGGTTCGTTCATCACCGAGCCGTATCCGGGATCCGGCTCGTATGATTGCGCCGGCTACTTCGGTGGCACCTGCGGCAACCCGATGCCCAAGTGGCGTCATACGTTGACGGCGACCTGGGAAACCCCGATCCAGAGCCTGTATGTGGGTGCGCGGTGGCGGCACTTCGGGAATACCGAAATCGACGCGGCGAGCCCGGCTCCGCTGCTGGCGGGGTCATTCGCCAAGGCCTATCAGTACACCGGAACTCGTGACTACCTGGATCTGAATGCGAGCTACATGGTGTACAAGGGTGTTCAGGTGCTGGTCGGCGTGAACAACGTGTTCGACAAGGATCCGCCGATTCTGCCGACCACCTCGATCTCGTCGGTGTTCTTCAACGGTAACACCTATCCGCAGGTGTACGACACGTTGGGACGTTACCTGTTCCTGAACGTCAAGGCGGATTTCTAATCCCCGCCCGAACGTTTGGCGCAAGCTGACGACTAATGCCCCCCGCGACGTCCGTCGCGGGGGGCATTTTTTCGTGCGCCCGGCACGGGCGCACTCTTGTGGGTGTAAGTCCCACCGCGAGCTGGTCACGGCGAGCGAAGTGAAGCGCAACTGCGGAAGGGTGACCGACCGTGGGGAGGAAGCGCGGAGCGAAACTGCGACCCGATGGACAAGAACCGGATAGAAGGCACCGCCTGAGCAGGGCGAGCGGGCAGAAAACCGCGAAGCTCTCGTGGCCAAGGCTCAGGTGGTGTAAATCCGGCGGGTGTGCGGTGAGGGAGTGCGCTCTTACCCGGGGAGATCCCGCCTTGCGGCCGAAAGGTTGACGTGGCGACACGGAGCGGGAAGTCAGCAGAGGCCGTAGTAGCCGCAAGGCGAAGGGCCGAACGAGAAGGAGCGTTTCAACGGCGGATCGATGACGAACGGAAGGCATCAGATGCCCGCTGCGGCGGGGCGGGGTGTGGTGAGGCGGGGTGAAGCCCCGTCGGAAGCACCCAGCGATGAACCGGGCGTCCCGCGATCCGAAGCGAAGGGCGCAGGGTCGGCATTGCTTCGGCGGATGCTGACGAGGGAGAACATGCAACGCGCTTGGAAGCGCGTGAAGGCGAACAAGGGAGCCGCAGGGGTCGATGGGCTGGACATTGACCAGACCGCCGAGCATCTGAAGCAGGCATGGCATGGGATCAGGGAGGGGTTGCAGAGTGGTACGTACCGGCCCAGTCCGGTACGCCGTGTGGGCATCCCGAAACCGGACGGCAGCGAGCGGGAGCTGGGTATCCCGACGGTTAGCACGAACTACCCAGTTCCCCAACGAGTCTTTGGGATGGGCTGAGGTCCGCCACCCCTTCCACCCCCTTCGAGGACAGCGCTTCCCCGTACTCAAGACCCGCCGCGTCGGCGGGACCG
>JAKBCE010000278.1 GCA_021808195.1 Pseudomonadota bacterium
CATCCTGAATAGAGCCTGACCGCGGCGCCGAGTTCAGCCGGGGGTCGCTCACCGATCGAAAAGAGGAGATTCCCGCGAAGTACGCCCATCCGGCGAGCGGGTGCAAAGGACACGCACAGGCCCGCAGATGCTCGAGGCCTGCGCTCGCAATGTCGGCCGCCCGTCCGGTCGCGACATGGCGTGCCTGCATCCCATATCGGGCCCGGCACGCCATGGGCACCTTTTGACGCGCCGCTTGCCGTTTGCAGCGCGCATGCGCAGGATGTGCCCATGCGCTGGCATGACCGGCGGACTCTACCGTCCGCGACCCTCTCATCTGCACCAGCTAGAGCCGCCCGGCGGTTCTACCGCGCCACGGGTATCGCAATGGCGTGCGCCGGGGCACTCGTGGCGGCAGGCTGCTCCTCACCGCCCCGCGTGCGAACCGTTCAGGTACACACCGCTGCCGGACTCGAGCGCGCAGTCGCGACCGCAAATCGCTGGGGCGGGCATGTTCTGATCCACCTCGCCCCCGGGACGTACGCACTGACTGAGACACTCGTCGTCACCGCGCCGAACGTGACGCTCGAAGGGCAGCCAGGTGCACGCCGGCGGGTCATCGTCCAGGGCGATGGCATGAGCCCCGCGGCACGAATCGGCAATCTCATCCGGGTCTCCGGCTCGCACTTCACGCTGAGCGGCATGACCCTGCGGCGCAGCCGCTGGCATCTGATTCAGATCGCCGGCGAGGACGGCGCCGAGGCCCCCGTGATCCGCGACTGTGTATTGGAAAACGCCTATGAGCAACTGATCAAGGTGAGCGACAATGCGGCGCACCCCGGCGCCACGGCCAATGACGGGATCGTGGAGCATTGTATTTTTCAATACACGGCGGGCATAGGGCCCGAGTACTACATCGGAGGTATCGACGCTCACGGTGCCAAGCACTGGATCGTCCGCGACAATGTCTTTCGCAACATTGCCAGCCCGTCGCGCGCCGTGGCGGAGTTCGCGATTCACTTCTGGGACGGATCGGCCGACGACCTCGTCGAGCGCAATCTCATCGTCAACTGCGACCGCGGCATCGGCTTCGGCCTTGACGGCAAACCCAATCACGGCGGCGTGATCCGCAACAACATGATCTATCACGCCCCGGGCGGCGGGCCATTCGCGGACACCGGTATCGCGCTCACCGACAGCCCCGGCACACAGGTCTACAACAACACAATCGTGCTCCAGAGCGATTATCCGCGTGCCATCGAATATCGCTTCCCGCTCACGCGGAATGTCTTCATCGCGAACAATCTGACCAACCGGGCGATTGCCGCGCGCAACGGCGGGCGCGCAACCGTGACTCACAACGTCACCGACGCGACCGCGCGCTGGTTCGTGGACGCCGCGGCCGGCGACCTGCGCCTCGCCTCCGCGATACCACAGGTGGTAGCCGCCGGCGTGTCCATCGCGGCACTGAAAGACGACTTCAGCGGCAATGCCCGTCCCCGTGGACGGGCTCCGGATATCGGGGCCGATCAGTGGTCGGCGCACTGAGCCGGCACCGCCGCTCTCCGGAATCGCGCCGGAGTGCTCCGACCGGCTGACGGACGCCGCTCGGCGCTGCACAGGCTCGCTCCGGCGCGCCGGACCGTCCGGCCGCAGGACAAGGGGGCAGCGCCCCTCGTATGATGGTCCGACTGCCGAAGCATTCAGACGCGGGGATGGCTCATGGGGACGCTATTGAGGACTTCTCGGGCGGCCCGCACTGCTGCACTCATCGCAGCCGCACTCACTGTGGCTGCGCTCTGCCCGGTCCGCGCGGCCCAGAAGGGCCGCTATCGCGCACTGCCGAGCGAGATACCGGCGCACTTCACGCCGGTCACGCGCAGCTTCGATTACGTCCGCCGCGACGTGATGATTCCGATGCGCGACGGCGTCAAGCTCAACACGGAGATCCTGATTCCCAAGGGCATCAAGCATGCCGGCATCGTGCTGACACGCACGCCCTACGATGCCGCTGGCATGACCTCGGGCGGCCACAGCCCGAGACTCGGCGTCGAACTGCGCGGCGATGACGATCTCACCCAGGTGCTGCTGCAGGAAGGCTTCATCCGCGTCGTCCAGGACGTGCGCGGCAAATTCGGCTCACAGGGCGATTACGTCATGAACCGCCCGGTGCGAGGGCCCCTGAACCGCACGCCGGTATCCGAGGCAACGGACTGCCGCGACACGATCGATTGGCTGGTCAAGCACGTCGCGCAGAGCAACGGCCGGGTCGCCGTCATCGGCACCTCCTATGACGGTTTCGAAGCCCTGATGTGCGAGCGGCACCCAGCGCCTGCATTGAAGCTCGTCATCGCCGAGAACCCCATGGTCGACGGGTGGATGGGCGATGACTGGTTTCATCACGGCGCCTTCCGCGAACAGATGCTCCCCTACATCTACAGTCAGGAGTCCAGCCGTAGCAGTTCGGCACAGTGGTGGAGCGCCTATCACGACGATTACAGCCAGTACCTGCGCGCTGGAACCGCAGAGAGGCTCGCCGCCGCGCACGGCATGGACCAGCTCGGCTTCTGGCGCAAGCTGCTCGCCAATCCGTCCTACGACGCGTTCTGGCGCGACCAGGCCGTGGACAAAATCCTCGCCCGCCACCGGCTGCGAGTCCCGCTGCTGCTGGCCGCGGGCGAGTGGGACCAGGAGGACATCTACGGCGCGCTGGCCGTCTACCGCGCATTGGCCCCGAAGGATCCGCAGCATACGCGACTGTTCCTGGCGCTCGGACCCTGGTACCACGGCCAGGAGAACCTGCCGGACGCCAGCTCGCTCGGGCCGCTCGAATTCGGCTCCAATACCGCGCGCTATTACCAGCAGCACATCGCCCGACCGCTGCTCGCCCATTTCCTCGAGCGCGCAGCGCCGCGCGAGCACGTGGCACCGGTCAACGCCTACGTCACGGGTCCGAACCGTTGGGAGGCGTTCCGCGCCTGGCCCGGTTGCCAACCGCGCTGCGCCATCGAGCGCACCGCGCTGTACCTCGAACCGCACCATCGGCTCGGCTTCCGACGCCCGCCACCCGACCAGATACACCGCTACGATGAGTATGTGTCCGATCCAGCGCACCCGGTGCCGTACCGCCCCCGGCCGGTTCCACCGGCAGGTTCACGGAGTTGGCAGACCTGGCTGCTCGGTGATCAGCGTTTTGCAGCCGCACGAACCGACGTGCTGACGTATGAAACACCTCGGCTGCGCAGAGCCGTCCGGGTGACTGGACGCCCACGGGTGCATTTGTGGGCCTCGAGCAGCGGAACGGATGCCGACTGGGTCGTAAAGGTGATTGACGTCTACCCGCCTCAGGACGCGCAACGTCCG
>JAKBCE010000279.1 GCA_021808195.1 Pseudomonadota bacterium
CGATCAAAGCGCCGCAGAGCGTGTTCGCCTTCCTGGTCGATGCCTCGGGCGCCCTCATGGTGTTCGTCTACGGCCTGATCGCGCTCGCGCACCTGCGCATGCGGCGCCGGCGCGAGCGCGCCGGGGAGCCGGCGCCGGCGCTCACCATGTGGCTGTTTCCGTGGTCGAGCTATCTGGCGATCGCTGCCATGCTGGCCATCCTGATCGCCATGCAGTTCACGCCGGGGCTGGGTGCGGATCTGCACGTCAGCCTGATGTCGCTCGCGGTGGTCAGCGGGGCCTATCTGGGGCTGCGGGCGTGGCGGCGTCGGCACGGCGATCCGGCTGCGCAGGGGCAGGACCGTGCGCCGTCGGGGCTGGGTCCGGCCGACGGGCATAGCGATGCATGAGGCGGCGCCCGCAGGGCGTTGAGGCGCCGTGCCTGAAGCCGGACGCGGCGGTGGATGCGCCGAGCCGAGTCTCGGGCACGGCCGGCATCGCTACTATCCCTGGTAGTACTCCCGGGCACCGCCCGTAGAATCCCGGGCACTCGCAGTTCGTGTCGGCGGCGGATCCCTCGGGGCCGTCCCCCGTGCCGCGGGCGCCGTCCTTCCACTCTCAGAGGTCTCCTTGAAGTCATCGCCGCATGCGCTGGCCGCAGCATTGGCTGTGGCCTGTTCCGTCGCACAGGCGCAGTCTGCGCCGCCCGCGGCTGCCCGCAGGAGCGCGCCGCCGGCCGCGGCCCGCAGCGCGGCGGGCGTTTCCGCGACGGTGCGCCAGGTGCTGATCCGCGCGCCGTGGCTGTTCAACCACCGCACCCGCTATGCGCACTCCATGCCGGAGATCTCGGGTACCCAGATCACCGTGACGCGCAAAACCACGGTCGTGCACCTCGGTGCGCTGCCGCCGATCGTGGACAACCAGCCGCGCCAGCTGTTCGATCAGATGCCCGGTCTGGTGCTCGCCGAGCAGCAGAACCCGGTGAACCTCAATCTCTCCTACCGCGGGCTCGGCAATCCGCAGGAGAGCGAGTACATCCTGGTGATGCAGGACGGCATCCCGATGGAGATGGACTGGATCGGATTCCCGACGCTCTATTACCTGCCGAGTTTCCAGTCGATCGCCCAGGTACAGATGATCCGGGGCGGTTCGGGGCTGCTCTACGGCCCGGAGCCGGAGCCGGTGATCAACTTCGTCACGCGCCAGCCGGGGAAGAAGACCGAGGCGAGCACCGATCAGGTGTTCGGCAGCGACGGGTTGTACTCGACGTACAGTTCCATCTCCGGACCGGTCGGACGGTGGGATTACCTCGCGGACTTCTCGCATCGGCAGAGCCGCGGCCAGCGCGCCAATGGCGACTACACCGTCAACCAGGGCGATCTGGAGCTCGGCTATCACTTCAGCCGCGGACACCGGCTCTCGCTCGCGGTGCATGCCTATTCGCTCGAGAGCGGCATGGCCGGGCTGATGAGCGGGGCACAGTTTCGGACCAACGCCCGGCAGACGACCACGCCCGACGATCGGGACTGGGCGCACCGTTACACCGCGGTGCTGACCTATCACGATCAGATCGATCCGAGCAGCCTGTTCGTACAGAAGGTGTGGACCGGTTACCAGGATCTCGTGACCCGCGCCGATGCCTATGCCAACACCGGTACTCCGGTCGGGACCGCAGCGACGCTCGCCAGCCAGAAGTTCCACTACACGGGACTCGATGGACGTCTTCTGCACCACTGGGGCAAGGGCAGCGCGTTCACGGTCGGTTACACCGTCTACACCTCGACCAGCCCCTACACGGAGCTGAAGAGCCCCGATGCGCTGATCGCGCCGTATGGGTCGAACGGATCGCTCTTCTACAACGATCAGCGCCGGACGCGCTATGCGGCGATCTTCGCCGAGAACCTGTACCGCTACGGACGGTTTCACGTGGTCACGTCTGCGCGCCTGGAGCACGAGCAGCTCGATACGCACGAGACGGCCGCACCGCACCCCAGCCTGGTCAATGCGACGTACCGTCACACCGTGCCGCTGTTCGGCATCGGCATCGGCAATGACTTCGGCCGCGGCAACGAGACGTACTTGAACGTCTCGCAGGGCTACCGGCCGGTGCGCTACCTCGATATCTCGAGTCCGTTCAGTAATTTTTCTTCGACCAATGATCCGGCAACGACGCACTACCTGACATACGAGGCCGGCGTGCATGGCTGGCCGGTAGTCGGGTTCTACTACGACGCCAGCGTCTTTCAGATCGACGCGACGAACGAGATCGAGTCCGAGCAGCTGACGCCGACCGAGTCCATCAACGTCAACAGCGGCGATTTGCGCAGCCGTGGGTTCGAGTTCGCGAGTTCGTACGACCTGCTGCGCCTGTGGCCGAGCGAGCCGCGCTCGCGGCATCTGACGGTGTTCGCGAACCTCAGTATCCTCAATGCCGAGTTCACCTCGAGTCGCATTCCGGGGCAGGCCGGGAAGGTCCCGGCCTATGCGCCGCACTACGTGCTCAAGGGTGGAGTGACCCTCGAGGGCGTGCACGGCGTGAAGCTGAGCCTCATGGTCGATTCCGTCGGGGCGCAGTACTTCCAGAACAGCGACACCGCGATCGGCACGACCCCGGCGCTGATTCCGGCCTACACGATCGCCGATCTGACCGGTCAATACGCCTGGGGTGCGCACTGGCGGTTCGAGGGCGGGATCACGAATCTCGGCAACCACCGATATTATTCACGGGTGTTTCTCTTCGGCGGCCAGCTCGAGCCGGCCCTGACGCGCCAGTACTACCTGGGCGTCGCCTACCACCTGTAGGCGGAGGCGGGCGGGCTGCTATCATGCGCTTCGCCCGCCGGCTGCGCGGGTGTCTCCGGAGACCTGCAATGCTCAACGGCAGCTCGATCCGCAAGAGTGCTCATCCGATTGACCGGCAGTTCCTCGACCGCTGGTCGCCGCGGGCCATGAGCGGGGAGCCGGTGTCAGGCGAGGAGCTGCTCAGCCTGTTCGAGGCGGCCCGTTGGGCACCGTCCTCGGGCAACCAGCAACCCTGGCGCATGCTGTTCGCCCGACGCGAGACGCCGCAGTGGGACACCTTCTTCGGGCTGCTGGCCGCGGGCAATCAGGCCTGGTGCACGCGCGCCGCCGCGCTGGTGGTGTTCGTCTCTCATACGCTCAATAGCTACACCGGCCGCACGTCGGTGACGCATTCGTACGACACGGGCGCGGCGTGGGGATATTTCGCGCTGCAGGGGTACCTGAAGGGCTACGTGGTGCACGGAATGGAGGGGTTCGATTACGCTCGCGCGAGGCAGGTGCTCGCCATTCCCGAGGAGTTCAGGATCGAGGCCATGGCGGCCGTGGGG
>JAKBCE010000280.1 GCA_021808195.1 Pseudomonadota bacterium
CCACGACTTCCCCGGCCCGCGCGCTCGCGATCTCCTCGTGGACGCGCCCGAGATCGAACGCCGCCCAGGAGATCCCCGGTCCGATCGAGTAGGTCCGTGCGCCCGAAGTGCCCAGACCCGAGAGCGACACCGCGCTGGTGCCGATGTTCCCGGTGAAGGTGACTTTCGGAAACAGGTCGGCGATCGCCACGCCGACGAGGTCCGTCGACTGCGCGAGATTCATCTCCGCGGCCCGGATGTGCGGCCGCCGGCGCAGCATTTGCGCCGGACTGCCCACCGGCACGATGCGCGGCGGATGCGGCAGCGGACGCGCTTTGCGCAGCAGCGCATCGGACTGGCGGCCGAGCAGCACACCGAGGCGGTGCATCGAGCGGCTCACGGCGGCCTGCAGCGGCGAGATGCTCGCCAGCGTCGGATGCGGCCGGTACCCTGCTCTGGCCGGCCTTCGAGCGGTTGCTCGTGCAATATCCGGACATCCACGTCGAAGTGCTCCTCGAGCAACGGCTGATCGACATCGTGGCGGAACGCCTGGACGCCGACGTGCGCATCGGCGAGCAGGTGGCCCGCGACATGATCGCGGTACGGATCGGACCGGACATGCACCTGGCGGTGTTCGGCTTCCCCGCCTATTTCGAGCGGCGAGCCCCACCGAAGAGCCCGCGCGAGCTCGGTGACCACGAGTGCATCCGGGTCCGCCGTCCGGGCCGCGCGGATTTCTATCCCTGGGCGTTCGAGTGCAACGGCCGACCGCTCAAGGCGCGCATCGAGGGGAAGCTGGCCTTCAATTCGGTGCCGCTGGTGATCGCGGCCGCCGCCGCGGGATTTGGTCTGGCGATGCTGCCGGAGCCCATGATCGAGGGTGAACTGCGCTGCGGACGGGTGGTTCGGGTGCTCGAGGAGTGGTGCCCGTCGTTTCCCCGGTATCACCTCTACTACCCTAGCCGCCGCCAGCAATCCCAGGCGTTCTCCCTGGTCATCGACGCGCTGCGCTGGAAGAGCGCACCCTGAGGGTCCCGAACTCCAGAGTCGCGGCCCCCGATGGCAGACCAGCCCGGCAGAGACAGTGCAGGACATAGTATCCGTATCGCATTGATTTATAGATCAATGACGCTCCCGGGTCTGGTCACCGGTCGGACGGGCGGATCGTTCACGGCGGCGGACCGGCGTGGCGTGCAACCTTTGGCACCGTTCCGTGTTCTACGGGGGACGCCGGGCCCGAAGACGCCCGCGCACCAGGTTGGGACCTCAGGGGAACTCATGACGGGTGATCCGCGTTCAGAGTCGGCGCCCGTCCGACGTCCCCGGCCCATTCGCAACGCCCCGGAATCCGTTGTCAGGAGTTCACCATGAGCCCAAAGCTCGCCGGAACGCTCGCGATCCTCGCCGCCTCGGTTGTCACCGGGCCGGCGTTCGCCACGCAATCGATCTACCACACCCGCCTGAGCGCTCCCCCGGGCGGGACGCTGACGCTACACACCGACATCGGCGCGGTGTCGATCGTCGGGGGTCGCACCTCGCACGTGACGTTCCAAATGCAGGCAGAGGGCTCGGCGTCCTACCAGAAAGACCTGCACATCGTCGCCCGCACGACGGCCGACGGCGTGCGGATCTCGGTCCAGGGCGGTGCACACTCCTTCTTTGGCTGGTTCCCGTGGCTGCACTGGTTCGGGGCAACGCATAACCGCCTGCAGCTCAGCGTTGCCGTGCCGAGCGCCTATCGGCTGAAGCTGCGCACGTCGGGTGGCTCGATCGATGTGCGCGACATCAACGCCGCGGTCCGTGCGAGCAGTTCCGGGGGCGATGCCGACGTACAGAACATCACCGGGGCCCTCGATGTGCACACGGCCGGCGGGGACATTCAGGCGCGCAACATCCAGGGCGCCATCGAGCTGAATTCCTCCGGTGGTGACGTCTCCATCAGCAACTCGACCGGTACGCTCACCCTGCATACCGAGGGCGGCGATATCTCCATCCGCAACGCCAACGGTCGGGTGCGGGCCTCGAGTTCCGGCGGCGACATCCGCGCCGAACTCGCCGCCGCTCATCGCATCAGCTTGAGCACTGCCGGCGGCGACATCACGCTGCTGCTGCCGGAGAATACCCATGCGGCCGTGAAGGCCGAGGCCGCCGGCGGCAGCGTGGACTGCGATTTCCCGCTGAGCACCACGCAGATGTCCGGAGGTGATTACCTCGACGGCACGATCGGCGGCGGCGGCCCGCAGATCGCCCTGCACTCCGCCGGCGGGGACATTCACATCGCGCCCCAGCAGTAGCCCGGAGCGTCCACCCCGGGCCAGCGGGGCCCCGGGTGGGCGGCCGCCGGCGTGTACAATCCCACCCTCTGACCGGGGGGGACGGAACATGTCATCGACGCAACTTCCCAGGGCAACCTCGCGCACACGCGCCGTTCTGATCGCGGGGCTCGGCCTGCTCCTCGCCTCGCTCGGCGCCTGTGCCAGGCAGGCCGCCTCCCAGAGTGCCTCGCAGGGCGCGCACCTGTTCTTCCGCATCACGGCGGGTGCAGCGCTGCCGGCGCCCCTCTCCGGCCGGCTGCTGGTGTTCGTGGCCAAAGGGACCGGTGCCCGAACGGTCACGATCAACGAGTTCAAACCCGATGCCACCTGGGTCGCCGCCCGCAATGTGCACGACCTCGCGCCCGGCGCCGCACTCGACATCGATACCGACCGCCGCGCATACCCGAAGCCGTTTTCCGACCTCCCTGCCGGGGATTACCAGGTCCAGGCCGTGCTCGACGTGGACCACACGTACAACTACAGCGGTTTGACGCCCGGAGATCTGATCAGCCCGGTACTGACGCTGCGCGACTGGACGCCCGGCCGCGGGGCGGAGCCCCGCCTGACGCTCGACAAGGTGGTGCCTGCGCGTCCGGCGCGCAAGCTCACCGTACGCCAGCAGCAGGCGGCGAGCCATCTCCAGCGCGCCGAGGAGCGCAGCGCGCTGCTCAGCGCGTTCTGGGGCCGCCCGACCTTCATCCGCGCCTGGGTCGTGCTGCCACCCGGGTACCACAAGGACCTCGCGCGGCACTACCCCACCGTCTACTGGACACACGGTTTCGGCGGCACGATGGCCTATTGCCGGTTCATGGGCATCAAACTCTATGAGCGCATGGCCGCCGGCAAGATGCCGCCGATGATCTGGGTGATGCTCGATGAGCACCTGCCGACCGGTACGCACGAGTTCGCCAATTCGGTCAATGATGGCCCCTGGGGCTCGGCACTGACGCAGGAGTACATCCCGTGGGTCGAGGCGCATTTTCGCACCCTCGACCATGCCCGTGACCGCTTCCT
>JAKBCE010000281.1 GCA_021808195.1 Pseudomonadota bacterium
AGGCGCGCACCGAAGGCCACGCGGGGAAGGATTGGAAGCCGTACTCGCTCATGAACCGGCCGACCGCGCGGCGGTAGGTGGCGAACGGCTGTTTGCCCCACCACACGCCCCAGTAATGGATGTCGCCAGACTGACGCGGTGCGGTGAGATCGGCATGCGTGAGCCCGTCGGCGCCGTCCCAGGCCGCCAGCGGCGAGGAGGGCCAGTAGAAACGTCCCGGATCGTGCTCGGCGATCACTGCGGGCAGTAGGTCGTGGAAAATCGCGCGGTAGGCCTGCCACAGCGTCTCGCGCTGCTCGGCCGTGTAGCGCTCCTTCCAGCCCCAGCCGCCGCCGGGTACGTCGTGCCGCCAGGCGACGTCGATTTCGTTGTTGCCGGCCCAGAGTGCGAGGCAGGGGTGATTGCGCAGGCGCTGGACGTTGTCGATTGCTTCGGCGCGCACGCTCTGCAGGAAAGCCTCATCTCCAGGGTACATGGCGCAGGCGAACATGAAGTCCTGCCAGACGAGAATGCCGTGCGCATCGCACAGATCGTAGAACTCGTCCTCTTCGTAAATCCCGCCGCCCCAGACGCGCAGCATGTTCATGTGGGCCGCCGCGGCCGAGCGCACGATGTGTTCGCGGGTGCTGCGCGGCACGCGCGGCGGAAAGCTGTCGCAGGGAATGTAGTTGGCGCCCTTCATGAACACCGGCACGCCGTTGAGCTCGACCCCGAAGCCCGCCCCGTCGGCATCGGGCGGTTGCAGGATGCGCAGGCGGCGCAGACCGCTTCTCACAGAGTGCCGATCCTGCCACGGTCCGCAGCGCACGGTGGCGCTGAACTCGTACAGAAACGGCTCACCGAGGCCGTTGCTCCACCACAGGCGCGGCTGGCGGATGCGGCACTGCAGCGTGCAGATCTGCTCTCCGGCCTGCAGCTCGACCCGCGCGCTGCCGCAGATCTGTGCGTCCGTCGGACTGGTGAGCGTCAGTTCAGCGCGCCCGGCGCTACTCGAGACGATCTCGAAGTGCACCGCGACGGTTGCCTCCTCGGCATCCAGATGCACCACCGCGATGCGCAGCGCGGCAATCCGTATGCCGCTCCACGCCTGCACCCGCACGGGTCGCCAGATACCGCTCGTGACCAGGCGCGGTCCCCAGTCCCAGCCGTAGTGGTAGGGGGCCTTGCGGGTGAACATGCTGACCTGATGCGGACCGAGTCCGCCGATCTCGCTCCAGTCGACGACCGCCGGCGGGTTGAAGCCCAGGGCTGCGAGGTGCGCGAGGCCCGCCTGTACCGGCGATCTGAGCAGCACCCGCAGCGTGTTGCGGCCGGTGCGCAGATGCGCTTTCAGCGGAACCCGCCAGCGGCGGAACATGTTGTCCGCGGCGAGCAGGGGCGCGTCGTTGAGCGAGACCTGCGCGTAGGTGTCGAGCCCGTCGAACAGCAGGTCGATCTGTTCATGGGCGAGCGCGTCTGCGTCGAGCTCGACGTCGGTGCAGTACTCCCAGTCGAGCTTGTCGACCCACTGCACGTCGCGCTCATGGGTGCGCCAGAACGGATCGGGAATACGCCCGGCGGCGAGCAGATCGGTGTGCACGGTGCCGGGAACCGTTGCCGGCAGCCACTGCGGCTCTCCCACCGCGCGCATGCGCCACGGTCCCGGCAATGCCACGTCCAGCGGCTCGGGGCCGGCCGCGGGAAAGGCAGTAGATGTGTTCATGCGATGCGCCCCCGGGGTATGGCAGTGGCGAAGCAGGGGGCAGGTCCGGTCCGCAGCTCCGACGGCCTGCTCAGGAGAGGGTGGGTGGCAGCCGGAAGGTCACCAGGTGATCCAGCCCCACCGAGCCGACGAACGCGGTCCGTCCCTCGGGGCCGCCGAACGCCATGCTGGTCGGCAGGCGCAACGGACCTTCAACCTGCGCACAGGCCACCAGGTGCTCGAGCGTTCCGCTGCGCGTCTCGACCGCTCGCGCGAGGGCCTCGAGTGCCGCCGGGTTTGCATCGCGGTAAATCGTGTGTGCCGCTCCGTCCCGGTCGATGACGACGAGGGCATTGCTGCTGATGATCGTGACCCAGAGGTTGCCCTGCGCATCGAAGGTGATGCCGTCCGGGAGTGCGCCGCGCCCGAGGGTCTCGGGGCCGACGCCTTCCTTCGCGCCGAGTGATCCATCCGGGCGGATCGCGAAACGACTGATCCGGCCGCCGAGCGTCTCGACCGCGTAGAGGAATCGGCCGTCGGGGGAGATCTTCACTTCGTTGGTGAGGTCGAGTCCGTCGGCCACGATTTCGGCGCGACCGTCCTCCTCGAGCCGCACGATGTAGCCGTCGCGGATCGGAGCGGCGAAGGCGGCGAGCCACGGCAGGTGGCGCGTCATCACCGAAACCCAGGTGCGTCGCGCCCCATCGGCGCACGCGTAGTTGACGGTACCGAGAGCCACCCCATCGAGGTTCGCCAGCAGCGTACGCGTCTGCCCGTCCGGATCGATCGCATGCACTCGGCCGTCGGCAAGCCCGGCCACCACGAACGTGCCGTCGGGCTTGCGGCTGAAGCCGTTCGGCTCGGCAATGCCGGCGCCGAGGACCTGAGGCTCTCCCTCGGGGGGTACGAGGCAGACGCCGCCGCGGGCGTCGCTCGCCCACACACCCTCGGCATCCACCCACACACACTCCGGACGGTGCAGTCCGCGCCCGAAGCGCGTGAACGATGCGCCGCTCAGGGTGAACTCCGCGAGTCTCACCGGCGACGCTCGGCGAGCGCACGCTGGATGGCCTGGTATTTCTCGTTGTTCAATTTGTAGCCAAAGAGCGCGAGTGCAGAGAAGACCGTGAAGGCCGCCGGCAGGGGGCCTGCGACCCAGCCGAGACCATTGACGACCGCGAGCGGCAGATGCGGATGCAGGCCGCGGCTGGCGATGTCCCGCGGAAAGTGGATGGCATCGAGGGCCATGCCGCCAATGAGCGAGCCCAGGCCCGTCGCGGACTTCACCGACAGGGTCAATCCGGAGAGAAAGGTGGCTTCACGCCGCGCGCCGAACAGATACTCGTGCTGATCGGCGGCATCGGCCATCATGGACTGAAAGCCGATCCCGGAGAACACCAGGCCGATGCCGATGACCGCGGCATTGGCGATCAGCAGGGTGCGCAGGTCATTCAGGTCGGTCGGCAGCACTCCCCAGATGCGCAGGACCGGCGGATAGAACTGACAGACGCAAAACAGCAGCAATCCGCCGATGCCGAGCGTGCGCTTCTCGATGCGGGTGCTCAGGGCGCGTGCGATGGGCAGACCGAGGAGCGGGGAGAGCACGAGGACCAGC
>JAKBCE010000282.1 GCA_021808195.1 Pseudomonadota bacterium
GCCACGGCGGCGCATACGCCGCGCAACGAGCGCATCAGCCTGATCTTCGCCCCGGGCAAGAACTCCTACCCGATCATCAATTACGAGTACGCGATCGTGAACGCGGCGCAGCCGAATGGCGAGACCGCCGCGGCGCTGCGGGAGTTCTTCAACTGGGCGCTGAGCCCGCAGGACGGCAACTCCCCGCACTTCATGAAGGCGGTCGGCTTCGTGGCCCTGCCGGCCCCGATCGTCGCGCTGAGCAAGGCGCAGGTCGCGATGATCCACTGAGGAAGCCCTCCCCCTCGAGGCCGGTCGTGCCCCGCACGGATGGGGGGCGCGACCGGCCTTCCCTTGTACACGTACCCGTTGCATCGCCGAAGCGGAGCGGCCATCCTTGCCCGCCATGAAGTTCAGAGCCTGGCTCGCCCTCGTCGCGGGCATCCTGCCCGCCACTCTCCTCGCCATCCTGGTCTTCCTGGCGCTGTATTCCTGGCCGGCCATGCACTTCAATGGCTGGGGGTTCGTGTTCCGCGACGTGTGGAACCTCGGCAACCTCTACGCCGATCCGATCGTGCGCCACGGCGTGCAGGTGCAGCCGGGCGCCACCTACGGCATCCTCTTTCTGGTCGTCGGCACGCTGCTCTCGACCCTGATTGCGCTCGCCATCGCCCTGCCGATGGGCGTCGGCGCGGCCATCTTCCTCGCCGAGGCCGTCCCCGGCCAGCTGCGCCCGTGGATCTCTTTTTTCGTCGAGCTGCTGATGGCGATCCCGAGCGTGGTGTTCGGGCTGTGGGGCTACGTGGTCGTCATCCCGTTCCTCGGCCAGCACTTCTACCCGCTCATCGGGCGCACGGTCGGGAAGTTCATCCCGTTCTTCGCCGCCCCGACCGGCAGCGGCTACGGCCTGCTCACCGCCGGCATCGTATTGTCCCTGATGATCGTGCCGATCATCGCCGCGACGCTGCGTGATGCGCTGGTGAGCCAGCCGGCCTCGCTGCGCGAGGCGGCGCTCGGACTCGGCGCGACCCGTTTCGAGGCGCTCTGGAAGGTCATGCTCCCCGGGACCCGCAAAACGCTGATCGGCGCGACGTTCCTCGCGCTCGGCCGGGCGCTCGGGGAAACCATGGCGGTGCTGATGGTGAGCGGCAACGCGCTGAACTATCTGCCGCACCGCATCTACGACCCGGTGTCGACCATGGCCGCATTCATCGTTTCGCAGCTCGACAGCGCGCTGCAGGATCCGACCGGACTCGCGGTGCGCTCGCTGGCGGAGATCGCCTTCGTGCTCGCCATCATCTCGATCCTCGTCAACGCACTCGCCCGGGTGCTGCTGATGGTGTGGAACAACAGCCAGCGCTCGGTGATGGTCTGAGCCCATGAACGCACTCGCCCCGGCCCGCAGCACCCATCAGATCCGCCTCTCGCGTCGCCTCGCGAGCCTCTCGGGCTGGACGTTCACCGGTGCCTGCCTGATCGTGCTCTCGGTGCTGATGGTGTGGATCCTCGAGGTGGTGTTCGTGCGCGGCGTCGGCGCGCTGAAACTCTCGGTGCTCACCACCATCACCCAGGGCAGCGGCGGCGGGCTGCTCAACGCCATCGAGGGCACACTGGTGCTCTCCGGCGGCGCACTGCTGCTCGCCGTGCCGTTCGGGGTCGCCGCGGGCATCTATTCGGCCGAGTACCGCTTCACCCGCTGGGCCGTGGCGATCCGCTTCCTCGCCGACGTGCTGGTCGGCGTGCCCTCGATCGTGGTCGGGTATTTCGGCTACGTCGGCATGGTCGAGTGGCTCGGCTGGAGCTTCTCGGTGGCCGCCGGCTCCATCGCGCTCGCCATCATCAGCCTGCCCTACATCTGCCGCACCACGGAACTGGCGCTGCGGCAGGTCTCGAACGATCTGCGCGATGCCGCCTACTCCCTCGGCGCCGATGATCGGCGCGTGATCCTCGGGGTGTGCCTGCCGGCGGCGATGCCCGGCATCCTCACCGGGATCCTGCTCGCGCTCGCCGTGTCGGTCGGGGAAACCGCCCCGCTGCTGTACACCGCCGGCTGGTCGAACTATCTGTGGGACGGGCACCTGACGCACTCGCCGATCGGCTATCTGACGTACGCGATCTGGACGTTCATCAACGAGCCGTTCGCCTCGGCGAACGCGCTCGCCTACGCCGCAGCCCTGCTGGTCACCGGCTTCGTGCTGATCATCAACATCCTGGCACGCGTCGTGCTCGACCGGCGGGCCCGCCAGCACTGAGGCGCCACTCAGGGGGCCGGCGGCACCTCCCCGGCATGCTGAAGGTCCGCATCCTCGGCGTCCTGACGCCCGTAGGTGCGGAACTTCTCCACCACCTGCGCCATCTCGGCCGCATCGAGCACCGTCACGCCGCCGATCGCGAGCGCCGTGGCGTATTGCGCGGCAAGGTCCTCGACGTGTGCCGCCAGGCTGAGCGCGGCGGTGACGTCGGCGCCGAGTGCGATGATCCCGTGATGCGCCAACAAACAGGCCCGGCGATCTTCGAGCGCCGCCAGCGCGGCGTCTGAGAGCGCCTGCGTGCCGAACGTGTGGTAGGGAGCACAGCGGATGTCGGCACCGCCCGCGACCGCCACCATGTAATGAAACGCCGCAATGCCCCGCCCCGTGCAGGAGAGCGCCGTGGCGTGCCGCGGATGCGCATGTACGATGGCACCCGCCTCGGGGCGCGCAGCCAGGATGTCGCGGTGAAAGCGCCACTCGCTCGAAGGCCTGCGGCGGCCATACCAGCGCCCGTCGAGGCGCATCAGCGGAATGTCCTCGGGCTCGAGCGAGCCGTAGGGAATCCCGGTGGGGCTGACGAAGAACGAGTCCGCATCGCGGCGGATGCTCACGTTGCCCGAAGTCCCCTGCGTCAGCCCGAGCCGCTGCAGGTCGCGGCACGCCTCGATGAGCGCACTGCGCAGTTGCACATCGCGAGCCGCGCCGCTCATGCCGCGCGCTCCGGGTACAGCTGCAGCAATCCGGCGCGGCTCGCGGCGCACACGCCCCGCTCGGTGATCAGCCCGGTCACCAGCCGGCGCGGCGTCACGTCGAAGGCGAGATTCAGAGCCGGGCTCTTCTCCGGCACCACGCGCACCCGCTCGGGCCGGCCGGCCGCACCGAGACCGGTGATATGCGTCACCTCATCCGGATCGCGCGCCTCGATCTCGATGTCCCGTCCCTCCGTGAGGCCCCAGTCGAGGGTGCTCACCGGCAGCGCGGCATAGAACGGCACGCCGTTGTCGTGGGCGGCGAGCGCCTTCAGATACGTGCCCACCTTGTTGCACAC
>JAKBCE010000283.1 GCA_021808195.1 Pseudomonadota bacterium
CCGGCCTGCCGTCGCGCCTGCTGCTGCGCAGACCTGACATCGCCGCGGCCGAGCGCAGCATGGCGAGCGCCAATGCCGACATCGGGGTCGCCGAGGCGGCCTGGTTCCCGAGTCTGACGCTCACCGGCGCGTATGACTTTGATTCGGCGGCGATCTCCGGACTGATCAAAGCGAGCAATGCGGTCTGGTCGTACGGCCCGCAGATTGCGCTGAACCTCTTCAACGGCGGAGCGACGATCGCCCAGACCCGCGAAGCACGGGCCACCTACGATGAGGCGGTGGCGACCTACCGCCAGACGGTGCTCGGGGCGTTCCAGCAGGTCGAGGACGATCTGGCCAGTCTGCATTTCCTGCAGAACCAGTACGCCGAGGAGACGCAGGCGGTGAGCGATGCGAAGCGCTCCGAGGCGCTGACGCTGAACCAGTACAAGGCGGGCGTGGCGGACTATGCGAGCGTGCTCACGGCGCAGACCGCGCGCCTGAACGCGGAGATCACCGCGGTGAACCTGCAGAGTCAGCGACTGGTGGCGAGCGCCGGCCTCATCGATGCGGTGGGCGGCGGGTGGAACAGCCGCTCGCTGAAGGGACCGAATGATGGGGTGAAGGAGAGTCTCAGCAGTACGGTGGATACGCGCTGAAGGGTTGTTCGCACCTGTTCTGACCGCGACGAACCGGGAGTAATCGCGGGGAGAACCGGCGAGCCGCAGCAGCGCTTTCGCTGCCCAGGGCCCAAGGTCGAACGCTTTCAGTACGACGGCATGCCGCCCCTGGTGCCCACGCGGGGGGCGGGCTCAATGATATTCAGCTTTAGACAGCGCCTTGCGCGGCGCAGCTCATGGCGTTGCGCTGCTGGATTGATCCCGCGCCCAATGGATGGCCTCGTCGATCAGGTCGTTCACCTGCGTTTCGCCCATGCGGGCGGTGGCCGATTTGGCCTGCTCCACGGCTCGCTCGAAGAGGTACGCGCGGACCGCTTCCTCGATGAAACGGGACAGATCGCCCTTGTGGCCTCCGCCCTGTGCAGCGAGAAACATCCGCACGGACTGATCCGTGTCGGGCGAGACGGCGATAGTCCAGCGGACGGAATGCATTGGGGGACTCGGTACATCGGTGTATCAGTGCCTAAACACCGAAAACGTGGTGCGGACAAATCCGTCAAACGGCCGACCTTTTCGACACACCGCGACACGGGTAAGGCCTCGGGGTGGGTAGACCTCCACGCCTATCGACGCTCAGCGGAGTGGCGCACCCGGCGTTCCGGGTGATGGGCGTGAGTACTGCTCGTTGCGCCGTCACGTGATCGGCATTCGCTCACGCGCCCCCGCGCGGCGCGATCGCCGGCAGGACAACACCGTCACGCAAGCGCATCACCGCCTGCAGAAGCCGCTGGCTGACGGACGAGCACGCGTCTTTAGGGTCCGCGGCGACGATCCACACTGTCATCTGCGCTCCAACCGGCCGCGATCCTCAGCGAGGATCTGACGGGCCGAATGGCCCGCCGGGGCGCTGCGCGCGGCGGTATCCGCAGCCGCGAGCCAGCTCGCAAGCCACGCTTCCGGGGAGTCGCTCCCATCGGCGGGTGGCGACTCACCGAGCCATTGCCGATACAGATCCGTCGTCACGTCCGGAATGGAACGGCCGAGCAAGGCACTCTGGGCCTTGACCTTGCGGTAGAGCGGATCGGGGATTTCATTGGCACCCAGACTTGACCCTGCGCTGCGCTGTTCCTGACAGCACGCGCACAGCCTCGGTCCCGAGGGACCTTCCATCCAGTTCGCGCTTCTCAGCGGTCGGACTTGCCTGGCTCGGTCGAACCGAACCGCGTCTCGGATCCGCTCCACGCGCTTCACGTCCCGCCTGCCCGGCGGTAGAGGTGTTTAACCTGACTGGGTTTATACCCAGTCGCGCGAACGGATGCAAGTACTGGGTCTGATCGTCTTGGGCCGCCGGACATCTCGCTGCGCGGTGATTTAAACCGCCGGGGTCGCTCACCCTCCCAGTTCGCTTCGATGTTGCGCAGGCCGTCATCTGTCATGAAATTTGGCCTGATCCCGGCAAAACGCTCTCGAATCCGCCAGGATCGGCGGTATCTTTGTGTGCGGATCGTAAGGTGGCTGAGGCATTCCACCGAGACTGAGCGGTTCAGGCCGAGCAGCAGATCTCGGGGGCGGGGAGACGAGCGTGATCGACGGGCAGACTCCAGTGCAATTGGCGGGCAAGCTCGGACTGGGGCTTGCCATGGCCATCTTCCTCGGACTGGCCTTCGAGGGACTGTACAAGCAGGAGCCGCGCACCTCGCCCGGCGGGATCCGCACCTTCCCCCTGCTCGCGATCGTCGGGGCGCTCCTGTACCTGCTCGATCCGCACACCCTGATGCTCTACGCGGTCGGCCTCGGTGCGCTGGCTCTGTGGCTGTATGCGCATCTGCGCACGGCCGGAGCCCCTGAGACCCAACGTCCGACGCTCATAGTGCCGGCGGCGAACCTGCTCGCCTACCTCTTCGGACCGGTGGCGCTCACGCAGCCCTCCTGGCTCGTCGTGTCGGTCGCCGTGGTGGCGGTGCTCCTGATCGAAGGGCGCGAGGTGCTGCATCGGGCGGTGCGCCAGCTGGCCCGCGAGGAGATCTACACCCTCGGCAAATTCCTCATCCTGGTCGGCATCATCCTGCCGCTGGTGCCGGATAGGCCCGTGGTCGCGGCCACCCCCATCACACCGTTCGAAGTCTGGCTCGCGCTGGTGGCCGTCTCGAGCCTGTCCTACCTCAGTTATCTGCTGCAGCGCTATCTGCCGCACCGCGGCACGCTGGTGCCGGCGATTCTCGGCGGGGCGTATTCCTCGACGGCGACCACCGTGGCGCTGGCGCGCGAGCAAAAGGCGGCCGGTGCCGCGCGGCCGGAGCTCACCGTGGGGATCATCGTCGCCACCGCGGTGATGTACCTGCGCATCGATCTGGTCGTGGCGCTGTTCAATCGGCCCGTCGCCTGGATCCTGCTGCCGAGAGTGCTCGTGCTCGCGGCGATCGCCGGCGCGATCGCGCTCGTGCAGTGGTGGCGCCGCGGCCCGGAGCCGGCCACCGCCGCCGGCGCGCTGCCGACGATGAACCCGCTGCAGCTCCCGGCGGCGGTGACCTTCGCGGCGCTGTTCATCGTGGTTGCACTCGCCTCCAGCTGGGTGCGCAGCCATTTCGGCAGTCCCGGCATCTATGCCCTCGGCGGCATCGCGGGTGTCTCGGACATCAACCCCTTCGTCCTCAGTCTCGCGCAGGGCAGCGTCACCGGC
>JAKBCE010000284.1 GCA_021808195.1 Pseudomonadota bacterium
ATCCGCGCATACTCGAACTCGAGCTGACCGAAACCTTCCTGATCGAACACAGCAGCGAAACCGCCCATACGCTCGCCGCGCTGCGCAAACTCGGCATCCGTATCGCGATCGATGACTTCGGCGCCGGTTATTCCTCGTTCCATTATCTGCGCCACCTGCCGGTCGACAAACTCAAGGTCGACCGCAGCTTCATCCGTCACCTGCAGCCGGCCGCGAACGGCGACGTCTCGATCCTCAAGGCGATGGTGGCCATGGCCCGCAGCCTGAACGTCGAGTTGGTGATCGAAGGCGTCGAGACGCCCTATCAGCGTGACGTGCTCGCCGGCATCGGCTGCGCGATCGCGCAAGGCTATTTCTTCAGCCGGCCCGTGCCCCTGCCGGAGTTGATGCGCCAGCTCGAGCGATCCGTGGTCGCCGACGGCACGACGGGAACGGAGCCCTAGAGGCGGGCGCGGACGTCGCGTTGACCGCCGGGGGTGTGCGCGCTAAAGTGGTCCGCACATAAAGAGAAACGGCGTCGCACAGGCCCTTGGACCGCGCCAGACCCACACGACTCGAACGCGGCTCGGCCCGACAGGCGGCCCCCAAACGTGCGCCGCGGGCCGGCGCGCAGAAGCTCACCTGGGTCCTTGCGGCAATCAACCACGCGCATCGCGTCGTGAT
Organism: Pseudomonadota bacterium; assembly: GCA_021808195.1. Next base: position 664 of record JAKBCE010000284.1, read on the forward strand.
GCGTGCCTCGTGTGAGGAAGAGCTGTATCAATCGGTCTGCGAGGCCCTGACCCACCAGACGCCGTTCGTGCTGGCAACCATCAGTGTCGCGCTCGAGGATGCGGCACACACGGTACGGGTCATCGCCGCCGCCGGCACCGCGCTCGGATACCTCGACGGGCTCACGGTCCACTGGGACGACTCGCCGCTCGGCAACGGTCCGGCCGGCCGAGCCCTGCGCACCGGCGAGGTGCAGTTCAATGACGATCTCGACGCCGACACCCGCTTCAACCCCTGGCGTGAACGGGCCCGCGCGTTCGGGCTGCGCTCCTCATTCGTCCTGCCGGTGCGCCTGCCCGGCGGGTCCGTGGCGGTGTTGCTCAGCGTCTACTCCGAGCAGAAGTCCGCCGTGAGTGCCGAGCAGCTCGAGCAGTTCCGCCTGCTCGGTGATGATCTGGGCGTCTGTCTGGAAGTGCTGCGCAGCCGCACGGCACTGCAGGCCGCCTGGGAGCACCGCGAGCGGCAGGACCGCGAGCTCGCCGTCCTGCACCGCGCGTTCGAGAACAGCGTCGCCGCCGTCGTGGTCACGGACGGCAAGAACCGCATCGCCGCAGTCAATCCGGCGTTCGAGACGCTGTTCGGCTACTCTGGCGCGCAGCTGTTGGGACGCAACCCGTCGCTGCTCGCCTCCGGCCGTCACGGCGCGGAGTATTTCCGGGCGATGTGGAGCGAGCTCGGTGCGCTCGGGCGCTGGGCCGGGGAAATCGTCAACCGTGGCTGCGACGGCCGCGAGATCGTCTGCTGGCTCAACATCGCTGCCGTGCGCGACGCCGAGCAGCGCGTGACGCACTACATCGGCAGCTTCCGCGACGTCACCGATCAGATCCAGTCCATGGAGGCGCTGATGCGCGAGCAGCGTTTCGCCAACGCCATCATGGAGAGCATGCCGGGCATCGTCTACTTCTACGACCGTGCGGGGCGGTTTCACCGCTGGAACCGTAACTTTGTCGAGGTGAGCGGCTACAGCGCGCAGGAGATCGAGCACATGCATCCGCTCGATTTCTTCGACGCTGCGGACAAGACTCTGCTGCAGGAGCGGATCGAGCGAGTATTCGAGCACGGTGAGGAGTCGGTGGAGGCACCGTTTCGGACCAAGTCCGGGCGGACCATTCCGTATTTGTTCACCGGGCGCCGCCTGCACTACTCCGGACAGGACTTCCTGATCGGCGTCGGCATCGACATCAGTCAGCGCAAGGCCGCCGAGGAGGCGCTCGATGCGCACCTCGCGCGCCTGCAGAGCCTCTCGCGCCAGGTCCTCGAGATTCAGGAGACCGAGCGCAACGCCCTCGGACGCGAGCTGCACGACTCGGTCGCACAGGACATCGGGGCCGTGAGCCTGAACCTCACCATCGTGCGCAGTCTGCTCGGCGAGCCACTCGAGGCCTCGGTGGCGCAGCGCCTGGACGACTCGGAGAAGCTGCTCGCGGAAGCGGCGCAGCGGCTGCGCGACGTGATGGTCGAGCTGCGCCCGCCCGGCCTCGATGAGTTCGGTCTGCTCGCCGCCCTCGGCGAACACGCCCGGAGAGTGGCCCGACGCGCCGGCTTCACGGTGACGGTGCACGGCACCGAGCCGCAGCCGCGCCTCAGCCCGACCGCGGCGATTGCCCTGTTTCGAATTGCGCAGGAGGCACTCAACAATATCGTCAAACACGCCGGGGCGAAGCACGTCGAGATCCTCTTCGAGACGGCCGGCGAGCGCGCGGGCCTGACGATCCGCGACGACGGGATCGGCTTCGATCCGGCGGCACGCGCCACGCGCGGCGACGGCGGCATGGGCATGCTCACCATGGCCGAGCGCGCCGAGTCGATCGGTGCACACTGCACCGTCGAATCCACCCCCGGCGCCGGCACGTGCGTGTCGGTCACCCTGCCCTCACCGGCCCCTGCCGGCTCGGGGTGAGCCCATGGCCACGAGCCGCATCCGGGTTTTCATCGCAGACGATCACGCACTGGTACGCGACGGGATCGTCGCCATTCTCCAGGCGGCGGCGGACATCGAGATCGTGGGCACTGCCGCCGACGGCCGCGTCGCACTCGAGCAGATCGTCGCGCTCAGCCCCGATGTGGCCATTCTCGATCTGTCGATGCCGGAAATCGACGGCATCAGCCTGACCCGGCAGATCCTCGCGGCGCGGCCCAAGACCGCAGTGGTGATTCTCTCCATGCACTCCTCGGCGCAGCACGTGTTTCAGGCCCTCGAGGCCGGTGCGCGCAGCTACCTGCTGAAGGAGAGCGCCGGGCGGGAGATCGCCGAGACGGTCCGGGCGGTGCACCTCGGCCGACGCCACCTCGGCGGAAGGATCGCCGAGATCGTCGCCGAGGGCATCAGCAACCGCCGCAGCACGAGCCCGATCGAGAGTCTGAGCAACCGCGAGCGCGAGATCCTCAAGCTCGTCGCCGACGGCCTCTCGAGCGCCGAGATCGGCCGCCGGCTCAGTCTGTCGCCAAAGACCGTCGACACCTACCGCAGCCGCCTGATGCAGAAGCTGCAGATCAGCGACCTGGCCGGACTCATCAAATTCGCCATCCTGCACGGTCTGACGCCGCTGGAATAGGCTCCGGAT
>JAKBCE010000285.1 GCA_021808195.1 Pseudomonadota bacterium
CTAGGCGAGGCCGCCGGGACCGCGCAGCAGATGCGGACCGAGATCACGCACGCTGCGGCAGCTGAGTTGTCCGAGCACCCGGTCGAGTTCAACGCTGAGCATCTGCAAAGCGCGCCCGGCGCCCTCTTCGCCCGCCGCGGCGAGCCCATAGAGCGTCGCGCGACCCAGCAACACCGCATCGGCCCCGAGCGCGAGCGCTTTGGCGATATCAGTACCGCGGCGAAAGCCGCTGTCGATAAGGACGCTCAGGCGGCTGCCTACCGCCGCTGCGATCTCGGGGAGCACCTCGATGGGCGCCACGCACGAGTCGAGCTGTCGCCCGCCATGATTGGTCAGAACGATCCCGTCGCAGCCGAGCTCGGCGGCCTTGTACGCATCGGCGACGGTCAGCACCCCCTTGATCAGCAGCTTGTGCGGCCAGTGTTCACGCACCCACGCAATGTCCTCCCAGGCGAGTGTCGGGGTGAACATCTGCGGAATGATGGTGCTGCCACCGACGGCCGTTGCGGCTCCCGGCGGCAGGAACGTCTCGATGTTGCGAAACCGCGGCATGCCGCGCCGCAAGAGCACCTGGGTCAGCCAGCGAGGGTGCCGCAGGACATCGAGCGCCGCTCGCAACCTCGGCTGCCCGGGACTGCTGTAGTTGCGCTTGTCCCATTCTCGGCTGCCGAACACGTTGGCATCTGTGGTGAACAGCAGCGCTTCGTAGCCGCTCGCAGCAGCCCGATGCATGATGTCCTCGGCGATGGCGCGGTTGCGCATCACGTACAGCTGCATCCAGAGCCTCCCCCCCGCTTGCCGGGCGACATCCTCGAGCAGCGTCGTCGACACCGTGCTCAGCGTGTAGGGAATACCCGCAGCGACAGCCGCCCGCGCCAGAGCCATATCGCCTTGCGGATGCAACATGCCGTTCAAACCAGTCGGCGCGATGGCAAATGGCGCACGCATCGGCGCTCCGAAGAGGTCCGTCGTCAGTGTGCGGCCCTCGGTGGGCACCAGCGTCGGCGGTACGAACTTCAGCGCCGCGAATGCGGCCCGATTGCCGTGCAGCGTCGCCTCGTCTTCGGCACCGCCTTCGACGTATTCGAAGACAAAGCCCGGCACGCGGCGCAGAGCCGCCTCACGCAGGTCGGCGATGTTCAGGGCCGCGCTGAGATCCCGACCGTTGTAGGGCCGTCGTTTCCAGGGCATGGGCGCTCGCTCCGAGTGCAGAAAGTGAAGGGGCCGGGCTATCCTCTCAGATGCTCCAACCACCGTCGATCACGTGAATCTGACCGGTCGTGTAGCGAGCGCCGTCCAGGTAGACCACCAGATCCGCGATCTCCTCGAGCCGGCCGATGCGGCCGATCGGCTGGCGCGCGATGAATGCCGCGCGCGTCTGCTCGTAGTCGCCCTGGGCGCGCAGGCGTTCCTCCAGAGAGGGGTTCTGCACGGTACCGGGGCAGATGGCGTTGCAGCGAATGCCGCGGCTGACAAAGTCTGCCGCCACGGACTTCGTCAACCCGATCACGGCGGCCGTGGTCGTACCGTACACGCAGCGCACCGGTACGCCTTTGACGCTGCTCGCCACAGACGCCATGTTGATGATGCTGCCGTCCCCGCGCGCGAGCATGCCGGGCAGCACGGCCCGGATGATGCGGTACATCGCCTTGACGTTCAGTTCGTAGGCGAAATCCAAATCCGCCTCGCTGCTGTCGAGAATCGTGCCGTGATGGACACAGCCAGCGCAGTTGAACAGGATGTCGACGGCACCCGCACGGTCTACGGCGGCGCGGATATTCTGCTGGGCTCGCACGACCATGCGGCAGGTCTCGATGCCGCGTTCCGCCAGGGGCTGGGGCTTCGCCTCGTCGATGTCGGTAGCGAGCGCGTGCGCGCCTGCGGCCGCGAGCGCCAATGCGCTGGCGCGGCCGATACCTTGAGCCGCGGCGGTCACGAGCGCGCGCTTGCCCTGAAGTCGGGGTATCGTGCTCTCGCCGTGGGCCGCGTATTGCTACACCGGCGATCGGCGCATCCTCGCCACCGGCTACCCCGCCATGTGCCGCTACGCGGCCTATCTGGCCACACGCGCCGAAGGGGATCTGTTCGATTACGGCCTCGGGGACTGGTTTGACTGGGGGCCGAAGCCGCCGGGCGAATTGCAGCTCACGAGCAAACGCTTGACCGCCTCGGCGACGTACTGCTGCCTGCTCGCAACGCTCGCCGCCATCGCGCGGGTCCTCGGCCACAGCGCGGATGCGGGTCGCGTTGCGCGCCGCGCAGTGGCGGTACGCCGCGCGCTGAACCGAGCGCTGTTCAATCCGTCCCGGAATTGCTACGGTCGGGACAGTCAGACGGCCAATGCGATGCCGCTCGCGATCGGCCTGGTGCCGGCCAAGCATCGCCGCGCGGTGCTGGCTAACCTGGTGGCCGACATCCGGGCACACGGCAATCACGTGACGGCCGGAGACATCGGCTATCTGTATGTGATTGTGTCGTTGATGCAGGGCGGGCGTGCCGATGTTCTGTTCGACATCCTCACGCAGACCACCGCACCGAGCTACGGGTATCAGCTGGCCCGCGGTGCGACTGCGCTGACGGAAACCTGGAACGCGAATCCCGACAACTCGCAGAACCACTTCATGCTCGGCCAGGCCGAGGCGTGGCTGTACGGCGGGCTCGCCGGACTGCGCATCGATCTGCACCGGGCGGCTCACGAGCGCATCCGCATCGAGCCGCAGCTGGTCAAAGGGGTCCGCTATGCGGCGGTGCGCTACCAAGCGGTGTTCGGCGAGGTCAGCGTCCGCTGGGTCAAGAACATCGATGAAACCCGTCTGCGGCTGCGCGTGTCCGTTCCAGCCGGCATGCTGGCGACGGTCGCAGTACCGTGTGCCGAACCGGAGCGGGTCCGCGAAGGCCGGCGAGCGTTGGGTGCGGCGTACGGGGTCCTCCACGCACGGCGCAGCGATGGGCGCACACTGATCACGCTGGGATCGGGCCACTACGTGTTCGATGTGCCGCTCGGCTGAGACGCGGCGTCACTCACAGATGGAGATTAGGATCCAGACTTGACCCAGCGCTTAGCTGTTCCTGAAAGCATGCATAGGGCCGCGGTCCCGGAGGACCTTCCATCCGATTCGCGCTGCTCAGCGGTCGGTCGGTCATCTGGCCTCCCAGACCTGTCGCCAGGCCGCGAATTCCGAGGGACTGATTCGATAGCGAGCGAAATTGCCTTCGTGCAGGCCTATCAGTTCGGCTTCGACGATTTCGGCGAAATGTTCGCGGT
>JAKBCE010000286.1 GCA_021808195.1 Pseudomonadota bacterium
GGGACGCTGCAGATCGACAGCGCGCCCGGCGCGGGTACCGCGGTGCATCTGTACTTTCCACCGGCCGCAGTGCAGTAGCGCGCTGCCTGCAGCGCGGCGCGAGGACGCGTCGCGTCAGATGACCATTCGGTCATCTTCAGGTCATCTTGCGGTCAGGAGCGCACCGCTATCGTTCGCCCCGTGCGGCCGCGCGGCCGCGTGCGATGCAAAAGGCGGATGGGCTGATGAGTCTGGTGCGGCTCGCGCTGCGGCGCCCCTACACGATATTCGTCCTGGTGGTCGGAGTGATCGCCGGGGCGGTGCTGGCGATCAACAAGATGTCCGCGGACGTTTTCCCGCCGCTCGGCGTGCCGACCATCTACGTCGCGCAGCCCTACCCGGGCATGACGGCGGCGCAGATGGAGGGATTTCTCACCTACTACTACGAGTACAACTTCCTGTACATCACCGGCATCCGTGAGGTCGAGGCCCGCTCGATCGAAGGCGCGGCGCTGCTGAAGATCACCTTCCAGCCCGGCACCAACATGGCGCAGGCGATGTCCGAGACCGTGCAGTACGTGAACCGTGCGCACGCCTACATGCCGCCCGGCACCGTGCCGCCGTTCATCGTGCGCTTCGATGCCGGCAGCGTGCCGGTCGGTTATCTCGCCTTTTCCAGCCCGACGCGCACCGTGGCGCAGATGCAGGATCTGGCACTGAACACGGTGCGCCCGATGTTCGCCACGCTCCCCGGGGTGTCCGCCGAGGCGCCCTTCGGCGGCAGCGCGCGCACCGTGATCGTCTCGCTCGATCCGGCCAAGCTGCAGGCCTATCGCCTCTCCCCCGATCAGGTGGTGAGCGCGATCGCGAAGGCCGAGACCATCAGTCCGGCCGGCAACATCGATCTCGGGACGCGCAATCCGGTCGTGGAGCTGAACTCCATCGCGCGCAACATCACCGAACTGGCCGCAGTGCCGATCCGCACCGGAACGTTCCCGGCGGTGTTCGTGCGCGACGTCGGCGCCGTTGCTGATGGGGCGGACATTACCACCAGCGTGGCGTTGGTCGACGGGCAGCCTACTGTTTACCTGCCAGTCACCAAGCGCGCGGATGCCTCGACGCTCACGGTGGTGAACGAAGTGAAGGCGAGCCTCGCGCGCTTCCAGGCTGCGCTGCCGCCCGACGTACACGTCACCTACGTTCTCGATCAGTCGCCGTTCGTGACCCGGGCCATCGGGAGTCTGACCCTGGAGGGGGCTCTCGGCGCGTTGCTCGCCGGGGCGATGGTGCTGCTGTTCCTGCGCGACTGGCGCAGCGCCTTCATCGTCGTACTCAATATCCCGCTTGCGCTGCTCGCCGCGGTCCTCACCCTGTGGCTCACCGGGCAGAGCATCAACCTCATGACCCTCGGCGGCCTGGTGCTCGCCGTCGGCATCCTGGTCGATCAGTCGACGGTCGTGATCGAGAACATCCACACGCACATCGTGCACAAGGAGAGCGTCGAGCGCGCCGTGCTCGATGCCTCGCATGAGGTGGTGGTCCCGCTGCTGATCGCGATGCTGTGCGTCGTGGCAGTGTTCCTGCCGTCCTTCGCCATGCAGGGCGCGGCGCGTGCGCTGTTCGTGCCGCTGTCGCTCGCGGTCGGCTTCTCGATGATCGCCTCGTACCTGCTCGCCAACACGCTGGTGCCGGTGCTGTCCGTATGGGCCTTCCGGCGCTGGCATCACGCCGGGGAGGCCGCCGAGCGCGATCCGGGCCTGATCGTGCGACTGCAAAGCGCCTACGGCCGGCATCTTCAGCCGTTGGTGCAGCGCCGCAAGCGCGTACTTCTGGGGTATCTGCTCGCCTGCGCCGCGCTGCTCGCGCTTCTGGCACCGCGGCTCGGCACCGACATCTTTCCGCGCGCCGAATCCGGACAGGCCCAGGTGCAGATGCGCCTGCGGCTGCCTCCCGGCACGCGACTCGATCTGACGGTACAGGCGGTGCAGCGCGTGCTCGGACTGATCAAACACGACGCCGGGACGCACTCGGTCCAGGTCTCGCTTGCACTCGCCGGCGTCCATGGTTCGCCGTTCCCAAGTAATTTCATTTACTTGTGGAACAGCGGCCCGCACGAGGCGGTGCTGCAGGTGCAGTTCCGTCCCTCGGTGCAGCTGGATCTGGCGGCGTTTCGCGACCGGCTGCGGCGCGACATTGCCGCTCAGCTGCCGGATGTGCGCGTCTCGTTCGAACCGGCCGACATCGTCAGCCGGGTGATGAGCTTCGGTGCATCGACCCCGATCGAGGTCGATGCCATTGGTCCGGATCTGCGCGCCGATCGCGCCTATGCGCAGCGGATCCGTCAGCAGCTGGCCTCGCTCGGCATGCTGCGCGACGTGCAGCTCGGGCAGCCGCTCGAGTACCCGGCGGTACACGTCGAGGTGGACCGGGAGCGCGCCGGACTGCTCGGCGTGACGCAGCATGATGTGATCCAGTCGCTGACGCCCGCGACCGCCTCGAGCCGCTACACGCAGCGGATCTTCTGGGCAGGTCCGAGCGGCATCGCCTACGCGGTCCAGGTGCAGATTCCGCAGCACCGGCTGAGTTCGCTCGAGGACCTGCGCGACGTGCCGATTGCAAGCCGCGACGGTACCCCGCAACTGCTGCGCAACCTCGGCAGCATCGAGCCCGGCACCGTGGTCGGGGAGTATGACGATCACGACAATCAGCACTATGCGTCGGTGACGGCCAACTTCGAGGGCACGAGTCTCGGGCAGGCCGCCACCGCCGTTAAGCGTGCAATCGCCGCTGCGGGCGAACCGCCCGCCGGCGTCACCGTGGCGGTGCGCGGGGAAGTGCAGACCATGGGCGAGCTGATGGGCGCGTTGAGCGGCGGGTTGTTACTGGCGGTGTTCGTCATCGCGCTGCTGCTGGTGGCGAACTTCCAGTCCTGGGAACTCGCGCTGGTGACGATCGCCAGCGTGCCGGCGGTGCTGGTCGGGGTGGTGCTCATGCTGCTCGCCACCGGCACGACGCTCAATCTCGAGTCGTTCATCGGGGCGATCATGGCCATCGGTGTCGCCATTGCCAACGCCATCCTGTTCGTCACCTTCGCCGAACGGGCGCGCCTCGCCGGGCAGAGCGCGGCCGAGGCCGGGGTGAGCGGTGCGGTGAGCCGCCTGCGCCCGATCGTCATGACCACGCTGGCGATGATGGCCGGAATGCTGCCGATGGCCGCCGGCTGGGGCGAGGGCGGTCAGCAGGCCGCGCCGCTCGGCCG
>JAKBCE010000287.1 GCA_021808195.1 Pseudomonadota bacterium
CTCCTCGATCAGATCCTCGATGCGCGCCGTCGCGATCGGGTCGAGCGCCGAGCACGGCTCGTCCATCAGGATCACCTCCGGCTGCACCGCGAGCGCCCGCGCGATGCACAGGCGCTGCTGCTGGCCGCCGGAGAGCCCGGTGCCCGGCCCGTGCAGCCGGTCCTTCACCTCGTTCCACAGCCCGGCGCGCTGCAGACTGGTGCACACCAGCTCATCGAGATCGGCGCGGGTGTGGGTCAGCTTGTGGATGCGCGGCCCGTAGGCGACGTTGTCGTAGATCGACTTCGGAAACGGATTGGGCTTCTGGAACACCATCCCGATGCGCGCCCGCAAGCGCGCCACGTCCTGGCGCTTCTCGTAGATGTCCTGACCGTCGAGCAGGATCGTGCCGGTGACGCGAGCCCCGGGGATGGTGTCGTTCATGCGATTCAGGCAGCGCAGGAACGTCGATTTGCCGCAGCCCGACGGTCCGATGCAGGCGAGCACCTGGCCGCGCGCGATGTCCACGGTCACGTCGGTGAGCGCCTGGATCTCCCCGTAGTGCACGTTCACCGAGCGGCAGGAGAACACCGCATCGGGCACCTGCGGCTCTCCGGCCGGCAGCCCGGTCGGCAGCGTGGTGAGCTCGCCGGCAAGGTCGGTCGGGATGTGCACGCGGCCGCTCGGCTTGGTGCCGACGGCCGCGCCGCTGTCGAGGCTCACGCCGGGAGATTCGGGGCGAATGGTGTCCTGCGCCACTGTCGGTCTACCTCAGCCAAATCGCCCGGTGACGTAGTCATCGGTGCGCCGGTCCCGCGGCGCGGTGAACAACTGCCCCGTCGGGCCTATCTCGATCAATTCGCCCTGGTACATGAACGCCGTGCTGCTCGAGACGCGGGCAGCCTGCTGCAGGTTGTGGGTCACGATCACGATGCAGAACCGCTCGCGCAGGTTCTGCAGCGTCTCCTCCACCTTCAGCGTCGAGATCGGATCGAGCGCTGCAGTGGGCTCATCGAGCAGGATCACCTCCGGCTCGAGCGCAATGGAGCGCGCGATGCACAGCCGCTGCTGCTGGCCGCCGGAGAGGCTGCGTGCATCCTCGCGCAGCTTGTCCTTGACCTCGTCCCAGAGCGCCGCGTCACCGAGTGCCGCGTGCACCCGCTCGGTGAGCTCGCTGCGCCCGATCCGCCGCGCCAGGCGCAGTCCGAACGCCACGTTCTCGAAAATCGACATCGGAAAGGGCGTGGGCTTCTGGAACACCATCCCGACGCGCAGGCGCAGGCGGGTGACATCCACGTTCGGCGCCAGGATGTCCTGCCCATCGAGCAGGACCTCGCCACTGGCACGGTGCCCCGGGTACAGGGTGTACATGCGGTTCAGGACGCGCAGCAGCGTCGATTTGCCGCAGCCGGACGGTCCGATGAACGCCGTGATGGAGCGGTCCGCGAGCGTGAGGCTGACGTCCTTAAGTGCCTGCTGCCGTCCGTAGAAGAAGTTGAGGTGGCGGACCTCGATCTTCGTCGCCAGGCCCGCTCCTTCGGCGGCGGCAGGATCACTCCACTCGGCCAGCGGGGTCATCGGAGCGGCCCTGCGTGGGCCCGCGGTGCGGTTCGGTGCATGTTCGGTGCGTCGAAAAACGTCGTCGAAGTCAGGGGGCCCGCCGCCCTCGCGGCGCGCGCAGCCGTACGCGCCCGTCAGCGCCAGGCACGCCCGGAATTGTCGCAGCCCAAGGTTACCGGCAGCAAGTGTCAATCCGCTCCGCCCCGCCGGGGGCCCGCATACCCCGATGGCGCCGCCGCCCGCGCACGCAGACTCACCCCGGGGCGCCCGGCCGCTCGCGGCTCGGGCGCACCGCACCTCGCGGCCGTCCATCGCGACGCCGCGGGAGCGCCCGCCGGGTGGCCGGCGCACCGCGACGCCTGCTCGCGCGGCCCGAGGTCGCATCGGCCGCCCCCCCCGGAACCTGCGCCGATGCGCCTTGCCCCTCCGGCTGCGCGAAAGCTACCCAGGCGCATCACCAGAGGAGGGCTCCCCGGGGCCCCGCGATCCCGGCCGCGCGCCGCCCGGGGCGCGAACTGTCATCTGGGAACGGGCAAAAGTCTTCTATCGAAAACAGGCGCTTACGTGCACATGACAGTCCTGTTAACGGACTGTCACATTACTTTCACATTTATGTCATTTAATCGCCACCCGTGGACGCACCGCGAGGTGCATCCGCAACGCCCCAAAGCGGGTGTTCGGGGATGAGTTGTCATAAAACCGTCATCAGGACACCGCGGCGTGGGCCGCACAACGCACGACTTGAGAGCACCGCTTCAGAGGAGTGTCAGCGCGTTCCGTCCGGCGGATCCCGCCCGCACGCTGCCCATGTGCAGCAGCGTGCGAGGCCTGCGTCAAAGACGAACGCACGGTCACCAGGTTCGCCTTGCACAGGCCTCGAGGCGAGCCGCGTTCGGCGAACTGACGTGTGCGAATGGTTTTATAGGGTCGAACTGAGACAGTCGCGGTTAGCCCATAGCCCACCAACCTACGAGTGTCCCCATGAAAATGAGCATCGCAATGAACTCCACCACGAACGCTCGCGGCAGACGCGCCGCAGCGCGCACCCTCATCAGCGTCGGCGCCTTCGCCGTCGCGGCCGCCGGCGCCCCGGCGTTCGCGCACACCCCGAGCGCCCCGTCGATCCAGACCGGCCCGCTCACGCTGACCTTCGGCGGATTCGCCGAGCTCGGCACGGTGTACCGCAACCGCAACCAATCGGCGGACATCGGCTCGGACTTCAATACCGGCATCCCGTTCGCCAACAACCCGAACAGCTCGATCTCCGAGTTCCGCGAAAGCGCCCGCCAGAGCCGCTTCTCCCTGCTCGCCCAGGGCGCGAAATTCGACGGCATCCGCGCCGAGGCCTACATGGAGACGGACTTCCTCAGCGCCGGCGTCACCTCGAACTCCCGCGAGAGCAACAGCTACACGCTGCGCATGCGGGTGTTCTACGCACGCTTCACGACCGATTACGGCCTGGACGTGCTCGCCGGTCAGAACTGGAGTCTCGCGACGCTCTACAAGGATGGTCTGTACCCACGCGATGAGAACGTGCCCATGGGCATCGACGCCTCCTACATCGTCGGGTTCAACTGGGCGCGCACCCCGCAGATCCGCATCGTCGAGCACTTCAACAAGAAGTTCTCCATGGGCCTGTCACTGGAGAGCCCGCAGACCGTGACCGGCAACGGCATCAATTCCGT
>JAKBCE010000288.1 GCA_021808195.1 Pseudomonadota bacterium
TCGATACGAAACTCCGGAACGCCCTTGCAGCCATAGTGCTTGCAGTAGCGCACGATGCTCGGTTCGCTGACGCCAGCCCCGGCCGCAATGGTTCGCAGCGGCGCGTGCATGAATGAATCCGGATCAGCCACCAGGTAACTGCCGATCCGGCTGAACGCCTTGGACAGATGACCGATATCGGCGCGGATCCGCTCGAGCAGATCGCCCGGCGCATCGCGATCGCCCGATTCTGCCCTGGCGGCGGCGGCCGGCCCATTGGAATTTCTTGTTTGGGGACTCATGAAAGCGCTCCAATCCGTGCGCGGCTCGTGCTGATACGCTTCTGCGCAAACAGCGCGTAACTCAGGATGACTGCATACATAGGAACGAGCGAAATATACGCCAGTTGATTGCCGATGACGCGCGCAAGCAGACCGTACGCTGGCGGCACTACGGCGCCGCCGATGATGGCCATGATCATGATCGCCGCACCGGTCTTGGTGTGCTCGCTGAGCCCGGTGAGCGCCAGGGGGAAAATAGCCGGCCACAGGACCGCATTGGCAAAGCCGAGCGATGCCACGAACAGAATGCTGGGCATGCCGTGCGTCACGGTGATTCCGATCGTCAGTAAGATCCCGAGCGCGGCAGACCAGGCGAGCGCTCGCTCCTGGCTCATGCGCTTAGGCACGAGCACGATGCCGAGCAGGTAACCGAGCACCATCGCTCCGAGCGTGAGACTGGCGAAGAAGCGTGCCGTCTCGATCGGAAAGTGCAGGGCTTGTCCGTAAAGAACGATGGTATCGCCGGCAATCACCTCGACGGCCATCTCAAAGAACAGTGCCCAGAAGCCGAACAGCAGCAATGGGTGATGCGACCAGCGAAAGCCCTGCCGCCGCTCACTCTGATCGAGCTCCGCCGGCGGCTCCTTCGGCTCGGGCAGGCCGGAGCGCCCGATCGCGAATGCCAGGATCAGCAGGCCGACGGCCAGAGCAAGGTAGGGCGGAATGAGCCGGTGCGCCAGCTGGTTGAGCTCCGCGGCGCCCAGCGTGCCGCGCGCCGCATGCTGCAGATGCCCGAATCCGACGAACACCACCGCGCCGAGCAGCATCGGACTGATCACGCCGGCGAGCTTGTTGCACACGCCCATGATCGACACGCGCCGCGCTGCACTTTCGTGCGGCCCGAGAATGATCACATACGGATTTGCAGCCGTCTGCAGCAGGCACAGCCCGGTGCCCTGCACGAACAATCCGGTCAGGAATATGCCGTACGAGCGCAGCAGCGCCGCGGGCACGAAGACCGCCGTGCCCACGGCCATCACGGCCAGTCCGAGCGCCATACCTCTTTTGTAGCCGGTGATCGCCAGAACACGGGCCGAGGGAATCGCCATGACGAAGTAGGCGATGTAGAAGGCGAAGGCAACGAGCAGCGCCTCGAAGGTGTCGAGTTCGCACACCAATTTCAGGAACGGGATCAGCACGCCGTTCAGCCAGGTCACACAGCCGAACAGTGCGAACAGTCCCGCCATGAGCGCGAGCGCCCGCCGGTCGGTCCCTGAGGGGGTTGAATTCATCGTCTTCTCCCGGCCGCCCACTCGGAATGCCCGCACGCAGTGCGGGCCCGGGAGGCGGCCGTCCCGCCTTCTCCGTGCGAGGCCCGGGCCGGGCAGCACTCGACGGCTGCCCCAACCCGGACTTCAATTGAACGCATCGCGGTCACCGCAAGGCCCGACCTGCATCCATGGCCGCCGGCACGCTCCAGATCTGCGATGCCACGTTGTGCCCGCAGGCCTGCACGGTCAGAGCACCGCTCGCACCCCCGGTCAGGCACTGATGCGTGCTCTGGTTGATGAGGTTGCCCAGGAGCGTATAGCGCCACCGCTGCAGTGCACTCGTGACGCACGCGCTGAGGCGGGCACTGTGGCCGACCTGGGCAAGGCATCGTCCGCCAGAACGCAGTGCGCCATTCGGCAGGACTTGCCAGCTCTGCGCGCCTGACCCTGTGCACTCACCGACTGAGCCAGGCGCCGAAAGGCAGCGGGTATATGCCATCGCCGTGCGATCGTGAGGTGCAACGTTCGGACGGATGCGGGTAATGACACCCATGCGCTGCGGAACACCGCAAGCGGCAGTCGGCCGAATGGTCCAGATCTGCGTGTCATGCGCCCCGATGTGTGCCACGAGGTCCTGCGCACCCGTACGGCGCGAGCCAGTCCAGAGCGCAACGCTCTCGAATCGGCAGGCGCCACCGGAGAAGCCGAGCGCACGCGGGTGCAGCGCCACATGCAGGGGGTGCTCGCTGCGGTTGAGGACCGCAACAGCGTACCGGCCACCACTCAGCGGCTTCATCAGCACATCCTCGGCCGGGGTGCGCCGCAGCAGCGTCGCCATCTGACCCAGCGGATCCTGATCGACGGCGAGAACCGCCCTGTTGCCGAGGATGCGGATGCTGGCCGCGGAAAGCTTATTCAGGTTCGAGCTGAGAATCAGCGGCGCGGACATCATCGACCAGAGCGCCAGCTGGCTGCGCGATTCGGCGAGCGTCATACCCCGATCACCGCCGATGATGAAGTCCGAATCGTTCCAGTTGCCGGGCTTCTGGAACCGGCCGAGCTGCAGGTTGTACTCGTAATTCCACATGACGCTCGCCCAGCGCGAACGATTCGGCCGATGGGGGTCGAAAATCTCGATGTCTGAGCCCTCGCGCCAGAGCTGCCCGTAGCCGCGCACCCAGCTGAGCACGTCATACCACTGCGGTTTACCCTGGAAATAGGCTGGCGCCGACTCGGAAAAGACGATCGGCCGGCCCACCTGCTTCAGCGCCTCGCTTTCGGCCCTATAAGCCGCACGATACGCCGCAATCGCTGACTCACCCTTGGCGGTATAGACGTTGCAGCCATCCAGCTTCAGGTAATCGACGCCCCAGGACGCGAACAGACGCGCATCCGCCAGGAAATGCGCTGCGCCACCACCGTTCGGGACGCCGCTGCCGGCGAAGCCGCCGCAGGTCGCGTAGCCGGCATCCTCGTAAATGCCGAACTTCAACCCGAGTGCGTGGATGCTATTGGCGACGGCGTGCATACCTTGCGGGAACTTGTGCAGATTGGCCTGCAGGTTCCCATTGCTGTCGCGCTGCTTGCGCATCCAGCAATCGTCGATAGTAACCGTGTCGTAACCGCGAGCGGCGAGACCGGTTTTTACGAGCGCTCGGGCATTGCCCAG
>JAKBCE010000053.1 GCA_021808195.1 Pseudomonadota bacterium
CCGCGTCGAGACCTGAGCGGAAGGTGAAGAAGCCCTGCTCGACCCGCGGCTCGGGCAGGTGCCCATGTTCCTCGACGGCCGCCGCAAAACCCCGCCAGCGCTCCTCGCTCGCGGTCTGATTCGGGTGACCTTTGATGAAGCCGAGCCGGGTGTGGCCGAGCGCGAGCAGATATCGGGTCATCTCGCGGGCTGCCTCGAAATCGTCGATGCTCACGCACATCGCATCGGCGGGCGGCCGGCCCGCGGCCACGGCCACGATGCGCATACGCGCCGCCTGCAGCTCCGCGCGAATCACCGCCGACTCGCACAGCGGCGGTGGCAGCACCACGCCGACGACGCCGCCGGCAACCAGCCGGCGCACCGCCCGGCGCGACGCCGCCGGCGTCATCTCGCACTTCTCCAGCACCAGCTGCACACCGTGGCGGGTCGCCGCATCGAGCGCCCCGACCAGGAACTCGCTGAGGTAGGAGGCGCTCGGGTTCCCGTACAGCAGCCCCAAGCGCTCGCCGCGGGCACTGGCCAGGTTGCGGGCCGCGAGATTTGGCGAGTACCCGAGCTGACGCACAGCTTGCATGACCGTCTGGCGCGTCGCATCGCTGACGTACTGACCGCCGTTGACCACCCGCGAGACGGTCATCGGCGAGACGCCCGCGTACCGCGCCACGTCCTTGATGGTCACGCTGCGGCGGGCGCCGCTTCGGGATTTACGCGCCGGTTTGTTCATCGATCCTCTGCGTTCTTCTCAGGGGCAGTCTTGTGCGGCCAACGCATGCGCCGAGGCACTTTAACACAGGCACAACAGGCCGAGCGCCGCCCCGACCCACCGTCGGCCGCCGTCGCTGCGACAGCCCGACGGCGCCTGCACGTACCCCATCCATGATAGCGGAACCAGTGCGGGCCGGGCCGCCCGTTCACCGCGCCGGCCCCTCGCAGGGACGTCTTGAAGGGGCGCACGGCATTCTCTACCCTCGCGGAGCGCCGTGGTGGCGCACCCGCCCCCCGCCCGAGATCTGCCCCGTGCCCAGCACCGCTTCCGTGATTCACCAGCCGAATTCAGGTCGTCGAATCGTGCGTGAGGGTCTGCCGCGCCGCCGCTGGCAAGACCTGTATCACGTGTTCATGACCGTCAGCTGGCCGCGTCTGTTCCTGAGCTTTGCCGGCTTCTTTTTTTCCTTCAACCTGCTGTTCGCGGCGGTCTACTCGCTGCAGGCGAACGATATCGCGCACGTCAATCCGCCGGACTTCTGGGGCCGTTTCTTCTTCAGCGTCGAGACCCTCGCCACCGTCGGCTACGGCGACATGCACCCGCAGACGGTCTTTGCGCACATCGTTGCCTCATTCGAGATCTTCGTCGGCATGATGAGCCTGGCGCTGATCGCCGGGATGATGTTCGCGCGGTTCTCGCGGCCGACCGCACGGATCCTCTTCGCCCACCACGCCGTGATCCGCCCGCTCGACAGCCAGCCGACGTTGATGCTGCGCGCGGCCAATGAACGGCACAACGTCATCATGGAAGCCCAGGCGCATCTGCGCCTGGTGCGCGATGAACGCAGCATCGAGGGCTATCGGATACGGCGCATCCACGACCTGCCGCTGCGGCGCAGCGAGCAGCCGGCCTTTCTCTTCGGCTGGACACTGATGCACACGCTCACGCCCGACAGTCCCCTCGCGAGGGCCACAGCCGAGAGCCTCAGGGCCGAGAACGCGTTTCTGATTCTGACCATCCTCGGGATCGACGAGACGACCGGGCAGACGCTCATGGCCCGCCACGAATACCCGCCCGAGATGCTGCGGTGGCAGCATTCGTTCGCCGACATTCTGACCCCCGGCACCGACGGCATCGACCGGATTGACTACAGCCGCTTCCACGATATCGAGCCGTTCGTCTGAACTGCCGCCGCGGCGAGGCTGCATAGCCCGCCCCGCCGCCGTCCGATCCAGCGCAGGCACCGCCCGTCCCACCAGCCGTTCAGCCGCCGAATGGTGTCCGGCTCACCGTCAGCATCACGCGCGCGCGCAGCGACTCACCCGGTGCGAGCAGCCGCAGACCACTCACTGCCGGCGGTTCGGCACGGTTGAGCGCATCGGGCATGTGGCTGACCGGCTCGATGCACAGGAACGACTCCCCGGGCGGGCTGTAGACGTGCAGCCAGCGCAGCGGCTCCTCAGCTTCGATACGTACGCACAACTGCTCCTGCGGCAGCACGAGTTCCGCCCGGCCGCCCCACCCGGAATAACAGTGATCCACGAGCGTCGGCGGCATCGCCGCGCCATCACGAAAATCCCAAATCGTCTCCGGCGATGCGAGCGCGGTCGGAAGACACTGCGCATCGGCGAGCCATACGCCCTCGACTGCCGCCCGCAGCCGGGCGGCCGGGGTTCGCCTCAAGTAAGGATGCCAGCCAATGCCCGCCGGCATCAGTTCGGCGGCGCGGTTCTCGAGCGCCAAATCGACCTCGAGCCCCGACTCGCTCAGCGTGAACACCTGCCGCGCCCGGTACGCCCAGGGCCACTCCCCGGCCACGTGCTCGTAGACGAGCGCCACTCGACCCGGCTCGCGCGACTCGACCGTCCAGGGCTCGCGCCAGGCCTGTCCGTGCAGGGGATGACGCTGGCCCGGCGCGTTGGGCTTCAGCTGCACGCTGCGCGTTCCGGTGCGAAAGCGCCCCTGCGCAATCCGGTTGGCAAACGGCATTAACGCAAATCCGCCACTATCGAGCGGCTCCTCGATCCCGGCGGCTGCCCGCCGCAAGACCTCCTGCCCCTGGAACTGCAGCCCCGCGAGTGCGCCGCCGAGATGGGCCAGAACATCGAGCGTGTAGCCGTGCTGCGCAATCCGGATCGGCTGGCGCGCGGATGATTCACTCACAGTTGACCTCACTGATGTCTCTCATCACGTCTCCTCGGCCTCAAGTCAAATGGACGCGCAGCGCGAGCGCATACGTGTCGTCATCGCGGCGCCGCGGCAGCGTGACGCTCAGACCCGCGCCGCTCTGATGCCACTGCAGGATGCGTGGCTCTCCCAGCAACTCGACGTGTCGGATCCGTCCCGGCCGCATTGCTGCGTCCGTTCCGAGCGAACGGATCAGCAGCGCTTCCCGGGGCCGCCCGAGCGCGATCGCATACACCACCGTTGCAGCCTGGTTGCGCGTGAAGCGGATGTCGGCGGCAGAAAGCCGCTGCACGCTCTGGCCCTGAAAGGACCCCGGGTGGATCGTGCTCGGGCCCTCCCCGTACACGGTCCACGGACGCGTGCCGTAGATCGCCTCCCCGTTCACGGCGAGCCAGGCGCCGATCTTGTGCAGAATGAGCCGCTCCTTGGCATCAATCGTGCCGTCGGGCTTGCCGGGCACGTTCAGGATGAAGGTGCCGTTCTTGTTCACCGTGTCGATCAGCCAGTGGATGACCTCGCGCGGATGCATGTAGCCGCCGAACTCTCCGGGCTGATCGTACAGCGCGCGCAGATAATGCCAGTCGCCGAGGCAGGTCTCGGACTGCCACGGGTAGGGGCGGATCTGCCCGCTCAACCCGCGCTCGATGTCGGCGACCACGGATTTCTCGAGCCGCGCCGGCACATTCTTCACCGTCATGACCGCCTCGACCGCCCCGCCGTGCCGGCCGAGGCTGCGGTTGTAGTAGTACGCCCCGAGGTTCATCCCGCCCCAGCCGAGCGGCAGCAGCGGATTGTCGAAATACAGCAGATCCGGGTCATGCTGATCGATCAGGTCGCGCGTGCGGTCGTAGAAGTTCTTCACATACGAGACGTCCGGCAGCGCGTCGAACGGGTGCTTCGGCCCGTACAGCTGCTGCGGATCGTAGCCCTCCCACCATTGCCCCTTGCCATCGGCAAGCGTCAGATGCCCATCGTACGGCACACCGGCATATGGTCCACTCTGATCCGCGCCGTTCGCCGTCTGAAACCACCACCAATTGCGCGCCTGATGCACCGTGACACCGAAGCGTAGACCGCGTTGCCGCGCCGCCTGCGCCCAAGTGCCGATCACGTCGCGATGCGGGCCGATGTGGTGCGCATTCCAGGGGTGATGCGTGGAGTTCCAGGCGTCGAAGCCGTCGTGGTGGTTGGCGAGCGCGAGAAACAGTTTCGCGCCGGCACGCACGTACAGATCCATCAGTTCGTCGGGCTGCCAGTTCAGCAGCGTCCACTGTGCGCACAGATCCTTGTAGCCGAATCGGGAGGGATGTCCGTAATGCGCCCGCTGGTAATCGTACTGCGCGGTCGCGGCACTGGGCTTCGCGCCGCCCTGGATGTACATGTTGCGCGCATACCAGTCCCCATCCTCCGGTACGCATTGCGGGCTCCAGTGGTTCCAGATGCCGAACTTCGCATCCCGGTACCACTCGGGACACTCGTACTGCAACAGGGAGGCCCACGTCGGTGCAAACGGTCCCTGCCCCGCCAGCCCTGGGAGCGGCGCGTCCAGCGGCACGCCGTCCCATGAGCCCCCAGGCACCGGCAACTGCGGTGGGTGCCCCCAGCCGGTCGGCCGCCAGCCCGCCTCGTTCAACCGCTGCGCGGCGATCGCATGCCCGCGCAGCGCATAGAAGACGCGCTCGCGCTCGGGCGTGGCACAGAACTGGGGGTAGTCATAGGTATCCCGTTCGAAGCCGCACGGCGACGGCCCGGCGGGCCTGTGGTCTGCGGCGGCGGCAGGCAGGGGCAGCGACGCAGCCGCCGCCGTCCCGGCCATCAGCTTGAAAAAGTGTCGCCGTCGCATGGGTGTGGCTCCTGCGCCATCCGAACGATGCGCGGCATCTAGCGCCGCAGCCGAAAGAGCACCGAACCGTGCGCCGCGAGACGCACCTTCAGCGCGTTCGCACCGCCGAGCACTCGCCGCTGCCACAGGTCCCGCACTCGATAGCGGCCCGGTGCCAGTCCGAGTGCCCGCCACGGCATGCGCAGCGTGCGCGCCCGCGCAGCCCGATTGAACGCCGCCAGGTACCACCCGCCGCCGCGCTGCGGACGTGACGTCCACACCACGAAGGCATGGCCGGCGAACACTTGCCGGGCATCGCGCGCCTGCTGATCGACCGCAATGACCTCGGGATTGTCGAGCAATGACAGTGTCCACCGATTCATGCGCGTGAGATTCGCGCCGATCATCAGCGGTGAGCGGGCAATACACCAGAGCGTCATGTAGGTGCGCTGCTCGGCGTGAGTGAGGCGAGTCCAGCGTGCCGAGCCCAATCCGGGCTTCGGACCGAGGTAGCCGATCGCGAGCATGTCTGCATCGGGCCAGTGTCCGGGGCGGGCCAGGGGCGCCCAGCGCGCGAGGCGTTTGAACTGATTGTCCACGCCTTGTGGATACGCCTGTGTGCTGTGCCACAGATCCCAGACATCATTCGAGATGCGCCACAGGTTGGCATCGCGGCGCAGCTGGGCGAGCCGGCTCAGCGGTGCGGGCCCCGGGGAGAGACTCAGCACCATCGGCCTTCCCGCCGCCCGGACCGCGCGCCCGAGCATGCCGATCTCCGCCGCGGCGTAGGGGTGACTCGAGATGCAGTCCGCCTTGATGAAATCGACGCCCCAGCGGGCATACAGCCTGACGATCGAGTCGTAGTACGCCTGTCCGGCTGCGTTGGCCGCGACGCCGTCGTTGTCCGGACTCCAGGGACACGGCGCATCGGCAGTCGCCGCCTGCCGAGCGCGAAACACCGAACCGGCGATTGGCAGATCCTCACGGACCGCCTGCACCGGAATGCCGCGCAAAATGTGGATGCCGAATTTCAGCCCCAGCGAATGCACGTACTGCGCGAGCGGCCCGAAGCCCTGGCCGCCGGCCGCCGACGGGAATCGGTTCGGCGCCGGAAGATAACGGCCATACCGGTCGAGTGTCATGACCGAACCGTGCGCCCCGCCGGACGGCGTCGGATTGCGCACGAACCACTCCGCATCGATCACCGCGTAGCGCCAGCCATAACGACGCAAATGCCGGCTCATCCAGCGCACGTTGGCGCGAAACTGCGCTTCCGTGATGGTCGTGCCGTAAGCATCGTAACTGTTCCATCCCATCGGCGGACGGCGTGCGGGTTGCCCGGTACCGGCGATCGACGCCGAGCATACGAACATCGCGATAGCTGTGGTCGCGACACGCGCTAACGGCGCAAATGCCAAGCGCCAACTCATGTGCGCGCCCCTTGATGGTCTTTGCAGCCGCGGCAGTGCACGCGAACGGGCTGACCGGTATAGGTCACAATCGTATCCGCCGGGACGCTGAAGTCATCTCCGGAGGGCGTGCCGGGTCCGATCCAGCGGATCCGAAACTGCCGGGTGCGCACCATACCGGGGAACGATCCGGTGCGTGCACCGATCGAGAGGGTGCCGTCGGTCTGGTCATAGTCGAAGTGAATCAGCGAGTACTGCCCGTGTCGATAACCAAGGGTGGTGCCTTGATCCTCGTACAGCGTGAACGTACCGCTCTGACCGGTGTAAACCAGCAACGTGATTGGGGCTCGAGGCCGCTCGCCCGTGTACTGGATCGCCGGCCCCATCGGCACGATCGAGCCCGCCCGCACGAACAGCGGCAGGCGCGCCATCGGCGCGGCCACAGTTACTGCGCGCCCGCCGCGATACACCCGATTGGTGAAAAAGTCGTACCAGATGGCCCCGGCGGGCAGATACACCCGCCAACGGCGCGCCCGGTAGCGATAAACGGGGCTGACTAGGAAAGCCGGCCCGAACATGTACTCAGTGGCAATGCTGCGCACGTGCGGATCACGGGGAAAATCCATCTCCAGCGCACGCATGATGGTGCCATTCTTGCGCCAAGTATCGCCCGCAATGGTGTAGATATAGGGCATCAGCCGGTAGCGAAGCCGGTCGTAGGAGACGAGGATCCGATAGAGCTTCGTCTCGGGCGGGGAGAGATTGTAGATCTCCCGGTGTGGCATCTGTCCGTGCGAGCGAAAAATCGGGCAGAATGCGCCGAACTCGAACCAACGAGTATTGAGTTCACGCCATTCGGCGAGATTAGCCGCATCCGGGCGCAGATAACGACTCTCGGGCTGGTAGCCGCCGATGTCCATCGTCCAGTTCGGCAGCCCCGAGAGCGAGAAGCTGATGCCGGCGGCAATCTGATTCTTCATGTCCGACCAGCGTGGCGCGATGTCACCGCTCCACACTGCTGCACCGCAACGCTGCAGTCCAGCGAAACCCGAGCGCGACAGAATGAACGGACGACGGTCTGGATGAAACCGTAAATTGCCGTGGTACACGCCGCAGACATGCTCGAGCGCGTAGGCATTGAACACCGCCGTGCCGGGACCCATAGGGTTTGGCGTCATGAATGCCTCTCGCTCAGCAACGCTGGAATTTGACACCATGTCCGGTTCGTCAGCGTCCAGCCACCAGGCGTCAACGCCTATTACGCCAAGGGTGCGCTCGATCTGTCGCCAGTACAAATGCCGGGCGGCAGCAGAGAACGGATCGTAGAACCCGAACGTATAGCCCGATCCGACCCAATCTTTGATGCCGAGCTTCTCCGGCAGCGTAAACATGCCGCCGATTCTGGCGAGCGCTTTGAAGTGCCGGGTGCTTGGATAGAACTTCGGCCAGACCGAAATCATGAAGTGCGCGTGCAATGAATGCACCTTGGCGATCATTGCCCGAGGATGCGGGTAGCGCTTCGGGTCGAAGCGATCCGATCCCCAGGCATCATCCTTCCAGTAGCGCCAATCCTGGACAATGTTGTCGAGCGGGATACCGAGAGAACGGTACTTCTCCACCACGCCGAGCAATTGGCGCTCGGTCTGGTAATGATCCCTGCTCTGCCAGAATCCGTACGCCCAGCGCGGCAGCAGCACCGCCCGGCCGGTGACGTACCGATATCCGGCAATGACTTGATCGATGTTCGCACCGTAGATGAAGTAATAATCGATGGCACGGCCGGCCTGGGAGAACAATGAGAGTCTATGGCGCACCGCCGCCGGGCGAGGCGGACGGTGCAGCAGTGCGATATAGCCGCCGTCACGGTGCCATACGAGACGGATCGGAACCCTTTGTCCGGCCCGCAGACGCACGCGGAAGTTTCGATACCAGGGGTTCCAGTTCTGCCGCCAGGCATCAATGACCTCACGTCCTCCAATCCACAGCTGCTGATAATCGCTGCCGTACAGAGTGAAGGTGTGCAGCCCGCTGATGCGTGCCTCAATCTGCCCCGTCCACACGACTTTCACGTGCGGCACCTTGACCAGCGCCTCGGGAAATGAACGCGGATAGTGCCCGTGCCAAGTTAAATATTGATAGTCGATATTGCGCTCCGTCCGCTCGAGCACCAGCTTGCCGCGCACGTAGTAGCGAGCGGTGAGTCCGTCGCGCTGACCTTGATCATTGTAGAGAATCAGGCTCTTGGAGAGCTGCTGCCAGGGTCGCGGATTGCCGAACCGCGTGATCGAGGTATTGTCCCAGAGTATGCCGTAGTCGCGGCTAGACACGACAAACGGGACCACTACATTCATGTTGTGCTGGGCGAGTGTGAGACTGCGGCCTTTGTAATCGACGATGCCAGTCTGATGCTGCCCGAGTCCGTAGAATGCCTCGCCGGGCGTAGATTCGAACTGCTGGCGGATCGCAAAGTACGGATCACCGTCGATCCTCACTGGTTTGAAGCGGCTGCCGTCCGGCAATTCGCGTAAGATCGACCGACCGTGTGAAGTGCGAAAAGTGACCTGGCCGTCATTCAGGTGAACCTGCGCGGTGAGATCCGCAGTGTTGAGCACGACCGAATCGCCGGTCTGGTGCACCGTGAATGGCACACCCGCGCGGTGCATACGAACCGCCATAAGGCTTCTCGGCAACGTCAGGTTAGAATCCGGGAACTCCGTCACGCGGATGATCTGCGCCGCTAGCACCTCCAGACGTACTCGCTGCGCCGCCCCGGCGCGCGGCGTCACGATGATGCCGTCGCCGATCTGCTCGACCACCCCGCCGGCATGCGCCGCAACTGGCAGCAGCATCGCTGCGAGCATTGCCCATCCCAGCAAGCCGCTCACGCTGCGGCACAGTGTCGCCCACCGTGTGATCTCCCTCACGTGTTTCATCCGTCGCCCCCCGTCGTTGTTATTGATCAGCCAGACATCGTACTGATCGCCCGCCGGTCGTGGCACGCGCACCAAGCCCGACCTGTTTAGCACCTCTGCTAACGCGGACACCGGTCTGCCTTGCACACTATCCCCGGCGCACAGCGCAACTGGCACAGCACATTAACCGCGCCCGGCCTCGGGTAGCGAGCCGTCGATGCCCAGCGTGCGGTACGCGTTCACAACTGCGGTTCTGAATGCAGCCTCCCCCGCAAGAGTCGGTGGAATGGTGTCTCCGAGTCCCAGAAAGAGCGCGACGTCCTGCTCCGGCACATCGGTACAGGCACGACCCAGGGCAAGCAGCCGCTGCGCGTAAGGATCGGTGAGTTCACCGCCGGCGCGGGCCCGCCCGATGATGAAGCGCATCCATGCGGCCAGTGCCAGGGCGAGGCGGGCGAACGGACGGCCTGCAGACAGTGCCTCGACAATACTCGGCAGCAGTCGCACGGGAAGCTTCTTCGAGCCGTCCCAGGCGATCTGTGCGAGCTGATGCCTGATGCTCGGGTTGCGAAACCGCTCGAGTGCCGCCTCGATGTACGACGCGATGTCGAGTGCACCGCTTGCGCGCAGGCCGGGCGCGACTTCCTCGCGCAGCAGACACCCGACATAGTGCGCGAGCTGCGGATCACGCATCGCCTCGGCCACGGTCGCATGGCCGCGCAACAGGCCGACATAGGCGAGTGCCGAGTGCGCCCCGTTGACGACTCTGAGCTTGGCGCGGTCGTAAACCGACACATCCCGGGTCAACGTCACGCCCACTGCGTCCCAATCGGCAATCCGCGCTGCCGGGACGTCCTCTATGACCCACTGCGTGAAGCGCTCGCGCTGCACCGGCCAGGCGTCGTACAAGCCGCTCTCGGCGCTGACCCGCGCAATGAGATTCGCATCGGTGGCCGGCGTGATGCTGTCGACCATGGTCCGCGGAAACGACACTTCCTGTTCGATCCAGCGGGCGAGCGCTGGGTCATGCTCGGCGGCGAATGCAGCGACTGCCGCACGCAGCGTCGGACCGTTGTCCGGCAGGTTGTCACAGCTGACGACCACGAACGGTGCGGCGCCGCGCGCACGCCGCCGGCGAAGGCCCTCGGCGAGGAATCCGATGACGCTGCGCACCTCACCGTCGGCGCGCAGATCGTGCGCGATGTCCGGGTGCGCAAGGTTGAGCCGCCCGTCGCCATCGAGACAGTAACCCTTCTCGGTGACGGTGAGCGTCACGAGACGCGTTTCGGGCCCCTCGAGACGCGAAAACACTGCAGGCCGCTCCCGAGGAGCCACCAGAATCTCCCGCAGCGCACCGATGACGCGCAGCTGGGCCGTCTCGGCGAGCTCAACCAGACAGTACAGATCATCCTGCGGCGCGAGCACATCACGAACCGCGCTGCTGTGCAGGGCGACGGCGCTGATCGCCCAGCGCGGATCCTGCTCGAGCAATCGATCGGCGTAGTACGCCTGATGTGCACGGTGAAAGGCACCGGGACCAAAATGCAGCCAGCCGACCCTGCAGGCCCCGCGCACGTAGCGGGGGCGCGCCACTGCCGCACGTGCCTGCGCCAGCGTCGCCTCGCTCAGCTGCATGGGGTTCATTGCCGTGAGCCTACTGGTAGCGGTATCATTTTGCAACGCAATCACTCTCTCATCGCCCGGGGGCCGCATGTCGCAGTTGACCCAGGCAGCACGACGCTGCGCAACGATCCTCGGGGCCACCGCCCTGCTCACCCTGCCCGCCCTGTCCGTCGCGGCGCACGCCGAGGATGGCTACCGGCTGTGGCTGCGCTACGTACCGGTGCACGGTGCCTGGCTGCACCGCTACCGCCGCGCGGCGAGTGAAGTGGTGCCGGGCGCGGAGCGCTCCCCGACGCTGCGTGCGGCCCGTCAGGAGCTCGAGCGCGGGCTCTCGGGCATGCTCGCCCGCCCGGTGCCGAGCGAGCCGGTCATCACCCGCAGCGGCGCAATCGTGCTCGGTACTCCGCGAGGCACACCGCTGCTGCGCCCGCTGCACCTCGGCCTGCGCAGACTCGGCAAGCAGGGCTACGTCATCCGCACACTGCAGCTTCACGGCCACCGCGTCACGGTGATCGCCGGCAATACCGACATCGGCGTGCTCTACGGGGTCTTCCGCTTCCTGCGCCAGATGCAGACCCGCCAGCCGCTTGATCGGCTCGCCATTGCCTCGCGGCCGAAGATCCGCCGCCGCGTGCTCGACTTCTGGGACAACCTCAATGGCAGCGTTGAGCGCGGCTATGCGGGCGACTCGATCTGGAAATGGCGCGAACTGCCCGAATACCTCTCCCCGCGGTACATCGACTTTGCGCGCGCGTGCGCCTCGGTCGGGATCAACGGTGTCGTACTGGACAACGTCAATGCCAGTCCGTGGATCCTCACTCCGCTGTATCTCACCAAGGTCGCGGCTATCGCCAGGGTGCTGCGCCCGTACGGTATCCGCGTCTACCTGTCGGTACCGTTCAGCGCACCGATCACCGTGGGCAAGCTCTCGAGCGCCGACCCGCTCGATCCGGCGGTGCAGGCCTGGTGGCGGACCAAGGTTGCGGCAATCTATCGCGCCATACCGGATTTCGGCGGCTTCCTGATGAAGGCCGATTCCGAGGGGGAGCCGGGCCCTGAAAACTACGGCCGCACCCAGGCCCAGGGCGCCAATCTACTCGCCCGGGCGCTCGCGCCCTACCACGGCATCGTCATGTGGCGTGCGTTCGTCTACTCGACGAACCCGCACTCCGAGGACCGCGTCCGCCAGTCCTACGACATCTTCAAGCCGCTCGACGGCAAATTCGACCGCAACGTGATCCTGCAGGTCAAGAACGGACCGCTCGACTTCCAGCCGCGCGAGCCCTTTCATCCGCTGTTCGGCGCGATGCCGCACACTCATTTGATGCTCGAGCTGGAGATCACCAAGGAATACCTGGGCCAGCAGACCAGCTTCGTCTACCTCGGCACGCTGTACGAGGAAGTGCTGCGTGCCGACACCTGGGCCCGCGGTCGAGGCTCCACCGTTGCGCGAGTGATCGACGGCTCGCTCTACGGGCAGCACGACACCGCGATCGCCGGCGTCGCCAACATCGGCTCGGACCGCAACTGGTGTGGGTCGATCTTCAATCAGTCGAACTGGTATGTATTTGGGCGGCTCGCGTGGAACCCGGAGGCTTCGGCCCGCACGATTGCTGCACAGTGGACACGCATGACCTTCACCAACGCCCCGGGGTTCGTGCGCCCCGTCGTGCGGATGATGATGGGCTCGCGCGAAGCAGTGGTGGATTACAGCGATCCGCTCGGGCTGGCGAGCCAGATGGCGGGCACGCACTACGGCCCGGGCCCCTGGATCGCCCCGAGCAAGCACCTGCCGCCGGACTGGTCGGACACCTATTACAGCCGTGCGAACGCCGAGGGCATCGGCTTCGACCGCACGGCGAGCGGCAGTGATGCCGTCGCGCAGTACGCCCCGCACGTAGCGGCGGAGTTCGCGAGTCTCAAGCACTGTCCGGAAAATCTACTGTTGTGGTTCCACCATGTGCCCTGGACTTACCGCCTCGCCTCCGGCCACACCGTGTGGGACTCGCTCGTCTTGCACTATGTACGCGGCGTGTCGGCCGTCAAGCGCATGCGTAGTACGTGGCAAGGACTTGCCCGTTACGTCGATCCGCGCCGCTTCCAGCTGACCGCGGCCTTCCTCACCATCCAGGTACACGAAGCGCAATGGTGGCGGGACGCGAGCATCGCCTACTTCCAATCGATCTCCCATCTGCCGCTGCCCCCGGGCATTGCCCCACCGCCCGATTCCCTCAAGGCCTACGAGGCATTCTGCATTCCATACCTCGAAGGCACGCCCGGGACCGGCGCAGCTTGTCCGCCGGACGACGCACAGGTGCCGCGTTGACCCCGACAGCACCTGGGCGCATCGTGAACCCCTCCTGCGCCACTCACCGAGCGCTGAACGAGCCGCGAGCATGACCGACTTCAACCACCCCGCGCTGCATCCCGATCGGCTGTTTCCGGCCGAGCCGGCGACCCGGGCCATCGCCCGGCGACTGTATGCCGAAGTCCGCACCCTGCCGATCATCAGTCCGCATGGGCACACCGATCCTCGCTGGTTTGCAGCCAACGAACCGTTCCGCAATCCGGCCTCCCTGCTGCTGAGCCCGGATCACTACATCACCCGCATGCTCTACAGTCAGGGCATCCGACTCGACGCGCTCGGTGTCGAACCCAACGGCGAGCGGCACACCCCGCCGGCACCCGAGACCATCTGGCGCACCTTTGCGGCGCACTACCCTCTGTTCCGCGGCACCCCAACCCGACTGTGGCTCGACTGGGTACTGGCCGAGGTATTCGGCGCCGACTGCCCGCTCACGAGCGCCAATGCCGATCGGACCTACGAGCGCATATGCGAACAACTGGCCACACCGGCGTTCCGGCCGCGCGCGCTGTTCGAGAGGTTCGGGATTGAAGTGCTCGCCACCACCGAATCGCCGCTGGATTCGCTCGAACACCATGCCGCCATCCGCGCAAGCGGCTGGCCGGGACGAGTGATCAGCGCCTATCGCCCGGACCCCGTGATCGATCCCGAGACTCCGGGATTCGTCTCGAACCTGGAACGCTTCGGCGCGCTGACGGGCATCGATCCGTTCAGCTGGAGAGGCTACCTCGCGGCTCATCGGGCGCGGCGCGCGTTCTTCGCCTCCTCAGGCGCAACCTCGACCGACCACGGCCACCCGACCGCGCGCACGGCGGATCTGGACGAGCGCGGTGCCGAGGCGCTCTTTGAGCGCATCGTGCACTCAGCGCGCCGCGGAGATCTCTCCAGCACCGATGCCGAGACCTTCCGCGCCCAGATGCTCACGGAAATGGCCCGCATGAGCCTCGAGGACGGACTGGTGATGCAGATTCACCCCGGCGCGTGGCGCAACCACAATACGCCGCTGTATCGTCGATTCGGTGCAAACATCGGTGGCGACATCCCGACCCGGACCGACTACGTCGCCGGGCTGCGCCCGCTGCTGAATCGCTTCGGCAATGAGCCTGCCCTGACACTCATCGTGTTCACGCTCGATGAATCGAGCTACAGCCGCGAACTGGCGCCGCTCGCCGGACACTATCCGGCACTGCGGCTCGGGCCGGCCTGGTGGTTCCACGACAGTCCCGAGGGACTGCTGCGCTTTCGCGAGCAGACCACCGAGACGGCCGGGTTCTACAACACCGTAGGCTTCAACGACGATACGCGAGCGTTCTTCTCTATTCCGGCGCGACACGACGTTGCGCGACGGATCGACTGCACATTCCTCGCGAGGCTGGTGGCCGAACACCGCCTGCCTGAAGACGAGGCACTGCAGGTGGCACGGGATCTGGCCTATCGGCTGCCGAAGCAGGCCTACCGGCTCTGAACAAGTTCTCCCCGAACCCGGCCGGTGCTGCTTCCGTTACGGCACCGGCCGGTTAAGTCGAATCAAAGCTGCGATCTCACCTGACTCACTTCACCGCAAACGCGCGGTAGGAATGCGGCGCGAGCCTGATCACGAAGCTCGTCTGGCCATGTTCGCTCGGCAGCGGATTCGGCGTGATCAGCGGCGCCGGCAGAACTTTCTGCCCCGAGGCCAAATCGAGCAGTTCCCGAGCCCCGCGATGCACGAAAACCCGTACCGTCACAGGGCGGGCCAGATACGACTCGACTACGAAGGTGTTGTTGCTATACGCAAACTCTGCGACACGTGCCGGCGCGTTGATCCGCACCGGAAATCTCGCCAGCAGATAACCACGCAGCGTGTTCAAAACCGGCTCGGGAAGTCGGTACAGATCGCCCATGTTACTCGGTACGTCGAGCACGTAGAGCTGACCGCGCGAGTATCCGGTCATCAGGAGCAGCGGCACCCCATGGGCCGATGCCTCCCCCTGGATAACGGGCCAGCTGTCATTGGTGTAGAAGCGGATCTGGGGAAAGATGACCCGCGCCGCGCGCTCGCCGGGAACATTCAGGCCCGCGGTCGTGCCCCCGGCGATGCTGCCGAGATAGTGGCGCACCGCGATGGGCAAGCCCGTGTAGGTGATATCGGCCACGTTGCGAATGCCGCGATGTTCCTCCTCGAGCGTGTGCAGCAGCCCGGAAGTGATGATCACATCGCCTCCACCCTTCAGCTGCGCCTCGATCTTCGCCACCAGATCCGGATCGGCCGCTGCCTCGGCCGTCAGCAGCACTACCGGAGCGTGAACCGGGAAGTGCGGCTCCAGGTTGATCGGGATACCGATGTTGCCGAGGTAATTCTGCAGGAAGTCCTCGCCGCTCGACTGGAACGGCTTGTAACTGGCGATGCCGATCGGGTGGCCGAGCTTGCCGAGCACCTTATCTACCTTGCCGAGCGCATACCCGGCGACGCTTGCCCAGCCTGGCACTGCCTCGCTGCCCGACGGTGCCTTGAACGCACGCACCATCGCATTCCAGTCGAAACTGGTTCGGTCGGCGACCCAGGCATAGCGATTACCCGGGCTCACCGGCTCGGGTACCGCGAGTTGCGGCCAGCTGAACAGCGTAATTTCGGGTGACTTGGCGAACAGCGTGTCCCAGAGCTGCTCGGCATAGCGGTCGACGTACCGATCGCCGAAGGTATCAACCCAGCCACCCTTGTCCCCGTGCGGCCGGATATTGTGATAGTACCGATAGATCAGATAGCTCTCGTATTGCTGGAGCATCTGCGCCGTGTGCACCGGATCGCGGGTTTCGTTGCCGGTGTAGATCCCACTGAACATCTTCGCTTCGCGATCGAGATCGAAGCCCAGGCCCTGAAAGTGTTCATACCAGTTCGGGTACTTGATGATCACCTGAGCATGCGGGTTGACCTGGTGCGCCGTGTCGATGATCAGATGCTGCGCCACCCAACGCATCTTACGCAGCCTGTAATCAGTCCAGCTGAGCACGCCCTTGGCCTTGATGTCGGCGTTGCTGCGCGTATTGAAGAAGGTGAAGTCATCAAGAATGATGGTATTGAAATGGCGGGCTGCCATGCGCACGGCTCGCTCGCAGATGGCGACGTCGTGCGGGTTCTCGAAGTCGAAGGAATTGTACTGATTGTACTGGTTGCGGCCGGCGAACAACGTGATGCCACCGTCGACCGTAATGCCCCGCCTGCGAAAGAACGCCGCGATCCGGTCGAGCGTCGCCGGGTTGGCGAACACCTGATCCCGGTACACTTCGAGATACACCTTGTTGAAGTGCACCTGGCTCCAGATGCGCTGGAACTGGCGACGCAGCGTCTGCGGGTTGGCGAGCTGCCGGGTCGAAGTCACGGGGATATACACCGCGACACTGAAGTTCTTGTAAGGTCGCACCGCGGCACGGGCCGGGGCGGCGCCGGAAAACCCCGCACAGAGCATCCCGCACAGCGCGACCAGGACGCCGGCCGCTCGATAATTTCGCCTCATCATGCCAATCCCCTCTCTTTTGTTAAAACGCAGCGTCGCGCCAGCTCGAACCGATTGGCGCGACGGCTCACCAATCCCACATCGTGCCATCGGTCAGACGAGCCACCGGCAGCTGCTTGGGGTTGTAGGGAAAGCGCTCGGCCAGCTTCTCGTCGAGCCCGACGCCGTGACCCGGACTTTCCCCGCAGTGCAAGCAGCCCTCGCGGAACGTGTAATCGTGCGGAAACACCTCATCGGTCTGCTCGGTATGGCGCATGTACTCCTGGATGCCGAAATTCGGCACCCAGGTATCGAAGTGCAGCGCCGCCCCGAGAGTGACCGGTGAGAGATCCGTCGCGCCGTGAAAGCCGGTGCGCGCCCGGTGCAT